>JBBDIQ010000028.1:2636-27662 GCA_040880345.1 Flavobacteriaceae bacterium
CCCCTTTGCAAATAGAAAGTCCGCCGGCTATCGCCATCGATTTTTATATTTCACTTCGGAATTGAAAAGCTTGAGCTTTTCATTCCTTCGTAAAACAAAAAAATCCGCTCTTTTCAGAGCGGACTTTCTGCTTGTAGTGACCGCGGAGGGATTCAAACCCCCAACCCTCAGAGCCGAAATCTGATATTCTATTCAGTTGAACTACGCGGCCTTACACATTCCCGTCCCCAAGTAAACTTGGGGAGGAATCTCATTAATCAATATTTAAAATTTCCTTTTATATTTTTCTCTTTAAAACCCTCAGAGCCGATCCGCCAAAGGCGGACTATTCAGTTGAACTACGCGGCCATAATTCCCGTCCCCTAGGTTACTTCGGGAGGAACCTCGTTAATCTAATTTTCAGACTAACTTAATTTTTCTTTCACAATATTAGAAATGGTTTTCCCATCAGCTTTACCTGCCAGCTCTTTAGATATCATTCCCATAACTTTGCCCATGTCTTTCATACCGGCTGCTCCGGTTTTTGAAATAATTGATGATACTACTTTTGCAATTTCATCTTCACTTAATTGCTCGGGCAAAAATTGCTCAATTACTTCTGCCTGATCCAGCTCTGGCTGAGATAAATCTTCACGTCCTTGCTCTATGAAAATTGCAGCACTATCCTTGCGCTGCTTGACAAGCTTTTGGAGAATTTTTATTTCTTGTTCTTCTGTTAAATTTTCTTTTGAACCTGTTTCAGTTTGTGCCAACAAAAGTTCAGATTTAATGGCTCGCAACGAGGACAATGCATTGGCATCTTTATTTTTCATGGCCTCTTTCATTGCTGTCATTACTTTTTCCTGCAAACTCATTGTGTTTCGTTTTTAATGGACTGCGAAGATACAACTTTGAGAAAAATTATTTAGTATGAAGTTATTTAATTAATCCCATTTTCATAGTGAAATAAAAAAAACCCCAAAAACATTTACATGTTAATGAGGTTTTGAAGCAAATCTAACACTAAACTTACTTTTAAATAGGTTAATCTACATTGTCATGAAGAAACGAATTGTTTTTTCGCAATTGGATTTCGTCATTTTCGTCTGTAGATAATGTAGTTCTGGAGATTTTTTCTTTATCTGTTTGGGTTTCGTCAAGTTCAATACCAAAACGCTTGTATGCAGGCTGCTTTTCAAGCTCCTCCACACGTGAATTGCTGTTATTGAATTTATAGTTATAAGCTTTCATTTTTTGTTTTCGCTCTTCAGTGCGCTTTCTCAATAAATCTGTTATCGAACTGTTTAAAGGGTCTGCCTCACCATCTTCCGTTTTAGTGGTTTCATTTTCTGAAACTGTTCTTTTTTCAAACACAAGTTCTTCATCAACCTCTTCCTGGATTTTATTTTCACGTGGTTTTGACTCCATTAACATATCTTCTACTTTTTGATAGTCATCAAGACTGTACCGTTTAACTCCGTCTTGAGATACTTCAGTTACAGGAATTATTTCTATGGAATCTTTAACTTCAAATTGGTTGATTTCTTTATTTTCTTGCTTTGGTTTTTTTGAGGCTTCTACTTTATTGAGAGGCAAGTCAAACATCAACATCTGGTTTTCTGATTGTTCAGGCTCTTTTTCTTCTTTTGGTTTGTTGATTTTAGAATCGATTTCTACGATAATGAAATCGTTGACTTCCATTTTGTTTATATATTCCTGATCGAAAGATTCAATATCTTTTACTGCAATTTCTTCATAACTCACAGAAATATTTTTTAAAAATTCTGAAGATTCAATATAGCCCTCAAAAGGTTCAGCTTTATCATTTTCTTCGAGGTCTTCATCAAAAAGAGTGTGTTTTATGATGGGTTCTTCTTTTGACTCATTCGTTTCTTTTTCAACAAAATCATTGGTTGATTTTTGTTTTGACACTAAAACCTGTTCTGCCGTTTGCTCATCATCGAGTGTGTGGATTATTTTTTTTGTTTCGGTATTTACGATTTCATTTTGCTGTTCTGCATTAAACCCCGTGGCTATAACGGTTACTGATATGGCATTTTCAAGGGATTCATCTTCACCAACACCCATAATAATATTGGCACCGTGACCGGCTTCATTTTGAATGTGGTCACTTATTTCACCAATTTCATCAATAGTAATTTCTTCTGAGCCTGAAACGATAAGTAGCAGTACATTTTTAGCTCCTGAAATTTTATTGTCATTTAACAGTGGTGAATCCAGTGCTTTTGAAATGGCCTCGTGTGCTCTGTTTGATCCCACTGCGGTTCCGCTACCCATAATGGCAGTTCCACTGTTTGCAAGAACAGTTCTGGCGTCACGTAAATCGATGTTTTGAGTATAGTGATGTGTGATGACTTCGGCGATTCCGCGTGAAGCGGTAGCAAGCACCTCATCAGCTTTTGAAAAGCCGGCTTTAAAGCCTAAATTTCCATAAACCTCTCTTAGTTTGTTGTTGTTTATTACAATTAAGGAATCAACATTTCTTCTTAAATTTTCAACGCCAATTTGAGCCTGGTCATTACGCATTTTTCCCTCAAACTGAAAAGGAATCGTAACGATCCCCACCGTAAGCACATCGAGTTCTTTTGCCATTTTTGCAATAATGGGTGCCGCTCCTGTACCGGTACCTCCGCCCATACCGGCGGTGATAAAAATCATTTTGGTATTGGTTGAAAGCATTGACTTTATTTCATCCATGCTCTCTATTGCTGCGTCTTTTCCAATTTCGGGGTTTGCCCCTGCACCAAGTCCTTCTGTGAGTGATACACCAAGCTGAATTTTTATGGGAACCGGGCTGTTTTCAAGTGCCTGCGAATCTGTATTACAAATTACAAAATCGACTCCTTTTATTCCTTGCTTAAACATATGGTTGATGGCGTTGCTTCCTCCTCCACCCACACCAATAACTTTGATGACGTTGGATTGGTTTTTAGGAAGGTCAAATGCGATGTTTTCAAATTCGTTGTTGCTACTCATAATATATGTTTTGAAATTCTAAATTCTGTTTTATTCTTACTCGGCATTATCCAAAAACTCTTTAAACTTTTCTGCCCATTTTTCAAAGAAACTCTTTCTGGCTTTTGGTATGTTGCTTTGATTGTCTATGGTTTCAGCTGTTAATTTTTCTTCATCTTCTTTTGGTGCTTCATTTTGAATGGGTTCTACTTTGTATTTACCATTTTTCTGAAGACTGTTTAGTACCAACCCTACAGCTGTTGCATAAATGGGGCTTAAAGTCTCTGAATCACTATTACCGGCAAGATGTTCATTAGGGTAACCAATTCTGGTATCCATTCCCGTGGTGTATTCTACAAGTTGCTTGAGGTGTTTTAGTTCTGCTCCACCACCGGTAATAACGATTCCGGCAATGAGTTTTTTCTTTTGCTCGTCGTGCCCGTAGGCTTTTATTTCGGCATAGACCTGTTCAATGATTTCCACTACTCTGGCGTGAATAATTTTTGAGAGGTTCTTCAATGTTATTTCTTTGGGTTCTCTTCCTCTTAAACCGGGAATGGAGACAATTTCATTGTCTTTGTTTTCTCCGGGCCAGGCTGAACCAAATTTTATTTTTAGCATTTCGGCCTGTTTTTCTATGATGGAACAGCCTTCTTTGATGTCTTCAGTAATGACATTTCCGCCAAATGGAATGACAGCTGTATGACGAATGATTCCGTCTTTGAAGATGGCCAAGTCTGTTGTACCACCTCCAATATCAATTAATGCCACACCGGCTTCTTTTTCTTCCTGGCTCAAAACAGCATTTGCAGACGCGAGTGGTTCCAAAGTGATTCCAGCAAAATCCAGTCCGGCACTTTTAATACAACGGCCAATGTTTCTGATGGAGGTTACTTGTCCCACAACCACGTGAAAGTTTGCTTCCAGTCTGGCGCCATACATCCCTTTGGGTTCATTGATTTCGGCTTGACCGTCCACTTTATAATCCTGTGGCAGTACGTGAATGATTTCTTCACCGGGAAGCATCACCAGTTTGTGTACTTGGTTGCAAAGGGTTTCTATATCGCGTTCATTTATAACTTCCTCTCCATCTTTTCGGGTGATATAATCACTGTGCTGAAGGCTTCTAATGTGCTGGCCTGCAATACCTGCAACCACTTCAGAGATTTCGATGCCGGAATCTGCCTCAGCTGCTTCTACAGCTTGCTGAATGGACTGTATGGTTTGGGTGATGTTGTTGACCACACCACGATGAACCCCCAGGCTTTTGGCTTTACCTATACCAAGGATTTCCATTTTTCCATACTCGTTGTAACAACCTATCATCGCTACAATTTTTGTGGTTCCAATGTCTAAACCAACTGCAAAATTTTTGTTTTCCATATCTTACTTTTTTGTTCCAACAACTTGGTCATCCAATTTTAGATTTACCAGGCTGTACTCTGTAATCGTACTGTCTTTAAGTGTTTTTTGATAAAAAGCTTTAAAATTTTGAAACTTTTTATCGATATTTTCGGGTTTGCCAAATTCAATTTTAAAATTCTGAACCCTCAAGTAAAAAATCAAGTCATCGTTAGGTTCAATTTCAATACCAACAATGTGATTTTTCATAAATACATCATCTCTGATTTTTAAAAGCAGGGACTTCAACGATTCATAGTTGATAGCTGTATTTCCTGTGATGAGAGGTACTCTTGCGGCATGCTCATTTGAGAGTGGCATCTCTTTTCCGTTTTCATCAATGTAAAACGGTGTTGATGCTGCTACACGAGCGATTGGTTTGCGTTGTTTTATTTTTGCCCCTAAAATACCGTCAACCGTTATAAACACTTCAGCTTTGGAAATCATAGGATTGTTATTAAGCCTACCTTCCATTTCATTCAAATCTAGAATTTCTTTGGCTATGCTCGTAACCTCTTCATTATTTTGTATTAACAATTTATTAACCATAGAATAGCTGATAAAATGATTGTCATCTTCAAGAAAAACAACCTCTTTTGAAAGCAAGTGACGCTGTGCATTTCGTTGGGAACTAAACGCAAAAAGGAAGCCTACAAAAAGCGTGAGTAATCCAAATTTTATGTAATCCCAGTTAATTTTCATGACTTAAATTTTTCATTACTACACCTACCTCTTCCCCTATGTCTCCGGCTCCTAGCATCACATTGACAGGTGCATTTATTTTTTTTATTTCTGCGGAAAGCTGGCCTTTTGAAACAAGCTTTTTATTTTGGTTATTGATCTTTTCCAGTAACCATTCCGATGTGATTCCTTCCATAGGTTTTTCTCTGGCCGGATAAATTTCCAGCAACAGCACATGATCAAATTGTGATAAGCTTTTTGCGAACCCTTCCACAAAATCTCGTGTTCTGCTAAAAAGATGGGGTTGGAAAACCGCCAGAATCTCTTTTTGAGGATACATTTCCCTTACGGCTTGATGCACCGCATTAATTTCTTCCGGATGGTGCGCATAATCATCTATCAATACCAGATCATCCGTTTTTATTTTATAGGAAAAACGCCTTTTTACTCCCTTGAAAGTTAATAAAGCTTTGGGCAGGATGTGGGTTGGGGTACCCAAGCATAAAGCCATACCCAAAGCTAAAGAAGCATTAAACAGGTTGTGACGACCCGGAAGGTTAAGCGTTAAATTGTATAGTGTGATGGTGGGTGTTTTAAAGTCAAACACATAAGCACCGTTTTCAATTCGCACGTTTTGAGCTTCATAATGTGAGCCGTCTTCAATCCCTACGGTTTTTCCGTTTAACGGAAGTCCGTTTTTATGAAGTAAAAATCCGTTTTCAGGAACCAGGTCTGCAAAGGCGGTAAAAGCTTCTACAATTGTTTTTTCGTCCCCATAAATATCAAGATGGTCTGCATCCATCGAGGTAATACCGGCGATGAACGGATGTAGCTTTAAAAAGGAGCGATCAAATTCATCTGCTTCTACTACCGTGATTTTATGTCCTTTTTGAATGAGATTTGAGTTGTAATTTTCTGAAACTCCTCCAAGAAAAGCTGTGACTTCTTCATTTGCAAAAGCAAGCAAATGACCTAAAATTGCCGAAGTAGTCGTTTTACCATGTGTGCCTGCAACGGCCAAACACTTTGTTGATTTAGTGATCTCACCCAGCAATTCAGAACGTTTCACCACTTTGAAACCTTCACTTTTAAAATGATTCAAGATTTGATTTTCGACTGGAATAGCAGGTGTAAAAACGACCAAAGTGGTTTCTTTTGAAAGTGAAGAATGAATTAAATGTGTGTCATCTTCAAAATGGACTTCAATTCCTTCACTTTGAAGGGCTTTTGTAATTTCTGAAGGCGTTTTATCATAGCCTGAAACAGTTTTACCGGCAGCAGAAAAATAACGGGCAAGCGCGCTCATCCCGATACCACCGATACCGACAAAATAATAGTTCTCTATGTGCTCCAGT
Source organism: Flavobacteriaceae bacterium (assembly GCA_040880345.1). Taxonomy (GTDB): domain Bacteria; phylum Bacteroidota; class Bacteroidia; order Flavobacteriales; family Flavobacteriaceae; genus Planktosalinus. The sequence continues at coordinate 9,029 of JBBDIQ010000028.1, forward strand.
TGAATCATTTTTTGAATTGACTATTGTTTATTGATTATTGACTATTGTTATTGTTTGATTATTCTAAATTCTTTATTCATTATTCGTTATTCTAATAGTTTATCCACCTCATCGGCGATGGCTTTTGCGGCCATTGGTTTTGCTAATTGTTTTATGTTATTTGACAACTCATGCTGTCTTACTTCTGAATTGATTAAAATCTTGAATTCGCTTTCAAAAAGTATATCGAGGTCTTTCTCCTCAATCAAAATGGCTGCGTTTTCGTTTGCTACCGCTTGTGCATTTTTATTTTGATGGTCTTCAGCCACATTGGGTGACGGAATAAATATGACCGGTTTACCAACAATACACAATTCTGAAACTGAAAGAGCTCCTGCTCTGGAAATCACAACGTCTGCAGCTGCATAAGCGAGATCCATTTGGTAAAGGAAATCGTGTACTTGCATTCCTTCGGACTCATTGTGCTTTTTATACATTTCGAAATAATACCCTCCTGTTTGCCAAATCACCTGCACATTGCAATCCTGAAAAAATGGGATTGAATTTTCAACCAGTTTGTTAATGGTTCTTGCCCCCAGACTTCCGCCAAGGACCAATAGTGTTTTTTTGTTTTTATCCAATCCAAAGTGCCCTATAGCCTCTTCTCTTTTCTCTGAAATGGAGGTAATGTCTTGTCTAACGGGGTTTCCGGTAAGGACAATTTTTTCTTTTGGAAAGAATTTTTCCATTTCGGCGTACGCCACACAAATGGTATTAACCGTTTTTGCCAGCCATTTATTAGCAATCCCGGCATAGGAATTCTGTTCCTGAATCAAACAGGGGATTCCTTTTCTTGAGGCCACTCTCAATAGTGGTGCACTTGCATATCCACCGGTTCCAATAACCAAATCGGGCTGGAAGTCTTTGATAATCTTTTTTGATCGGGAAAGACTGTGAATCAATTTAAAAGGGAACGCCAAATTTTTCAATGTCAAATTGCGTTGAATACCTGAAATCCAAAGCCCTTCAATTTCATAACCGGCTTTGGGTACTTTTTGCATTTCCATACGGTCTTTTGCACCAACAAACAAAAAGCGGGCTTGGGGGTGCCTCGCCTTTAGTTCGTTAGCAATAGCAATCGCCGGGTAGATATGACCACCGGTTCCGCCTCCAGACAATATGAATTTATAGGGCTTCACTTAATATATCTAAGGGGTTTTCTTGATTCGTTTCTTTTAAAATTTCCTCACGTTTGGCACTCACACTTAAAATGATTCCCAATGCCAGGCAAGTCATCCATATTGAGGTACCTCCACTACTTATAAGTGGTAATGTTTGTCCCGTTACCGGAAATAGTTCAACGGCAACTGCCATGTTGATAATGGCCTGAAAAATGATGGGAATTCCCACTGCTATCACCACCAGTTTACCAAATCTGTTGTCTGTATTTCCTGCCACAATGAGTATTCTTACCAACAAAAGAGTGTAAAAAAACATGAGTACCGAGGCACCTATGAGTCCATATTCTTCGATAATCACAGCAAAAATAAAATCTGATGAAGACTGTGGAAGGAAGTTTTTCTGAACGCTTTTACCCGGACCCAATCCTGTAACGCCTCCGGTTGCAATTGCAATTTTTGCTTTTTCGATTTGGTAGCCATCTTCAGCATTTTTTTTGTCTGTGAAGCTTTCGACACGGCTAATCCAGGTATCTACCCTATTGGGAAACACGCCCGGAAAGGCTTTCGCCGTAAGGACGAAAAGCGCCAGTAAAACAATTCCGATACCCAAGATTGTACCTATGTATCTTAAGGGGTAACCGCCTATGAAAACAACTAGTATTATCATTGAAAACAAGATGGCAGCAGTTGAGAAATTTGCAGGTAAAATGAGCCCCACAACAAAGAAAACCGGTAACCAAAGTGGAATAATGCTTTCTTTAAAAGTGACTATTTTATCTTTGATTTTAGAAAGATAAGCGGCCACATAAACGAGTAATACAACCATTGCCAGTGCCGATGTTTGAAAGGTAATTCCAACCACAGGAATTTGTATCCATCTGCTTGCATTGGCACCATCAATTGTTGTGCCCTGAGTGAGTGTATAAATCAATAGCACAATGACCACAGGCAGCAAAATTATCGACAATGCTTTAAAATAATTAAAAGGTATTTTATGTGCCCCAAAAAGTATAATAAAACCTAGAATGAGGTGTACTCCGTGTTTTATTAAATAGGAAACTGTATTACCAGTACCATACAAATAAGCAAGATTACTGCTTGAACTATATACAGGTCCAAAGGAGAGTAATGCCAGAATACCGGCAATAGCCCAAATGGACTTGTCTCCTTTTATTTGTTGTATATACTTGTTCATTTTTTTCTGTTTGAGCCGTAAAATATTACGGCTGTACTTTAATTCTTTTGTCTATTGTCTATTGTCTGTCTCTATTACAAATTCCTAACGGCTTCTTTGAATTGTCTCCCGCGGTCTTCATAGTTTTCAAACAAATCAAAACTTGCGCAGGCCGGAGATAACAGGACAGTGTCACCGCGTTCTGAAAGTTTGTATGCAAATTGTACTGCTTCTTTCATTGAGTGTGTTTCAGTGATTACAGAAACTATATTTCCAAAAGCATTGATGATTTTTTCATTATCCACACCCAAACAGATAATAGCTTTCACTTTTTCATTCACCAAAGGCAGCAATTCTTTATAATTATTTCCTTTATCAACTCCTCCCAAAATCCATACTGTTGGAGTAGTCATACTTTCAAGAGCATAAAAAGTGGCGTTGACATTTGTCGCCTTTGAATCATTGATATAGGTTACATTTTGAATTTTCAATACGGTTTCAAGACGATGCTCAACCCCTTGAAAATTTTCCAAACTTTCCCTAATAGTTGCTTTTCTTATGCTTAAAAGCTTAGCAACAGTTGATGCTGCCATGGCATTTTTCAAATTGTGATTTCCTTGTAATTCTAGACTCTTTGTTGGCATTTGTATGGTTTTATTATCTGTTATTATTGTTATGTTTTCGTTTTCTATATATGCGCCGCTTTTCATTTTTCGTTGCAACGAAAAGGGCAATTTTTGAGATGCTATGGGATAATTTTCAATCCTGCTATTAATGACTTCATCATCTGCGTCGTAAATAAAAAAATCAGTTTCTTGCTGGTTTTTTATGATTTGAAATTTAGAAGCGATATAGTTTTCAAACTTGTAATCATACCGATCCAGATGGTCTTCAGTGATGTTGGTCAAAATGGCAATGTGGGGTCTAAAATTCACAATCCCATCCAACTGAAAGCTGCTTAACTCCAGCACATAAAATTCTCGCTCTCCTTCTGCTACTTGTGCTGCAAAGCTTTGCCCTATATTTCCTGCCAGCCCCACATCCAATCCCGCTTGTTTCAAAATATGATGTGTTAAGGTTGCAGTTGTCGTTTTACCATTGCTTCCGGTGATTCCAATGATAGTCGCATTTGTATATTGTGCTGCAAATTCGATTTCTGAAATCACAGAAATTCCTTTCTCAACCAGCTTTTGAACAATAGGAACCGTTTCCGGAATTCCGGGGCTTTTCATCACCAGGTCTGCATTTAAAATAAGGGCTTCGGTATGGTTTTCTTCTTCCCAGGCAATCTCATTATGTTTAAGAACTTCCTTGTACTTCTCTTTTATTTTTTGTTTGTCTGAAACAAACACTTCATAGTCTTTTTGTTTTCCTAAAAGTGCCGTGCCCACTCCACTCTCACCGGCTCCAAGTATCACGAGACGTCTCATCTGTTCAAAAATTCACAAGTCATTGATTTAGTTAATTCTCTTTCGATTGGCATTACTATTTCATTTTAAAAACCCATTATGGGTCATTATCTAACTTTTAGGGTCACAATGGTCAAAACCGCGAGGATGATACCCACAATTAAAAACCGTGTGACTATTTTACTTTCGTGAAAACCTTTAATTTGATAGTGGTGATGAATGGGTGACATTCTAAAAATGCGCCTTCCTTCACCATATTTCTTTTTGGTGTATTTAAACCAGCTCACTTGCATCATTACCGAAAGGGTTTCGATAAAGAAAATCCCACATAAAATGGGAATCAATAATTCCTTTCTTACTGCTATGGCAATCACGGCGATGATTCCGCCGATGGTTAAGCTTCCTGTATCTCCCATAAACACCTGAGCGGGAAAAGCGTTGTACCACAAAAACCCAATGAGTGCCCCCACAAAAGCCATAATAAAAATGGTCATCTCGCCCGTTCTGGGGATGTACATAATATTGAGGTAATCTGAAAAAATCACATTTCCTGACACCCAGGCAAAAATGCCCAGGGCAATCACAATAATCGCTGATGAAGCTGCTGCAAGGCCATCAATTCCGTCTGTGAGGTTGGCTCCGTTTGAAACCGCAGTAATTATAAAAATGACAATAGGAATAAAGAGTAACCAGGCATATTTGGCATAATCCTTACTCACCCAAGTGATTAAAACTGAATAATCAAACTCGTTGTTTTTCACAAAAGGGATGGTAGTAACGAGTGCTTTGGTTTCCTTATTGGCAATTTGCTGATCGCTTAATTGGACTATTTGATGCGTTTCCGGTTGCACGTTTTCGTCCAATTTTACTGTGATTTCAGAATGGAAATACATTGTTGCTCCAACGATTAATCCCAGCACTACCTGACCAAAAACTTTAAATTTTCCCGGGAGTCCCTGTTTGTTTTTCTTAAATATTTTAATGTAATCGTCAATAAAACCGATAATTCCCATCCAAATGGTTGTGAAAATGAGCAATATGACATAAATATTGTCAAGCTTAGCAAAAAGTAAAACGGGAATTAAAGTAGCGATAATAATAATCAAACCTCCCATGGTTGGGGTGCCTGCTTTTTCATTTTGTCCCTCAAGACCCAGGTCTCTAACAGTTTCACCAATTTGTTTTTTTCTAAGGTAATTGATGATTTTTTTTCCGAAAACGATAGCTATAAACAAGGAGAATATAATAGCCATTGCAGAGCGAAAGGAGATAAACTGAAACAGCCCCGTACCCGGCAAATTGAAGTTCTTGTCTAAATATTCAAATAAATAATACAGCATCTATTATTTGTTTAGTTCCTTTAATAAATTATTTACGATTTTGAAATCATCAAAATCATATCGCTCTCCTTTAATCTCCTGATAGGTCTCATGTCCTTTTCCGGCGATGAGGATGATATCATTACTTTCGGCAAGTTGACAGGCGGTTTTTATCGCTTGTTTTCTGTCTGTAATTGCCATTGTTTTCTTATAATTTTGGGGTTCTACGCCTTTTTCAATGTCTTCTATAATTTTATCAGGGTCTTCATTACGCGGATTGTCACTTGTGAAAATCACTTTATTGCTTAGCGCGGAAGCGATGTGTCCCATTTGTGGTCGCTTGCCTGCATCCCTGTTACCTCCACAACCCACAACAGTGATAAGCGTTTCATTACCCGTACGGATGCTGTTGATGGTTTCCAGTACATTTTTCAAAGCATCAGGTGTGTGGGCATAATCAACAATTGCTGTAATATTTTTCTCTGAAATCTGATATTGAAATCGGCCGCTTACACTTTCAAGTTCGCTGATGATTCTCAATACTTCAAGTTCTTCCAATTCCAATAAAGTAGCGACACCATAAATGGCCAAAAGGTTGTAGGCATTAAAGTTTCCAATCAATTTTGACCAAAGCTCGTTCTTGTTGATTTTAAGCAACAATCCGCTGAATTGATTCTCCAATACTTGTGCTTTGAAATCGGCTTGGGTTTTTAAAGCATAGGTAAATTTGCGCGCTTTGGTGTTTTGTATCATCACCAAACCATTTTTATCGTCTTCATTGACCAGTGCAAATGCGGTTTTGGGCAATTGGTCAAAAAATGCTTTTTTGACATCACGGTATTCTGCAAAGGTTTTGTGATAATCGAGATGATCTTGGCTCAAGTTTGTAAAAACACCACCGGCAAAGGTGAGTGCTTCAGTGCGTTTTTGATGGATACCGTGTGAACTCACTTCCATAAAGCAATATTCAACACCTTCCATGGCCATTTCGTTTAGATAATAATTTATAGTTACAGAATCCGGGGTGGTGTGTGTTGCATTGTATTCCACCTCATCGACTAAAACTTTAACCGTAGAAAGCAACCCCACTTTATACCCTGCTTTTTTAAAGAGGTTGTATAGCAGGGTTGCGATTGTTGTTTTTCCATTAGTTCCGGTGACACCGATGAGTTTTAATTTTTCTGATGGATTTCCAAAGTAATTGGAGGCCATAATTGCCAACGCCTTTTTTGAATCCTCCACCTGAACATAACTCACTCCATTTACAATAACTTCCGGCAGCTCTTCACAAATAATGGCGAGCGCTCCTTGATTAACTGCTGTATTTATATATTGGTGCCCATCAGACAGCGTGCCTTTGATTGCTATAAAACAATCGTTGAGTGAAACTTTTCTTGAATCAAATACCAGGTTGCCAAATGAAAGATCGGTGCTTCCAATGACAGCATTTATAGTGACTTTATATAGAATATCTCTTAAATTCATGAAGAAAGTTCTAATAGTATTTGTTTTCCTTTTTCAATTTTTTGACCCTCTTGTATGGATTGGGATTTCACTCTTCCGTTTCCGGAAACTTTTACTTTTAAACCTAAATTTTCCAAAAGTGAAACAGCATCCATACCGGACATTCCCCTAACATTTGGAATATTATTTTGCTCCTTTTGTGCCAGTTTATAATATTTTTGATAATCAGCTTCGACAGTTGCCTGAAGCACATTGAGGTTTTCTATAGATTCAAAATTGGGCGAATCGATATAAATTTTCTGAGCAATGCTTTTAAATACCGGGCCTGCAACATCCACTCCATAATAACCCGTGCTCACTTTAGGTTTGTGAATGATGACAATACAAGAATATTTTGGGTCATCTGCCGGAAAGTAGCCTGCAAACGAGGAAATATATCTGGGATTTTCTGCCCAGTCTTTCATCCAGTATTCAGTTTGGGCGGTTCCTGTTTTTCCTGCCATTGAGAAATCAGGGGAATAGAGTCTGCTTCCGGTTCCTCTTTCAACCACGTTTTTGAGAATTTCTCTTACTTTTTGGAGTGTTTCAACAGATGCAATTTGTGAGTTTATAATTTCGACCTCAAAAGTTTCGATTTCCTTATTCCATGCTTTTACCTGTCTAATAAATCTGGGTTTTACCATCACACCATTGTTTGCAATGGCATTGTAAAAAGTAAGTGTTTGAAGTGGTGTAATCGAAACTCCATACCCATAAGCCATGGAAGGCAAGGCATTTAGGCTCCAGCCTGTTTTATCAGCAGGGTGTGGAATTTTAGGAGTTCCTTCGCCCAGAATAGGCAATCCTAATTTCTTATCTAAATGCATCGCTTGGAGCATCTCAACAAAATGTTTGGGTCTGTCTTTGTAATTTTCATCAATCACCCGTGCGATTGCAATGTTTGATGATACCTCCATGGCTCGAGCCATAGATATTTTACCGTATCCACCCTTTTTGGAATCTCTCACTTTCTTTCCATAAAAACTATACACTCCGTTTCCGGTGTCAACCACAGTACTGGTATCTATAACTTTGTCTTCTAGAGCGGCAATAAAAGCCATTGTTTTAAACGTGGAACCCGGCTCGTGAGATTCCCCAATTGCATAATTGAGTTTTTCGTAGTAAGTGCCTTTTGAGGTTCTTCCAAGATTTGAAACCGCTTTGATTTCGCCTGTTTTGGTTTCCATCACGATTACAGTACCGTGCTCTGCTTCATATTCTTCCAATTGCTTCAAAAGAGCATGGTGAGCGATATCCTGAATATTGACATTGATGGTAGATATAACATCATAACCATCCCGTGGCTCAATCTCGTTTTCATCAAAGATGGGTTTCCATTGACCCTGAGCAATTTTTTGTTTTAGACGCTTTCCATCTTTCCCTTTGAGGTAATGGCTGTAAGCTCCCTCAAGACCCACTCTCAAGGTATCGCCATTGTGGTCGCGGCGCTCATAACCCACAATGCGTTCAGCAATTTTACCAATGGGGTGTTCTCTAACAGTACTTTGCTCTGCAATAAAACCGCCGCGATACGGCCCTAGTTTAAAAAGCGGAAAAGATTTAATCTCAAGATAATCTGAGTAGCCTTGATTTTTAGCAACAAGCAGGTATCTGTTTTTATTTGCGCGGGCATTTCTAAAAAGACTTTGGTAATGCCCTGATGATTTACCTAATTTTTTTGCCAGTGCATTTGACAAGGGAACGATGTTTTTTTCAAAGTTTTCTGCACTCACTGTGACCGCATCAAACCGGATTGTATAATTGGGTGCTGATGTTGCCAATAAACTTCCGTCATCTGCATAAATATTTCCTCGGTTTGAAGGAATTTTAAAGTTCTTTGTGGTGTTTACTTTTGCGAGTTCCTTATACTTATCGCCCTCTGCAAACTGTATGTTGACAATTTTGAACAAAATGGCAAGCACAAACACAAACAAACATCCTGAGATGATGTAGAGACGGTGTAATATGTGTTTGTCTTGAAATGCCATTAGTCTTCGTTTTGTGATATAATTTTTATTTTATGTGGAGGGTTTGTGGAGGGTTTTAACCCTTTTTTTTCCATTTGAGCAACCACTTTACTCTCCATTTTTACTTTCATTAATTTCGAACGCATATCAACAAATTCGCTTCTCAATTCTTTTACTTCATTGTTTAGTTTGGCTATTTGATGTACCTTTCTGTCTGCACTGTGTGCACTTGAAATCATAATCAAAGCGAGCAACGATAAAAAAATGATAAACTTCCAGTTTTTAAAGGCACCCTCATTGATTAAAAATGTTCCTTTGAGTATGTCGTAGATTGTATTTTTCATATTTACCTACTTTATAAACGTTCTGCTATTCGCAACTTTGCACTGCGTGCTCTGTTATTTTCTTCAATTTCATTTTCTGAAGGCACGATGAGCTTTCCCACTTTTTTAAAAGGAACTTCCACGTGGCCAAACACATCTTTTTCAGGTTCACCTTCAAACAAACCATTTCTTATGAATCGCTTTACCAATCTGTCTTCCAATGAATGGTAAGAGATTAAGCTCAGCCGTCCACCGCTGTTTAAAAGATCTGTTGTTTGAAGTAAAAATTCCTTTAATGCTTGTATTTCCTGATTCACTTCAATGCGAATGGCTTGAAACACCTGAGCCAAAATTTTATTTTCTCTGTGTTTTGGCAAAAATCTTCCCATTGCCTTTTTTAAATCTTCACTTGTTTTGATGGGTGCCCCTAATCTGTTTTCAACAATCAGTCGAGCCATTCCGGCGGCAGACTTCAGCTCCCCATACTGAAAAAGGATTTTACGCAAATCTTTCTCACTGTAGTCGTTAACAATGTGGTAAGCAGAAATGCTGTCATTCTGATTCATTCTCATATCCAAATCGGCTTCAAAACGTGTTGAAAAACCACGCTCTGCAATATCAAATTGATGTGAGGAAACGCCAAAGTCTCCAAGAATTCCATCTACTTTTGTGATGCCGTGCAATCTTAAAAATCGCTTGATGTGCCTAAAGTTTTGGTGAATTAGCAAAAAGCGAGAATCATCAATGGTATTTTTGATGGCATCTGCATCTTGATCAAATGCAAACAATTGTCCCTGCTCACCAAGTTGTTCTAAAATTTTTTGGGAATGACCTCCTCCTCCAAAAGTCACATCGACATAAACCCCGTTCGGTTTGATTTGCAAACCTTCGACAGATTCATTTAACAACACCGGATTATGATACATTGTCATCTCCATTGTTTTTGTCGCCCATGACTTCTTCAGCGAGATCTGCAAAATCATTTGCTGCGTCGTCTATGGCTTTTTCATAGTTGTTTTTATCCCAGATTTCTACAATATTGATAGCAGATGAAAGCACGATTTCTTTGCTAATTCCCGCAAAACTGATAAGGTCTTTGGGTATTAACAATCTTCCGGTGGTGTCCAGCTCGATGACTTTTACTCCCGCCGTAAACCGTCTTACAAAATCATTGTTTTTTCTATTGAACCTGTTGAGCGTGTTGATTTTCTGCATCAAAGCTTCCCATTCTTGCATGGGATAAAGCTCCAAACACGGCTGAAAAACAGCTCTTTTGAGAATAAATCCTTTATCAAACATCGGGGCCAGTTGCTTTTGCAATGCAGACGGCAGCATCACACGCCCTTTGGCGTCAGCTTTGCATTCAAATGTCCCAATGAGATTGTTCATGATTTGTTAGGTTCTACTTTTCAAATTCAAATATATTTATTTTTTACCACTTTTTACCACTTTTTACCACTTTGTTGATAAGTTTTGCTTTTTTTCAATCAATTAAGCTTTAAATAGTTGTGGAAAAACGGGTTTGATGAAATTGAAGTTGAAAGAATAAAAATTTGAAAGCATCGATTATTCAGAAAAATTAAACTTCAAATAGTTCCCATTTCAAAAATTATTCATAACATTGAAATACCTATATTTGTCATTGTAAAAGCAAGCGGTTTTATGATTAAGAATTTAAAAAGCGAAGGTAAATTCAGTTATTTTGAAATTGGTGAAGGAAAGCCATTAATGATTCTTCATGGATTGATGGGGGGATTGAGTAATTTTGACACGGTTACCAAACACTTTTCTGATAAGGGATATAAAGTGATTTTACCTGAACTTCCCATCTACAATCTGCCTCTTTTAAAAACCAACGTAAAAAACATTGCTACCTACGTAAAAGACTTTATTGTTCATAAAAATTTAGGGAAAGCGATTCTTTTAGGGAATTCGCTGGGCGGTCACATTGCCTTGCTTTGTGCGAAATTATATCCTGAACACATTGAAGCATTAGTCATCACCGGAAGTTCCGGTTTGTATGAAAGCGCTATGGGCGAAAGCTACCCCAAACGTGGTGATTATGAATACATCAAGAAAAAGGCTGAAGGCGTTTTTTATGACCCTGAAGTTGCCACCAAAGAAATTGTCGATGAGGTTTATGAAACCGTCAACGACCGAAATAAATTGATACGAACACTGGCCATTGCCAAGAGCGCCATAAGACATAATATGGCAAAAGATTTACCCAATATGCACCACCCCACCTGTATTATTTGGGGGAAAAATGATACGGTCACGCCTCCTAAAGTCGCTGAGGAATTTAATGAATTACTACCCGACTCAGATTTATTTTGGATTGACAAATGTGGACACGCAGCGATGATGGAGCATCCCAAAGATTTTAATATCATTCTTGATAAGTGGCTTACTGCCCGCGGAATTTAAAAAACAATCATGCAAATCAAATCGGCTGAATTTATTATGAGTAACAGTGATGTTGCCAAGTGCCCTGCATCACAACTTCCTGAATATGCTTTTATTGGCCGTTCCAATGTGGGAAAATCGTCCCTCATCAATATGCTGATGCAACGCAAAAGCCTTGCAAAAACCTCAGGTCGCCCGGGAAAAACACAACTCATCAATCATTTTTTGATTAATAAAAACTGGCACTTGGTTGATTTACCCGGTTATGGCTATGCACGGGTTTCCAAAAGCAGTAAAAAAGTATTTCAAAAATTCATTACAGATTATTTTTCAAAAAGAGAACAACTTGTTCTGGCATTTGTGCTTGTCGATATAAGACATGAGCCACAACCCATTGATTTGGAATTTATGCAGTGGATGGGAGAAAGTCAAATACCGTTTAGTATCATTTTCACCAAAGCCGACAAACTCAAACCCAAAGCACTGGAGCGCAATGTGGAAACTTACAAGCAAAAATTGCTGGAAACCTGGGAGGAAGTACCGGTTTCATTTGTGACTTCGTCCAGCAATGGATTGGGACGGGATGCTGTTTTGGATTATATTGGTGGAGTTAATAATTCTTTTTTTAACTCTTAGAAAACCAATTTCTCCCGCTCCCTAATCAAATCAATAAGTTCGTTGGCATTTTTCAAACCGTTGAGTTCCTCTGTGGAGATAAAGAGTTCCAGTTCGCCTTTGTTTTCAAGTAGCACAATTGGGAAGGTAAACTTTGAGCCAAATTTTGAAGCATACTGTTTTTTAAATTCATCCAAATGAAGAAATTCCATTGGGATTTTACTTGAGGTTTTGAATTTTTTCCAGGATTTGTTTTCTCTAAAAACCCCATAGGTGATATCACACAAATTGCAGGCATATGTCTTAGGACTCACAACTTTATGAAGTGCATCAAGATACCCATTGATTTTGCCGGAGTTGGCGTTGTAGATGAATAGGAGTTTTGGCATGGTTTGATTTTGAAATTTTTTGAAAACTCTAGAACCTAATTTAAATTAGTGTCTTAGTCGATAAATATTGTATTCATAACCATTCTATTTTCTCGCAAAGTCGCAAAGCCGCAAAGAACTATGCGTACCTAACAGGTTTCATTTAAAGGTAATATTCTTATTCTTGTATGTGCTTTGAATTTTTAACAATAATTATATTTTTGATGTGACTGGCTGGATGTAGGATGAGGGATGCCGGATGTTTATTTCTAGAATGTATTTTAGATAGAAGCAAAAATCATCCCACATCCAGCATCCAACCTCATAATTTAGCAAACGATACTTAATCATTTTTTTTCACAACTTTCGTGGTAAACCCATTTTAGTTATTTTTTCAATTCCAGTTTTTCAGCAAAGTATTCTGTAAAATCTCGCATGGTGGCACTCATTTTTTCGTCGTTGGTGGCGCGTTCAAAAGTGTCTGCCATGGCGCTGAGTGTTTGATGAAAAAAGATTTTCATTTCTTCAAGAGGCATATCTTTGGTCCATAAATCGATGCGCAGTGATTCTTTGTTTTTGGAATCCCAAACCGAAAGCATCAAGGCTTTGGTTTCTTCATTTTGAACACCTCCATCTGCTGCTGTCCAGCGTAGTTTTTCAGGGATTTTATTTTCGTCAAGAGTCACGTCAATCTCTATGGTAGATTTATGTGTTTTTGTCATTATTTTCTGGGTTTAAATTTTGAATTTTTATAGATTTCATCTCCGCTTAAAGCGAGCAATTGTTTTAAGTCAATATCGTTGTTTTGGGCAAAAGCCCTAACGATTTGCCAGCCCATATATTGACCTAACATTCCGGGTGATTCATTGTCGAGTTCCAAATAAAATTTTGAAAAGGGTGCCGGTAAAATAAAACGACCTGCGAGTTTTGGGTCTGTGCTGTAAAGCAACTCACGTTCTACAAAATATCTCCATATTTCAGCTTCATTGGCTCTTGCCCAGTCCATTTCTTCTGCTGTATATCCCATAATTTCAGCCTCTTCAAAAAGGGGAAGCACTTGTTCTTTTAAGTAAGCAATCTTTCCATAATAGACCATTAAATCAATGAATGTTCTCGTTTTTGGAGGAGTGATATAAGGCTCAATAAGCGCTTCAGCAATTGAAGGAGTGAGTTGTTCAGGGCGAAGGTTTTTTGCTATATATCGTTGAATTTCGTCATAAAAATAATGATCACTTCCCAAAAAATTGTCTAAGCCCACCAGAACAAGGCTATCTGTAGCCACCACCCTATTTCTGTAATCTACATCTGAAATAAGGGTAATAATCGTTGGTTCCTTAAAATCTGAAAAGTTATACTTTAAGTGCTTATACAATAAAATGAGTTTTTCCTCATAATTTGAAAAATCAGAAAACATTTTTGAAACTTCACTTTCAAGTTCCTTTTGCAGGGTGTCTTTTGTTTTTTGAATCCAAATACTATCGTGGAATTGTTGTGGAAATAAAAATGGATAGTCCGCTTTTAGACCTTGTAAATTAGCCGGTGTGGCTGCAGCAAACTTTTCATCAAATCGGTCAATTTTAACCTGAACCGGTACTGCTAAAATTTCGTCCTTTACTTTTTTTTCTGATGTACAAGAGAAAAAGAAAACGAGCAGTGCTAATGGAAAATATTTCATATAACGCTTAATGATGATTCGCATAATTTTAACGAAAATAGTATCTTTAAATTTTATCTTTGCAAAGTAAAAGCACAAAGGTACCATTAACTCAATAATCTAACAGAAAATGCAAACAGAAAAAGTTGTTAAACATATTGTAAACTGGTTAAAAGAGTATGCAACGAATGCCAAAATGGACGGTTTTGTGGTGGGCGTGAGTGGTGGTATTGATTCTGCGGTAACTTCAACTCTTTGTGCACAAACGGGAATGCGAACGCTGTGTGTGGAAATGCCCATTCACCAGTCAATGAACCAGGTAAACAGAGCCAAAGAACACATCAACAACCTTCAAAAAAAATTCAGTAATGTGAGTACTGTTGAAGTGAATTTAACACCGGTTTTTGAATCCTTTAAATCGCAGGTTCCGGTTGTTGAAGTAAACCCTTTACAGGACTTATCACTTGCCAACACACGTGCACGCTTAAGGATGACAACGCTTTACTATTTCGCCGGCTTGCACCGCTATTTGGTAGCCGGCACTGGAAACAAAGTGGAGGACTTTGGTGTTGGTTTTTATACCAAATATGGTGATGGCGGAGTGGATTTAAGCCCCATAGCCGATTTGATGAAAAGTGAGGTCTATCAAGTTGGTGAATTCCTACAAATAATTCCGGCCATACTAATTGCTAAACCCACAGATGGACTATTTGGTGATGATCGCTCTGATGAAGACCAGCTTGGAGCCAGTTATGACGAGCTAGAATGGGCCATGCTTCAGGATGAAAAAGGTAAGAATAGTAACAATTTTGGGGGTAGAGAGAAGGAAGTATTTTCGATTTACAAAAAACTCAATTTGGCTAATCAACACAAAATGAAACCGATACCCATTTGTGAAATTCCCTCGACTTTAAGATAGCTTGTGTATTTTAACGAATTTTCAAGAACTTCAACGAAAAGCGTTAAAATGGATATACTATTTTAATACATTTGTTTTGTAGTCTATTATTTACAAAGGGTAAATAAGATTCCTACAAATTTTCACGAACTGATTATTAACAATAGATCAACCTCACAATTATGACATCTATTATTATAGCAGACCATCATCCCATGACTAGAAAAGGGATTTCATGTCTCCTCAAAAAAAATACAGATTATTCTATCATTGATAAAGTTAATAATGGCGAAGAGATGTTTAAGTCTTTACGCAAACAACTACCTGATATATTAATTATGGAAATTGATATGCCCCAAGTAAATGGCATTACGGTTCTCAGAACAATTAAATCAGAATTTCCAAATCTAAAGGTTCTTATTTATTCCACGCATCCTGAAGAAATCTATGCATTGCGCTCTATTAAATCCGGCGCATCTGCCTATGTTTCTAAAACCGCTTCTACAAAACTATTTACCAAAGCCCTTAAAAAAGTTGCCAAAGGCGGCGTCTATCTTAACGATGAACTAACAACAACTTTTACCAGCAGAAATGTGGGCGAAAGCAGTGTTTTGAGCAGGTATAAAAAACTATCTTCCAGAGAAATTGAAGTACTCAACCTTTTGTCAAACGGAAAACGAAATAAAGACATAGCAAGTGCCCTCGAAATCAATGAAAAAACAGTGAGCACCTATAAAACTCGCTTACTCAAAAAATTAAAAGTTGATAATCTCGCAGATTTAATCCATCAATCGAGAATGTTTCAGTTTAGCTGAAAATTTGATTTTAAATTATTTTCGATTTTATAAAGTAGAATAAGGTTGTCTTGAATGACAGCCTATTTTTTTTTAATCAAATCTTCTGATGAAATATTATAGTTTTTAAAAGTATTAGGTGATAAAAAACATAAAACTACTTTGACGATTTTCTATTTTGAGGTATTGGTGAAGCATCTATAAAATATGAAATATCTCTTTTTAATTTAGAGTAATCCATTATCATTTCTATCGTTTCTTCTTTTAAAGACTCATTTTTTTGATTATAATTAGTGACTAGTTCATCTATTAAATTTTCAATTAATAAATGTCGAAGTCTAAAAATATTAGTTGAGACTTTAACTTGAAGATCATCAGTAATGTTTTTAGGAAAAATTAATTTACTTTCCCAGTTACTTAATTTATAATTTTCATATTTCATCAATATGCCCGCAATAATTTCCCCTTCTTCGTGATTAAAATATTGATACAATGACTCTTTATTATATTTTTCATTATTAATAAAAATCTCGATTAACTTGTTGTATATAGTTTTAAAGTCACTATTTGAAAATTCAATTTCATCTTCTTGAAGGTTTAAGAAAATAAAATCACTTACCTTTTTTTTATTAACTTTTTCTTTAATAAGATTATCAGAATCTAAATCAATGTTTATAAAATAATCTTCATATTCAATCTCGCAATCTCCATATTTAAGTAACATTTCAAGTATTTCTTTTTCCAGTTCAAAAACTAAATCAACTTTACTAGCATTTAATGAAGAGTCTACAACCTCAAAAGGCTTCTCCGCATTTTTAGAGGCTGCTTTTGCTTGCTCTTTTTTGTTTTTTGAAAGTATTTGAGCGAGGCTGTTGAACAAAACTTCTTCAGAAATATCCATGATGCGCGAACATTCCTGAACGTAAATCTCCCTTTTGATGACATCGGGAATTTTTGAAATACTCACGACCATGTCCCTGATGGTATCAGCTTTTTTAACAGGGTCATTTTTGGTTTCATCAACCAGAACAGATGCTTTAAAATTGATAAAATCCCGGGCGTTTTCTTCCAGATAAAGAGTGAGTTCCTCTAGCGAATTTTTTCGTGCAAAACTATCCGGGTCTTCTCCTTCCGGGAAGGTACATATTTTGACATTCATTCCTTGCTCCAGAATCAAATCAACTCCGCGTAATGACGCCCTGAGACCTGCTGCATCACCATCAAACAGCAAGGTGATGTTCTTGGTCAAACGGTTGATGAGTCTTATTTGTTCTTCGGTCAAAGCGGTTCCTGAGGAGGAAACCACGTTGTGAATACCCGTTTGTGCAAACTGTATGACATCTGTATAACCTTCAACCAGATAGCAATTGTCTTCTTTTGCTATGGCTTGCTTGGCGTGAAAAATTCCATACAACACTTTACTTTTGTGGTAGATATCACTTTCAGGCGAATTGAGATATTTTGCAGCTTTTTTATCGTTTGTTAAAATTCTTCCGCCAAAGCCCAAAGTGCGCCCGCTCATACTCAAAATGGGGAACATCACCCTGCCTTTAAAACGGTCAAATTGTTTTTCTTCCTTGACAATGGTCAATCCGGTTTTTTCAAGGAATTCAAGTTTGTACCCTTTCTTGATGGCCTCTGAGGTAAACGCATCCCAACTATTGGGAGAGTAGCCCAATTGAAATTTTTTGATGGTTTCCTCAGTAAAACCGCGTTCTTTAAAATAAGAAAAACCAATGGCTTTGCCTTCTTCGGATTTTAAAAGTGTATTGTGAAAGTAATCCTTGGCAAACTCACTAACGAGGTACATACTTTCGCGCTCGTTGGCTTGTTCTTTTTCTTCGTTGGTTTGCTCAGTTTCTTCAATCTCGATTCCGTATTTATTTGCGAGAAATTTGATGGCTTCGGGATAGGTAAAATGCTCGTGTTCCATCAAAAAGGCGACTACATTTCCGCCTTTTCCGCTGGAAAAATCTTTCCAGATTTGTTTTACGGGCGAGACCATAAAACTTGGAGAACGTTCATCTGTAAAAGGGCTGAGACCTTTGAAGTTGCTTCCGGCTTTTTTGAGTTGTACAAAATCACCTATCACCTCCTCTACCCGGGCGGTTTCAAATACTTGGTCTACGGTGGATCTTGAAATCAAATAATTTAGTTTAGAAGTTTTTGAGTTTTTGAGTTTTTGAGTTTTTGAGTTTTTGAGAAAAAATAATAAGAATATTAGGTAGTAAAGTTAGGAATTTGAAATTTTATAGTTGAATATTTTAAAAATATTTTCTTGTAACTAATCAGTAGCACCAAATGAAAATTTATCAGTTAAAATCAGCCAAATCGGCTTCGTCAGCGTGCCATACAAATTAATAAATAGAACACTGACGAAGCTGATTAAGCGGATTAGCACAGATTTTTGTATAGGAGACAAAGTTATATTGTTTGTATCCTGATTAGTTACATTATCTTCAACTCATTTAGGTAATTTAGTGAAACTCTTTTTGGGTAGCCCGCAGAACTCGCTGATTATCGCAGAAAATTGTTAAGCCCGCATATGCATTAGAAATTCCTTGGTTGCAGCGGGTTAGTATTCCGGGTTGAAACCCCATAAGCACAGTGATTATCAATCCATATCCCAGCGTAAGCCCAATGAGATGTTGCGTTGCTCAACGGGGTTGTCTTTGAAAATGGTGTTCAAATCATATTTTGCATAAAGCCCCACTGTGCGCCAGCCCACATAAGCACTCAACCCATAAATAAAATTATTGGTGTTGTAATCGTCTTTGAGTTTTTGTTTCACGCGGTTTCCATCTTCTTTAAATTTTAATTTTTGTCTGTTACTAAGATTGAACCCGGCATAACCTCCCAAACCAAATTTAATGTATTTTCGGGTTGAATACCTGAAATAATTCTCTCGTTCGATTTTTTTTGAGGGACCCATTTCAAAATGAATGGGAAACACAAGATTGTCCATCCTGAATTTTGATTTGTCTAAATCTAAAGGAAACTCCTCCAAAACTGTTTGATCGCTTTGCTCCACAAAAATCTGATTG
>JBBDIQ010000029.1:0-258158 GCA_040880345.1 Flavobacteriaceae bacterium
ACATTATGAAAGTGACAGCTGAAGGCCAAACAGCCTCTTATCAGGTGATTAAAAAGTAAAACTTTTAATAGATTTTTTTAAAACCATCCCGATATTTATCGGGATGGTTTTTTTTTGTTCTCTATATTTGCGTATGCAAAGAATGTATTCTTTTATTATCCCTGTTTTTAACAGACCTCAAGAAATTCAGGAACTTCTTGATAGTTTTTTAAATTTTACTTCAGAGATGAACTTTGAGGTAGTTATCGTTGAAGATGGTTCAACTTTAAAATCTGATAAGGTTGTAACAGAGTACCTTGAAAAGCTCAACATCAGTTATTTTTTTAAACCCAATAGCGGTCCCGGAGATTCCAGAAATTTTGGAATGCAAAAAGCAACAGGAAACTATTTTATAATTCTTGATTCAGATTGCTTGTTACCACCAGAGTATTTGATGGAAGTTGACAAGGCGCTTAGCAATCATTTTTTGGATTGTTTTGGAGGTCCTGATGCAGCACATCTAAGTTTTACTCCTTTGCAAAAGGCTATCAATTATGCAATGACTTCTTTTTTAACAACCGGAGGTATTAGGGGGAGTAAAAAAGCTGTTCAGCAATTTGAACCCAGAAGTTTCAATATGGGGATTTCAAAGGAAGCTTTTGAAAAGTCAGGTGGTTTTGGGAAGATTCATCCCGGAGAAGATCCTGATTTGTCTCAACGCCTGCTAAAACTTGGATTTAAAACCGGATTTATTGAAAAAGCATTTGTCTATCATAAACGCCGCATTTCATGGAGTACCTTTTACAATCAGGTTAAGAAATTTGGTTTGGTAAGACCCATATTATCAAAATGGCATCCCAGCTCTTCAAAAATGAGTTTTTGGTTTCCTTTTTTGTTTGTTCTATATACTTGTTTGTCTTTGCTCTTACTTTTAGTGGGTTTTTGGATTGCAATTGTTCCACTGGCATTATACATTTTGGCGATTGTAATAGATTCGACCATAAGAAACAAAAGTTTATGGATTGGTATATTGAGTAGTTTTGCCGTGTTTATTCAGTTTTTTGGTTATGGTTTGGCATTTATAAAATCAACTTTTTTCATTCGTTTTTTAAATGAAAATCCCAAAAAGTGTTTTCCAAAGTTGTTTTTTGACTAACTTTAGAAAAACCTTTCGTTTTAAACTAAAAAATCACCTATGAAAATTATTGGTCTTACAGGAGGTATTGGAAGCGGTAAAAGTACCGTAGCCAAGCTATTTAATGAGCTGGGTGTTGCTGTTTATATCGCAGATGATGAGGCAAAAAAAATAATGCATAAAAAGGAAATTAAGGAGAAAATTATTCTTCTACTAGGCGAGGAATCTTTTGTTGAGAATAAGTTAAATAAAAAATACATAGCCGATAAAGTTTTTCAGGATCGTTCCCTTCTTGAGCAATTGAATGAGATTGTCCATCCGGCAGTTGCTTTACATTTTTCAGAATGGGTTCAGAATCAAAAAGGGGCTTATGTTATTAAAGAAGCAGCCATCTTGTTTGAAAATGGAGGCTATAAACAATGTGACAAGACAATTTTAGTCAAAGCAACTAAAAGATTGAGACTTAAACGCGTTTTAAAAAGAGACAAAAGTACGGTAAGTGAAGTTGAAGCACGAATGAAAAATCAGTGGACGGATGCTAAAAAAGAAAAACTGGCAGATTTTGTTATAGAAAATAATCTTGGAATTCACGAATTAAAGCTTCAGGTTCAATCTATTCACCAAAAATTAGTACAATAGCTTGTATAATGGCACTCCTTTTGTTAACATTTGGTTAAACCATTAAATGGCTAAATGTTAAAATCTTACTTTTGAGCTATGAGCAAAAAACTTTTTTTACTTCTCATATCATTTATGAGTCTTTGTTTATTGGGAATTATTTTTGTTCAGGTATATTGGATTAAAAATTCTTTTGAAAACAAGGAAGATCAATTCAATTATAATGTTAGGCAAGCGCTCATTGCTATATCATCAGACTTGCAGAAGCAAGAGCTTGATTATTATTTTCGATTGTATTCTGAAGTAGCTGATAGCATAGGCAAACCGGATACTTCAACATTCAGAGAAATAGTTTATACAAATACAGATAATTCAACAAATGAAACATTTGTTTATTCAAGCGGACTTTTAGAAGAAGACTTTAAGCTTTCTTCAAATTTTCTTGATATGGGTATTGATAGTATAAATTTTAGAAAATTTACCAGTAGAAAATTTTCAGCAATAATAAAGCCCGGAATAGATGACAACTCATATAAAAAAGAATTCAGTGAAGTAACAATCAAAAACCTTGATGATTTATCAAATTTTCAGCTCAGGGAGACCTTTAAAGATATTGCAAAACAAATACCAATACACAAAAGAGTAAATACTGAAGAAATTGAAAGACTGATAACCCATCAATTGGAAAGTAGAGATTTGAATCTCGATTTTGAATTTGCGATTTTTAGTAAAGGACTCTCAACAAAAGTAGCCTCTGAAGGGTTTGTTTATGAACAAGAGTCACCAGATATCTATAGTGTTCCCTTGTTTATAGATGAAAACAGAAGCTTTAAATATGAGTTGTTAGTTTCATTTGCTAAAAAACAGAAGTATGTTTTCTCATCAGTGTTAAGTATGGGTATTCTCACTTTATTTTTGACAACAATTATAATACTTGCTTATTACAGTGCTATAAAACAATTGATAAGACAACGACAAATTTCAGAAATCAAAACAGATTTCATTAATAATATGACACACGAGTTCAAGACACCCATTGCAACCATTAATCTGGCGCTGGATGCTATGAAAAATCCTTTGATTTCTGAAAATAAAGAAACAATGCAGCGCTATTTAAAAATGATCAGGGAGGAGAACAAAAGAATGCACGCACAGGTTGAAAATGTATTACGTATTTCAAAACTTGAAAAAAGAGATTTAAATATAAAGAAAGAAAGACTCAAACTTCACGACTTAATAGAGGATGCAATGACTCACGTTCAATTGCTGGTAGAAGATCGCGGAGGGTACATTAAAACACATTTTGACGCTCAGAAGTCATCAATTTTAGCAAACGAATCTCATTTTACGAATGTTATCGTAAATATACTGGACAATGCAATTAAATATTCACCCAATGCACCCAAAATTGATATTTTTACTGAAAATGTTAAAAACAGCATCATTCTTAAAATTCAAGATCAGGGCAGTGGAATGAGTAAAATAGCACAAAAACGAATTTTTGAAAAATTTTACAGAGAACACACCGGAAATATTCACAACGTAAAAGGACACGGACTTGGACTCTCTTATGTAAAGCGAATCATCGATGACCATCAGGGTCAGATATTTGTGGAAAGTGAGAAAGGAAAAGGAAGTACCTTTATAATTAAACTTCAATTAATATCTTAAGTTATGGAAACTGAAAATAAAAAAATCCTTCTAGTAGAAGACGATCCCAATTTTGGAACCGTTTTAAAAGATTATTTAACAATGAACAATTACAATGTCACCCACGCTAAAAATGGTATGGAAGGCTTTGAAAAGTTCAAAAAAGACGATTATGATCTTTGCATCCTTGATGTCATGATGCCTTATAAAGACGGCTTTACTTTAGCCAAGGAAATAAGAGAGAAAAATCAAGATGTACCCATTATTTTTCTTACAGCCAAAGCAATGAAAGAAGACGTCCTAAAGGGCTATAAGGTGGGTGCAGATGATTATTTAAACAAGCCTTTTGACTCTGAAGTGCTCCTGATGAAAATCAAAGCCATTATACAAAGAAAGGCGACTGAAACTTTGGCAGACAGCAAACAGTTTGACTTTCAAGTGGGTAATTTCCACTTAAATTCAAAATTGCGTTTTCTCACTTACAAAGACCAAAAGCCCGATAAACTATCTCCAAAAGAAAATGAATTATTGCGTCTTCTTGCCTTGCATAAAAACGATTTAATGCCTCGCGAATTGGCATTGACAAAAATTTGGAGAGACGACAACTATTTCACATCCAGAAGTATGGATGTGTATATTGCAAAACTTAGAAAGTATTTAAGTAAAGATGATGATGTTGAAATCCTGAATATTCACGGTGAAGGTTTCAGACTTGTCGTTAAAAGCGAAGTAGATAATTAATGCCAATTAATGGGTTTATTTTCCTGTTTCTATATTTGATTTAGTATTTTAAGAGCTTTCTTAATACTATTTTTTTGAAGTAAAAACTCAAAACTTCTTGATATCTCAAGAGGTTTTGAGTTTTATATATTCTATAATCTGGCTCACATCCTCATCATAGTCAAACCACTTGATTTCTTCGTCCTTTCGCAACCAGGTGAGTTGTCTTTTTGCATAGCGCCTGGAGTTTTTCTTAATTTCTTCAACAGCTTCTTCAAGAGCTATTTCTTCGTTAAAAAACGAAAACAATTCTTTATATCCCACCGTTTGCAGGGCATTCAAATGTCTTTTGTCAAATAGTTTTTTTGCTTCGTTTAAGAGTCCAGCCTCCATCATCAAATCCACTCGTTTGTTGATGCGTTCATAAAGAATCGTTCTATCTGCTTTCAATCCTATTTTCAAGACCTTAAAATTTCGGTTTATTGATTTTTTTCTTAAAAAGGAAGAATAGGGTTTACCGGAACCCATACAAACCTCCAGCGCTCTTATCAATCTATGTGCATTATTTTTATCTACAATTTCAAAATATTCAGGGTCTAGTTTCTGTAGCTTGTTTTGTAAGGTTGTAATGCCGCTTTCCAAAAAAACTTTTTGAAGTTCTTCTCTTATTTTTTGTGCAACCAAAGGAAAGTCGTCCAAACCTTTAACTACCGCATCTACATACAAACCTGACCCTCCCACGAGAAACAGTTTGTCTTTCTCTTTGAATAGTTCTTCAATTAAATGAACAGCCTCTTTTTCATAGTCACCAACGCTATAAGCTCTTTCAATAGAAATATGATGAATAAAATGGTGAGGAACTTCGGCCAATTGTGAAGGTGAAGGAACAGCGGTACCAATAAGCAGTTCTTTGTATAACTGCCGAGCGTCTGCTGAGATGATTTCAGAATTAAAAAAGCGAGCCAAAGCTATTGATGTAGCAGTTTTCCCAATAGCTGTGGGACCCACAACGGCGATGAGATATTTTTCTTGTTGTCCCAAATTTAGATTCTAATTTTTGCTCCACAATTGTAACAAAAAGCAGCGCTTTTTTTGTGATTTTCAGTATTACAGACGGGACAAATTACATCCTCTTTTCTTATTTTGTTGCTGCTTTTTTCTTTCGTTAATTTCTTTTGGGATTTTTGTTTTACAAATTCTGCAGAGACAATACCTGTGGGAACTGCAATGATACCATAACCCACAATCATAACCAGCATACTCAAAACTTGCCCAAAAGGAGTTACAGGAACGATATCTCCATAACCCACGGTGGTGAGTGTAACCACAGTCCAGTAAACACCTCTGGGAATACTTGTGATTCCTGCTTTGTGGCCTTCAACAAGATACATTAAAGTGCCAATGACCATTGCGATAATTAAAACTGAAAAAAGAAAAACAGTTATTTTAGCACGACTAGCTCTCAATGCAGACTTAAGCTTAGTAGCTTCACCCACAAAATTGCCCATTTTTAAAACCCTGAAAAGCCTCAATAATCGCAAAGCTCTTATACTTGTGAGAACATTACTTCCCGTGATAAAAAAGGAGAGGTACATAGGGAGAATGGCCAGTAAATCAATAATACCATAGAAACTAAAAATGTATTTCCACGGTTTTTTTGTTGAAAAAATTCTCAGGATGTATTCAATTGTAAAAAGGGAGGTGAAAATCCACTCGGCTACAAGAAGTATCCTGTGGTATTTTTCGTCCACCTCTTCTACAGATTCCAACATAACTGCCACGACACTTAGAAGAATAAATATGAGAAGAAAAACGTCAAATAACTTTCCTGCTCGGGTATTTGTTCCATAAATGACAATGTAGATTTTTTGTCTTATTGTGTCAATTTTGGTTTTGTGTTCTTCTGGAATCATAGTCAAATTTACTAAACAATTCTTGAATTCATTTAGGCTTCCAAATTTATAATTTTTAAAACCTTGTTTCTTCGCAGATAACTTTGTATGATGTGTTGAGCATCTTTGTTATTTGACATAGGTGTAATCAAAGATTTTAAAACTTCTGAATTTGTGATTTGGTAATTTAAATTATAAAAAGCGATTCCCTTAAAAATTCCATTCTCGATATGAACCACACTGCGTTCATCAACTTCTCTTCCGCGATCTATAATGAGCATATTTTGATTTTCAAAACTGTTTTTCTTTAGAAAATCGTTTATTTTACTATTGTAACTTTCCGGTGATTCCTCGCCAATGCAGGCACCTGCACATTCTTTAATGGAATATGAAAAACAGCCCCCTTTTGTCTGGTATAAGCCGGTGAGCTTTTGACATAACCCATAGCTTTCAGTGATTTTAAATAAGCTGTTTTTTGCTTGCTGGTAGTTGGTGAATGTTGTGATGGGTTTTTTTCGGGAGTCAGCTTTTTCAATTTTTAAGTTGATATAGCCGTTTTCATCTTTAAAACTATTGAGTTGGTATTGATAAATGGTTTTTCGTAAGGCCCTGTTATAAATGGGTTTATTGATTTTTATTTCTTCATTTTCCTTGAGTTGGGCTATTAAATCACTTCCGGTGAGTTCAATAGAAACAGAATGTACTTCGTCTTGTATTTTCTTTGATTTTCTATTGTCTGAAGTAAAGTGCTGAATGATGCGTTTTTTTAAGTTCTTACTTTTTCCGATATATATGATGGTGCCGTCTTCTTTGTGCATGTAATACACACCTGTCTCTCCCGGTATGTTTTCGATAATTCGTAATAGCTTTTTATCGACTTGTCTCTTTGGAGCCAAGCGAATCGTGTTGCTCACAATTTCTTTTTTGGAGTCTTTTGAAAGCAATAACTTGAAGAGGGTTACTGTGGCTTTGGCGTCTCCGGAGGCTCGATGACGGTCACTCATTGGAATCCCCAGCTCACGCACTAATTTACCCAAACTGTATGATTTTACTTCGGGGAGTAGTTTTTTTGAAAGTTCAACGGTGCAAAGGGTTTGCCTTTCAAAATCAAAACCAAGGCGGTTGAATTCTGTTTGAAGGATTCTATAATCAAAATTGGCATTGTGTGCCACGAGTATCGTGTCCTCAGTAATTTCGACAATGCGTTTTGCCACTTCATAAAACTTGGGGGCTTGTTTCAGCATCTCATTGTTGATTCCGGTGAGATTGACCACAAAAGGTTGTATGGGAATTTCAGGATTGACCAAGCTGATAAACTGGTCAATAATTTTAGTGCCGTCAAATTTGTAGATAGCAATTTCGGTAATACCTTCTTCATTGTATTTTCCGCCGGTGGTTTCTATGTCGAGTATTGTGTACACTTATATTTTTAATTCCTTTCTCCAAAAATGGCACTGCCAATGCGCACCATCGTACTGCCTTGTTGAAGGGCTAGTTGGTAGTCTCCGCTCATTCCTATGGAGAGTACTTGCATTCCATACTTGTTTTTTAATTGGTCAAAAAAGGACTTGATAAATTGAAATTCTTTTTCAATTTGTGCCTTATTTTCGGTAAAAGTAGCCATTCCCATTAAACCTTGTACCCGAATGTTCTTTAAGTTTTTAAAGACTTCGCTTTCCAAAAGTTGGGTGACTTCCTCAGGGTCGAGCCCAAATTTTGTGTCTTCTTTGGCGATGTAAACTTGGAGTAAACAGTTGATGATTCGGTTGTTTTTTTGTGCTTGTTTGTTGATTTCCTTGAGGAGTTTTAAACTGTCAACAGCGTGAATTAAGTGAACATATGGGGCGATGTACTTTACTTTATTACGTTGCAGATGACCAATCATATGCCAGCGGATGTCCTTGGGCATTTGTTCCCATTTTTCAGTCATTTCCTGTGCTTTGTTTTCGCCAAAGTCACGCTGCCCGGCATTATAGGCTTCCATAATTTCTTTAACCGGTTTGGTCTTAGAAACCGCAATAAGTTTAACATTTCCCGGAAGGGATGCTTTTATAGTTTCTATGTTTTCTTTTATATTCATTTCTTTCTTCTCTGTGGTTCTTTGTGTAAATCCTCTGCTTCCTCAGTGGTTACTATTTAAAATTCATAAATGGTAATCCCGCTTCGCAATTTGGGTTCAATGTATGTGCTTTTTGGAGGCATTTTGAGTCCTTGGTCTGCAATGTGTTTTAGCTGGTCTATTGTTGCGGGTTTGAGTCCAAAGCCCACTTTGTATTCGCCACTATCAACTTTTGCTTTTATAAAGGGCATATCATTTCGGCCGTGTACATATTCAATGCGCTGATCGTTTCTTAAATCTTCAATTCCTAAAATAGGTTTTAAAATAGTTTTATATACAATTTGAGCATCTAAATCGTCCAATGCATTTTCGATTTTATAGTTGGAATGTCGCAATTGCAATGAGTAAAATTCACCTTCGAGGTACATGCTGAAATGATGCGTTTTGTTGGGTTTATAATAGTTTAATCCGCGATTTTCAATGATAAAAAACTCGTCGAGTGCAATGAGAAACTCTTCTTTTGTAAGCCCGTTTAAATCTTTAATCAAGCGGTTGAATTCATAAATGCTGAGGCGTGACTCGGGGATGAGGTAACTCATAAAAAAATTGTAGAATTCATCGCCGGTGTGTTTTTTATTTTCACTTTTCAATTCTTGCTGAAGCAAATGGGAGGATGCTGAGCGATGATGACCGTCTGCAATATACAGGTGTTCACACTTATCAAATTCTGCTTGAATTTGAGCTACTATTTCTGGTTGCTCTACAACCCAGAGGTAATGAGTATCCCGGTATGTGGTAGTAAACTCATATTCAGAACGGGCTTGTGACTGTTCTTTGATAATTTTTGCGAGTGCGGTGTTGTCTGGATAGGTAATCAATACAGGCTCTGCATTGAAGCCTACGGTTTTTAAATAGTCTTTAAAAATCACTTCGCGCTCCTCAAGAGTGTCTTCATGTTTTTTGATGATATTTTTTTCATATTCCACCGTGCTGGTAGCAGCAATAATACCTTCATAGGTTTGCTGGTCACGGTCAACAATTCTGTAGATGTAATAAGACGGGGTTTTGTCCTGAATAAAAATGCCTTCTTCACGAAATTCCTGATAGCGGTTTTTTACCAACTTATACCTTTCGATACCTGAAATTTCTTTATGATATTTATAACCCGGGTTGACGATGTGTAAAAAAGAAAACGGGTTGTTGTTAAGCCGTGCCTCTCTTTCAGACTGCGTATATGTTTGATAGGCTCTTGCAGCAATGAGTCCCACTTTATCTCTGGTGGGTCTTACAGCTTTAAAAGGAAGAACTTTTGCCATGTTAATCTACTTCTTTTAGGGATTGTAAATCGATAATTTTTATGTTTCGACCTTCTATTTCTATTAAACCCTCTTTATTAAATGAGGATAGTGTTCTAATAAGGCTCTCAGTGGCAATACCCGCAACACTGGCAAGATCACTTCTGGATATTTTAATACTTTCATTGTTTTTTTTGTTCATCTTTTCAGCAAACTGAAGAATGGTAGCGGCTGTTTTTTTTCTCACCGATCCATATGCCATCTGCAGTAACTGTTCTTTAATTTCAGAGATACTATCTGAAAGTAGGTTGATGAGGTCATAGTTTACTTTGTGATTTTTGTTCAGAACGTCTTTGAGTTCTTCTTTTGGAATTGCCATTAACTCACAGTGCTCAATTGCAGTAGCCGATTCCTGATAGGGAATGTTTTGAAGCAGTGATGCATAGCCAAACAAATCATCTTCCTTGTAGAGAGCCGTTGTGAGTTCTTTACCAGACTCATCAATCCTGTGACACTTTACAATGCCTTTGTTGATGAGGTAAATATAATTGGAATGGTTTCCTTGTTTAAAAATAGACTCCCCTTTATTAAAGGTTTGTTCTGTTCCATTATCATCTATATAGTTTTTCAAGTCATGAAGTGAACGCAGCTTTGAAATGTCTTCATCAATTTGTTTTTGTTCCCTTTCTTCCTTTAAAATACTCGCTTTAGCAAGTCGGCTTTCAATAGCACTTAACAAGTCGTGCTCTTCAAAGGGTTTAGTAAGGTAATCGTCTGCACCCAGATCCATGCCTTTTCTTATGTCTTTGTGTTCTGTTTTTGCTGTGAGAAAAATAAAAGGGATAAATTTTGTTGAATCCTCTTTTGAAAGTTCAGAGATAACACCATAGCCATCGAGTTCGGGCATCATGATGTCACAAATTATAATATCGGGAAGGGTGTTTTTTGCAGTGGATACACCAATTTTCCCGTTGGGAGCTGTGATGACATCATAACCTGCCAATTCAATGAGTTCTGCCGTGTTTTCTCTTACGACAACATCATCTTCTATTAATAATACTTTGGACATGTTTTTTAATTGTTTGTTGCTACTAAAGGTATTGTCATTGTAAAGGTGCTTCCCTTGTTTTCTTTACTCACAAAACTAATGCTTCCATTCAAATTTTTCAAATGACTTTTTACGATGTTGAGACCAATTCCAGTTCCTTGATCATTAATGGCATTTTCTGCCCTAAAATACCTGCTGAATATGTGTTTTTGAGCTTCTTCAGGAATCCCAATTCCTTGATCTTTAATTATGATTGTGAGTATTTTATCTGTACTTTCAATGTCAATTTTTATGGTAGTATTTTCCGGGGAGTATTTTATGGCATTGTGGATGAGGTTTGAAAGGCACAATTCCATAATTTTTTCATCTTGGGTGAGGGTATATTCATCAACTTCCTGCGGAAATACAATATGCTGGCCATCTTTTAAAAGCATGTTTGCGTTATAAACCACTTCATTGATTACTTTACTGAGTTTAAATGTAGTAAACCTGTACGTTTCCTTCCCGGTATCCAGTCTCTCAACTGAGAGAAAATCATTGAGAATGTTATTGAGGTAATGCACTTTGTCTGTGATGGTGCGCAGGTGTTTGTCTCGTTTTTCCTGTTGTTCCTCAAGCTTGTATTTACCCAATAAAATGGTAGACGTTAAAATCCCACTAAGTGGAGTTTTAAACTCGTGAGAAACCATAGAGAGGAATTTGGTTTTTAATTCGTTGAGTTCTCTTTCTTTTTTTAAAGCAGACTTGATTTTCTTTTCGGCTATTTTTCTTTTTTCTATTTCGGTTTGAAGTTCTTTGACGGTAATATTCAATTTTTTGGTACGCTCCAGAATGCGCTCTTCGAGTTTTGTGTTAAGTTCAAGGATTTTTTTTTCTTGTTTTATTCTTTCTGTAATGTCAATTACCAAAGCCATTACAAAAGACTGCCCTTCCCATTCAAAAGGATTTAAGCCGGCTTCAACCGGGATGTATTTTCCGCTTTTGTGAACACCAAAGAGATTGCGACCGTGACCCATTTGGCGTTTGTCGCTTTTTTTGATAAAATCTTTGACATAGGTTTTGTGCTTTTCGTGAATTTCTTTTGGAATTAATATATCCAAATGTTTCCCCGTGAGTTCTTCAGTTGAATAACCAAACATATCCAGTAGTGAATTATTGACAGAAACAATTTGTTGTTTACTATCAACAATGACCACACCTTCAGAGATGGATTCAGAGATGAAGTTGAGTAAGCTATTCTCCTTTTCAAAAATTTTCATTCTTCAAAGTTAAGCATTCTACTTCTGTGGTAAAACTTTTATTGGTCTTTGTGGAAGCATTTTTTAATCTCTGATATTCGTCATTATTTTTAATAATTCAAATTCATTATTTTGCAACCAAAGTTTATAAGCTTAAATGTTGAAAACATACCCAAAAGATAAAACCACTTGCTACCACTGCGGCGACAGTTGCACTGCCGGGACTATTGTTGCAGATGATAAAGACTTCTGCTGCAATGGCTGTAAAACGGTATATGAAATCTTTTCGGCTAATGATCTCACTTGTTACTATGATATGCAATCGGCACCGGGTGCGATTCCAAAAGAACTCGAAGGTAAATATGACTTTCTGGATAACAAAGCCATTGCAGACAAATTGCTTGAGTTTGATGATGGTGTCAATCAAATAGTCACGTTATATATTCCGCATATTCATTGCAGTTCCTGTATTTGGATTCTTGAAAACCTCAATAAACTCAATCCCGGAATTACAAATTCGCAGGTAGATTTTCCACAAAAGACAGTGCGATTGCAGTTTCAAAGTGCAATCATAAGCTTCAAAGAAGTGGTGCATTTATTAAGTAGTATTGGCTATGAGCCTTACATAAGTCTTGAAAACTATGAAGGCAAGCAAAAACCCGTTGACCGCAGCCTGATGTACAAACTCGCCATCGCGGGCTTTGCTTTTGGAAATATTATGTTTCTTTCCTTTCCTGAGTATTTTGATTTTGGAGACTACTGGCTGGAGCAGTACAAACCCTTTTTCAGGTGGTTGATGTTTGCGTTTTCGTTGCCGGTTTTTTTCTATTCGGCTTCCGGGTATTTTATTTCTGCTTTTAAAGGATTGCGGGTTGGGTTTTTGAATATCGATGTGCCGCTCGCGCTGGGTATTTTGGTGCTTTTTGTTCGCAGTGTAATCGAAATCACTTTTGACCTGGGTACCGGTTTTTTTGACAGCCTCACGGGTCTGGTATTTTTCCTTTTACTCGGTAAATTCTTTCAGCAGAAAACCTATAATTTTCTTTCGTTTGAACGGGATTACAAATCTTATTTTCCCATTTCGGTAACCCGAATCAGTGAAGGAAAAGAAGAAGCCATTTCAGTTTATGATATCAAAGAGGGCGACAGGTTGCTCATCAGAAACGAAGAGCTCATTCCCGTGGATGGTATTTTTATAAAAGGAAATGCACGTATCGATTACAGTTTTGTAACCGGCGAATCGGTGCCCATCAAAAAGGAATCGGGCGACAAACTTTTTGCCGGTGGTAAACAAATTGCCGGTGCCATCGAGATGGAAAGTTTAAAGAGTGTGTCACAAAGTTACCTCACCCAGTTGTGGAGTAATGATGTGTTTAACAAAGACAAGGAACACGATTTTGTGGGACTCACAAACACCATTAGTAAATATTTTACCATTGTTATTCTGCTCATTGCTTTTGGCGCATTGGGTTATTGGTTGTTTTTTGATGTGTCTATTGCCATTCAGGCGTTTACGGCGGTTTTGATTATTGCTTGTCCCTGTGCATTGGCGATGTCGGCTCCGTTTACTTTGGGGAATATGTTGCGCATTTTCGGAAAATTGAAGTTCTATCTCAAAAATGCCAATGTCATTGAAAAGCTCGCCAAAATTGACACTCTTATTTTTGACAAAACCGGAACAATTACTTCCAATGATAAAAATGCAATTGTCTATACCGGTTCCGCTTTAAGCGAAATGGAGACCAACCTGCTCAAATCAACGTTGAGAACTTCCAATCATCCACTAAGCCGCTCACTCTATGAGTTGTTGAAGGAAAACGATATCCTTACCCTTGATGACTATGAAGAACTCCCCGGAAAAGGCCTCAGAGCCGGAGCCAATGGTAACAACATAAAAATAGGCAGCGCAGCCTTTGTTTCAGAACCAATTTCTGAAACCGGCAAATCTCATTTTGAAACCGTTGTACACGTGAGTACAAACAATACATACAAAGGAAAATATGTGTTTACAAACCGCTATCGTGAAGGCGTTGATGAAGTGTTTGAATCGTTGAGTGGCAAGTACCATCTGGGCATCCTCTCCGGTGATAATGAAGGGGAACGTGATTACCTGGAAGAAATTCTTCCTACCGGCACACAAATGAATTTTAACCAAAAACCCAAAGACAAACTGGAACACATTGCCGGTTTGCAGGAATTTGGTCATCAAGTGGCGATGATTGGCGACGGCCTCAACGATGCCGGGGCTTTGCAACAAAGTGAAGTGGGCATTGCTGTTTCAGAAAATGTCAATGTGTTTTCACCCGCTTGTGACGGAATCCTCGACGCCACTAAGTTTAAAGAACTACCCAGCTATTTTAAAGCTGCCAAGAAATCCATCAACATCATCAAGGCGAGTATTGGTATTTCTTTTTTGTATAATGTGGTGGGATTGTATTTCGCCGTCACCGGTCAGCTGGCTCCTGTGGTTGCAGCGATTATCATGCCGCTCAGTTCCATTAGTGTTGTTGTTTTTACGACGATGATGACCAACTGGATTGGGAAAGACTTGAAGTAGTGTTTTAAAATGATTTGAGCCATTTTTTAGAACTTAAGGTTGCACGACTTAAGACTACAAGACTAAAGACGTAAGACTTATGAGAAATAACGAATTTCAAATAACGGCTACGGCTCGATGTTGTAGTAAGTGCTTTCTCGTTTTATTATGGGGTTTGCAGTAAATTAATTCCTGATAATTCTTGTCCGATTTGGTGAATTCCGCTCAATATTTTTTCAGTTTGTTTTGGTGATGGCTTTTTTGTTCCTGAAACATATTGAGAAAGTAATGTGGCATTCATTCCGATTTTTTCAGCTAAGAATTTTGCGTTTATAACTTTATAATATTTAAAAAACTGCTTAAAATCAATTTCAAATTTTATGTCCTCCGGTCCGACTTTTATTTTATCCTCCTCGAAGTAAAATTCGGTAGCTTCATAGGCACTGTTTATCAATTCAGGAATTGATTGTCCTGTCGTAAAAATTGGATAACTTTCAGAATAAGCAGAAAAACCAGTATCGGTTTTCTCAACAGTCATTATTATTTTCTTTTTAATCATAATTTTATAATTTGACTCCAGCGTCTTTAAGAATTTTCTTTTCTAATCCTTTACCCATTTCTTGGCTACCGTGATTCGGAAATATAATTATTCCTTTTTTAGTTTCGTGTTTCATTTTAACGTGCGAACCTTTTTGTGATACTGCATACCAACCGTCTTTTGTAAGTATTCGGTAAAGTTCAGAACATTTCATTCAGTTTCGCTTTGACTTAGAATTCAAAGGTAAATATTAATTTACTTTTAAACAAGAGATTTTATTTTGAAAATAGATTTTTTTCAGCATTTGCTACAACAAATTACGAATAACGAAAATCAAATTTGAATTCTGAAAGTTAAAACCCGGTTAGCTCTTGAACTTCTCTATTTTCTTTTTTTCGATCATCGGTCATTTGTTATTCTCTCCCCACTAAATAAACCAATTTCACTATATTTGGATTTCGAATCAAATCTTTAACAAATGCAGTTAAAATATCTACTCACCATCACAATCCTTCTATTTGTTTTTAATCAGGCACAAGCCCAGCAACGCACGCTTCCGGTTGATACCACCATTGTCACTCAAGACAAAGTGACTGTTAATGGAACGCTGATTAATTACACGGTAACCACAGGCACACAACCCGTGTGGGATGAAGCCGGAAAACCCATTGCCTCGTTGCATTATACTTACTACACGCGAAATAATGTCCAAAATAAAGAACACCGCCCACTGGTGATTTCATTTAACGGTGGTCCCGGCTCCGGCTCCGTCTGGATGCACTTGGCATATACAGGTCCGCGTATTTTGAACATTGACGATGAGGGCTACCCTGTGCAGCCTTACGGGTTTAAAGCCAATCCTTATTCAATTCTTGATGTTGCTGATATTCTTTATGTAAACCCTGTAAATACCGGTTTTTCAAGGATGATTCCGGCAGATGGGGAAGGGGTGGACCGCAATAAATTCTTCGGCATCAATGCAGATGTAACTTACTTGGCAGAGTGGCTCAATACGTTTGTGACGAGAAACAATCGCTGGCTTTCACCGAAATACCTCATTGGAGAAAGTTATGGAGGCGTGAGGGTTGCCGGTCTTTCATTGGCACTTCAAAACCGCCACTGGATGTATCTCAATGGTGTCATTATGGTTTCGCCGGCAGATTATAAGATTTTGCGCAGTGACAATTTGGAGTCACAAGCACTCAGTTTGCCCTATTTTGCAGCCACCGCCTGGTACCACAAACAATTATCGCCCCAACTTCAGCAAAAAGACCTGCTGGAA
Source organism: Flavobacteriaceae bacterium (assembly GCA_040880345.1). Taxonomy (GTDB): domain Bacteria; phylum Bacteroidota; class Bacteroidia; order Flavobacteriales; family Flavobacteriaceae; genus Planktosalinus. The sequence continues at coordinate 15,991 of JBBDIQ010000029.1, forward strand.
ATTTTACCTCAAGTTGAAGACTTTACGATCAATGAATTAATGCCTGCCATAGCGAAAGGCGGATTTATAGATGAAGCTGAACGCAAAGCGATTGCTCAAAAAATGGCTTTTTATTCCGGTTTAACCGAAAAAGAGATTTTACAACACAATCTGGTTGTCCCCACAAGTTATTTTTGGAAAGCTTTGTTGCGAGATGAAACAGGAAATACCATAGGCAGACTGGATTCTCGTTATTTGGGAATTGATAAAATGGAAGCAGGCACATCGCCAGATTACAGCGCCGAACTCACCTCCTGGTTGCACTCATTTACTCCGGCCATCAATCATTATTTTCAGAATGATTTGGGCTTCAAAACCGATGTTAAATACAATGTGTTTGGCAATGTGCGCCCCTGGGATATGGAAAACGACAACACCCGTGATGATTTGCGTCAGGCAATGGCACAAAACCCTTATTTGAATGTGTTGTTTCAAAGTGGATATTATGACGGAGCCACTACTTATTTCCACGCCAAGTACACCATGTGGCAAATGGATCCAAGCGGTAAATTAAAAGACCGTTTGGACTTTAAAGGGTACCGTAGCGGCCATATGATGTACCTGCGTCGAGAAGATTTGAAAAAATCAAATGATGATTTGAGGGAGTTTATACTAAAAACGAGCAAAAAGGGACAGGTCGCAAAATATGAGTAATATAGAGTTTACAATAAAGAGTTTATTGTACTGGTCAATTATGAAATAAGTTAAAACTCAAAATGATTACAAAAGAGGATAAAATAGAATTGTTTAGAAGTTTAATTAGCAACAGGTATTTGATTTACAATAGTTTGTTTACAAATCTACCCAATGAATATATCAAACATACCAGTATATTCATACCGTTGTTAGCAAAACTGAGCCATCAATACTACACAGAAAAAAAAAGCCCTGAACAGGTTATTAATGATTTTTTTGAACAGTACACAGACATTAAAAATAAAAAGGAAAAGTTTGATTTTTTATTTAGAGTGGTTCAATATGTTGAACGTCAGGTGGTCTTGTTTGATAGTGTAGAAGACGCGGCATTTGTTGAGTTTAATTATACCGGTATCGATACTTTTCTGAATTCTAAACCTCTTAGTCAAGAAACAATCAATCACTTTAAAGATTTTGGCGTAAGGGTTGTTTTTACAGCACATCCCACACAGTTTTACCCCAATGCTGTGCAAAACATTATGCATCAACTTAGGAAAGCCATAAAAATAAACGACTATCAAGAAGTAGATAAAAGTTTACAACAATTGGCATTTACACCTTTTATCAATCGGGAAAAACCCACACCTATTGATGAAGCAAAAACAATTTTGTTTTATTTGCGCTATGTCTATTATCAAACTTTGGGTAGGCTTTACCACAAAATTTGCGAGCAGCTAGAAGAGCAACCCGATTTTAACCCAAATCTTTTACAGTTAGGTTTTTGGCCGGGAGGAGACAGGGACGGAAATCCTTTTGTCAATACAGAAACCTCGCTTCAGGTAGCTAATGAACTGCGCATTTCCATAATTAAATGTTATTATGGACATCTAAAATGGTTGATGAAAAAAATAACCTTTCATAAAACTAATCGGTTGTTGGACGATTTAAAATCAAAACTATATAATGCCATTTTCCAGGATAATCGTTTAATCAGTGCTCAAGAAATTTTAGATACATTGAACGAAGTTAAAGCTTTTTTAATTTCAGATTATAATTCACTTTATGTTGCTGAAATTAAAGACTTTATAGGAAGGGTACATTTATTTGGAGCTCATTTTGCCTCTTTGGATGTTAGACAAGATTCTTCAATACATCGCGAACTTATTTCTGAAGTGGTTGAAAAAGAATTCAAGTTAAACTGGACTGATTTAACTGAGGATGAAAAAATAAGCCTGCTGACACAACGCGCTTGCAAGACAAATGAAAACCACTATGAACAAGCAATACTTTCTGATACCATAAAAAACATAAAACAAATCAAATCCATTCAACAAAACAATGGCCCAAAGAGCATTCACAGATACATTATTTCAAATACTGAAAGTACCATTGATGTCCTGTCGGTATATGGATTGTTTAAATTTTGTGGTTATGATGATGATACCATTGATATAGATATTGTTCCACTTTTTGAGACCATGGACGGAATGGCTAATGCCCGTGCTGTTATGGAAACTTTATATACGAACCCAACCTATAAAAAACATTTGCAGAGAAGGAATTATGAGCAGCATATAATGTTGGGTTTTTCTGATGGAACTAAGGATGGGGGTTATTTAAAAGCCAATTGGGAAATTTATAAAACCAAAGAAGTATTGACAGCCTTGTCAAGAGCATACAACATCAAAGTCATTTTCTTTGACGGCAGAGGGGGACCTCCGGCAAGAGGAGGAGGCAAGTCGTATCAATTTTATGCTTCCCAAGGGCCTGAAATTGAAAATAAAAACATTCAGCTCACCATACAAGGACAAACCATTACCAGTGTTTTTGGAACACACGACCAGGCTTCTTATAACTTTGAGCAATTATTGCTTTCCGGAGTAAAATCAATGCAAAGCAATAAAATGGAGCCCCATCTGAAAGAAACGATGACAACCCTTGCTGAAATTAGCCATAAAAAATACCTGAGTTTAAAAAATGATCCTTTATTTACTTCCTATATGGAAGATATGACGCCTTTAAAACAATATGGTGCCACAAATATTGGCAGCAGACCCACCAAAAGAAAACAAGCAACAAAACTTGAACTAAAAGATTTAAGAGCAATCCCTTTTGTAGGGTCCTGGAGTATGGTGAGACAAAACATACCCGGATATTACGGTTTGGGTTCTGCATTGGACGCTTTTAAAGATAATTTTGAAGCCATCGAGACCTTATATGAAGAGTCAGATTTCTTTAAGACATTGATTCAAAATAGTATTATGTCTATGAAAAAAACATATTTTCCATTGACCTCATATATGGCTGATCATCCGGATTATGGTGATTTTTGGAAAGAATTGAGAAGTGAATATTTACTGGCTAAAAAGTGGGCTTTAAAACTCACTAATCAAACAAAACTGATGGAAAATGAACCCCGTTCCCGAAAGTCAATAAGTACCAGGGAGAACATAATATTACCCTTGTTAAGTATCCAACAGTTTGCTTTGATGCAGATGCAAAAAAATGATCAAGATTATGAGATTTATGAAAAACTGGTTATAAGATGTTTGTTCGGAAACATTAACGCAAGCAGAAATTCAGCTTAGAAGATTGATTTTTTTAAGGTGAATGAACTGACCAAAAAAATGTCCCTTTTTAATTTAAATTTGGTAATTTGAACGGGTCTGTGTACTGTTTTTTTGAGATTATATAAAACTTTATTCCTTCACTATTTTTTGTATAGCTGTTTGACCGTTGTTAAAATAAACTTTAACAAAATACAATCCGGAAGTATAAAATGCCAGATTTAAAGTAAACTCATTTTCATTTACAGTATGTGATTTTATTAGCTGGCTTTGAGCTGAAAAAATTTCAATTTTTTTTATTTCATCTTTAGCATTAATAGTTGCATAATCATTTACAGGATTGGGAGTTATTTGAAATGAATGTTTGATTATTTCAGTGCTACTCAGTTCACACTCCAAATCATTGATGAATTCCCAAATTTGATCATTCAACAGAAAAGGAACCGGTAAATTGTCTGGATTCTCACCCATTCTCATCCATACGATATTTTCAGAAGGAACCACATTGAGAAACTGCCCGTCTTTCCCCAAAGCGGCATAAGTGTCTTCCGGGGCATTAGGGAATAAGGGGCCATTAAAAACAGTTTGCAGACCGGGAACCATAAAAGAGTCACTTCCGTTGAGCCACCAAAGGTATCCATAAGCTTCGTTGAGGGATTGAGATGGTGTGATCATCTGGTTGAAAAAATTGGTGTCGGTCATTATTTGATTGCCGTCCCAGTTTCCGTTATTGAGCATGAGTAAACCAAAACGTGCCATACTTCGGGCATTGCTAAAAAAAACATTGTTATTTTCAATGGGTAAAAAGGTGCCGTTCATTCCGGTGGGTGTTTTGAGTTTTTGAGTCGTGTAGATGTTTAAGGTAGTGCCGGTAGCATCTTCAATCACTTGGTCGAGCAGTGTATAAGGTGCATTGTGATAAGCCCAGCGGGTACCGGGAGTAACTAGACACTCAAGACAATTACTGTTGGTGCAGTTGGGGTCTGCCACGGCATCATTGAGGCCGCTAGTCATAGTTAATTGGTTTTCAATAGTGATGGCCAATTCTTCAGAGGGTGAACAACTCGTCCAGCCGGTACCCAAATAATTTGCTGTGGGTTCATCGATGGATAAAAAGCCTTCTTGTTGTGAGATACCCGTCATAAAGGCCGTGATGGTTTTTCCGGCGGAAGCCCAGTACCAGGGAGCAGACATAGTGTGGTTATCAAAATAGCTTTCAATCACTATTTTACCATCCTTCAGCAGGATAAAAGCTTTGGTGTTATTGTCTTCTAAAAAGGAATTCAATATATCAATTTTTTCCTGACACCAATTCAATGTTTCCGGGGGTAAGGTTTCCCAGGTATTTCCGGAAGTGGGAGGGAAGTATAAGTTTTGAGAAAATCCCACCGTAAAGAAAAGAAGAAACAAGCTTGTTGCAATAGTTTTCATAGTGTCTATTTACCATTGAGACTAAATTACAGGAAAATAGTTTAACTGGGTAGTATTTAAGGAAGTCTCTTTTTATGATTTATCTTTAGTGAGATTTCCATGGCAAAACTCAACATACAATGTTTACATTAGTTGAAATGGAATTTAAAGAAACACTTTATGTTTGAAAACCTTAGAACGTTTTTTAAATTAAAAGCATGGTGTATATACAACTTATAGGGGGTATATCAACAATAAAATAATATAAAACAAAAATTTACAAATGGAATATATCAATATTATGTTGTAAATTTATTTTTATATACTAATGTTGTATGCCATTAAAAAAAAAGAATGACAGAAGTAGAATTTAACGAAGCAGTAAAAGAAGTTTTTCGAATTGAAAACACAGGCTCGACTAGAGTTTATTTGGACTATACTGTGAACGACACTACTTATAGACTAAAAAGAAAACGATTAAGAGAAGCTGTTGAGAAACTAGAACAATTGCAGACAGACCAAGAATACGAACTTTTGGATGGAAAGACTTTCGAAGTTTCAGTAGTTCAAAGTTCAAGGATTTATTTTCCTGGAGATGAAGATATTTGTAAGACAGACAGCGTAAATAAAATAGACTATCAACTTTCAAGCCCTTCTGACGCTTATTTGATACATATAATCAAACAATTAGTTCCATTAAGCTCTACTACGAATTCAGGGCGACCTCCTTTATGGCATAGATTAAGAAATCGAAGATTTCATTCCAGTGATAATGAAGTTTTAGATTTATTCGATTTGTTGAAAAGAATAATTCCAAGATTTCAAACTTTACTAATTAAATCAGATTCGCCAAAAAGTAAGAATGACTTTGAAACATTAGCCTATTCATTTTTATTCAATTTGAGTTATAATACAGATTTATCATATTTGCCCTCTAGTTTTATTGAAGATTTGACTAGAACTATTCGAATTGGCAGAATAAGACGAGCAAGAATTGAAGAAATAGAAACCCCGAAAAGGAAGTATGAAAATGACTTAATCTTGTTTTATCAAAAAGGAATTTCCTCTGAAAGCGTTGACCTTCAATATCTTTCATTCTATCATATTCTAGAACACTTTTTTGAAAAAATTTATAATGATGAACTAATCAAATCTATAAAGGGAGAATTGACTAAACCTTCATTCTCTTATAAAAGAACTAAAGATGTTTCAGAACTGATAAAAGTTATTCAGGACAAATTGAAATACAAAAACGAAGAATTCCAAATCAATGAACCTGAGGCTCTCCGTCTTGTTCTTGAACGTTTTATTCCAGATTTAGATGAAGTCAAGGATGCTATTGACTCGTATGATTCGGATTTACTCGATTATTATAAATCACAAGAAGTAGAATTTTCAAAAGGTAATAAAGTCAACTTTGTTGAGGACAGAGATAAAGTTTTAAAGAATCTAAGGGAAAGAATCTACAAAACAAGGAATTCGATTGTTCATAGCAAGGAAACTGACAGGGAAAGATATTTGCCTTTTAAGCACGATAAAATATTGCAAAAAGAGATTATTCTGATGAGAATCATTGCCGAAAAAATAATTATCGAGAGCTCACGTGAACTATAAAAACGGCATACAACAATGTATATAAAAAATAGGCGAAACAGTAGTAAATTCAAGACTTGTGACTCGTATCAAAGTTTGTGCTTAACCGAAAGTTTAGTGCTTCGAAATCGCCTACTTTTCATATACGAGACGTTAGCAACAAGTTAAAATGAAAAACAAATTAATATACATATTATTTTTATTCTCATCTGTTTTATATTCACAAAATAGCGGATATGAAATTGTAAGAGAATATTACGGCGTAGAAATATTATTTGACAAAGAAGCCAAAAGTTATAATTTAAAATATCAGTCCGAAAATAGAAGCCCAATTAGAATAAACCATCTAAAATTTGCTGGGGTTATTTCTGGTGGTAGATTTCAGGTGCTTACACAAGATTGCGAAATTAAATACTATAATATTGTATTAGATGAAATTAAATTAGAACCTCTAATAGTTTGTGGATTTACAACCGAATTTAATCCCAAATATGAGATAATTGAAAAGAATAGATATTTTTTTATTAAAAAGGATACTGTAGAAATAATTGATTTTAAAGAAAAAATCGTTAGTAAAAAAATTGACTCAATTAAAAAAAGTAAAGTTGACGACATTTACTTTTCAGGTAATCGTAAAGTGGTTAATGAATTATCCGGATTATCAACAATTCCTATAATTATCAGAAATGGGAAAAAAGGAATTTTAGAAAATGGAAATGCAAAATTCTATGAAAATGTAGAATTTGTTGGAAATTTAATTAGGTTAACAGAAAATGGTTTAAAATTTTATTACCGAATCTCAAAAGAACCTAAATACAAATTATTAGAACAATTTGAACAAAATCTGGCATTTTTCATTGACCAGGATGATAAAGCAGGTTACATAGACATAAACGGAAATGAATACTTTTGCACTGAATAAAAAAAACCTGTTGCTAACATTGGCTCATAAACTATGGCTTCTACCGGCTCACTCGGAAAATCCTATCGGATTTTCCTCAGGTCTGGGTTTTGTTTGCTAAATTAGTTGTTTAATCCACGCCACAGTTTATAGCCTAGAACGTTAGCAGCAACTCTAGCAGACCCGTCATAAATTAAACAGACCGATAATGAAATTAAACATATTTTTATTTCTAAGCATTTTAACACTTTTGACTTCTTGCAATGGACAAACCCCAACGCAACAAATTAAAACAGAAAACAATGTAAAAGGCGATGTGGTAACTGAACTTGGTAACAATATAATAGTTGTTTTTCAAGACAAAAAGAATGTTTATTGGTTTGGTAGTTGGGAAACGGGAGTATATAAATACGATGGAAAAGAATTAGTTAATTTCACAACAAAACACGGTTTGCTAAACAATAGGATTGATGAAATAAAAGAAGATGATTTTGGCAACATTTATTTTGTCAGTGCAAACGCAACGTCTGCCATATCAAAATTTAACGGAAATGCTTTCACTACTTTAACGGCAGTTCCCAGTGAAAACTGGAAACTTGAATCAACAGATTTGTGGTTTAAGTATTCTTACGGAAATACGGGGAAAGTATATCGCTATGATGGTATTACATTATTTGAATTGCAGTTACCTAAGCCACCTAATCTATCCAATCCATTTGATGTCTATAGCATTTATAAAGACAGAAAAGGAAACATTTGGTTTGGTACAAATCCTGTTGGGGTTTGCCGATACGATGGAAAATCGTTTGAGTGGATTACTGAAGAAGATGTGACTGAATTTCGTAACGAAGGTGCAAATGGAGTGCGTTCTATTACGGAAGACAAAAATGGCGACTTTTGGTTCAATACCGAATATCGTTATAGTGTTTACGACAGTGCTACATTAAAGAGCAATAAATTTTACTCAAGAGACGAAAGCATAGGTGGTTTAGATGGTAAAAAGGACAGCAATTTGGACGAGTATCTATCAAGTGTATTAGACAACAATAATGATCTATGGTTTGTGACTTATCTTGATGGTGTTTGGAAATATGATGCCCGCCTGCCGGACGGGCAGGGAATGAAAATTACACATTATCCTGTCCAAGACAACTCAAAAAATATTTCGCTATTCAGTATTTACAAAGATAACAATGGCGACCTTTGGCTTGGAACACACGAGAATGGAGCATTTAAATTTAATGGACAAACATTTGAGAAATTTAAACCATAACAGAAGAAAGAAAAGCACTACTAACAGGGTGAATAAGAAAAAGCTATTAAAAGCTTAATCCAATGTTTTAGTTTATTTAGAAACGTAAAACCATATTGGTATGACTCGAGGATTTCAGTAAACAAGGTGCTTTACCAGAGAACGTTAAAAAATCCACCCACATCATCCCCCCATATTCTCAATAAACCTGCTTTTCTAACTTTCAGAGATTTCTACTTAGGCGCCGTCGCTTTAAATTACTGAGCCGCAGGAAGGATAATTTGAATTCTGTTGAACCAATAAGAAGGTAAATATTGGATTTATTCAACAGGATAAAAATCCAGTCGTTTCACTTCTACATCGGGTGCATTTTCGTTCACCAGGCGTTCAAATGCATCTACATCAGCAAAACCGTCTTTTCCTCTAAAGTGATAAGGAATCACTGTTTTGGGCATAAATTCCGCTACGGCAGAAGCAGCACTTCCAACGGTCATAGTGTAGGGAAGGTTCATACAAATAAAGGCTAAATCGATGCCTTCTAGGTCTCGCATTTCGGGGATGTCCTCGGTATCACCGGAAATATAAACTCTGTAACCGTCTTTTTCGATGAGGTAACCATTTCCACGTCCCTTTTCATGAAAATTTAGGGCTTCTTCTCTAAGATTGTACATAGGCACTCCGGTTATATCAAACTCGAGTTGGTTTGTTGTTTCATCATTGGCAAGAACAATGGTTTTTGAGAGTAAATTTTCAGAAAGACGCTCTGCAACTGAAGGCGGCGCAATAATGATTGATGATTCTGAGACAACAGCTTCAAGTGTTTCTATATTAAGATGATCGCCGTGTACATGTGTAACCAATATGATGTGAGCCTCTTTTTTACCTTTGAAAGCTTCAGCACCACCCACCGGATCAACATAAAAAACAGTTTCTTCCCAATCAAGTACCATCGTGGCATGACTTATGGGTTGAATATCAATGGATGGTGTTGCTTTTGAGGTGGTTTTTTGCTCGTCAGCTTCTTGTGTATTTTCAGTAGTATTTTTACAACTGAAAGCGCTAAAGAGTATCACAATTAAAAAGAGCGTTTTGAATTTCATGGTTCTAATAATTTGATTTGAAGAACTAATTTACAACAAGTTAGAGAAACTGTGTGTTAACTAACTTATAAAATCAATGATGAGATAAGCCAATAATTTACCCACTTGTTTTTCATCATCTGTTCCGGGAATTGGGGCGGCTTCACAGAGATGTAGATAGGCAACATTGTTGTTTCTCCCAAAATAGCTTATAAAACGACGGGCATCGTTAACTAAAAACCCACTGGGAGTTTTTGCACTGCTTGGGATATTTTGAATGCTGTCTAAATCCATTTCCAAACCAAATTTTTCACCAGCCAGTGTAAAGGATTCTGCTTCTTTCATCGCTTGCCCAAAAGCCTTGGTGCGGTGGGTTGCAATTTGTTCAAACAAGTTGTATGAAATCGTTGCTTTATGTTCGTGAAGCTTGTCAAAAACCGCTTGCGAATTGTAATTTTTTTGAAGTCCAAAAACGAAATAATGGTTGAGGAAACCCTCTTCATAAGCATACGAAAAACCGTTTCCGCTGTGGCGATGTTCCAGAGGTCTAAAATCGGCGTGAGCATCAAAATTAATGACACTTATGGGCTTTTGAAGCGCAAATGAAGTGCCTTTGATATTTCCGTAACTGTTATTATGACCACCGCCAATAATAACTGGAACTTTTCCTGCTTTCACGATGTGCTCAACAACTGTTGCTACTTTTGTGTCAATTTGAGAAACAATGGTTCCCAGTTCTTCAAAATAATGAGCATCTTCTTTGTCAAGTGTAACAGCAGCTTGTAATTGAGAAGCGCAATCAATTTCACCGAGTACAATTAAATTTTCCGGAGTCGTAAATTGATTGGCCTGCATATTTAAAAGGCCTTTAAGACACGCGTTCCAAGCGTTTCTCGTTCCGGGGATACCACAATTAGCTACAACTCCAATATCTTCAGGAATGCCGAGTAATACATATTTTGCCGGAGTGGTTTTTAGTTCGTCAAGTTCCTGTATGGTCAATACAGACTCACCAAACTTAACTTCCCGGTCTCTTTTGTTGATATATTTTTCAAGTGTTTTTTTATCGTAAATAATTAAGTTGTTCATTATCAAGGGAATGCTTTATAAATTTATTTTGGCTTTTAAAAGCTTGAATTTAGGAATTAAAATTGGGAATAAAAATGACTGGCAATTTTTTTATTTGTTCAAATAAACCCAATCTATAAATGGTTTATAATCAGGGTGATTGAGGTTTAAAACATAGTAATAAAGTCCGGAAGGAACCGGGCCGTCATAGAGCAAACCTTCATTGGCAGTACCATCCCAAAAACCAGTTTCATTAGTACCTCTAAAGATGAGATTTCCTTTTCGGGAATAAATAAGAAGCTCGTGTTCTTTAAAAACATTGAGCAAGCCTGAAATTTCAAAGAAATCGTTGATGCCGTCATTGTTTGGAGAAAAGCCTTCGGGAATCCAGGGCGGACAGTCTTCAGTTGAAATTTTAAAGGAAGCAATTGTAAAGCAAATATCGTTATCAAGGCGCACATAAATGAATTGCGGGTTACTGTTACTTTGGTAAGCCTCCGGCAAGAAAATTTGATTGCTTTGGTCAAGGGCATCTTCAAACGAGTTGTAAAAAGTTACCTCTTCATTTGATTGAGGGTTTATAAATTCATTTTGAAGCGTTAAATCAAAAACAGCAAACCCAAAACCTTCATTACACAATTCCATATCGGGAAGTGGGGGCAGTTCAGGAATACTCTCAAAGCTTATGGTGGCAAAAAATAAATTGTTTGTCTCATCCAGTTCTTCAACAATACCGCTGCCGTCTCCAATGTCATCAACGCTGAGTTTGAGTTCAAAAACATCAGGTATGTTGTCTGAAAGTTGTAGGGAGGTTGTCATCTGAATTTGACCGCCAATGGGTATTTGAATAGGGGTGAAATCTGTGGCATAAAGTTCGTCATTGATATAAATCGCGATTGGGGTTTGTGGCGGAAGGGGTAATGTGCCCAAAGTGTTTGCCACCCGGTAAACAATTTCAAAATCACGCAAACGGCACGCATTCAAATCGTCAATCAAAGCAATTGTTGCATCAGGTAACGGACAACTAATAACTTCAATTAAAAAACTATCTACCACAAAGCAAGAGCCATTGTCAACTCTCAAATAGATGGTCTGCGGGTTTTCAATATTGATGTAGTTTTCAGGATTTGGAATGGGGTTTTCATTGTTTTCGGCCTCAGCTTCAGAGATATGAAAGCTTATCGTATTCAAAGGATCTATTTGTTGTGTTGACTGAGTTAAATCAAAGGTTTCAATTCCCACAGCATCACATTGTTCTAAATCAATGAGACCTGTTATTTCCGGAAAAACAAGCAAGATGATATCTATACTGTCTTCATTGTTGGTTTCGTCAATTTCTGTCACGATTCCGCTGCCGCCTCCCAAGTCATCAACAACAACTCTTAATGTAAATTCTTCAGGGATTGCTAGTGGAATCGTTAAAGTAATTTCCTGTGATTCTGAGCCATCGATGGGAATCTCGTCAATGGTTGCTGTTGTTTCCACCAGCGTGTTATTGGCATAAAAAGCAATAGGCGTATTTTCGGGAAGTACATCTGTACTGTTACTATTATAAACTGTAAATTCCAAAAAGACCTCGCGATTACCACATTCTTCTCCGGCTATGAAGTTGTCAATTTCGATAGTAGCATCGGGCAATTGACTGTTCAGTACTGTAACAATGTTGTTTATCATTACAAAATCCTGTCCCGAGGTAAGTGTTATTGTCGCCTGGGTGTCACCAATCTGAATATTGTTTTGAATATCATAAAAATCAATATCCATATTCCATAATTCACTGCTATTTGTAAAACTGTTTGTGCTGTTAAAGGCATTGTTTGCCGGATTTAGTGGCGGATTGCTGATAATGTTTCCATTCACCTGCAAGGTTTCATCCACAGCAATTGAGGAATCGCCTTCCCAGGCAAGAAACCCAATTTTTGCTCCCTGATTGTCAATTACATTGAGGTTGTCCAATTGAAAACTAAGTAAATTATTAAATGTTGAAACACTTTCAAGTCCGTCATAAACGTTAAGCTGATTGAGAGGTAAACCTGGGTCTTCATAGATAACTACAATAGACCAGCCGGCAAAATTGGTTCCTGTAGGGCAATAGGGTGCTATGACATCAGTCAAATCCAGATCTGAAAGCGTATAGTCTGCATTTCCTGTATTTTGTAATAGGTTTGTCACATCAGTAAAAGCAGCAAAAAAGACTCTTTCTTCATCTATTTGGTCTGCAAATGTTCGTTCTGCAGTAATGGGAGTTCCATTGAGAGCGACTTCAAAGTCTCCATCGCCGGAGCCTGCCCAATATAAATAGGCAGCTACAATACTTTGAGTTGGTTGAAGTTCAAGATTTGCTGAAGAGCTTGTTAAAATTTCACAAGGTTCGCCGGAGCCATTTTCAGCAGTATTCATCGTATTTCCAATGGCGAGGTAGTCATATCTTCCGTTAAACTGTTCAAAAAGCTCAATTTCTTGAGCATTTGAAACTAAAAAACTAAAAAGACAAATAAAACTGAGGACACATCTCATAAGGTTGGTTTTTCCTAAAGTTTAAATATACAAAAATACTTTACGGAAAAGTAAGACCACAAAAAAAGTCCCTGCTTTCACAGAGACTTATATTCTGGGTGGAAGACCGGTCTCGAACCGGCGACCTCTAGAACCACAATCTAGCGCTCTAACCAACTGAGCTACAACCACCATTTAAATGCCCGCGGTAGCGGGTATCTCGTCAATAAGCTTCCAAATTCAAATTATTTCTAATTTTTAGAAGCGGATGCAAATTTAATCGAAAAAGCAATCATTTTCAAAACAAAACAGTGATTATTTTATATCAAAAACAGAATTGATTGTAATTGTGCGTTCTACCGTAAAACCTTCGGCATGTTCCACTCCCGCTAATCGTCCTAAATCTCTCGCTCTGTAAGTTATACTGTCTTTAAAATTGGGACTGCTAATGGGGGTTTCAGGTTCCTCAGTTTTGGAGTCAAAAAACTGACTCTCATAAGCCATCACTGCTTCCATTTTCTTTTCCATAAAACCTGTAACATCGACAACAAAATCAGGAGAGAGATTTTTCCATTGGATGTAATGATACACATTTTTAGGCCGCCAGGCTTTTTGTTTGTTTCCTTCAAAAATGGTTTCTAACTTTCTTAAACCACTTAAAAAGCAAGCATCACTGACGAGTTGGCTCCCTTTTGGGTGATCGATATGTCTATCATCAATGGCATTGCAAAACACGATTTCAGGTCTGAATTTTCTCAAAATTTTAATAACCTCCAGCTGCGATGCCGGATTGTTTACTAAAAATCCGTCTGAAAACTCCAGATTTTTTCTAAAGGCAACGCCTAGTATTTCTGCTGCTTTGGCAGCTTCTTTATCTCTTATTTCAGCAGTTCCACGAGTACCCAGTTCACCACGGGTTAAATCTAAAATCCCCACTTTTTTCCCCGCTGCGATTTCTTTGGCGAGCGTCGCTCCGCAACCCAATTCCACATCGTCAGGATGTGCGCCTATGGCAAGTATATCTAGTTTCACTTTTTAAGTTTTTATATTATTTTCAAGTTGACTTATGACGAATCAATCTGCGACTATCAGTGAAATCTGCGGGCTAATTACAAGCACCAAATTCCAAGTACCAAATTGTTAGTCATTAACTTAACAAATGGTGTCTTCCCGCACCCAACATCTTTCATTCTGAAAAGTTAAAACGAAGGAGAACAACACCCAACAATTTTACCATACGTCTTAACTCCTCGAGTCTTACGTCTTATTTACAAGCCTCCAAAGCCTGCTCAATATCTGCAATTAAATCTTTTTTCTCTTCAATTCCAACTGAAAAACGCAATAAGTTTTCAGAGATGCCTTGTGCTTTTCGTTCCTCCTCACTTAGCAAGGCATGTGACGTTTCGCTGGGCAACAGGATGGTAGATTCTACTCCGGCAAGACTCATTGAAGGTTTGATAAGCTTGAGGTTATTCATAAATATTTTGGCATCGATAGTTTCATTTAGTTCAAAGGAGAGCATACCGCCAAACCCGTGCATTTGCTTTTTTGCAATCTCATAATCGGGATGTGATTTTAATCCGGGATAATAGACGTTTGCAATATCTTGATGGCTGTTCAAAAATTTGGCCAGGCGTTTGGCATTTCGGTTTTGGGCTTTTACTCTAATCCCCATCGTTTTTATGCTTCGTTCCAAAAGCCAAACAGTATAGTCACTCAGGTTGCCACCCAGATTTTTCCCTATCTGAAAGATACGATCAATATGTTCATGCGATGCCGCCACTGCCCCCGCGAGGATGTCACTGTGTCCGCCCATGTATTTTGTAGCGCTGTGAATCACGATGTCTATCCCGAAGTCAATTGGGTTTTGGTTGACCGGTGAGGCAAAAGTGTTGTCAATCATTGTCACTATGTTGTGTTTTTTAGCCAACTTAGTGACCATTTCAATATCAGTAATAGTCATCAAGGGGTTTGATGGGGTTTCAATATAGATAACTTTTGTGTTGGGTTTTATTTTTTCGGCGAAAGCTGCTTCTGATAAATCGTTTGTAAACGAAAAGGCAATGCCAAATTTTTCAAACTCTTCAGTAACCAAATTAAATGTACCGCCATAAAGGGTTTTTTGAAGTAACACGTGGTCTCCTTGTCTCAAAAAGGCGAGGAGGGAAGTGCTCACAGCCGCCATACCACTACCAAAAATCAAAGCGGCTTCAGTGTGTTCTAAAGCGGCTATTTTTTGTGCCAAAGCTTGCTGATTTGGTGTGTTGAAATATCTGGGATAACGCTTTTCATCTACATCTGTAAACGCATACGAAGTAGCCATATAAAGCGGCGAAACAGCGCCTTTGAATTGGGTATCCTCCAGTTCGCCATAATGCGTACAAATAGTATTGATACCCGGTTTAGAATTGTTGTTCATTGTTAAGTGAATTTTGAGAGTAGCAAGTTAAGAAAACCAGACCTTTTTTGTTGGCATTAACAAAAATATAATCAACTTTATTGTATCGTTTTATAAAAGCCACAAATGCACGAATATTTTCCTTTTTATTTGCAGATTACAAGTTAATAATCAATAGTACTTTGACAATCAGATGCATAAATGTTTTTAATAATTATTAGTGCATTCGTGGCTAATTCCTAACTTTGTAACACCAAACACCTAACATCAATGACACATCTCATCACAAACATCAAAGAATTGATTGGTATTACTTCAAAACCCATTTTGATTGGTGATGAAATGAAGAACCTTCCCACCATTAAATATGCATTTTTAGTCATTGAAGACGGTTTGATTTCAGATTATGGAAGTATGAATGATGTGCCGACAAGCCATTATGATGAACTAACCAATGCTTCCGGAGCCTTAGTTTTGCCTTCCTGGTGTGATTCTCATACGCATATTGTGTATGCCGGCAACCGGGAACAGGAATTTGTTGACAGAATCAACGGATTGAGTTATGAGGAAATTGCAAACAAAGGTGGCGGTATTTTGAATTCAGCAAAAAAATTGCAGGAAACCAACGAAGATGATTTGTATGAACAAAGTGCCCGGCGACTTGAGGAGGTCATGCAGTTAGGAACAGGTGCTATTGAAATTAAAAGTGGCTATGGGCTTACTACCGAAGCAGAATTAAAAATGCTGCGTGTCATCAAACGGTTAAAACAAAACTACCCCATAGCGATTAAGGCAACTTTTTTGGGAGCACATGCCATTCCGGCAAATTATTCTAAAAAGAGAGATAAATATATTGATTTGCTCATCGAGGAGATGTTGCCACAAATCGCAGCTGAAGAACTCGCAGATTATATTGATGTGTTTTGTGAAACAGGGTATTTTACCGTTGATGAAACCATCAAACTCATGCAGGCGGGAAAAGAATTTGGTCTCAAATCAAAGATTCACGTGAACCAGTTTACCGCCATTGGCGGAATAAGAGCCGCTGTTGAAAATGGTGCTTTGAGTGTGGATCACCTGGAAGTGCTTCTCCCCGAAGACATTGAAGTGCTCAAAAAAGGAGCTACGATACCGGTGGCATTACCTTCTTGCTCTTACTTTTTAAGCATCCCTTACACACCGGCAAGGGAACTAATGAATGCACAATTGCCCTTAGCTCTGGCAACAGACTACAATCCCGGTTCGACACCCAGTGGAAATATGAATTTTGTAGTAGCAACTGCCTGCATAAAAATGAAAATGACTCCCGAAGAAGCCATCAATGCCGCGACCATTAACGGTGCTGCTGCAATGGAACTTTCTCAAACTCACGGAAGCATTGCCAAAGGCAAAGTAGCCAACTTAATTTTTACCAAACCCATACCGTCTTATGGGTTTTTACCTTATTCGTTTGGTAGTAATCATATTGATAAGGTGATGCTTCAAGGCAAATTCCTGTGAAAACAGGAATCACGTCATTAATTAACTAATACAAAAAACCGACTAATAATCTCCCGCAGATCGCGCAGATTTTCGCAGAGTATTTTGTAATGTAAGCGAAATTTAAATCTAACTTCATACCAACCCTGACAGGGTTATCTAAAAGAAAAATATTAGTGCATTTGTGGCTACTTTTCTACAAATCCCTTTTCTTCACAACCACATAAGACAGATAAATAAAAATAAATGTCCAGGCTAAAACAATCAGGATATTTTCCCAGTGAACGGCATAACTTTTTGTAAAACCTTCACCCAACTGGGATGCGGCAGATTTTATGGCTCCAATACGTGAAAAAGGTTCCACGATAAGATTGGACATAGATTCCAATGGAAAGAATTGAACAATGTTTTCTGCGGTTTCAGTTCCTTTAAAAAATCGCCATTTAAACAACCCATAAACAATGGTTTCAAAAATGGTCCAAATCAATAAAAATCCCAATGCAAAAGCAGAGCGCTTCACTAAAACTCCCAAAAATAAACAGAATGAGAAAAATCCCAAAAGCTTGATGAAATAGGCGAAAAGGTATTCTAGATTGCTAAATATGATTCCTATTTCTGTAAAATCTGAGAAACTCAACCCCAAAATCATAGAGACGATAAACACAAAAACTGTTGAGATAAAAGCAAAACCGGCAACGGTAATAAATTTTGAAAGCACAAATTCCTTTTTGCTCAATCCGTCAATGAGGTTTTGTTTCAGGGTGCGGTGGCTGTATTCATTGGCCATCATCGATACAATCACAATGGCAAGAAATATTTTTAGAATAGCGGCTATATACGTATTAAAGTGCCAGATATAAGGGAAGTTGAAAATACCCTGATCTGCAACTCTAAAATTGACATTTCCAAAATTAAACTCGATGGACGCAATCAAGGCAATAAATGTAATCAGCACAAAATAGACGATTGAAATCACCTTAGCTGACCGGTTGTAACGCAGTTTGTGAAGTTCTATGGATAAAAGACGTAGCATAGGTTTAGTTTAAAGATTTTGTGAGTTGTAAAAATTGCTCTTCCAGACTTTCTTTTCGGTGAACAAGATGTGAGAGTGCAATGCCTTTTTCAAAAAGATATTTATTGAGTTCTGAAGGAGCCATCGGGTTTTTTAAATAAGCAATTAAATACCCGTTTTCTTCTTTCACTGAGGCAAAATCAGGGTGATTTTCCAAAGCTGTTTTTAAATCGCTTTCCTTTTCGCTTTTAAGCGTAAAAAAACCGTGACTGGCATTCATACCATCCACAGTTCCTGAATAAAGTTTGTTTCCTTGACGTAAAATCACCACATGAGTACACACTTTTTCAACCTCATCCAGCAAGTGTGACGCAAGAAGAATCGTGGTGCCGTCTGCTGCAATTTTTTTGATAATTTCTCTTATTTGATGAATTCCCTGAGGGTCCAAACCGTTTGTGGGCTCGTCGAGAATTAATATTTCAGGGTCATTGAGAAGGGCAGAGGCAATCGCCAGACGTTGTTTCATTCCTAATGAAAAGGTACTGAACTTGCTGTTCTTTCGCTCCAGCAAACCCACTAATTCTAGTTTTTCATCAATCTTGTCTTTTGAGACTTCTTTGATTTTACAAACCAACTCCAGGTTTTGTGAAGCCGTCATAAAGGGGTAAAAATTGGGACGCTCAATGATGGCACCCACTTTTTTAAGGGCGTTGTGAGTTGAATCACTTCCGTCAAACCAGTGAAAGTTGCCTTCGGTTTTATTGACCACATTGAGCACCATACCCAGTGTGGTAGATTTACCGCTTCCGTTGGGGCCCAGAATGCCGTAAACATTGCCTTTTTCGATGGTAAAAGATAAATCCTGAACGGCTTTGATGGGGCCAAAATGTTTGGTTAGCTTTTCAAGCGTAAGAATGGTTTCCAAAATTGATTAATTTTAGGGATTGTTTGTATATGACTTTAATTCTTTTATATTGTTACATTAATTTCAAACGAGTTTAACAATAAAGATAGTATTTTTGAACACAATCAAAATCTAATGGAAGAAAAGTTAATGTCCAAAAAGAAACCTTCCTTTCCTGTAAAGGATTTTCTTTTTCAATATTTAAAAAGATACAACCGCGATATGACCATTCCGGTGTTTTATGATGATTTACTTCGTTTTACCGGGTCTGTAGCAGTTTATGATAAGAATGATGAAGACACGCTGTGGGTGAGTGTTTATTTTTCTGACTCTGAACGTGAAGAACTCGTTCACAACCTGAAACAGGTGTATACCATTCTTTTTTCAGATGGGGGTGATGACGTTACCGAGTTTTTGAATGTTGATGCAATTGACTACTGCACTTTTGGAAATTCAAAACCCTTCCGCATCAAAATAAGAAATATTCTCAACGACAATTACACCTATTTTTATATCAAAAGAGCCGATGCCTCCCGTATTTACGGTCTCGAACTCGAGCACGCACTCTCTCCTAACAGAATCAACTTTGTAGTTCATGGCGATACTCTGATTGAAGAACACATTGCCGGTATTCCCGGTGATGTTTTTATCGAAAATGAACTCGAAAACCTCGATGCCTATGGAAAAACCCAAATCGCCAAAGAATTTGTAAAATTCAATGAGCGTTGTATGATGCTTTTGTTGGGTGATATGCGGTCATATAACTATGTGATTGTACCCACTCACGATTTTGATCACGTGAAATATAAAATAAGAGCCATCGATTTTGATCAGCAGTGCTATGAAGGAAATTTAAAGGTATATCGCCCTCAATTTTTTAAGGAAAACTTTAAAATGGTTGAATTGGTTGCCAATAAACTTCAAGAAACCTCCATCGAGCAATACCGAAAAGAAGAGCGTTCCTTATTGGCAAAAAGAATTATTTCTTCACAAAGCCGGCTTAGAATGCTTATGAGATGTATGATGAAAGACCAGATTTCATCTACCTCAAACCTGAAGGAACTCAGAACTCAATTGTATGAACTCACTTTTGATATGAAGTTTAAGCGTTGCAATTCCATGGGACAAATAGTCAAAACAGCCCTTGAGTTTATCAAACGAAATTATGAGACAGTAAACACTAAAAAAGTGGCAGAAATAAAGGCGATGCAGTAATTAAGTTTTCTGCTCTTTGTTGAAATAAACCAAATAATAATACATTTGCTTTTCCTCGTCCCAGCCTTTTTCAATAAACCGTTCAGCAGATTCCGGATTGATAAAATCCATTTTTATCTGAATATTGGTGTCGAGATTAATCACATTTTTGATTGATTTTCTGGCTGCAGTTACCGCATTATTTGCAATCGGAAAATTGGAAACATCCTCGATGTGATACTTAGGTGCTTTTTCTTGCTTATAATGCCTGAATTCAGGATGTAAATCAGGGTTATCTATCACCTCATTCATAAAGTTGGTTTCCTCAAACTCATCGTTTTTTGCAAAGTAATTGACGCTTCGGTTCATAAACATAACCTCCTGTTGTTTGTCTTCTGATGGAAGTACCACATCACGTGCAAAATCCTGGCAAAACTTCAGGTATTTTTTGGTGTAGAAAATCTCGTCTTCAAAAAGCGAAACCCCCAAAAAGCTCTCCAACCAGTATTTGGTGTCATATTTATTAGAGTCGACAGATAGAATCTTGTAACCTTCCTCTTTTTTGGTGTTGAAAATCAAACAACCTTTGTCCAGTTTATTCAGATTGATGCCTTGTTGAAGAATAAGGTCTAACTGATTTTCTTTTTCTTCAAACAATAAAAAGTCCTGCTTGATTTCAGATTTAAAAATCCCGATGCCATCTACTTTTTCATTGTCAATCTGCATATTCTCCAGATAGGTCACATACAATTCACCGCTTTTAATATGAGGATGCTGAGATTGCTCATAGAGGTGTTTGGCTATTTCCAAACTCAAAGCGTGCGCTTGATCTGGATTATCAAAAAGTTGTGAAACCAAATTGAATAAAGGGTGAAACTCCAAATCCTGCTCGTGCGAAAACTGATAATAACTCTCTTCTTTGTCCCTGAATGGTTTAAAGAAAAATTCTTTGATAAGTGGTGTTAATTCGTCATCCAGCTTGTAGGGACTTTGCGATAAAATTACCGATTCATTTCTGCTTTTATTTCCTATTTTGTGAATGGAAAGTGATTCGATTTGGGTGTTGTATAAATTGATCATTGAGAGCTACTACTTTAGTTTTAAAACTATTAGGTTTCGGTCTTACGCCGAAATTTAAAAGCTTAAAAATACTTTATTTAATCTGGGTTCAAAACTTTTTTAGCGTTATTTATTAACCATTTTTGTTTCTATTAATACAATTATTGATCTTTTTAAATAACTTGTAAAAAACAGCATTTACTCAGACTTGTAAAATATAGAAATCTAATTTTCCTCGATTTCACCCTTTAGGGTCGGGGCAATAAATCGAGGAAAATATTTTATTTTTGAACATATCAAGAACACCATTTTTGTTTAAATTCTTAATTTTTTTCTAAAACAATTTTCTAATCTAAAAAAATCAAATATATTTGCCTCATCAAATAAGAACTAATGAAATTCATAACGCTACATCACCATCATCATTCTGGCCAACAGGCGAGCTGATGATTCTATGTAGTGATTTTACATAAAATTTAAAACCCGTCTGAGTATCTCTGACGGGTTTTTTCATGAATTCCCTTTTGGTTTTACTCAGACACAACTAAAAAAACAAAATGAGTAAACTAAAAATTGCCATCCAAAAAAGTGGTCGCTTAAGCGAAAAATCCATCAAACTCATTCAGGAGTGTGGGATTAAAGTTTCAAACGGCGACCGAAAACTCAAAGCAGAATCTTCAAATTTTCCTATTGAAATTCTATTCCTGCGTGATGATGACATTCCGCAATATGTGGAACAAGGCGTTGCAGATATTGGAATTCTCGGCGAAAATGAAGTTTGGGAAAAAGACAAAAAAGTAACAGTGGTTTCAAAACTGGGTTTTGCAAATTGCAGATTGTCACTCGCCATTCCCAAGGATGAAATCTATACAGATTCTCAGTATTTTTCCGGAAAACGCATTGCGACTTCATATCCAACGATTCTGCAAAAGTATTTTGAAGCGAAAAATATTTCAGTCGAAATTGAAGAAATTGGCGGTAGTGTTGAAATCGCCACAGGAATCGGTCTCGCTGATGCTGTTTTTGACATCGTCAGTACCGGAAGCACCCTTCTGATGAACGGACTCAAAGAGGTGGAAGTGGTCACAAAAAGTGAAGCTGTACTTATATCAAACACAAAATTAAGTCCCGAAAAACAAGAAATTCTCGACAAACTCCTCTTTAGAATCAATGCCGTTAAAAACGGAAACGGCAACAAATACATCCTCCTCAACTGCCCTGTCAAAGCCCTCGATCAAATCACAAATTTAATCCCCGGAATGAAATCGCCCACCATTTTGCCATTGGCTGACAAAGAGTGGTGTAGCTTGCATTCCGTTGTGAAAGAAGATGAATTTTGGGATGTCATTGACCAGCTGAAAGCACACGGTGCAGAAGGAATTCTCGTCGTCCCGATTGAAAAAATGGTACTTTAATAAAACAATAAAATGAAAAAAATACAATTTCCCAATCCTGAAACCTGGTCAGAACTTTCAAAGCGACCTTTGATTGATTTTACAACAATTTCAGACACGGTTCAAAAAGTCTTTCAAGCCATCAAAAACAACGGAGATGAAAGCGTAAAAACCTACACCAACCTCTTTGATGGCGTGGAGATAGACCAACTTCAGGTTACTCAGGACGAAATCGAAGAAAACATTAAAAATGTCCCTGAAGATTTAAAACAAGCCATCCAACTGGCTGCAGCAAACATTGAAGCCTTTCACAAAACACAGACAGAACAACCACAAAGATCAGAAACCACAGCAGGTGTTGTTTGCTGGCGCGAAAGCAGGCCCATAGACCGCGTTGGGATTTACATTCCCGGTGGAACGGCACCACTTTTTTCCACGGTTTTGATGTTGGGCATTCCGGCAAAAATTGCGGGTTGTCCTGAAATAGTACTTTGTACACCTCCCGATAAAAATGGCAACATTCACCCTGCTATTCTATACACAGCCCAATTGATTGGTATTACAAAACTCTTTAAAGTGGGTGGTATTCAGGCCATTGGTGCGATGACATTCGGTACCGAAAGTATTCCCCAGGTAGATAAAATATTTGGTCCCGGAAATCAATATGTTACAGCTGCCAAACAGCAAGCACAAAACTATGGGGTCGCCATCGATATGCCTGCCGGACCCAGCGAAGTGCTCGTCATTGCAGATCAAAGTGCTGTACCCTCATTTGTCGCAGCCGATTTACTCTCACAAGCAGAACACGGCACTGACAGTCAGGTGATTTTGCTTTCTGACAGTGAAACCATACTTGATGCCGTGCTTGAAGAAGTCACCATTCAATTGGAAGCGCTTCCGCGAAAGCAAATGGCAGCAAAAGCCTTATTGAGCAGTAAGGCAATTCTTTTTAAAACGGTGGAAGAATGCATTAATTTTAGCAATCAATATGCCCCTGAACATTTGATTTTAGCCATTGAAAACTATAGCGAAGTCATCCCAAAAATCACCAATGCGGGCTCTGTTTTTCTGGGAAATTACAGTTGTGAAAGCGCCGGCGATTATGCCAGCGGGACCAACCACACTTTGCCCACAAACGGCTATGCCCGAAATTACAGCGGGGTTTCGTTGGATAGTTTTGTCAAGAAAATCACCTTTCAGGAACTCAGCTCACAGGGGATTAAAAACATTGGACCTGCCATCGAACTCATGGCTGAAGCAGAAGAACTGCAAGCACACAAAAATGCGGTCACTTTACGCCTAAAATCTTTAAATAATGGTTAATATAGAAAATTTAGTAAGAGAAAACATCCGCAAGTTGAAGCCTTATTCCAGTGCGCGGGACGAATTCAGTGGTGCTAAAGGCATTTTTCTGGATGCCAATGAAAATCCGTTTGGAGACTTGAATCGGTATCCGGATCCGTATCAAAAAAAGTTGAAAAAAAAGTTGGTTGAATTTACTGAGATTTCAACAAAAAACATCTTTATCGGTAATGGAAGCGATGAAATCATCGACCTTGTTTTTCGCATTTTTTGTGAACCCGGAAAAGATAAAGTCATCACGTTTCCACCTACCTATGGTATGTATGAAGTCTCTGCAGCGATCAATGATGTGGAAGTAATAACCGTCCCTTTAACTACTGATTTTCAAATAGATTTTGAAGCCTTCAATAAACAAATGGAAACCAGTGAAAACATCAAAATTGTGTTTGTTTGTTCGCCAAACAACCCCACAGGAAACAGCATCAACAAAATTGACAAACTACTGAAGTCAAATGCCATCGTGGTCGTCGATGAGGCCTATATTGACTTTTCAGACAGTCCTTCGCTACTCGAAAAATTCTTAAATTTCCCCAATTTGATTGTCCTGCACACCTTTAGTAAATCGCTTGGTTTGGCAGCAGCAAGAGTGGGAGTGGCTTATGCAAGTGAAACCATCATTGAGTTGATGAATAAAGTAAAACCACCTTACAATGTGAGTACACTCAATCAAAAAGCGGCACTGAAAGTACTTAGAAACCACGAAGCTACTCGAAGACATCTTACACTGATTTATAAAGAAAGAAAACGGGTTTTTAATGCCCTTAAGGAACTAGAGCAGGTCATTAAAATTTATCCGTCGGAAGCCAATTTTCTTTTGGTGGAGGTGAAAGATGCAACTTCAGTTTACAACAAACTGGTTGAAAAAAACATCATCATTAGAAATAGAAATAATGTGGTCAAAAACTGCGTGCGCATCACCATAGGAACGCCTGAAGAAAACGACCAACTAATCAACGAACTTAAAAATCTAACCAAATGAAACAACAATTAGGAAGAAATAATTTTTTAAGAATCTGTTTTAAAAGCCCAATGAAAGGGATTTGAAAGTTGGATGCTGGGTGCTGGATGCTTTGTCTTTAAGGTTTTTGATAAAACTTTAATTTTTCGTTTACGCTGGATTTAAGCCCAAAGGTTAACTTGTTTATAGAAAATAGAATTAAACAATAAATCAAAACCTAAGCGATGCATAATGTTTATAATTAAAAACATCAATACGAAAATAGCCCCATCGGGGCGACCTGTTTATAGAAAATAAAATGAAACAAAACATCAAAACCCCAGCGGGGTGACCTGTTAAATTTATTAATATTTAACCAAAACAAATAAAAAGCAAATATGAAAAAAGTACTCTTTATAGACCGCGACGGCACGTTGGTCATTGAACCACCGATTGATTACCAACTCGACAGCCTTGAAAAACTGGAATTTTACCCCGGTGTGTTTCAATACCTGGCTCGCATCGCTACCGAGCTTGATTTTGAACTCGTAATGGTCACCAATCAGGATGGATTGGGCACCGCTTCTTTTCCTGAAGACACCTTTTGGCCGGCACAAAATAAAATCATCCAAGCTTTTGAAAATGAAGGAATTTATTTTTCAGAAATCCTGATTGACAAATCGTTTCCTGAAGACAACGCACCCACCCGAAAACCGGGAACCGCACTACTAACACACTACATCAAGGGAAATTATGATTTGGAAAATTCCTATGTCATAGGCGACCGAAAAACAGATGTGCAACTCGCAAAAAACCTGGGTGCTAAAGCCATTTTTATTTCAGAAGAAAATCAAGAGGATGTTACATTAACCACTACTTCTTGGAGAGAAATTTATACCTTTTTGAAAGCGCTTCCGCGGAAGGAAACGGTGACGCGCAACACCAATGAAACTAAAATTAGCGCTACCGTTAACCTCGATGGTTCCGGGAAAAGCAGCATCAACACGGGGCTTGGTTTTTTTGACCATATGCTGGAACAAATCGCCAAGCACGGGAACATGGATTTAAATATTCAGGTGCAAGGCGATTTACATATCGATGAGCACCACACCATTGAAGATGTTGCGATTACTTTTGGTGAGGCGTTTTTAAAAGCGTTGGGCTCTAAAAAAGGGATTGAGCGCTACGGCTTTTTATTGCCTATGGACGATTGTCTGGCTCAAGTGGCCATTGATTTTGGCGGCAGGCCCTGGTTGGTTTGGGAAGCCGAATTTAAACGAGAAAAAATTGGGGAGATGCCCACCGAGATGTTTATGCACTTTTTCAAATCCTTCAGCGACCACGCCAAATGCAACCTGAACATCAAAGCTGAGGGCGACAACGAGCACCACAAGATTGAAGCGATTTTTAAGGCTTTCGCGAAAGCGATAAAAAACGCCGTTTCAAAAACCGAAAATTTCTCAATCCCCAGCACAAAAGGAACTTTATGATTGCAATACTAAAATACAATGCGGGTAATACCACCTCAGTTAAAAATGCGGTGGAACGACTGGGCTATAAATGTCTGGTCACTGATGACCCTGAAATTATCAAAAATGCTGACAAAGTCATCTTTCCCGGTGTGGGCGAGGCGAGCACGGCAATGGCTTATTTGCACGAACGAAAACTCGATACCCTCATAAAATCATTAAGTCAGCCCGTTTTAGGTATTTGTCTGGGCTTGCAATTGCTTTGCAAATACAGTGAAGAAAATGATACTAACTGCATCGGAATATTTGATTCTGAAGTCAAGCGGTTTCCAAATGATTTGATTGTTCCGCATATGGGTTGGAACGTGATGGAAGTGAGAGAGAATGGGTTGCTTAAGGGAATTTCAGAAGTGGACGATTTTTATTTTGTACACAGTTATTATGCTGAAGTTTCAGACAATACCACGGCCATCTGTAACTACGGAGTTCCCTTTAGTGCCGTAATGCAAAAAAATAATTTTTACGCCACCCAGTTCCACCCTGAAAAATCAGCGGGAGTGGGGGAGCGCATCCTTAAAAACTTTTTAGAAATATGAAATAATTTTAAGTCCCGTTAGGGACGAAATATCGGTAGAAAGATATATAGGTTATGAAATTGAATTTTAATATCAGTAAATCATAAAGCATTTACAGTAGTCCCGTTAGGGACGAAATATCGGTAGAAAAGATTAAAATGTTTTTCAGAGTCCCATAGGGACGACATATCATACGTTTCAACAAAATATACGTCAAAAATTAAAAAAAAAATGAGAATAATCCCAGCCATAGACATTATCAATGGAAAATGTGTGCGACTCACCAAAGGTGATTACGCCACACAAAAAACCTATAGCGAACACCCGCTTGAAGTCGCCAAATCATTTGAAGACCACGGTATTCAATATCTGCATCTCGTTGATTTGGACGGTGCCAGGTCAAAACACATTGTCAATCAAAAGGTGCTGTATCAAATTGCTTCAAAAACAAATTTAAAAATCGATTTTGGTGGCGGACTAAAATCTGATGCCGACCTTAAAATTGCTTTTGAAAACGGGGCCAGTCAAATTACCGGTGGGAGTATCGCTTTTAGTAATCCAGAGATATTTGAAAGTTGGTTACAGGTTTATGGTGCTGAAAAAATCATTTTGGGCGCAGACGCCCAAAACCGAAAAATTGCCACTCACGGCTGGAAAGAAACGTCAACACTCGATGTGATTGAATTCATCAAAAACTATGAATCCAAAGGAGTTCAGCTAGTCATTTGCACAGACATCGCTAAAGACGGGATGCTGCAAGGACCTTCTTTTGAGCTTTACGCTGAAATATTGAAAGAAACCAAAATTCAACTCATCGCCAGCGGAGGTGTTTCAAAATTTGATGACCTTTTAAAGCTCAACGAGTTGGGTTGTGAAGGGGTTATTTTGGGAAAAGCCATTTATGAAGGAAAAATCACATTAAAAGAATTGGAAAAATTATGCTAAAGAAAAGGATCATACCCTGTTTAGATATTGCAAACGGCCGAACGGTCAAAGGGGTTAATTTTATTGATATTCGGGATGCCGGTGATCCCATCGAACTCGCCAAACGCTATGTGGAAGAAGGTGCAGACGAACTCGTTTTCCTCGACATTACTGCTACGCTCGAAAAACGAAAAACACTCGTAGCACTTGTTACTGAAATCGCATCGGCAATCAACATCCCCTTTACGGTGGGTGGTGGAATCAACACATTGGATGACGCCAAAGCCGTCATACTTGCGGGAGCAGACAAAGTAAGCATCAACAGTGCTGCCATTAAAAACCCTGAATTGATTACCCAAATTTCACGTCATTTTGGCAATCAATGTGTTGTTGTGGCGATGGACGTAAAAAACACAAACGGCGCGTGGAGCGTGTTCAGTCACGGCGGTAAAACGCCCACAGGTCTTGACGCCCTGGATTGGGCATTGGAAGCAGAACGTCGCGGAGCCGGTGAAATTTTATTGACTTCAATGAATAACGACGGCACTAAAAACGGATTTGCCATTGATATCACAAACACCATCAGCAGTGCATTGAAAATTCCTGTAATTGCTTCAGGCGGAGCCGGAACGATGAACCATTTTCAGGAAGTGTTTCAGAACACTAAAGCCGGAGCGGCGCTGGCGGCAAGTATTTTTCATTTTGGTGAAATCCCCATTCCGCAACTAAAAAATTATTTACAAACTCAAAAAATACCTGTAAGATGTCTATAGATTTTTCAAAAACAGATGGCCTCGTGCCGGTGATTATTCAGAATGATGCTACTCAACAAGTTTTGATGCTGGGCTATATGAATGAAAAAGCTTTCGTTAAAACGAAACAAGAAGGTAAAGTCACCTTTTTCAGCAGAAGCAAAAACCGACTTTGGACCAAAGGGGAAACCTCCGGAAATTTTCTTTTGGTAAAAGAAATAATGATAGATTGTGACCAGGACACCATCCTTATTAAAGCCAAACCCCAAGGCCCCACCTGCCACACGGGAAGCACTACTTGCTTTAACGAAGAAACGGCCAAAGGGTTTCTTTACCAGTTGGAACAAACCATTAAACAACGTATTGAAAGTGGCGATGAAAAATCATATACACGAGATTTAGTCCAAAAAGGAATCAATAAGGTCGCCCAAAAAGTGGGTGAGGAAGCGGTGGAATTGGTTATTGAAGCCAAAGATAACAACGATGAATTGTTTAAAAATGAAGCAGCAGATTTGTTGTTTCACTATTTGATTTTGCTCAAGGCGAAAGGATTTTCTTTGGAAGAAATTGAAGAAGTCTTAAAATCTCGGGCAAAATAAATTTTTATAAAAAAAGATGGGATTTTAAAATCACTTAGCTATATTTGCTTTTCAATATGAGAAATTCAAATCAATACAACGCTTGGTGGTGGCAATCTAGATCCCGGATAGGATTCAGGTAGTTGTGCCATGTTGTTTTGTAACCAAAATAGACCAAGCCCGCTGAATCCAGCGGGCTTTTTTTATGTAAAAAAATGAGAAATAAATAAAATATAATGACATTTACTTTTAAAACAAACATCAAAAAAACACTCAGCGACACCCACACGCCGGTGGAAGTGTATCTTAAATTCAGGGATAAGTATCCGGGTTGTTTTTTGCTGGAAAGCTCAGATTACAAAAGCAAGGAGAACAGTTTTTCTTACATCTGTTTGCAGTCCATCGCCTCGTTTTCAGTGGACAGAAATCAGACAACCATAGCATATCCCAATCATCAAAAACAGCTTTTAAAAACCGCTGATACCCAAATTTCTGATTCGCTGAACACTTTTGCTAAATCATTTAAAACTGAGGAACAAGATTATGACTTTGTCACCAACGGACTCTTTGGCTATACCTCTTATGATGCCATCCCGCTGTTTGAGGATATTGAATTCGCAAATCAGGATTTTGACCTGCCGCTCATTGAATACCATCTCTTTAAATACATCATCGTTTTCAATCATTTCAATAACGAACTCTATATAGTAGAACAACAAGGGGAAGGTGAAGAATCCCGGTTATCAGAAATTGAAGACCTGTTGAACCACCGCACTATAACACAATTTAAGTTTTCAACTGTTACCGAAGAAACCTCAAATTTTAATGATACCGACTTTTTAAGCAAAATCAAAAAAGGCATTGACCATTGCCATAAGGGCGATGTGTTTCAGGTGGTGCTTTCGCGAAAGTATTTTCAAAAATTCAAAGGCGATGAGTTCAATGTTTATAGGGCTTTACGTTCTATCAATCCGTCGCCTTACTTGTTTTATTTTGATTTCGGAAACTTTAAAATTTTCGGGTCTTCGCCTGAAGCCCAACTCACCATTGCCAATCAAAAAGCGGTCATCAATCCCATAGCTGGCACCTTCAAACGCACCGGAAACACCACTGAAGATGCCCAATTAGCCGAGGACTTGAGCAACGACCCTAAAGAAAATGCAGAGCACATTATGCTTGTTGATTTGGCAAGAAACGATTTGAGCAAAAACAGCACCGCAGTAACCGTCGATAGTTTTAAGCAGGTGGAATATTACTCACACGTGATTCATTTGGTTTCCAAAGTGAGCGCCAAACTGCCTGATGATTACAACCCCATAAAAATTTTGGGCGACACCTATCCTGCGGGTACTCTATCAGGTGCACCCAAACACAGGGCGATGCAGATCATTGATGAGAACGAGCCCCAAAGCCGTGGATTTTATGGGGGTACCATCGGGATTATTGGTTTGAACGGTAGCTTTAATCATGCGATTTTTATCCGTTCTTTTTTGAGTAGGAAAAACACTTTAACCTATCAGGCAGGATGTGGTATTGTCGCCAAGTCAGTTCCCGAAAGTGAACTCACCGAAGTTGAGAATAAATTATCTGCATTACGTAAATCCTTAGAACTCGCAAAAACATTATAAAAAATGAAAATACTGGTTATCGATAATTATGATTCTTTTGTTTACAACATTGTTCATTATTTGGAGAATTTGGATGTATATCAAGTGCACGTTGTTAAAAATGACAAGTTTGAACTCGATTTAATCAATAAATATGATAAAATCGTTTTGTCACCCGGCCCGGGCATCCCAAAAGATGCCGGTTTGATGCCTCAAGTGATTCGTGAATTTGGAGCCACAAAACCTATACTCGGTGTTTGTTTAGGCCATCAGGCCATCGCAGAAAGTTTTGGTGGAATTCTTCATAATCTTAAAAGTCCGTTGCACGGTATCGCTTCTAAGGTTGAAGTCATTCAAGAAGATTATTTGTTTAAAAATATACCTCAACAGTTCAATATCGGGCATTACCATTCGTGGGTGGTAAAGCCGGAATTGCCAGCTAATATAGAAGTTTTAGCACAAGATGGTTTCGGAAATATTATGGCTTTAAAGCACAGCAGTTATGACTTGCGTGGTGTGCAGTTTCATCCGGAATCGGTGCTGACGGAACACGGCAGCCAATTGCTTGAAAATTGGTTAAAACAATAAAATGGCAGGGTGATGGATGCAGGATGCCAGGTGTGTGTGGTAACTGAAAAGTAGAAATGAAATTCAAAAAGCTTCCAGCACCCAGCACCCAGCACCCCACAAAAAGCATACAAATACTAAAATTAACTGTCTAAAAAACAAATGTTTAAATTAAACTCAATCCTGTGAAAGAAATACTAGAATACCTCTATCAGCATAAAACACTGACAAAAAAGGAAGCCAAACAAATCCTAATGGATATCGCTTCAGAAAAATACAATCATTATGAAATCACCTCTTTTTTGACGGCTTTCATAATGAGAAATATCACTATTGACGAGCTAAGAGGCTTTCGCGAGGCCTTGCTGGAACTCGCCATAAAAGTGGATTTGTCAGACTACAACCCGATGGATGTTTGCGGAACCGGTGGTGATGGTAAAAACACCTTTAATGTTTCTACACTTACTTCGCTTGTGGTAGCGGGAACAGGTATTCCGGTGGCCAAACACGGCAATTATGGCGTTTCCTCAATTTCGGGCTCTTCCAATGTGCTGGAAGCGATGGGCGTGGTTTTTCAAACCGATGAAACCAAACTTAAACAGCAACTCGATACCGCAAACATCTGCTTTATGCACGCCCCGTTATTTCACCCGGCGATGAAGTTTGTGGCTCCGGTGAGACGGGAACTGGGTGTAAAAACTTTTTTCAATATGCTGGGGCCTTTGGTGAATCCGGCGCGGCCAAAAATACAGATGACCGGTGTGTTCAGTATGGAACTCGCCCGGATGTACCACTATCTTTTTCAGGAAGAAAATATGCAATATGCCATTGTTTACGGACTGGATGGTTATGACGAAATTACCCTGACTTCAGACACTAAAATCCTTACCGGTGAGGAGGAATTTATTACAAATGCTGCAGCTTTTGGGTTTGAAAGCGTCAGCCAACAAGAGATTCATGGCGGTGATACTGTTGAAGAGTCGGCTACCATTTTTAAAAACATCCTTGACGGAAAAGGAAGCCAAGCTCAAAATAGCGTGGTGCTTGCCAATGCTGCAACCGCCATCCAAACTTACCATCCAAATCTTGACATAAATACGGCTTTAGAAAAAGCTGTATCATCACTATTTGATGGGAAAGCAAAGCAATCTTTATCAAAGTTAATCGCACTGCAATGAACATACTCGACACCATAAAACAACACAAAATCAAGGAGGTAGCCCATCAAAAAGCACAGGTTTCTGTCAAGGAATTGGAAAAAAGCCCTTTTTTTGAAAAGAGCTGTATTTCCTTTTCTAAGTCCATAAAAAAATCAATTCACGGAGGAATCATTGCCGAATTCAAAAGACAATCGCCCTCAAAAGGAGTTATTAATGCTACAGCAAACATAGAAGAAGTTATAACAGCTTACTCCCAAGCAGGTGCAGCTGCACTTTCTGTTTTGACTGACTCACAATTTTTTGGTGGTAAAATAGAAGACGTATCAATAGCAAGAAAATTCAGTTCGTGTACAATTTTAAGAAAAGAATTTATTGTTGACGAATATCAGATTATCGAAGCCAAATCACTCGGTGCCGATGCCATTTTGCTGATTGCAAAAATGATTTCGGTAAAAGAAATTGAAAATTTCACGGTGCTTGCACATCAATTAGGAATGGAAGTATTGCTGGAAACCCATACCGAAGCTGAGGTCTTAAACCATTCAGAAAGCAATGCCGATGCTTTTGGAATCAACAACAGAAACCTTTCCACATTTGAGGTTTCTGTCGAAAACAGCATTCGTCTGTCAGAAATGCTTCCGAAATCAAAATTAAAAATAGCAGAAAGCGGTATTGATTCCCTTGAGACAATCAAGCAATTAAAAGCAAACGGATTTGATGGTTTTTTGATTGGGGAGTATTTTATGAAACACAGCGATCCCGGGGCGAGGTGTAGGGAGTTGATAAAAAGTTTGTCACTCGTTTAAAAGATTCAGTTTCAAACAACTTTATCTCTGTGAAACTCCGCGTAAGTCTCAGTGAAACTCCGTGGTAAAACATTGAAATAACTAAGTTAAAAATTGAAGAAGAGGGATATATAAAATCAAATTTAGAAAATGAAAATCAAAATTTGCGGACTCAAAGAAGCTAATAACATACAGCAGGTTTCACAAGCAAACCCGGACTATATGGGTTTTATCTTTTACCCGAAATCAAGCCGGTTTGTGGGTGATGATTTCTCAAAAACCGCTTTGATTGAAATCCCTGATAACATCATTAAAACGGCAGTATTTGTAAACGAAAGCGTTGAAAATATATTGAAAATTGTTCAGAAATATGACTTTGAAGCAGTGCAGTTGCACGGTCATGAATCACCTGAAATATGCAGGCAACTGAAAGAGAAAAACCTGATTGTGATCAAAGCCTTCGCTATAGATACCACCTTTGATTTTGAAAAGCTGCACCCTTATGAAAAGCAATGCGATTCCTTTTTATTTGACACCAAAACCAATCATTTCGGCGGAAGCGGAAAAACCTTTAACTGGAAACTTTTGGAAAAATACAATCTGAAAACCCCGTTCTTTTTGAGTGGCGGACTGGGCCTTGAAAATCTGGAAGCCGTATTAAAATTAAAACACGACAAACTCTATGGTTTGGATTTCAACAGCAGGTTGGAGGACAGACCGGGTTTAAAAAACATAGAATTGATTAATAAAGTGCTTGATACCATTAGAAATTATGAACACATTTAGTCCGACAAAAGAAGGGTTTTATGGCGAGTTTGGAGGTGCTTTTGTACCCGAAATGTTGTATCCCAATGTAGAGGAACTTCAAAACCGCTACCGCCAAATCATTGAAACAGATGAATTTCAAAAAGAATTCAGGGAGCTGTTGCGTGATTATGTGGGTCGGCCCACACCGCTTTTTTATTCCAAAAATCTGTCAAAAGAACACGGAGCACAGATCTATCTCAAACGCGAAGATTTAAACCACACAGGAGCGCATAAAATCAACAACACCATTGGGCAAATTCTGGTTGCCAAAAAATTAAACAAAAAACGCATCATCGCTGAAACCGGAGCAGGTCAGCACGGTGTTGCCACTGCTACCGCCTGTGCCCTGATGGGAATGGATTGCGTGATTTATATGGGTGCAGTTGACATCGAAAGACAAAAACCCAATGTGGACAGAATGAAGCTTTTGGGTGCTGAAGTAGTTTCCGCCACGAGCGGGAGCAAAACCCTCAAAGACGCCACTAATGAAGCCATCAGGGCGTGGATCAACAATCCGGTGGATACGCATTATATAATCGGTTCGGTCGTGGGGCCGCATCCTTACCCTGATATGGTGGCGATGTTTCAATCGGTAATCAGTGAAGAGATTAAAGTACAGCTTCAGGAGAAAACAGGCAGCGAAAACCCGGATTATGTCATTGCTTGCCTTGGCGGCGGAAGTAACGCCATCGGTGCCTTTTACCATTTTATAGATAATAACAAAACAAAACTCATCGCAGTAGAAGCCGGCGGGGAAGGGGTTTATTCAGGAAAAACTGCAGCCACAATTGCTTTGGGCAAAAAAGGCATCATTCACGGCAGTAAGACCTATCTTATTCAAACCGAAGATGGTCAGATTGTGGAGCCGCATTCCATTTCTGCAGGCCTTGATTATCCGGGGATTGGTCCTGTGCATGCCTATTTGAACGATGCCAAAAAGGCAACCGTAGTTTCTGTAACTGATGAAGAAGCTCTGGAAGCAGCATTTGAACTTTCCCAAAAAGACGGTATCATTCCGGCTTTGGAGTCGGCACATGCTTTGGCTTATTTGAAAAAAATGACTTTTAAAAAGGACGATGTGGTCGTCATTAACCTTTCCGGAAGAGGGGACAAAGACCTGGCGACTTACCAAAAACATTTAAACCTATGAGTACAAGATTAAAATCGCTTTTTGAAAAAAAGAAAAGCAATATCCTCTCCATTTATTTCACGGCAGGCTATCCTGAGATTGATGATACAATGGAAATCGTCAAAAACCTGGATGCTGCGGGTGTCGATTTAATCGAAATAGGGATGCCTTTTTCAGACCCTTTAGCAGATGGTCCCGTGATACAGGAAAGCAGTCAGAAAGCGATTCAAAACGGAATGACCATTAAACTGCTTTTTGAACAGTTGGCAGATTTAAGAAAACACACCCAAATTCCGGTGGTGTTGATGGGCTATTTGAATCCTGTGATGCAGTATGGGGTAGATGCTTTTTTGTCAAAATGCTTAGAAGTTGGTGTTGACGGACTTATTTTGCCCGACTTGCCTTTGGAAATTTATGTGCAAGATTGGAAAGCGCAGTTTGAGAAACATAGTATTTCAAACATACTTTTAATCACGCCCCAATCTTCTGCAGAACGCATCAAAGCCATTGATGAAGCCTCAAACGGATTTGTATATGTGGTCTCTTCTAACAGCATAACAGGCGCCAATAAAAAGTTTGACCGTCAAGCGGAATATTATAAAAGCATCAAAGAAAGGAACTTGAAGAATCCAACACTGATTGGTTTTGGAATCCACGACAGCAAAACTTTTAAAGAGGCTTGTGAGTACAGTAATGGTGTTATTGTTGGAACCGCTTTTATAAAACACATTTCAAAAGAAGGAATAAGCGAGGATGCCATTTCAGATTTTATTGGACATTTTAAAACATAGATAGTTTTAGATTCTACTTAAGAAACCCAAATTTTGTCTTTTTTATTCTAAGTTTTTTTATTTCAATATGGTTTAGGCTTGGTTGAACCACAGAGTTACACAGAGGTAGCACAGAGTCACACAGAGAATATTTATAATAATCAATCCTCTTCCACAAAATCATCCAGGTCACGACGGTCTTTTTTGGTGGGACGGCCTGTGCCTTTTTTACGATAATAGTCTTTGGAGTATTTGAGGAGTTCCAGCTTTTCGAGATTTTCTTTTGGGGTGATGTCTTTACAATACATTTCTACGAGTTTAGCTCCAAGGCGGGATTCAGGAACCTCTAAAATTTCAATTAAATAGTCAATTTGATTTTTCCGAATCTGTATTTGATCTCCCGGATAGACTTCTCTGGAAGGTTTGATGTTGTCTCCTTTGATTTTTACTTTTCCGGTTTTACAGGCATTGGTAGCAATACTTCGGGTTTTAAAAAAACGCACACACCAAAGATATTTGTCCACTCGCATACTAGAGCTGTTTTAATTAAGTTAAACTATTTACAAAAATAAGAGAATATTGTATCTTGCACCCCTAAAACAACAAAGAATGAAAATTGCATACAGAATACTTTTTTTTCTATTAATTATGTTAGTTGGATTCACCTCTTGTAACAAAGACGACGGTGATGGGGTTATTGTCGTCCCAGAAAGAGACCGCGCAGAAGAAGCTCAAGTAGCTAAAGCCGAAATTGAGGAGTTTCTCCAGACACATTTTTATAATTATGAAGAATTTGAAAACCCTCCCGCAGGTTTTGATTATAAAATTGTATTTGGTAAAAGAGAAGGAGACAATGCAAATAAAATTCCTTTAATTGACCAGGTCTCTTCAAAACAAGTCACTGATAGAGTGAAACCTGAAGTAACATACACACTTTACTACCTCAATGTGATACAAGGAGAGGGTGATTCTCCTCTATTTGCTGATGAAGCTTTAGTAACTTTCAAAGGTCAATTTTTAGATTTGAATGCTTTTGATGCCTCAGACTCTCCTGTTAAGTTTGATTTGACTGCTGTGGTGACCGGATTTCAAGAGGCAATGGTTGAATTCAATAGTGCGACCAGTTTTACTGAAAACCCTGATGGAACCTTAAATTTTGAAGGGTTTGGTGTGGGTGCTGTTTTTGTCCCTTCTGGTATTGGTTTTTGGTTGAATTCCCCGGCAGGTATACCCGTTTATTCCCAATTGATATTTACTTTTAATTTGCTTGATGTCACCACAGATATTGATCACGATGAGGATGGTATCCCTTCAATTATGGAAGACTTAAACAACAATGGATTTTTGGGGGATGATGATACTGATGATAATGGTATTCCAAATTATTTAGATTCTGATGATGACGGAGACGACGTTTTAACACGTGATGAAATTGTCATAAACCCTGATGGCACCATCGAGTTTCCGGATACAAATGAGAACGGTATCCCAGACTATTTGGATGATACTTTTCCAAATTCATAAACGATATTTTAATTAGAACTGCCCTTTTGGGCAGTTTTTTTTTGTTTACAATCTCTCATTCTTTCTTGCGTTTACATAATTTTCAATACTTTTACTAACATTTGAAAAAAGTGTATTATGAATTACATCCTTATTGATGGGCCAGAACGTAACAATCTCTTACCTTTTACCTATACACGCCCTTTGGCAGACATTAGAGTAGGGATATTAAGCTTGCGCGAAAAGTGGGAACTGCTTCTCAACACAACCACAACAACTGAAACACAAGAGTACTTAGCAGCCAAATTCCCAAAAACAGAGCTCGATAAAAATATTAAAATCAATCCGGCGTTTATACCTTCTGAAAATCTGGCAGGAATAGTAAAAAACCTAAAAGAAAATCAGGCACTTTTTTTTGAAGACCAACCCATCGCCTACTTTTACTCAAAAGGACAAGAAGTTACTTTTGACAATTTTGAAGTGATTCAATATTCTCATAATGATGTATTAAAAATCACTCATACCTGGGACATTTTTCGTTTAAACGGTGAGGCCTTAAAACGGGATTTTAAACTTCTTACCAAAGGCAGAACCTCTCAACCCATTCCGGAAACGGTTTCCTGTATTCAAAAAGAAAATATTTTCCTTGAAGAAGGAGCGATAGTGCATTTTGCAACTCTCAATGCCAGTGAAGGACCCATATATATAGGAAAAGATACCGAAATAATGGAAGGAAGCCTGGTGCGTGGTCCCTTTGCTTTGTGTGATCATTCCACCTTGAAAATGGGTGCTAAAATTTATGGTCCCACCACCATTGGTCCGCATAGCAAAGTGGGCGGAGAAGTGAATAACTCGGTGATTTTTGGATACTCAAACAAAGCACACGATGGGTTTTTGGGAAATTCAGTGATTGGAGAATGGTGTAATTTGGGGGCAGACACAAACAATTCCAATTTAAAAAACAATTATGCAGAAGTGCGTCTTTGGAATTACAACACGGAAAATTTTGCTCGTACAGGCTTGCAGTTTTGCGGATTGATGATGGGTGATCACAGCAAATGCGGTATCAACACCATGTTTAATACAGGCACCGTCGTGGGCGTGAGTGCCAATATTTTTGGAAGCGGTTTCCCGCGAAATTTCATCCCAAGTTTTAGCTGGGGAGGAAGTGCCGGAATGACTACTTTTAAAACTGACAAAGCCTTTGAAGTGGCTCTTGAAGTAATGAAAAGACGTAGTCTGGAGTTCACAGAGCAAGATGAAAAAATATTGAATCACGTTTTTGAAATCACAGCCAAATACCGACGAAGTTAACTATAGATATCAACAAATAAAGGCGTCCCGATAGCTATCGGGATCACACCTCCAGCTAAACTAAAGGCATAAAAGAACTACCTGTAAACCTAATGAACTATAAAGTAACCAGATACCAACCCGAACACAAACAAAAATGGGACGACTTTATAAACCGTGCTAAAAATGCCACTTTTTTATTTCACCGGGATTTTATGGACTATCACAGTGAACGCTTTGAGGATTATTCATTGATGGTGTTTTCAGAAGAAAAGCTCGTTTCAGTTTTACCGGCCAATCTAATTGGAAACGAAATTTATTCTCATCAGGGATTGAGTTATGGTGGTTTTATTTTCTCAAAAAAAAGCAGTCTTCAGGATTGTATATCTATCTGTCAAGAAACTTTAAAATTCCTTTTAGACAATGGAATATTGAAGCTACACTTGAAGTCAATTCCAATTATTTACCAAAATCAAATTTGTCAGGAATTAGAGGTGCTTGTGTTTTTTCTTGAAGCAAAGTTAACTAGAGTTGACACTTATTTTATAATTGACAACAGTTCAAATTACACTCCCAATCGCAACCGAAAAAGAGCCATAACAAAAGCAATTTTAAATGGATTGCATATCAAAAAAACAAACGATTTAAAGCTATTTTGGGAGTCTATCTTAAGTCCTAATTTACAAAATCGATTTGGTGTAAACCCAACTCATTCTCTTTCAGAAATTGAATTATTGATGGATAGATTTCCAAACAACATACATTTTTTTGGAGCCTATTCTCAAAATGTTCTTAAAGCAGGAGCTGTCATCTTTGAAATGAAAGAAGTAGCACATTTTCAATACAGCTCTGGTGATGAGAATCGGGATGAAGGTGCCATAGACCTCCTTTTTGACTCAATTATCAAACAATATAAACATAAAAAGTATGTTAGCTTTGGAACAAGCAGTGAGGCAAATGGTAGTAAAATCAACAACGGACTCGCTTATTGGAAAGAAAGTTTTGGTGCCGGAAGTATTGTTCAAAATTTCTATGAAATCCAAACTTCAAAATTTAAAAATTTAACAAACCGATTTGTGTGATACCATTTTTAGACCTTCATAAAATCAACGCGTGTTTTAAAACTGAATTTGAAGAAGTTTTTCAGCAATTTCTCAATTCGGGTTTTTATATTTTAGGAAATCATGTTCGAGAGTTTGAAGAAGCTTTTGCCAGTTATTGCGGTGTCAAACATTGCATAGGTGTTGGTAACGGTTTGGATGCCTTGCGACTCATTTTAGAAGGCTATAAGGTATTGGGAAAACTAAAAGAAGGCGACGAGGTCATTGTTGCAGCAAATACATACATTGCTACTATCCTCGCTATCAAACAAGCCGGATTAAAACCCATTTTGGTTGACGCCGAGGCAGTTACTTATGGTTTCGAACTTTCAAAACTTCAGGATGTGCTTTCGCCAAAAACCAAAGCGATTATGCCGGTGCATTTGTATGGACAAATCACCAATATGGATGCTGTATCTGCTTTCGCGAAAGCAAATAATCTATTGGTTATAGAAGATGCAGCGCAGGCTCATGGTGCAAAATTTCAAGTCACAAATTCCAAATTCCAAGCACCAAATTCCAAGCACCAAATTCCAAAATCCAATTCTGAAAAGACTCACCACTCACCACTCACCTCTCACCACTTATTAAAAGCAGGAAATTTAGGAGATGCAGCCGGTTTCAGTTTTTACCCCACAAAAAATCTTGGAGCGCTGGGTGATGGAGGAGCTGTGACAACAAATGATGATGCGTTGGCTGAAACAATTAAAAAATTACGCAACTATGGGACTTCCACAAAATACGTAAATGATTTGGTGGGATATAATTCGCGTTTGGATGAATTGCAGGCAGCTTTATTAAACATCAAACTAAAAAAATTAGACACAGATAACAACCGGCGTCGAGAAATAGCAAAATCCTATCTCACGCAACTATCCAATAAAAAAGTCATCTTACCTGCAGTGCCTGATATTGACGCACACGTGTTTCATCTTTTTGTTATTCGGGTAGCAAACCGTGAAGAATTTATAAATTATATGGAAAAAAATGGAGTGGGAACCTTGATTCATTATCCCGTCGCACCACACAAGCAAAAAGCTTTCAGTGAGTGGAACCACCTTAGTTTTCCTGTAACTGAAATGATTCACGAGACCGTGGTAAGTATTCCCATGAGTCCTGTGATGACTGATGAGGAGGTGAGGCGAGTAGTTGAGGTAGTTAATAGTTTTTAGAGGTTAGAGGTGAGTTGTTCAGTATGATAAATACTAATATTTGACAGATAAAAATTAATTACAGTAACCAAAATAATTTTATGTATATGATTTTCAGTTTTTAAACGAATGTGAAGCAAAAAATACTTTGTCTCACCACCAACCTCTAATCACTCACCACTTATTTATGAACGAAGATCGCAGTGCATACCGCCAAGTTTTTAAAGCCACTTCACTTTTTGGTGGGGTGCAGGTATTCCAAATTCTCATAGCGGTAATTCGTTCCAAAGTCATTGCTGTTTTACTGGGTCCTTATGGGATGGGTATTTCAGGATTGTTGTTCACTACTTTGAATTTTATTAGCGAACTCACAGGTGCCGGGCTGGATCGCAGTGCCGTCAAGGACGTGTCTGCCGCTTTGGGTCAAAAAGATGAAAAAAAAATCATCAAGGTACTTGGTGTTTTGAGAAGACTTGTTTGGTTTACAGGGATTCTGGGAGCAGTTTTAACAATTGTCTTGGCACCCTTTCTGAGCCAATGGGCATTTGACTCTTCAGATTTTACATTGGCATTTATCTGGATTGCCTTTGCCATTTTACTCAAACAACTGGCTTATGGAAATCTGGTGGTTTTGCAAGGCCTTAGGAAATTAAAATCCCTCGCCAAAGCCAATCTGATGGGCAGTGCTGTGGGACTTGCCCTTGTGATTCCCCTCTATTATTATTTTAGAATTGATGCCATCGCACCGGCAATTGTGATTTCATTTTTGATGACCTTTTTATTTAGTCGTTATTATGCAAAAAAGGTGCGTCTTCAGCCGGAAAAGGTAACTACCAAAGAAGCATTCAGTCAAGGAAAGGAAATGATCAGGCTAGGTGTGATGATGAGCATTAGTAGTCTTTTGGTAGCTTTAGGAATGTTTGTGGTTCAGCTGTTTGTGAGTAATACCGGAGGAGTGGATGAAGTGGGTTTTTATCACGCCGGCGTGGTGATTATAAACTCCTATGTAGGAATGATTTTTAGTGCCATGTCCACTGATTATTACCCTCGGCTGGCAGCCATAGCCGATGATATAAAAAAAATCCGTGAAACAGTACTTCATCAGGCGGACATTGCTGTTTTGTTGATTACACCCATTATTATTTTGTTTTTAATTTTTGCAGAAGTTGTGATTGAACTTTTGTATTCAACGGAGTTTTTACCGGTTGTTGGTTTTGTAACCTGGGCAATATTGGGCACCCTTTTCAAAGGGGTTTCTTTGTGTATGGGCTATATTTTTGTTGCCAAGGGAGATTCAAAGATATTTATTAAAACAGCAGTTCTGTTTAACGTTTTGTTGCTGGTTTTCAATTTACTAGGCTATTATTATGGCGGTTTGGTTGGTTTAGGAATGAGCTTTTTAGGTTATTATATACTTCACTTCTTTTTGATGAACCTGATTACAAAAGCAGTTTATAAATTTTACTTTCCGGTTTCTTTTTATGGTCTATTTTCAGTATGCTTAATACTTTGTTTTGCTACTTTTATGACTACGTTTTTGGAAAGTGTGGGTCTGAAATATCTAGTTTTCTCACTGTTGTTTGTAGCGTCTTCGGCTTTGTCTCTTTACCTATTAAACAAAAAAATGGATCTTTTGGGTGCCATTAGAAATTTTATGAGGTTTAAGAAATAGAGCATTAATTAAAGTCTTTCCATTGTTCTAAATTCAAACCTGTTCTCTTTTTTAAAAGTGAAACATCCTCTTTAAATAATTTACAAAGCCATTCCCGTTGTTCCTGAGAGAGTTTGGGGTAGCGTTCCTTTGTTTTGGTAAGGTTTAAAAATGTTTCTGAAATATTTTTTTTATACTTTCTTCTGAAATTTTTTGGAAAAAAATGTTTGACAACATCCCGAAACTTATTTTTACTCAAAGTAAGGACTCTAATCTTTTTATAGATTTTAGGAAATTTTGTTTTTACGGTTACATTTGATTTTATTTCAGGAATTTCGTCGAGTCTTGAGAGGTTTAAAAAATCAAAGCATTCATTTACTGTCTGGAGTTGATTATCTATTAAGTCCTCAAATAGAATTATTTTAATTTGGTGTTCATCAAAGGCTTCATAAAACTTTGAAATCCATTTTCCATACAGGCTGTATTGATAGTAGTTTTTAACAATATGTTCCGGTAAAAGGTCATCGGGTTTTGGATCTTTATGGTGGTTTTTCAGAACAGCATCCTCAAAGTTGTCATCTTCGCTTCCCAGGCTTTTAACATAACAGTAATGTGAATACGTCCTGTCTATGGGGTTGCGCAGTATAAAAATGAATTTTGGTTTATACTCTTTAATCGAAAGTATATTTTCTTTAAAAAGGGGAAAGTAAAAGTAACCGGTACTTGACTCGCCATAATATCGTTTATTATCTTCTAAATTAAAGTTCTCCAAATAACCGGAAATCTCAATCTGATTTTTTTCTGCTAATTTTTTGCCCGACCAAAAATGAGGTTCTTTGTTTTTGGACATACAAATCTCCGGATGCAGATTTAATAAATCGTGCAAACTACTGGTGCCTGACTTTGCAGCTCCTGGGATGAAAAGATTTGGTAATTTTTGAAGCTTCATCAGTGCCGGAATTAATTTCATCCAAATATATCCTTTTTTCAAGGAAAAACTAAAACCTCAAGTTGAACTAAAATTTAAAATAAGTATCTTTATTTAATAAATATTCATAAAATGAAAAAATTACTAATCTGTACACTTCTGTTTTTTTCGTTTCAAATTGCAAAAAGCCAACAGGAAAATTTATTTGATACCAGGTGGTATGCCACTGAAATGGTAGTGGGTGGAAACACAATCCCGATACCGGTTTTAACAAATAATCAACCGGAAGGTTGTTTTGTTGGCATTGAAATTTTATCAAACGGGAATGATACAGCCTTAATTGACATTGCATTGTGTTGGGCATGTAGTTCGGAAATACACTCAATTGATAGTTCTTCATTTATTGGATGGGG
Source organism: Flavobacteriaceae bacterium (assembly GCA_040880345.1). Taxonomy (GTDB): domain Bacteria; phylum Bacteroidota; class Bacteroidia; order Flavobacteriales; family Flavobacteriaceae; genus Planktosalinus. Next base: position 59,933 of record JBBDIQ010000029.1, read on the forward strand.
AAATACGTGCCTTCTTTGTATAGACTGTGGACCCTGTGATCCTGATGGAACAGCAACAATTTGTAACTATCTAAGTGAATTTGAATCTAACCAATATGATTTTTACGAAGCCGAAGGTGTTACATTTACCTACACAATTACCCCGCTTCCAGGCGACCATTTGGAGTTGAAAATAGAGAAGCCCAATGGTGACTACATCATTTATGGTACAGAATCAACATTGTCAATAACAGAAAATGAATTTCTTAAATTTTCAATAGTTCCCAATCCTTCTTCAAGCATTATTTCCCTTACAGGATTAAAAAGTGATGTCACCTCTCTTGTGATTTACTCATTGAATGGAATTGAATTTCCATTAAAATTAGGAAATGAGGTCTATGATATTTCACATTTAGCTGCCGGACTTTATTTTATTTCTGTCACTAGCGTTGATGGGCAAAAGGCGATTCAAAAGCTTATTAAATATTAATCACCTAATTTTATTAGAAGTACTAGGTTTTCAAATACTTTTCAGCAACTTTCACATAATGGAGCTCGCATTTAAATAAACTTTCGGGTGTTTTCGCTAATTCACTCAATTTTAGAAAGATTTTGTATTGATTGTGCAATTTTAAGTGAAACAATAGCTCCCGAATTTTTTTCTAAGTGATTACCGTCTGTATATTCAAAATTTGAATTTAGGGGTGTGAGGTCAAAGTAACCATCAGACAACAAAATTATCGGATTGATTTTTTCATTAAAGTCTGGTATCAAAGTTTGATCTACTTTATACATTAGTTTGTGTACAGGCAATCTTACCAAATAAACCCGCCCATACTTTTTTAAGTAAGTAACGGTTTTTGCAAGTTGATTTAACCGTGTTTCAGAGAAATTAAAGAGCGGAAGTTTTTCTTTTTTATATTCAGCCACCCTAAGTTCTATATACTTTAATCTATCAATGGAGTTAATTTGGTGATTCACTTCAAGCCATCCGTCCTTATGTAAGAACATATCTTCACTTTTAGGTTTGAATAACTTGTAATATTTTCCTTTAAAATTTTCGATAAGATACTCAAAGTTAGGTTTTGTATTGACATTGGAAGTTGTTCCCAAACACAAATGACGTTCTTGAAACAATAATGGATCATTGGGATTCTCACCCGATGATGCAATACTCCAAGGATCAACTGTAACAATAAAAATACCATCTCTTACAGTTGTATCGAGTTTCATTTTGATACTGTTAAGGTATGTTTCACCAAATGGGCTATGTGGAAGTGTAAATGCATAATTAAAAAATTCTTTTTCAAAGTTCTTCTTAAAAACACTCGGTTGTAACCCTTGTGCAGCACGTGAGGTGCCCAAGATTAAATTGCTTTTCTGAGGTGTTGTAAAACGCAAATAAAATGGGTCTGTAGCGCCGTCTGCTGTAGCGAGTAATGCGAAAAAGCCTACTGTTAGTAGTGAGCTGTAAATAAGTATATGAATTACAATTCTCTTCATTTCTAAAACTGAAAATAAATAAATTCCTGTTTTGTTCCTATAAATAGGAGTATTAGAAACCCTATCATTAAATAAAATCCACGTCTTAAAATTTTAGGCCATTTAAAACCAAAATATTCTAAAGCGTGCAAGTTTTCTCTTGCTTTCCACTCTATTAACAATCCAAATAAAATAAGCAAAAGGATTAATAAAGCTTCAGGTTTATCAGACAAGGTGGGTGTCTCAAATAAAGAAGCTGAAAAAATTCCCATAACATACTTAAAAGCATGTTCAATATTTTCTGCTCTAAAAAAAATCCAAGCAAAGCAAGTGAGAGCAAAGGTGCTGCAAATCGCTATTGCAGTTTTAAAAGAGGGTAATAATTGGCCTTGCGCAGCGATATTTAAATGTGTTCTGTTTTTTCCAAATAACAGTAAGGGTAAAAAGAAAGCTGCATTTAGTGCTCCCCAAACTATAAAAGTCCAGTTGGCACCGTGCCAAAAACCACTTACAATAAAAATGATAAATATATTTCTAACTTTCAGAAAAGTAGAGCCTCGACTTCCTCCCAAAGGAATGTATAGATAATCGCGAAACCAAGTTGAAAGAGAAATGTGCCACCTACGCCAAAATTCAGCAATATCTCTTGAAAAATATGGAAATGCAAAATTTTGTTTTAAATGAAACCCAAAGAGTCGCGAAATTCCAATTGCGATATCAGAGTATCCTGAAAAGTCACCATAAATCTGAAAGGCAAAAAACACGGTTCCTAAAACCAGTGTACTTCCATTTAACTCTGCAGAATTTTCAAAAATTTGATTGGCAAATATTGCACAATTATCTGCGATAACAACTTTTTTGAAAAGACCCCATAATATTTGCCGCAAGCCGTCAACGGCTTTTGACTCTTCAAATTTTCGTTTTTTAAACACTGAGGCAGTAAATTTGTTGCCCGTTCAATAGGTCCGGCTACCAATTGCGGAAAAAAGCTTACAAAAGCAGCAAAGGCAATAATATCTTTTGTTGGTCTTATTTTATTTCGATATACATCAATGGTATAACTCATCGTTTGAAACGTATAAAAACTTATACCCACCGGTAAGATAATATGTAAGGTGTTTGCCTGTATTGGTGCTCCGAAAAATGAGAATGCAGCAATGAAATTATCAACAAAAAAATTAAAATATTTAAAAAAACCAAGAAATCCAATATTCATAAAAATACTCACCCATAGTAATCTTTTTCTATGTACAGGTTTTTTTGCCTTACTTAGGCTTTGACCAACAAAATAATCTATAAGCGTGCTAAAAAGTATAAGTGATAAAAAACGCCAATCCCACCAGGCATAAAATACATAGCTGGCAATCACTATGACTACATTCTGCAACCTTAAACTTTTAGAGGTCACTAACCAATAAATCAAGAATACGATAGGGAGAAAGACAGCGAAATCTAGCGTGTTAAAAAGCATCTTGTTATTTAAAGTTATGATGGAATGCTATCATTTCCATAGTGTTAAATACTTTTGAGCGATTCGTTTGTAATGATGCTCCTGCTCAATAAAGTTTCGGGCATTTTTACCAATATTTTTGATTTCATCCGGGTTTTCTATCAACCCACTCAATTTTTCTGCAATCGCATCCACATCAGGCAGGGCGTTGATGCACACTTCGTCTTCTTGTAAGTTGTAGCGCTCGAAAAACTCTTTTTCAGCACCGGTAAAAACCACTTTACCCCTTGCCATAGCCTCCAATGCATTGTATCCCTGGTCATAAGCATAGACTTGATCTAGAAGTATATGAGCGCTCTCATAATGTTTAAGATATTCCTGATAAGGAATATTTTCTGTTATTATGATTTCAACTTTTTCACCGTATTTCTTTTGAATTTTAGCAAGGGCTTTTTCAAAAAAATCATTTCCTTTTTTGTAGAAGTTTCCGCGGTTGATACCGTGAAAAATCACAATTTTATCCTGAATAGAGTTTTTTAAATAAGCTAATTTGTCAGTATTGACAGGATTTGGAATCAAGCCTAAATATTTTGGATGACCCTCCAAAGGAATATGATAATCCAAATCTGAAGCCACCACACCCTCTATTTTTTCATAAACAAAATCGTGGAGATCTTTGAATTCCGGCTTTAAATATTTTAAAAAGTGAGCAAAGGCTTTTTTAGAAACTTTTTCTTCAAAAAGAGGCGTGAGTATGGAATATCTAAATTTTTTCTCAAAGGCATAGTTGACACTAATAAAGTCTGTACCACAAGAAAGTAAAAAGAGTTTTTGATTGTTCTCTTTTAAAAAAGTGATGATTTGTTTTTCATATTTTGGTTGAATCCCCAGAGGGCTCTCATTGATAAGCTGCACCACATTAAAGCCTTTGAGTTTTTCAGAATGTTTGAAAAACTGATTTCTTAAGTTGACAGACGTCAAGTCTAACTTAATAAGATTGTAAAGAAGTACTTTTATTTTTTTTTGAAGTCCAGTTTGAAATTTTCGCTTTAGCGATATATCTGCCGGAAAGTTTTTAAAATAATCACCGCTGCCCACAAGTGTGACTTCGTGTCCCAATGCCATCAATCCTTCTTTTAAAGAGTTGTGCAACCTGCTGTACTCACCCACCAATAAAATCTTCATAAATAGTTTATATTTACGCAATGATTATTTTTCCAAAAATACTATAAAAAATGAGCATAAACCTATGAAGGTAGCTATAGTTGTAATTTCATTGTCAAAAGGAGGTGCAGAACGGTCAACGGCTTTGTTATCAAAAATGCTCGTTTCAAAAGGAATAGATGTGTATTTGATAACTTTGACAGATGCGGTTGTTTATGATTTTTCCGGAAAGCTATTCAATCTGGGACGATTTAAATCAGACAATGATACTGGTTTAGATAAATTTAAACACCTAAAACGATTAAAAAATTACATTAAAGAAAATAACTTTGATTTTATTATAGACAACAGGACCAGAGGATCAGCTTTTAAAGAGTTTCTTTATTTGAATTATATCTACAGCAAACAGGAGGTGATTTATGTTGTAAGGAGTTTTCATTTAGCCAATTATTTTCCGAAAAATAAATGGATTGCATCTCAACTGATTCAAAGAGCTGCTAAAATAGTGGGCGTTTCCAAGGCAATTTCTGAAGAGGTAAATCAAAATTTCAATACCCAAAAAACCGTAACAATTTACAACCCGTTGCCTGAATTTGAAGCCCTTGAAACAAATGAGCCAGAAATCCCCTATATTTTATTTCTCGGAAGAATTGAGGAGGATGTCAAAAATTTCACTTTACTTTTAAAAGGATATCAATTGTCAAAACTCTCAGAAAATGGAGTGCAACTAAAAATTTATGGAGATGGTAAAGACAAGAATGCATTAGTCAGGATGATTGAAGACTTGGATTTAACAGCTCAGGTTTCAGTACATTCATTTACACCCAACATATATTTGGTTTTAAAAAATGCGTTGTTTTTGACGCTCACAAGTCGTTACGAAGGATTTCCCAGAGTGTTGCTAGAAGCTTTGTCTGTGGGGACACCGGTTGTTTCAGTAAATTGTAAAAGTGGGCCTGACGAAATCATTATTGACCAGCACAATGGCTTGCTTGTTGAAAATTTTAATGAACAAGCACTCGCTGATGCAATGAATCGTTTTATATTTGACACTTCACTTTACCAAAATTGCAAAGCGAATGCGGTATCCAGTGTCCAACATTTGCAACAGGACAACATAGCACAGCTTTGGTTAAACTTATTGAGAAATGAAAAACCAAAAAATTGATTCTATAGAGCTCATAGAAATTACCAAAATTTCAGACCCTGATGGTCGTGGCAACTTATCCGTAATTGAAAAAGGAACCTTGCCTTATGACGTGAAACGTGTTTATTATCTTTATGATGTCCCCAGCGATGCCACACGAGGAGGTCACGCCCATATTGAATTGCAACAATGTTTAATTGCGCTAAGCGGAAGTTTTGATGTACTCCTTGACGATGGAAAGAGTCGAACGATAGTTCATCTAAACAAACCCAATAAAGGGTTGATAATCCCCAGTGGAATATGGCGGGAATTGGAAAACTTTTCTTCAGGAGCCGTGTGTCTTGCCCTTGTTTCTGATGTTTATAAAGAAGAAGACTATATTAGAGATTATAAAGACTTTGTATCTTATAAAACTTTGTAATTTGCGATAGTAGTCGAAAAACATCTATTTTCATACTACTGAAACGCACTCAAACGAATTCCAAAGCGTTCAAAAAAGTTTTTCAAATTGTATAAAAATCGGGTGCTTTTTGGCGAAAGTCGAAGTAATAATCGTTGTTTTTTGTTGAGGTTACTTAAATCTATCTTTTCAAAATTGCGTTTAAAACCGTCCCTGTCATTTTTTAACTTGGCCAGTATAGCTAGAGAATAACGGTTTAAATCGAGAAACTTTTTTAACCTTTTGTTTTTTGTTTCCTCTTTAATGTATTTATCATAGGTTGGTTTACTGGCAATGTCTCGAGTTTTGTTTGAGAGACTTTGCTTAACAAATCGATAGGTAACTAAAAACGTGTTAATAAATACAATTTTATATTTTAGGCCAATTCGTATCCATAAATCTGTATCCTGTCCACTTTTTATCGAGGAATCATAAAAACCAATCTTATCAAAAACACTTTTCTGTAAAACAGTACTTGAGCTGGTCAATATAGTGTTGATAGAACTCGCTTCAAAATAGTCAACAATATAGGTCATGCCCGGCTCTAAGTTTCCTAAGGAATAAGTTGATTTGATTGTTTTGCCTCGAGTTTCTATTGCAACTGCCGTCGCGAAAACATGTTCATTAGGATATTTTTCTAAGGTGTTTTTAATGACCTCAAGATATTTTGGTTCCCAAAAATCATCTGCATCCAGTAAGGCAATAAAAGGACCAGTGGCTTTTTTAATTGCGGCATTCCTTCCAGCAGCGGCGCCTTGATTTTCTTGTTTATAGTAGTGAATCCTTTTGTCATTGAATGATTTAATGATTGCTTCACTTCCATCAGTTGAGCCGTCGTTGACGATGATGATTTCAAAGTCTGTAAATGTCTGTGCCAATACAGACTCCACCGTTTTGCCAATGTGTTGCTCCTTGTTGTAAACGGCTATGACGACTGAGAATTTGGGCATGGTTTATTCAAGGTTAAAGGTTTAGGATTCAAGGTCCTTTTGTAATTGAGCAAAATAGTATAATCGGTATAAATCAAATAAAAATAAGGAAGGGTTTTTGCCTTTCAGATTTTTTTCAATTTGAGTTTTAAATGTTTTTATGGTAAATATAAACAGTTTCAAAAAATAATTTCGCTTTAAGCTTAAAAAAGCTTTTTGGATGGGTCGGTAATCTTCTGGAATAAGACCTTCTTTTTCAAAATAAAGCAAAGACTCCAGCCCTTTTTTTGTTTTGCTGATAAAACTTTCATTGGTCTCCAATCCCAAATGAATCACTGGGTTATCATTATGAAGCACATTGGTTTTTTGTTTTTCTAAATTTTGGGCAAAAAGCACATCTGCTCCATAAACATTCTTGTGAAAAGCGTTGGCTTTTATAAAATTAGTTTTTTTTATTAAGATACAACCGGAAATAAGAGAGAGAAAAGGTATCTTCTCCCTTTCTGAAACCGGTTTTGCCTCACGTGCTTTGCCGTATTTCCATCGCAATAGTTTGTTGCTTTCAGGTGGGGTTTCTTGATAGGAAATTCCGCCAAAAACAACATCGGCTATTTGGTTTTCTATGTCAAATTTTTGAATGAAGTCAGTGTTTTTAGGTAGCACGTCGGCATCCATAAAAAGCAACCAATCGTATTGAGATTTTTCGGCAAGTGCTTGTCTCGTTGCGGTTCTGCCTTTATTCTCTGTATTTTGTAAATAATAACAGTTTGCTAATTTTTCGATGGATTTATTGACTTCTGTAATTTCAATATTTGAAGAACAATCATCAAGCACTAAAATTTCAAAAGGTAAGGGTGTATTTTTTAACTGGTTGGAAAGGCTTTCTACGAGACCTGTAATGTTGTAATTATATGTTGGTATCAGTATAGAAAGCATGGTTCTGGATTAAACCGTTTTTTGCACCACTTCAAATATCTGGTTTTCATCACATTTGAGTGTTTTGGAAGGATATTTCAATAAGAGTGCATAATCGTGTGTGGCCATCAGGATGGTATTTCCGTTTTTGTTGATTTCCTGCAATACTTCCATCACTTCGACAGAAGTTTGCGGATCCAAGTTACCTGTGGGTTCGTCAGCCAGGATGAGTTCGGGATCGTTTAACAAAGCGCGCGCAATCGCTACACGTTGCTGTTCACCCCCTGAGAGTTGGTATGGAAATTTAAATCCTTTGGTTTTCATATCAACTTTACCCAAAACTTGCTCAACTTTATCCTCCATTGCCTTTTTATCTGTCCATCCTGTGGCTTTCAGTACAAACAGTAAATTATCGTTGACCGTTCTGTCATTCAGTAATTTGAAATCCTGAAACACCACCCCCAGTTTTCTGCGTAAAAACGGAATGTCTTTTTCTTTGAGCGTTTTTAAATTAAAATCTACAATTTCGCCTTCGCCTTCCATAAGAGGAATATCTCCATACAGCGTTTTCATAAAACTGCTTTTTCCGGTGCCGGTTTTACCAATGAGATAAACAAATTCACCTTTTTCAACAGATACATTTACTTCAGATAGTATTAAAGTTTCTCGTTGAAAAATAGAGGCATTTTTTAAAAATAAAACTGGTTTTGACATAGTGACGGATAGCTTTACAGCGAAATTACATTTATTTTTTTTATAGAAACGAAAAAGATTGGAAAATCATATCTTTAGATGTGAGACAATAGAATTTCAATTTTTAACTCACAAACTCACAAACTCACAAAACTCGCTCTCTCACTCCCTGTTAATACGCATTTTTCTTTGTGTTCTGTAAAGGTTTGTTATCACTGTGATTGTGACTGTTTCATTTACAATTTCCGGTAAAGGAATTTCTGCTATCTCTGTTATTTTAAACGTCTCTTTGAAAACTTCTTTGTCGGTTTCAATAGTTACAGTATAATCTGTGTCAATCACTCCTTCAACCGGGTTTACACGAATTCCCTTAATAGAATTGTCTGCTTTAATTTCATAAGGAGCATCAAATTTTGGTTGATTTTGGACAGAGTCACGCTCTAGTTTGGGTCTCTTTTTTACAGGTTTTGGAAAGCATTCTTCGGTTGGAAGGGACGGGTCTATAGCTAGTTTTACGAATCCATTTACATCAGGTTTTAAAGTAGTTCCTTGTTTTAATTGGATGCGTTTTCGGGCTTTAAAGTCAACGGTTGTTGAATCTCTGAATGTTTGATTTGAAATGTCAATTTGATAAGGCGATGAGAATAATTTAAAATCAAAGCGGTAAAAGTCTCTTCCTGATATATCAACAATTCCTTTTTCTAGTTGCATTTCGTGAGCCATTTTAACAGCTTTGTAGGCATCAACCCTTCCGGCACCCAATTGCATTTTAAAGGGTTCGTTACCCGGAAGGTTTTCTATATCTGCAGAACTCAATTTGAGAATGCTCTCGACTTCAGCACTTGCTAAACAATAGTTGGCAGACCAAATAAGCCCGATAGTACCCGTTACAAAGGCAGCTGCGGCAGAGGTCATCCCTACAAACAGTTCATCTTCATAACCACAATCGGGTCTTCCCATATTAAAAGTTTCGGCAGGTGCAGAAATATCAACAGCAAGATTGTGCTGAGCACCCCACTGGGCATTAATGGGTAACAAATTATCAAAAGAACCTTCTTTCTGCATTCTCAATCTTGAAACGTGTCTGTCTTTGAGCTTACTGGCGATGATTCCATATTTTTCATCTTCTACAATACAATCTTCATAATACCCACACTCTGCAAAAACTTTGGTTACTGAAATCACTCGTTCATAGGAGGCCGGGTAGGCATAGTTTGAGGCGTAATCTCTTAAATAAGTGTTGCATTTTTTGGAGTTTCCGGCGCTGGAAACGATGAGAATACCCTCGTCATACCACTCATTGATGCGTTCTTTGACATTTTGGTGATAAGCTCCAAAACCACATAACGCCCAACTGGTATTAATTACTTTTGCGCCGGCTTCAACAAGTTCTTGTATGTATTCAAAACGCCCATAGCCTGTAGCAATGAGGTCACAATCTGAACAAATCCCGGGAATTCCAAATTCATTGTCAGCTCTGGCTCCAATAATTGAGGCAATACCGGTGCCGTGATAACAAACGGTGCCACCTGTTTTTTTGAAATATTTTAAATAATTACTAACTCTTCCTATTAAATCAACATTAGTAGAATCAATCCTGCCGTCTGAAATACCAATCACTACTTTTTTATCTCCGCGGGTTATTCCCCAGGCTCCGGGTGCATTGATTAAGTCAAGCCCGGTCATTGGGTAGGGTACACCCAGATTTTCTTCAGGGCTGGTAGTGCCATAATCATTGGGGTAAAAGGCATTTGGTGTTGGAAAATACTCACCAATGCTTGTGTATTTTTCGGGCTGTTGATTTTGTAATTGGCCCAGAAGCACATTGCTGTCTGTGGTTACCCGATAGACGTTAATTAAATTTTCCCGTTGGGTATTTGGAAATGCGGGTTGAAAAGAATAAATAGTATATCTCGAAAAAATTTCAGTTTCCCTGCTGTTTTTTGGATTTTCAACTTTAAAGGTGCCGTTGCTTTGTTTGGTGATCGTTAATGACTCCGGGTTTGAAATTGTCACGTGATAATGGTACAACTCTTTTTGGTTTTGTCCATAAATAACAAAACCAATGCAAAGAAAAAGATTGAGGAAAAATCTATTCATGTTCCAGTGTTTCAATCTTTTTTGATAGTGCGTCAAGTTGTTTTTGTTGAGCGATGGTATGAAGCGTCAACTCCTCAATTTTTTCAAGTAGCAACAAATTCATTTCTTTGAGAGAGAGCCCATTTTCATCAATTTCTTTTGCCGAAGGAACTTCAGGAAGGTGATGGTATTTAATGATAAATTGTTCAATTTCAGGTAAAGAGAGAAATTGATATTCAGGTTTTAATTTGGAATGACCTGTAAAGTATTTTTCAAAAACATAATCAGGAGCCACAGCTCCCTCAAGGTCAACCACCACTTCCTGAGTGTGAATGCTTCCCTTAACAGTAAGCATGGAATCAGGGGTTTTTGTGTTGATTCCAATAAAACCGTTTTCGGCTTCTGTAATATTTTTAAAAGTGGTACTGTTTTGGCTGTAGCCAAAAACAATCGAACAAAACACGAAAATGATGAGAATTGAGTTTTTCATAAAGAGTGATTAAAAAGGAACGAGACTGAAAATTAAGTTTCTAAAACGAATCTACAACCGAAAGCCCAATTTACAAAAATCAAAAGCAACATTAACAAAATTCTCACGTTTAAAATGAATAAAATAAATGGAGAATCCAATATCTTTGGTCAATGATAAACCCACACACTATGATTAAAAAGCACATCCTATTCCTTGGCTGTTTTTTACTTTTTACAACGGCTGTTTTTGCACAACAATCGGCTATTTATACAAATGATTTTGCGGCTTTTCAAAATGCATTGACCCTCTTTCAAAACAAACAGTACAGTGCAGCTCAGTCACAATTTTTAAAAATTGAAAGAGCAACCACAAATGAAAGTATCAAAGCAGATTGTGCTTATTATGCTGCTAACGCCGCCATTAGATTGAATCAACAAGGCGCAGAACAAATGATGGAAGATTTTGTGGCAAACTATCCCACAAGCACCAAGCGAAACAATGCCTTTATGGAAGTGGGAACTTATTATTATGAAATAGGTCGGTATCCGCAAGCCATGAAATGGTTTGACAAAGTAGATGAAGGCAATTTGAATTTCGCTGAACGCGAAAAATTTTACTTTCAAAAGGGATACACTAATTTTCAAAACAAACGCACCACCGAGGCACAAAAATATTTCAATCGTGTTACTACATCCAAAGAATATGGAACTCAGGCAAAATACTATTTGGGATATATGGCCTATGAAGGGGACGATTACAAAGAAGCTACTCAATTTTTTGAAGGTGTCGCCGGTGATGAACGCTTATCAGAAAATCTGTCTTATTTTCAGGCAGATATGAATTTTAAATTGGGCAACTTTGAAGAAGCTATCCGTTTGGGGAAAGATCAATTTGGAAAATCAAATGCACAGGAAAAATCACAACTTTCAAAAATCATTGGTGAAAGTTATTTCAATCTGGGACAATATGAAGCATCCATCCCATATTTAAGTGAGTACAAAGGCTTACGCGGAAGGTGGAACAACACAGATTACTATCAGTTGGGCTATGCTTATTATATGCAAAAAGACTATACAAATGCCATAGCCGAATTCAATAAAATCATAGACGGACGCAATGCAGTGGCTCAAAATGCCTATTATCACTTGGGTGATTCCTATCTCAAACAAAATAAAAAGCAACAAGCACTCAACGCTTTTAAAAATGCTTCCGAAATGAGTTTTAGCGCTCAAATTCAGGAAGATGCTTTTTACAATTATGCCAAATTGAGTTACGAAATCGGAAATGCATACACCTCGGTGCCTCAAGTGCTCACGGCTTTTTTAGAAAAATATCCGCAAACAAACAACAAAACAGAAATTGAAGACCTCCTCATCGATTCTTATATTTCCTCAAAAAATTACAAAGCTGCGCTCGATTTACTCGAAAACAACAAAAATTTCAGCAACAAACTCGCTTATCAAAAGGTTGCCTTCCTTCGCGGATTGGAACTTTATGAAGAACGAGACTACACAAAGGCTAAAGCCCATTTTGAGAAGTCACTCAAAGAGCCTCGGGATGCAAAATACACGGCGAGAGCTACTTTCTGGAAAGCAGAAAGTGATTTTCAATTGAATAATTTTGAACAGGCACTCATTGGGTTTCGGCAATTTCAGCAACTTCCTGAAAATAAAAACACCCCCGAATCAAAAAACAGCAACTACCACTTGGCATATACGCAGTTTAAAACAAAAAATTATGCCGAAGCCATTACGGCTTTTCAAAACTTTTTAGCACAACCCGGTATTGACCCGGCACGACAAAAAGATGCCAATTTGCGGCTTGCAGACAGCTATTTTGTGAGCAGTCAATACTGGCCGGCGATGGAAAGCTATAACAAAGTAATTGCTGCCGGTGGCTCTGAGGCAGACTATGCGGCATTTCAAAAAGCCATTAGTTATGGATTTGTAGATAGAACAGCTACCAAACTGGAAGAACTCACCGCTTTTGATAGAAATTTTCCCAACTCGAGTTACCGCGATGTGGCGCTTTATGAATTGGGCAACACCCACCTGGCTCTCAATAAAAATACCGAAGCCATCGCTGCTTATGATAAGCTCATAAACAATTTACCACGAAGCAGCTATGTACCGAAAGCATTACTCAAAAAAGGTTTGATTCTCAATAACACCGAAAAACTTAAACAATCATTAACCGTGTTTAAAAAAGTAGCAAATGACTATCCATCTTCACCTGAGGCCATTCAGGCGGTTTCTTCAGCCAAGCTGATTTATATCGATTTGGGAAAAGTAGATGAGTATGCCCGCTGGGTACAAACCCTTGATTTTGTTGAAGTAGCAGATGCCGAACTCGATCAGGCATCTTTTACTGCAGCTGAAAATAAATACTTACAAAATGACCCGCAAGCTGTTTCGCTTTTAGAAAAGTACATTTCAGGTTTTCCAAATGGCATTCATAGTTTACCGGCTAACTTTTACCTTGCTGAACGCTACTTTTCGGTTAACCAAAAAGACAAAGCAACAGCAAACTACACTTTCGTAATTTCAAGAGAACGCAACGAATTTACAGAACAGGCTTTGGTGAGAGTCACCCAAATTTACCTTGAGCGAAATGATTACGCGAAAGCGATGCCTTTATTGGAAAGACTTGAAAAAGAAGGCACCAAAGCTCAGAATATCATTTACGCCCAATCCAACTTGATGAAAGCTTTTTATGAAGCAGAAAACTACAGACAGGCAGTTGTTTTTGCAGAAAAAGTATTGAAAGATACCGGTGCAGACCCCCGAGCCAAAAACGATGCACAAAGTATTATTGCGCGTTCGGCAATGAAAACCGGTGACGAAACCAAAGCCAAAAACGCCTATGCCGAAGTTAAAAAATCAGCAAGCGGAGCTTTGGCAGCAGAAGCCTTGTATTATCAAGCTTATTTTGAAAACAAAGATGGGGCTTATCAGCAGTCAAATGGGAGTGTTCAAAAACTAGCCAAAGATTTTTCAGGGTATAAGATTTGGGGCGGAAAAGGGCTTGTCATTATGGCTAAAAATTTCTATGCCCTCAACGATGCTTTTCAGGCGACTTACATTTTAGAAAGTGTGATTAAAAACTTTGCAGATTTCCCTGAAATAGTTGAAGAAGCAACCACCGAACTAAACAAAATCAAGACCCAGGAAGCCAAAACAAACGCTTCAGTGGAAACCGGGGAGAATTAGGTTTCAAGTTTCAAGTTTTTATATTAAACAGTAATCAATAGTCAATAAACCACATCAAAAATATGTCATATAAAACCTTCAAATTTTACTTAGTACTGTCACTTCTTTTTACAGCGACATCCATCTATGCACAAGACCCCATTGGGACAGAGGTCATCAACGTGGTGAAACCTTACACACCCACTGTTTCTGATGCTTTTAAAATCAAGGAAACGCCAGATATGCAAGACTCGCAAAACGAAGAAAAAAAGGAAGTAAAATACAGTATTTTTTCAGTGCCGGTAGCCTCAACCTTTACACCTGCAAAAGGAAAAGCAACAACAGTAGAACGCAAAAGACCTGAGAAAATATTCACAAATTATGCGACTTTAGGTTTTGGGAGTTACACTTCTGTTCTTGGCGAACTTTACAGCCGTTTTGAGGTGAGTCGCGATGAAGATGTCGAGCTATTTTTTAAACACAACTCCTCACAGGGAGGCATTGATGAAGTGCTGGTAGATGATCATTTTTACAACACAAAGCTTGATGTAAACTATAAAAGCAATGGTCGATTTATGAGCTATACTTTTGGAGCCGGAATCTTGCATCAAATCTACAACTGGTATGGACTATCACCCGAGTTTAGAGCAGAAAATCAAGTTCAAATTGCTGAAGAGGCCGGAGTCAATCACTCTTTTTACGGCATTGCACTCAACGGAAATTTTAAAATGAAGGATTCCCCATTTTCAGGAGGTGATGTACTATTGAGATATTTTGGTGACTCATACAGCTCTTCCGAAATTAATTTTATTGCCACACCTGAGTTTCTCTTTGACCTGGGTGGACAGGATGTGGGAATCAATGCAAGCGTGGATTACCTGAACGGAAGTTTTGAAAAGAGCTTTTTTGATCCTGAAATGGATATCAAATACAGTTACCTCAATGCCGGACTTCATCCATTTATCAAGTTTCAAAATGATGATTTTTCAGTAAACTTAGGCGCTCAGGTTGTTTTTGGCTTGGACACAGAAAACAGTGAAAGTGATGTATTTATTTATCCAAAAGTTGCTGCTTCATACAAGCTTGTAGATGAATATCTAACCCTCTATGCCGGAGCCGATGGTGGCCTGGATCAAAACACCTATTACGATTTTTCACAAGAAAACCCTTTTGTATCTCCCACACTTTTTGTGGCACCCACAGACAGGCAATACGAGGGTTTTGCAGGTGTTAAGGGAAAATTCACAAACGCTGTGAGCTACAATTTAAAAGGCAGTTATACCAGCGAAATCAACAAGCCACTTTTTCTGTCTAATCCGTTAATAAGTGCATCTCAAAACCCTGAGGGCTATGAATTTGGAAATTCCTTTGGGGTGGTTTATGACGATGTCAAAACAATAGAAATTTTTGGCGAATTGCAAGCGGAGGTTGCAACAAACGTGACTGTGGGAGTCAACGCAAGTTTCTTTAACTACAGTTTAGATTTCCAACCTGAGGCATACAACCTGCCGGAACTAAAAGCAACCGTTTTTGCAAACGCGGCATTTACTGAAAAAATTTATGGGGGATTGAGTTTGTTTTATGTAGGCGAGCGTAAAGACTTAATTAGTTTTGACCCCTTATTGCTCATTCAGCCCATTGAAAAAACACTGGACGGCTATGTAGATTTAAACCTGCACGCAGGTTATCATATTAATCCGCAACTCACGGTATTTTTAAAAGGAAGCAATCTTTTGAGTGATACGTATGAAAAATGGCTAAACACACCGGTACAAGGCATTCAGGTGTTGGGAGGTGCTACTTATAAGTTTGATTGGTAATCAACACCCAGCACCCAGCACCCAGCACCCCACCTTTAACTACCCCACCTTTAACTATTTTTCCATTAACCATTTTCTTTGTCCCGCTAAAACCCTTATTTTTACCACCCAATC
Organism: Flavobacteriaceae bacterium; assembly: GCA_040880345.1. Lineage (GTDB taxonomy): Bacteria > Bacteroidota > Bacteroidia > Flavobacteriales > Flavobacteriaceae > Planktosalinus. The sequence continues at coordinate 75,804 of JBBDIQ010000029.1, forward strand.
AATCCTTTAAAACAATGAAATCTTTTCTTCTATTTATTTCAACACTTTTTTTAATTTCTTGTAGTGAAAAACAAGTTGCAGACCTTTTGGTTATCAATGCCAAGATCTATACAGTAAACGATAGCTTTGACAAAGCTGAGGCCTTTGCGGTTCAAAACGGAAAAATTATTGAAGTGGGAACTTCTTCCGCTTTAAGCGAAAAATACACGGCAACAGAAACCATTGACTTTGACGGAAAAACACTTCTTCCCGGGTTTATCGATGCACACGCCCATTTTTATGGATTGGGACTCAATCAGCGTGTTGTCAATCTTGTGGGTGCAGCAAGTGTTGATGAAATGATTGAAAGGGTTGTGGCTTTTCAGGAAGAAAAACAAGTTGATTTTATTGAAGGTCGCGGTTGGAACCAAAACCTGTGGGAAGTAAAAGAATTTCCTACAAAAGAAAAGTTGGATGAACTGTTTCCGGACACACCTGTGGCGTTAACCCGCATCGACGGTCACGCCTATCTGGTTAATCAAAAAGCCCTAGACCTTGCAAATATCACCATAGAAACAAAAATTGATGGCGGACTCGTCGAGGTAAAAGATGGAAAATTAACCGGAATCTTAATTGACACAGCAATGGGGCTGGTCAACGCCACAAAGCCCGAAGTAAGTGAAAGTGTTCAAAGACAGGCTTTGAAAGACGCTCAGGAAATTTGCTTCTCTTATGGCTTAACAACGATCAATGATGCTGGTTTGGACAGAGAAGTGATTGAATTGATTGATAAAATGCAAAAAAATGACCAATTGAAGATGCGCATTTATGCGATGGTTTCAAACAGTCCCGATAACTTAGACTACTACCTTAAAAAAGGAGTCATAAAAACAGATAAACTCAATGTGCGCTCCGTAAAAGTATATGGAGACGGCGCTTTGGGGTCACGCGGGGCGGCATTAAAACAACCCTACTCAGATGATCCTCACAATCACGGTTTGTTTTTGACACCAGTAAGTGAAATTGCAAATCTCGCTGAGAGAATAGCGGCTTCAGACTATCAAATGAATACCCACGCCATTGGTGATTCTGCTAATGTGGTTGTATTGAAAGCTTATACAGAAGTGCTTGAAAATCAAAATGACAGACGCTGGAAAGTAGAACACGCTCAAGTGGTTTCTGTGGAAGACTTTGACTATTTCAAAAACGGAATCATTCCGTCGGTGCAGCCCACACACGCTACCAGTGATATGTACTGGGCAGAAGATCGGGTGGGTGCTGAAAGAATGAAAGGTGCTTATGCTTATAAAACACTACTCGACAAAGCCGGAATTGTCGCACTTGGAACCGATTTTCCGGTGGAGCACGTGAGTCCATTCTACACATTTTATGCGGCTGTCGCCCGAAAAGATTTGAGCCAATATCCTGAAAATGGTTTTCAAAAAAATGATGCCTTATCAAGGGAAGAAACGCTCAAAGGTATGACGATATGGGCAGCCTATTCCAATTTTGAAGAAAACGAAAAAGGAAGCATTGAAGTGGGTAAATTTGCCGATTTTATTGTACTCGACAAAGACATAATGACCTGTGAGGAAGTTGCTATTCCAAACATCGAAGTAGAAGCGACTTTTGTTGGAGGTAAAAAGGTCTTTAGTAAATAAAAACACCTTATTTTCCTCCTTTCGCCTGAAGATCCTCTATGCATAGTGGATCCAATTCGCTATCCATCGATTTGCTTAAAAGTGCAGATGTGATAACAGATCTTCCTCCGGAAGTTTCAAAATACATCAGGCAATCTTCAACCATACAGTGTTTGTTGTTTTGAGTATCTTCATGTTCCTGATGTATATCGTCGAGTTGCAGGTTTACCAATCCCAACAAATGACCAAATTCGTGATTTAATGTGGTTCTTTCAGCAATTGGAATACTGATTCCCTCTGAAATCGCAATGTCCCTGATAGTTTTTTTGTAAATTACAATAGAGGTATTTCGATAAGCAGAGCCTAGTGTGACTCGGGTTGGTGTATCGTTACTTGAACTTTTGTTTGAGAAAAAGATATAAACTGCCAGGTTGTTTCCTTCGTTATAATTAATTCTGTGTTCCTCTTCAATACTTATTATCTTATTGATATTGAAAGAGGAGCCTTCAGGAGTGGGAATCACATTTTGAACAACAGTAAAACCAACCGGTTTGTTTAGGCGTCCCTGGATAAAGTCTGTTAAGGAGTTGATGGTGCCATCTTCCGGCTGAAAGCCTTCAGGATAGACAAATTCAAGTGTGAGACTTGTAAAATCTGTATCTCTTAAAAAATCTTCAGAAGAAGAACCTGTGGCTTGTTTGTTTGCTAACTTTGGGTCTTCAGGCGGATTGTTATCATCTTTTTTACAAGCAGTTAGTAAAAAAATAACAATCAAGCTCAACAAGAATCGTGAGTAACTGATTTTAAGAATAGGCTTTATCATGAAAAAATATTTATTTTAAATACAACTCATTTTATGTACGATTATTTTACAAAGATAGTTTGGCAAGATAATCATAATGCACGCCTTCTACAACAAGCTCACAAGTTAAACCCACCTCCTTGGCGAGTTCTTTAAGCCTTTCAAAATCGAGATACAACCACTCAAATTCGTCTGACTCTTCTTCTTTATAGCTCATTTTAAAGGTGAGTTCGCCATAGTATTCCCTTTCGGTGGAAACCCAAACACCGCCGTCTTCATCAACGTCAAACATATAAATAAGATCACTGGAGTCGATTAAAATTTGTCCGCCGGGATTGAGAAGACTTTTAAGATGTTCTAGGTACTGAGAGGTTTTGTCCAGATTTTGAAAAATACCTGTGCCGTTCATCAAGAGAAAAATAGTATCAAACTTTTCATTATTAACATCAAGCAAATCAATACACTTTGGGTTTTTGACACCTCTAAGTTTACAAACTTCAACAGCACCTTTAGACACATCAATAGCGGTGACGTGAAATCCTTTATCCTGTAAATAGATACTATGACTCCCGGCACCACAACCGACGTCAAGCACTTTGCCTTTGGCGAGAGATAATGCTTTTTGCTCAATAAAGGGCATTTCCTCAAAATCCCTAAACAAATAGGGAAGGGGTAAGGTATCTTCTTCTGAGATGCTGGTTTCAGTGATGATGTCTTCTGTATAGTTTCCGTGAAAATAATCCAGAAGTGCTTTACCTAATATGTCTTTTTGCATGTGTATCTTTGTGTTATGGAAGAAATCCTGAAACAACTCCCGGCGCGTGCCAAAGATAAGCATAACGAGCATAAAAAGTTTTTTGCCAAGCTCAGGAAAAAGCCACCCAAAAACCTGGATGTGGTTATGCAGCACTTACACGATGAGGAGTTTCAACAAACAGATTGCCTGAGTTGTGCCAACTGCTGTAAAACAACAGGCCCTTTGTTTACTGATAAGGACATTGAGCGCATTTCTAAACATTTTAAGATGAAACCTCAGCAGTTTATTGATACCTATTTGCGTATTGATGAAGACAAGGATTATGTCCTGCAAAGTGTGCCCTGTAGTTTTCTGGGAGCCGATAATTACTGCTCCATTTATGATGTGCGACCCAAAGCCTGTCGCGAATTCCCCCACACCGACCGCAAAAAATTCCAGCAGATTTCAAATTTGACCCTAAAAAATGTAGCTATTTGCCCTGCGGCATTCAACATCGTTGAAAAATTGATGGTTTCTTTAGAAAATAGAAAATAGAATTAAGAGTAGAGAAAAGAGAAAAGCGTATGTTGCGATTTTTGAAATCTTGGTGTAATTTCTTTGTGCTTCTTAGTGTCCTTGTGCCTTAGTGGTTGAATAAAAAATGCCACAAAGTCACCAAGGCACGAAGTTTACACAAAGCTTTAATAATTAAAAAATTTATTATCTAAACAGTCATAGTATATGTTAAATCACATCCCGAATTTCAGGTTTTTTTTCAAACATCGCCTTGACAAAGGGACACAACGGAATGATTTTCAAATTGTTTTCACGGGCATAGTCCACGGCAGCCAGCACCAATTTTTTTCCAACTCCCTGTCCATTAAAATCGGGTTTCACCTCGGTGTGGTCGATGATGAATTTGCTTTTGCCTGCCCAGGAATAGGTCATTCTACCGGCTTCTTTTCCGTCTGAAACGGCTTTAAAAAAACCTTTGCTTTCTCTGTTGAATTGTTCAATTTCCATATCCTTATTTATTCTTTTTAAAACTCAACGCTCCTGAAGGACAGTTGCTTACCTGACTCATCAACTCTTCTGTAGTGGCGTTCTCCATCTTAATCCATGGACGTTCTTTGGGATTGTACACTTTTGGTAAGGTTTTTACGCACACCCCTGAATGAGTGCAAAGCGCAGGTTTCCAAAAAATGGTGATTTCACCGTTTGAGTATTGATTTACTTTTTCCATAATCTAAAAGGTTTTGGTTATATTTTTTAAATTTAAACTCACAAACTCACCACTAAATTACTCACCACTATAAATCATATACCTCTTCCTCATTTCATCATACTTTTTCAAACCTTCTCTCCAGCTTGCTCTTATTTGTTCGTTGTTCATTCCTTGTTCAATTTGTTGTTGCAAGGTCTTGGTTCCGGCTAGGGTGGTAAAGAAATTAGTAAAAAAAGGCCCTTTCTTTCCAGAATCTTGGTAAGCATCAATGAGCCATTGCAGGTTGAGGTGGTCAAGCTGTTCTTCTTCTCTCAGGTCTTTGCCATAACACAATTGCCCGTTAAATTTAGGATTTTTTGCTCCTTCATTGGGTTGTGGGGTAAATGTGAAGGGGTATTTATCTTTGGGTAGCGTGGGACTACCGAAAATCTGAAATTGCATATCGGTACCACGTCCTTCACTGAGCGGTGTGCCTTCAAAAAAACACAAACTTGGATACAGGTTTATTGCCTTTTCATTAGGCAAATTTGGTGATGGTTTGATGGGGAGCTTGTAAGACATAGTTCGATTATACTCTTTTACCGAAACAATTTGGAGCTCACATTTTACTCCATTTTCCAGCCATCCTTCACCGTTGATCATTTGGGCATTTTCGGCGATGGTCATACCGTGTACAACGGGAATGGGGTGCATTCCCACAAAGCTTTTATGTTCAGGTTCCAGGATGGGACCGTCGATATAATGAATATTGGGATTGGGGCGGTCGAGAATTAAAAGGGGAATTCCTGCTTCCGCGCAAGCTTCCATCACATAGTGTAATGTAGAGATATATGTATAAAATCGCGCACCCACATCCTGTATGTCAAAGACCATCACATCGAGGTCTTTCATTTGCTCCGGGGTAGGTTTTTTATTGTTTCCGTAAAGCGAAATAAGGGGTAAACCGGTTTTTGAATCTTTACCGTCTTTTATGACTTCACCGGCGTCTGCAGTTCCTCTGAAACCGTGCTCGGGGGCGAAAACTTTGGTGACGTTAATCCTGTGATTCAATAACGAATCTACAAGGTGAGTGCGTTTGCTGAACACCCAACGTTGGGTTTGACGTTGCTGGTAAGAACGTGAGGATTCATCCCAGTAGTCTTCCATAAAGATAAAATTTTCGGGTTTGAAGACCACAGTCGTTTGATTGGCGACAATACCCACACGCTTTTCTCTCAAAAACGGAAGGTAAGCCTCAGTTTGGTTAGCACCCACCACCGGATAAGTAGTCACTTCGCTTTCTTCAAAGCTTGTTTCGACATTGAAATTCTTTTCCTGACCTTTGCAGGAAATAGAAATGAATAACAAGAGCATCAAAAATAAAATGGTATTTTTGGGTCTTATAAAAATGGGAATATTGAATTTTGAGTTTTTCATAGCAAAACGAATCATAGGGTCTAAGGACTATAAAAGTAGTATATCGGCACCAATAATAAAAATTGCCATAACCGCTATCGCTTTGGGTATTATCATGATGCTTGTTTCAATTGCTACCGGCGTGGGATTGCAGCAAAAAGTGCGTGAAAAGGTATCTGCCTTCAACGGTGATATTATCATTTCTCACTTTGACACCAATTTCTCAAACGATTCCCAAAATCCCATTTCAATAAATCAGTCGTTTTATCCTGAATTCAAAGAGATTCCCGAAATCAAACACATCCAAATAACTGCTTTGAAAGGCGGAATCATACGAACTGAAACCGATTTTGAGGGCGTGGTGGTCAAAGGTGTGGGTGACGATTACAACTGGCAGTATTTTGAAGAATTCCTCAGAGAAGGACGTTTGCCGGAATATGGGGAAACAATCAATGATGAAATTTTACTTTCGGAAATTATTACAAAGAAGCTGAATTTAAAAATAGGGGACAGAGTTATTACCTATTTTTTTGATGAAGACAGTAAAGACCGACCTTTAAGACCGCTGGGTTTTACGCTTGTCGGAATTTATAACAGTGGTTTTCAAGAGTTTGATGAAAGTTATTTGATATCCGACATCAGACATATTCAGCGTTTGAATCGCTGGGAGCCAAATCAAATTGGTGCCTTTGAACTCTTTGTAACCGATTTTAATAAAATTCAGGAAACCGGAAATAAAGTGTATTACAACGTGGATTCCACGCTCGATACCCAAACGATACGAGATAAGTACTATTCTATTTTTGAATGGCTGGATTTGTTTGATTTCAACATCGCACTCATCATTGGAATTATGATCCTTGTAGCCGGCATCAATATGATAACGGCATTACTGGTTTTGATTTTAGAACGCACCAAAATGATTGGGATATTAAAATCCCTGGGAAGCTCCAACTGGAGTATCAGAAAAGTGTTTATTTACAATGCAATGTACCTCATAGGAGTGGGCTTGTTTTGGGGAAATTTAATAGGAATTGGGTTATTACTGGCACAAAAGTACTTGAAGCTATTCCCTTTAAACCCTGACACCTATTATGTCACAGAAGCACCGGTCTATTTGGATTTGGGCTATATTTTAATCCTCAATGCCGGTACCTTTTTATTGTGTTTATTGATGCTTTTGATTCCTTCATACATTATTACTAAGATTTCTCCGGTGAAGGCGATTCGGTTTGAGTAAATGGATTCTATATACTTAATAACTCTGCGCCTTTGCGATAAAATCAGTGCTTAGCTCACGCAAAGGCGCTAAGCCTCAAAGAAACTAAGGGTTTTTATGATTTAAACGGCGACCGCTCCTTATGGGCTTTCATTGCTTTAAAACACAAGCGTATAGTGATCGCCAGCCCCACAAAAGATAAGAACCAAAATGCAGGATAACTTTGCTGCATTAAAAAGAAGTTGTAAAGCCCGTGCAAGACAATCGCAGCGAGCAGTCCTTTTAGCTTAAATTCTTTGGCTCTTTCTTTATATTGCCAGGCGAGTCCAAAATAATAGCCCATAATAATGCCAAAACTTGCGTGAGCAGGGACAGCTGTAAACATTCTTAAAATCCCCACTTGCACTCCGCCATCTGCGACATAAAGGATGTTTTCAATGCCGGCAAAGCCGAGTCCGATAATGGCTCCATAAACAATTCCGTCAAAGGGTTCATTAAATTCCTTTTGGCGAAATGCATAAAAACGCAGAATTAAAAATTTTGCAAATTCTTCAGCGAAAGCAACCACTACCAAAGCATATACCGCCACTGAAATGATATTTCCAAAATCCACAGGAATAAACTTTCCAAGAACTAAAGACAGTATTACAGCCGGTATGGCACAAAGTACACCCAGCATAAAGCTTACGAACATGTGTTTCAAAGGCTCCCGGTCATATTTATCTTTTAGCCAAATAAACAAGCCAATTGCTCCTCCGGGAGCTAATGCTAAACCTACTAATAAAAGTACATCCATTTTAAAAGTCCCCTCCAATTGATGGGGGTTGGTCACTTACGCTCCAGAGCTTCAGCGACGGAGCGGGGAGGTAATTTAAAAAACTACCACTTTATTATTTACAAAAAACAGACTGTTTACAAAAAACAATTTTCCATTTTCCCAAAAGGAACGGAACATGACATCATCTACAAAATAAATGACACTACCTCTTCCCATTTTGTGTTCGCCAAAAACCAGTGAATTTTTCAATCCTTTCAAGGCTTCTTCTCCGGCAAAACCGCTTACGCGTTGGGCATCTCCTTCAATGTAAGCGACATTGTAACCGCTTTCAAGAAAACTATAGGAAGTCCTTCCGATTTTTAATGTAAAATACGTGTCTTGATACCCAAAAGCGAGGGGGTGTGAAGGATCTACTTTGGTTTTGAAAATACTTCCGGTAATGAAATTTTTCACGCTTTCATTTTCTCTTTGGTCATAAGGTATGAGAAGATTGGGTTCTTCCTTTTCAGTTTCATCTTTCTCATTGCTTTTCAAACCAAATCCATCCTTGCCTGCAAACGTGCTCAATGCGTTGTCAATTGCTATGAGTGTACCGCCTTTGCTCACCCATTCTTTGATGTTACTTAAGGTTTTTTCATCTAAATATCCCTGATAGTATCCTGAAGGTAAAACCAGCACATCAAATTGATCTAAAGTAATATTTTTAAAATAGTCTGTATCTAAAGTAGTTACAGGATAGTGCAATTGTTGTTCAAAAAAGTGCCATAGTGCACCAAAACTTAATGATGAGGTGTATTGCCCTTTGAGTAATGCCACACGTGGGGCGTGAATGATTTTTACATCAGGCGAACCAAAATCGGTTCCGGTATCTGAGAAACTAGTGTTTGAAGCAAAGAGTTTTCTGTTGTGTTTGTTGGCGATTTGAGTGACAGTTTGGTTAAAATCAGGGTTTTTTCGGTTATCACTTTTGGTGATGATCAAGCTTCCACGGTCAAAATTCTCACCGCTTACGCCAAATTTCTTTTCGCTAAAGCGCACTTTTACACCCGCCTGAAGCAATTCCGAAAGAAAAGCAGCATCTTGCATACTGTTCCACTTGGCAATATAACCGGCGGCACTTTTGTTGGGGGTGTTGAAATGGAGTTCTTTAGAAGGAGCGGAATTAGCACTTACAAGAGCAGTACTAGCCACAGCATCCAGTCCATAAGCGTGGGGTAAATTCCATGCGGTAATGTCATAAGTGAGCGGTGTGCTCAATTTTGTTTCGGGTTCAAAAAGCGCTTGTACCATTCTGCCTTTAGGCTGGTTTGTGCTAACCACGAGGGCATTTTTCATATCAAGGCTTCCGTTTTTGTTGGTGCCATAATGAAAACCTGTGGCACTTCCGCTGTTAGCGAAACCATATTTAATCTCGTGTGTGTCAAGTAATTTTGCCAAAGCATTCACCTTATCTGGGGCACCTTGCAATGCATAGCTTTTGTACTTTAAGTTGGGTTGAAAGAATTTCTGAAATTCGGTATTTAGTTTTTTAGTGTTTTGTGACGAAATTTCAACGGTGGAAAGACCTGTGGTTTTTTGGTGCTCGACCCGGTCAACAAGGGTGAGTTCATAGCCTTCATCGGTATCGATACCTAGCCCTGCTCGGCCGTGACCGGCTTGCTCATAGGTCATCCCAATAGCACCCAGGTAAGTGGGATAGGTATCACCATAGCTGGGATACAACAAATCAAATCGTTCTCTGGTAAAGAACAACCAGCCTTCTTTGTCAAAATAGCGTGCGTGGTTTTTTCCAATTTGAAACTGAAAATCGCGCTGCCAGTCGGTGATGACTTCGTGAAAAGGCTCCGCCGCCGGAGCAAAGTAATAAGGCTCATTGATGCCTTGCTCGTGAAAATCAACGTGAATGTGAGGCATCCACTGGTTGTATATTTTTAATCGTTGTTGTGTTTCCACTTGTGTAGCCCACGCCCAATCGCGATTGAGGTCAAAGAGGTAGTGATTGGGTCGTCCGCCCGGCCAGGGCTCCATATGTTCTGCGGCAATCTGAGCACTGTTGTAGGGTGTTGATTTTACCTGATTGTACCAGTTGACATAGCGATCGCGACCATCGGGATTTAAATTGGGGTCTATGATTACAACTGTATTTTCCAGCCAGGCTTGTTTTTGAGTAATCAATTCATAAACGGTCTGCATCGATGCTTCAGCACTGGAAGCTTCATTGCCGTGCACGTTATAGCTCAACCAGACGATGGCGATTTCGGGATTAGCATCGCCTTCAGCCAAACCAATTTGTTTAAGGTTGTTGAGTCGAATGGTTTCAATATTTTTTAAATTGTTTTCTGAAGTTACGATTGCATACGTTAATTTGCGTCGTTCATTGGTTTGTCCATAATCATGGTAAGTGACCATGGAACTATTTTCGGCAACGTGGTTGAAATAGTTGACAATATCTGCGTGTCGGGTGAATTGGGTTCCAATTTCATACCCCAAAAACGCTGAGGGCGATTGGAGGTTTTGTCCAAAACCGATACTAAAAATAAATAGGAAAAGGAGGGAAGGGAGAATTTTTTTCATTGTAAAGAAGTTGTTTTAATTTTTGTGGAGCTAAAACTACTAAAAACTAACGAAATCTGAAGCGGGTTTACTGTTTTTTAAATGAACTTTAATAAAAAAGGGAGTGCTTCATTTGGAGCACTCCCTCAAACATAACTAACAAAAATTTTTTTAAACTAGTTGATGTTTATAATTTTACTGTTATTCCAAATTTACCACCAGAAAAGGCGTTGTTACCACCAAACTCAAGATTGATACCAAAACTATCAGTAAAAAAGTAACGTCCACCCACTTGAGCACCAATGCCTACTCCAGAATTAAAATCCCCCGGATAATTATCGTCTGAATTCCAATGATAGAAACCAAGATTAAGACCGGCATAGAAATCCCAGTCTGTTGGTATTTTCAATACATGGTTGAAGTGATAATTGGCATTACCGGAAATTCCAAATATGGAGTGTTTATACCTTGAATTGTTAAATCGGTCATTGTAGCCTCTGTAAGACAACTCGGCTCCAATTGTGATGTCTTTATGGACCCCATAATCAAACCCAAAATATACAGGAATTCCCCTGTTTGATAATCCAACCCCCATGTTTAATTGTGCGTCACCTTTTGGCAGCGGATTTTGTGCAAAGGTTGTTGCAGTGGCTGCAATTAATAAAATCAATGTTAAATATACTTTTCTCATTTTTACTGTTTTTTCCGAATACTTTCGGTAGGAGTGAATTCATTTTCACAGTACAAAGTTGAGGATTAAAACAGTCTCAGTTCTTACACAACTTTATAAAAATATTACATGATTCACACTTTACAATAAGAATTAAAATAAAAAAAAGAGCCATCTATATTAGACAGCCCTTTTTCAAACTAAAAACTTCAAGTTTATTTCTTTGGAAGAATATCAATGATAACGGTTCTGTTGTAGAAACGTTCTTCCGGTCTTTTATTTTCGAATGGAGAGGTGCGTGAATCTTCACCAAATCCATTTACTTCAAAGGTTACATCTTTTCTTCCTTTTCCATTTAACGCTTTCTGAAGAATGGCTTTTACATCATTGGCTCTTCTTTCTGATAAGGATTGATTGTAATCTGATTCACCAATGATATCTGTATATCCGTGGATGATGACTTTTCCATTTACCGGAATCTTAGGAGCTACTACTTCGGAAAGGTATTTATCATACATCACGATAGAGCTTGATTCATCAAAACTATAAGGAACACTAAAGCGCATTACTTCTTCAGATTTGGAAGGAGTCCAAAGGACCATACTTACATTGGTTTCTTTTACTACTCTTTCACCATCAGCCGTAAAGCCAATCATTTTGACGTCATAGTCACCCTCAGGGTTGGTGCCCAAAATTGCTTTTCCGGGGATAGCTATTTTTTCCTGTGTATAAGGTCCAAAGTACTGAGTGCTTTTGTTTTTGTCTGTTATTTCTAAAGACCACGATTCAAAAGCATCATTTGAACCTTCGTTGTGAAATGTGACATAACTATCAACAGGTGCTTCTTGCAAATCAACTATTTTGATGGGTTTTAAGGGTGCAAAAGGACCGCTTTGAAATTCCATTAATAATGCAGGAGAATTGCTTTCTATACTCACTCTGCGATCTTCTTCACGCAAAATACCCAGTTCTGTTGTTGCGCTTGGTCTTTCTGAATTGATAACTGGTTTGTTTCGCCCTTCGGTAGTTATTCTTGATTCATTAATTCCAAATATATCTACTAAATACGTCTTTACAGATTCTGCCATTTCACGTGCATCAGCTGGATCTTTTTCAGAAGAACCAACCAGTTTTACTGATGAGGAAGGGTTTTTTACCATTCTGTCACCAAGAATATTAAGGATGTTATAATAGACAATCATTTGTCTGTCTGAACGCCCTGAAAGATTTTTAGGGGTGAATAATTCAACCTGTTCTTCTTTAAAGTCTTTTACCTGATTTTTATTAAGTGTCACATAGCGGTTAGGGATCTCTATAGAGCCCAAGTCAAAGAACACATAATTAATAACCGGGAAAGTTTCATTAACAGTGCGTTCTGCGGGGATATTTTTGGGAGAGTTAACCGAGAAATTCACTTTAGTTTCTGGAACCACAGCTGTAGTTTCCTCCTCAATTACTGAAGTATTTTTTCCAACACCAAACTTGAGCACGGCACCGGCTCTTACTGTTGTAATATTCCATGTTTCAGTTGAACGTGGATTTTGTCCAAAATAAGGGTGAAAGGCTACAAAAGGAGAAAGTACAAATTGTGTTTTCTTGTTTTGTGCAGAAAGTGGGATGTCATATCCTGCACCAACTTGCATTGAAATAATTGTTTTCTCCACTTCGCTGAAATCTCCTGTTAACACAGGGCCATCAGTTTGTTCAGGAAAAGAAGGATTTGCACGAAGCTGATATTCATAAGATTTGTCAATATTGAAAGCCAAACGCGGTCCTGCATAAAGATAAAAATCAGATTTGAATGGCGCTATACGCAAACTTGGTTCGATGGTGAGATAGCTGAGTTTAGTTGATAAATCCATCGGGCAATCACAAGGACTCAAGGTCTCATCAAAATCACCGCGACGGCTATCATAACCAAACTGTAACATCATACCTAACATTGTATTCGGGCGATAATATTCAATGCTTGGCGCAACAAATAGACCCACACCAAACCCGTCGTGAAATGCTGCAGGTACTTTTAAGTCAGCATTCAGTTGTTGCGTGCTTCCTTCATAAAAGTTAAAATTTCCACCTACTGCTGCACCAAACCACCAGGATGGGGTTGTGTATTCTTGTTCTTGTGCAGAAACAGATGTAATTAAACCAAGTAAAAAAAGAAGTGAAATTAAGATTCTATTTATGGGCAAGGTTTCAGGGAACTGCATAGTAAGCAGCTTGCATGTTGAATGAGTTGTATTTTTCATTTTAAGAGTTTTTATGTTGTTAGTAATAAGAAAGTAGAACACCGGAATTATTACCGGGGTTCTACCTTGTTATAATTGTTATTTAGTTAGGTACATTGATTGTAGTATTCACCATAGTTACAGAAGCAACTAAAGAAATAGCTCTACCATCAAGGACCGTTTGAACCGCGTTTCCTGCAGTTGATAAGCTAACTCCTTGCATTGCCACGATTGTTCCTACCATAGTTCCGCCACCGGCAGCATTGATAGTAGCAGCACTTCCCACTTGCCAAAACACATTGGCTGCGTTAGCACCGTTTATAAGATTAACACTCTTAGCACCTGTTGGTCCTGCAATCCCAACCGTTAAACCGGCAGCAGTTTGAAATACCCACAAAGCATTTGGGTCTCCCTGAGCATCAAGGGTTAAATCTCCATTTGAGATATTAAAAGTTCCACTGGCAGATTGATATACGCCTGGAGCTAAAACCAAACCTCCCAGCTCTCCTGCACCGGGATCACTTCCCCCGGGCATTGCCGCGGGAGAAATTGCAATGTAGAGTGCTTCTGCATCTAGTAAAGCTTGTTCTGCAATAGCAAAGCTGGTGGCAGTTCCGGGAGCAGGAGGCGCCGTAAAAATCCCATCGGTTACTAAACCGACATTCAAGGGTGTTTCCGTATAAATATCACCTGTTAATCCATCATGGAACCCTGTTACTAGAGTAGAAGCAGCAGTGGTTCCTATTGCACCATTAATTACAGTATTTAACCCCTGATTTGTTAATCCGGCACTTCCGCCAAAGCCACCAAAATTTTCAATGGTTCCTGTATCGGGCAACACCACTACGGTTGATGTTCCTGTGGTAAAACTCCATATATAATCATTCGTAAGAGGAATACCGGCAATATTTGTAGCGGTGGTTGTAATTGTTGCTGTGTATAATGTGTTTTCGCTCAAGTCTGAATTTGGATTAAAAAAGGCTGTTGTTCCTGAATAAGTAACCACACCTGTAATCGTGTTTGTTCCTTGTTTCAAAGTGAAAGAGCTTTCGTTTATTGTTGCTTGATTCATGGGCTCACTAAAGGTTGCCTCGAGAGTTTTGTTTAATTCAACATCTTTTTCATTATTTTCAGGGTCTGTTGAAATGACTGTTGGTGCAACAGATGCGCCAGTAGTAAATTCCCAAACATAGTTGCCCGCAAGAGGAATACCTGCCGGATTCTCAGCTCCTGTGGTCACTGTGGCTGTGTAAACTGTGTTTGAATTGAGATTTGCTTCAGGTGTAAAACGCGCCGTGACTCCTGTATAGGAAACTACTCCTGAAATCGTGTTTGTTCCTTGTTTTAGGGTAAACGTTGTTCCGTTAATCGTTGAAGGTTCCATGGGCATACTAAATGTGGCTTCGATTACTTTATTAAGAGCAACATCTGTTTCATCTCTTTCCGGATTAGTTGAAATAACTGTTGGTGCGACAAGAGCACCGGTAGTAAATTTCCACACAAAGTTACTTTGTAAGGGAACACCCTCGGTGTTTTCAGCCCCTGTGGTTATAGTTACAGTATATGTTGTGTTTGAAGTAAGATTTGCTTCAGGTGTAAAGCTTGCTGTTGTTCCGGTATAGGTAACCACTCCTGTAATAACATTTGTACCTTGGTTTAAAACAAAGGTTGTGCTGTTTATGGTTTCAGGATTCATTGGCATATTGAATTCAGCAGTAATAATTTTATTTACCACCACTCCTGTTTCATTATTTTCAGGGTCAGTTTTGATTACCACAGGCGATATGGTTTGTCCGGTACTGAATGTCCATACATACTCTTCCTGAAGTGCATTACCGTCTAAATCTTTCACAGAAGTTTTTACTCTTCCTGTGTAGGTTGTGTTGCTTTCCATCTCTTCTGATGGCGTAAAGGAAGCTGTAAAATTACTTTGATCATAGGTTACTGTTCCAGAAACTTCAGAAGTTCCTTCAAGTGTAATACCTCCTTGAATTAGGGTCGCTGGATTCATGGTCTCATTAAAGGTTACTGTAATTACTTTATTGAGTGGTACGTTTATGTCGCCGTTTGCAGGATCAGTTGATACTACAAGCGGACATACTCCAAAAGTTTCATCAAAGTCGTCTTTATCGCATCCTGCAAATAGTGCAACGAACATTATTGAAAGTATTGTTACTAGTTTTTTTGTTTTCATTTTCTTTTTGTTGTTAGTTCCTGTGCTTAACAGATTTGGGGTGAATTAAGATTTAATCGTGCAAAGATGCTACTGTAAAACAGTTAAATTCTTACACAATTTGGACAGTTACTTACAACATTCACATATTGTGATATATTTGGGAAAATGAATTTATGATTTCTTAAACACGTTGAATAACAAGCTTTTAAAACTAGTTGTTGTTAAAGCTTTTTAAGAATTATATGGAATAAGATTGTGGGATAATAATTTGTCTAAAGAGAAGAGATTAAAGCGGGAAAAAGAAAAAAAGAAAAAAAGAAAAAGCAGTTAAAGGCTCTCAAGATTTACCAAGCGCTTTTCTTTGAGTTGTTTGAAGTAAGAAGGTGTCAAACCTGTAATTTTCTTAAATTGATTGGAAAGGGCTGCGACACTACTGTAATTTAGTCTATAAGATATTTCTGTGAGATTGAGCTCATCATAAAGAATCAGCTCCTTAACTTTTTCAATTTTATGTTTTAGAATGAACTGCTCGATTGTAATACCTTCTGTTTGAGAGAAAAGATTGGAAAGGTATGTATAGTCATAGTCTAATTTGTCACTTAGATAATTTGAAAATTTTACCTTGGGCAGTGCCTCTTGATGGTGAACCATTTCAACAATTGAGGTCTTAATTTTTTCAATAATCACGGCACGCTTGTCATCCATAAGCTCCAGTCCACATTTTGCCAACGCATTTTTGAGTTTTTCACGTTGCATTTCTGAAATACTTTCGAGAATCTTAACTTCGCCAAGATTAACGGTAAAAAACTTTAGACCGATTTTTTCAAGTTTATTTTTAACCAACATTTTGCATCGAAGGCTTACCATGTATTTAATGTATAGTGTCATTGAAAGTTAGTTGTAGTTAAAAAAATTAGGTAACAAAATCACACAAAAAATGTAAAACGATGTGTGTTAAAAAAAGGCGAGTATTTTCCCGTTGGAGTTTTGTCTATGTCAAAAGAAAATTAACAATTGTCTAATCTTTAAGTTACGTATAATAAAGTCAAAAATCTATTTATTAACATTTTAAATGTTATATGCCCCATTTTAAGATTAAACAAAATTTTAATGTTTCAAAATTTAACCAGAAGCAACATTAACTTTAAATTTTTGAAAATAAATTAGCAAACCTCTTATCTTTGAAGTGAATTATACAAATGCTATGCCACAACACTTTATTGAATATGGTGACACAAGGTATTTCTCTGAATTGATTATTGATTATCTCTCTCAAGATGATGCAGTACGTTCTCTTTACAGTCACTTTCCCGAGAAAAATAATTTTATAAATCAGTTAAAAGAAAAGAAAAAAAACTACACCACAGAAAACAGAGAGATTCTGGTTGCTGCTTTAAAAAAACAGTATCAAAAAGTAACACCCTCTGAAGCCACAAAAAAAAATACCACAGCACTAAAAGATCCCAATACGTTTACCATTACTACAGGTCACCAACTCAATTTATTTTCCGGTCCTTTGTATTTCTTATACAAGATTGTTTCGACTATTAATTTGTGTGCAGAATTAAAAAGTGAGTATCCGGAATACCATTTTGTCCCAATTTATTGGATGGCGACTGAAGACCACGATTTTGACGAGATTAATTTTTTTAATTTTAACGGAAAGAAAGTGGTATGGGAACGTGAAGCAAGTGGAGCCGTGGGCGAACTTTCTACCGAAGGTTTGCAAAAAGTCTATGATTCTTTTTCTGAAACACTTGGAAATGCCCCCAATGCCCAGTCACTTAAAACACTTTTTAAAAATGCCTATCTCAATCATACCAATCTCGCTGATGCCACAAGATATTTAGCAAATGCGCTGTTTGGAGAGTATGGACTGGTTATCCTAGATGCGAATGAGAACGAATTAAAACAACTTTTTGCTCCAGCTATCAAGGATGAATTGTTTAATAAAACCTCATCTGAGCACGTTGCTACAACAAACAATGACATCAACACAATTCCCGGTAAAAGCTATAAATTGCAAGTAAACCCACGCGAAATCAATTTGTTTTATCTAAAAGAGAGCTTACGCGAAAGAATTATCGAAAAGGACGACACGTTTATAATCAACAACACACAGCTTAAATTCAGTAAGGAGAGTCTTTTAACCGAAATCGAAAACCATCCGGAGCGGTTCAGTCCCAATGTTATTCTTCGGCCTCTTTATCAAGAGGTGATTTTGCCCAATTTGTGCTACATTGGCGGAGGCGGAGAGTTGGCCTACTGGTTACAACTAAAAGGGTATTTTGATAAAATGCAAGTGACTTTCCCAATGCTGCTTTTGCGAAATTCAGCTTTGCTCGTTTCAAAAAAACAAAAAGATAAAATTCAAAAACTCGATATCTCAATTCAAGATTTGTTTTTACCCAAACACCAATTGGAAGAAAAAGTAACCCGACAAATTTCTGATGTGAAGATTGATTTTTCGCTACAGCGAAATCATTTACAACAACAATTTAAAGAACTGTATGATCTTGCTAAAAATACGGACAAATCTTTTATAGGCGCAGTAGCAGCACAGGAAAAAAAGCAACTCAAAGGACTTGATAAACTTGAAAAACGATTGCTGAAAGCACAAAAAAGAAAACTTTCAGATCATTTAGAACGCGTCACCAAACTTCAAAACGAACTCTTTCCAAATGGAAGTCTGCAAGAACGATATGCTAATTTTTCTGAGTTTTATCAAGAGTTTGGAGAGGAACTGATTCCTCAGTTGTTTAAAGCACTAAGCCCACTTGAACTCAAATTTAAATATGTTGTTTTAAAATAAGAATTGAGTTTACACTTAAAGAACTTTTTAAGAAATATAATTCCAAATATTTTTATATCGCGTCAATTGCGCATAGGTATTTTTAATAGCTAGATTTTCCGGGTTCTGAAGAGATGGGTCTTGTTTCAAAACCTGCCAGGCATAGCTGCGTGCTACTTTAAGAATGTCGCCATCTTTCATAATGTCTGCAATTTTGAGCTGTAAAACCCCGCTTTGCTGCGTGCCCATGATGTCTCCGGGTCCGCGTAATTTTAAATCCACTTCAGAAATTTCAAATCCGTCGTTTGTGCGCACCATTGTTTCTAAACGGACTTTGGCATCATTTGAAAGTTTGAAGGAGGTCATCAATATACAATAACTTTGATCTGCACCGCGACCCACTCGGCCTCTTAGTTGGTGGAGTTGTGATAATCCAAAGCGTTCGGCACTTTCAATAATCATCACACTGGCATTGGGAACATTGACACCCACTTCAATCACAGTAGTGGCGACCATTATTTGAGTTTCTCCATTGACAAAACGCTGCATTTCATAATCCTTGTCTGCAGCTTTCATTTGTCCGTGAACAATGGAAACCTGATAGTTGGGTTTTGGAAACTCCCTTTCGATACTTTCATAGCCATCCATCAAGTCCTTATAGTCCATTTTTTCACTCTCCTGAATCAAGGGATAGACAATATAAATTTGCCTGCCTTTTGCAATTTCATCCCTAATGAATTTAAACACTTTTAAGCGGTTGGAATCATAGCGATGTACGGTTTTAATTTGCTTCCTTCCGGGAGGTAATTCATCAATAATTGAAATGTCCAAATCTCCATAAACACTCATCGCCAAAGTTCGCGGAATAGGGGTAGCGGTCATCACTAAAATGTGTGGCGGAAAATCATTTTTATGCCACATTTTTGCTCTTTGCTCAACCCCAAAACGATGTTGCTCATCGATGATGGCTAGACCTAAATTTTTAAATTTTACCTTGTTTTCAATGAGTGCGTGGGTGCCAATTAAGATGTTTAAAGTGCCGTTTTCCAGATTTTCGTGAATAATCTTTCTTTCTGAAGTTTTAGTTGAACCGGTGAGTAATGAAATACTGATATTTAATGTGTTACACATCTCAACTAAACTGTTGTAGTGCTGGACTGACAAAATTTCAGTCGGAGCCATTAAACAGGCCTGAAAACCGTTGTCAAGTGCTATTATCATTGACATGAGCGCAACTATGGTTTTTCCGGAACCCACGTCTCCCTGCAAAAGGCGATTCATCTGTGCATTGCTGCCCAAATCGTTTCTAATTTCCTTAATCACCCGTTTTTGTGCATCGGTTAATTCAAAGGGCAAATGGTCTTTATAAAAAGTATTAAAAAGGGGTCCCACTTTTTCAAAACGATAGCCTTTGATTTTGCTTTTATGGATTAAATTTTTCCGGATAAGTTGCAACTGAATGTAAAAAAATTCTTCAAATTTTAATCGGTATTGAGCCTTGGATAACAGCCCCTGACTTTTTGGAAAATGGACGTTAAAAAGGGATTCATTTTTGGGAAGTAATTTGAGTTCGTCAAAGATACTTTTCGGAAGTGTTTCAACAAATTTATTTTTGGAATCGAGAAACAATTGTTGCATCAATTTATTGATGACCCGGTTTGTGATTCCGCTGTTGGATAATTTTTCTGTGGAAGGATAAACCGGTTGCATAGCCGAACGTAAACTTTGCTCGTGTTCTTCCACTAATTCCATTTCAGGGTGTGGCATGGAAAAACTTCCGTTAAACCAGTTTACTTTTCCAAAGATTACATAAGGAGCATTTAGTTTTAAGCTTTCTCTTATCCATTTTAGACCGCGAAACCAAACCAGTTCCATCGTTCCGGTTTCATCAGTAAAAGTTGCTACAAGCCGCTTTTTTTTGTTTTGTTCCACCGTTTTAATGTGAGTAATCTTACCGATGATTTGCATTTCAGCATTGTTTTGCTGCAACTCATTGATTTTGTAATAGCGGGTGCGGTCAATATAGCGATTTGGAAAAAAATGCAACAAATCCTGATAGGTGAAAATCCCCACTTCCTTCCGCAGCAAATCAGCCCGATTGGGCCCCACGCCTTTGAGGTATTCAATAGGGGTTTGAAGAAAGCTTGCATTCATTTGACTAAATTAAACCATTCAAAAGGAATGTAAAAGAGAAAAAACATTTTAATCTCATAAGAGCTTGAACAGACTCAGACCTTGCAGGTTTTTAAAACCTATCAGGTCTTAATTTATTCTTTACAGCTTTCGCTTTAAGCGAAAATTTTAATTAATTTGCTAGCTGTAATAACTTCTTAATTCACGCCTGTGCGAATTTTAATTCTTTGTTTCTTTTCGGTGGTAATCGCTTTTGGACAACAATCTCAAATTGTTGATTTTAAAGAATTAAAAGCCGATATTACACTATTTCCCAAAGAAAAAAAAGTAAGCGGTACGCTTCATTATACTTTTAAGACCCTTCAAAAAACCGACTCTGTTTTTTTGGATGCCAAACAAATGAAGGTGCAATCAAGTGAGTATTCCCAAACCAAAGTTTCATATAAAGCTACAGATGATAAAATCTGGTTGAAACATTCCTTTGAAGCAAATAAGGAATACGCGATTTCATTTTATTATGAGGCTTTCCCAAAACAAGCCATGTACTTTTTTGAAGATCAAGTCTGGACGCAAGGACAAGGAAAATACACCTCACACTGGTTGCCATCTATTGATGATGTCAATGATAAAATTATATTTAATTTAAGTATCACTGCTCCGGCAGAATTTGTGGTTTTAGCAAATGGTAGATTGGAAAAACAATCACCAATTATTAATGACCAGAAGCAATGGAAATATACCATGAATAACCCAATGAGCAGTTACCTCGTGGCAATTGCTATGGGAAATTTTGAAAACCAATCAGAGACATCTTCAAGCGGAATCCCGCTTCAATATCATTACACTCCCGAAAATGAGTCCAAAGTAGAACCTACCTATCGCTATACTAAAAGAATGTTTGATTTTCTGGAGGAAGAAATTGGGGTTGGGTATCCCTGGGAAAATTACAAGCAAGTGCCGGTAAGGGATTTTCTCTATGCAGGAATGGAAAACACCACACTCACCATTTTCTCTGAAGCCTTTGTGGTGGATTCTATTGGTTTTGTTGATCGAAACTATGTAAACGTCAATGCACACGAACTCGCCCATCAATGGTTTGGAAATTTGGTTACGGCAGAAAGCAGTGAACACCACTGGTTGCAGGAAGGTTTTTCAACATATTATGCTTTACTTGCTGAACGCGAAATTTTTGGTGAGGACTATTACTACTGGAAACTTTACCAAAGCGCTGAGCAACTCACAGAATTGAGCGAACAAGGCAAAGGCGAACCCATCGTAAAGGCTGGGGCGAGTTCGCTCACTTACTACCAAAAAGGTGCCTGGGCACTACATATTCTCAATGAACGCGCTGGCAATTTGGTTTTTAAGCAAGCAGTTGGGAATTTTTTAAATAAATACAAATTTGGCTCGGCAACCACTGATGATTTTTTGAATGAAATCACTTTGCTCAACGGTGATGACTTGCAGTGGTTTAAAGATGATTGGCTGTATCAAGGGGCTTTCAGGTCTTCACAGGCACTGGAATCTTTGAGAAAATCTCCTTTTATAGAAAACTATTTGGGTCTATCTGCCATTGCCAATCGGCCCTTTTCTGAAAAAAAAGAAATACTTTCCGGATTTTTAAACACGCCTGTCAATGATTATTTGGGACAGGCTGTTGTCTATCAATTGGCTGATGTGCCTTTCGGCGAAAGCCAAACCTTATACAAAAAAGCATTTGAAAGTGGTAATCTCTTTGTAAGACAAGCCATTGCAATGAGTCTGGAGCAAATACCCCCGCAATTAAAAACCGAATATGAATCCCTTTTGGACGATGCATCTTATATGACCCGGGAGGCTGCATTGTATTTTTTATGGCTTAATTTTCCTGAAGAACGCAAAAAGTATCTAGACAAAATGAATGGAGTCATCGGTTTTCAAGATAAAAACATCCGACAATTATGGCTTACGCTGGCAATGGTTACCGAGGATTATAAAAACGAAGAGAAACCGGGCTATTTTAATGAATTAAGCAGTTATGCTTCAACAAATTACAGTTTTGAAATACGTCAACAAGCCTTTCAGTTTTTAGTTGGACTGGATGGTTTTACCAATCAAAACTTAAAGTATCTGATTGATGCTTGTATGCACCATAATTGGCGTTTTAAAAACAGTAGCAGAGAAATCCTTGATGAATTACTTAAAAATGAAGAAACAAAACTTCAAATAGTTCAACTTAAAAATGAATTGCCTGAAATACAAAGGTTGTGGTTGGATAAATATTAAAAATATGTGATTTTCAAAACCTAAAATACTTTTACAATTTTTTAAAATTACTTTTAAGCAATATAAGCCAACATTTTGCTTTAAATAAAATGATGTTTATTTATAAATATCAAAAAGAATCTTAGCAGCTTCAAAGGGAGAAATTTCATTTTTGTCAATAGCTTTTAATAGTTTGGGTAGTGTTTTCTTGATTTTATGATGACTGTAAAAATCTGTTTTTAGTTGTTCCTTAATGGTTTGGTGCAGCCAAAATTTATTCTGTTCAATACGCTCGTGTTCAAAAAAACCATTTTCTTTGGTTAAATTTACATATTCTTCAACAATCGTCCAGATTTCTTCTATGCCTTCATTTTTTAAAGCGCTGCAGGTTGCCGTTTTTGGAGTCCACTCACTTTCTTTTGGAGGAAAAAGATGCAAAGCTCTATTAAATTCTACTTTTGCTTGTTGAGCCGCTTTGATATTCTCACCATCGGCTTTGTTTATGACAATGACATCTGCCATTTCCATAATACCGCGTTTGATTCCTTGTAACTCGTCCCCGGCACCAGCCAGTTTCAGTAATAAAAAGAAATCGGTCATAGAGTGAACGGCGGTTTCACTTTGACCCACGCCCACAGTTTCAATAAGAATAACATTAAATCCTGCAGCTTCACAGAGAATGATACTTTCACGTGTTTTTCGGGCAACACCACCCAATGAATTTCCGGAGGCAGAAGGTCTAATAAAAGCATTTTCTTCTTTGACCAATTCTTCCATTCGGGTTTTGTCACCCAAAATGCTGCCTCCACTTACAGTGCTGCTGGGATCCACAGTGAGAACAGCTACTTTTTTGCCTTTGGCAATAAGTAATTTTCCAAAGCTTTCAATAAACGTACTTTTTCCCACGCCGGGAACTCCAGTAATGCCAATTCGAATTGACCGGTTGGCAAAGGGAAGACACCCTTCTATAATCTTTTGTGCAGTATTTGAGTGTTTGCTTGATGTACTTTCCACAAAAGTGATCCCACGGCTTAGAGCTACTTGGTTTCCTTTGCGGATTTCTTCAATAAGTATTTCGGCTTCAGGTTGTTTAAGGCGTTGTTGTTTGATGTATTCAGCAGCAGTTGCATCTACAGAAGTTTTTTTAACTCCTGAAATTTTTTTATTGTTTGCAGATTCTGTTTGCTGCTTTTTACTCATTGGATTCCTTTAAGACAAATTTAATAATATGAATTTGATAACCATCGTTTTCTCTTGTATATTTAAATTTTATAAACAATAAAATTTAAAAGATGAAAACATTGTACAAAACAGCAGTAACAGCATCCGGAGCCAGAGCCGGGCATATTAAATCTGAAGATAAGAAAATAGATATGAATCTTTCCGTTCCCAAATCGATGGGAGGTGACGGTGGAGATGGCACAAATCCCGAACAACTTTTTGGAGGAGCTTATTCAGCTTGCTTTGGAAGTGCCTTGCTCGCTGTTGCGAAAGATCATAAAGTGACCTTGGGAAATTTTACAGTAACTGCCAATGTGAGTCTTACAAAATCTGAAGAAGACAATTTAAACCTTGCTGTAGTGATGGATTGTTACCTACCCGGTCACGATATTGAAACCGGAGAAAAATTGGTCAATGCTGCTCACGAAATTTGCCCATTCTCCAGAGCAACGAGAGACAATATTGATGTAACTCTCAATTTGTTATTGGATGAATAATATTTTATTTTTTCGATGAATTAGGGTTTTTGGCTCGTGTTTTGTTATATATATACAAGAACATATAATGAAACATAAAGTAAACTTCCAAGACCCGGAAAGTCCCTAAAAAGAAACATTATAAAATGAATTCCAAATAAAAAAGACCTTGATTTTTTCAAGGTCTTTTTTATTTATATGCTTGTATCACTATTTGATAATTCCACCACAACTTATACGTCCACCGGCATCGCCAGTGGGTTGTGTTACAAAATCATCAATTCCTTGATGGACAATCACTGCTTTACCCACAATGTTTTTGGTTTCATCTTCACAACCAATACACCATTGGTCTGTTTCAAAATGAATCATACCATTTCCGTTTTCGTCTGCTTTAAAGTTGCCAATATCACCTTTGTGGTATCCTTCGGCATCGCCCCATTTACCGTGTTGTTCAAATGTGGGGTTCCAGTGTCCTCCTGTTGAGGTGCCATCTGGAGCAGAACAATCGGCTTTTTCATGAAGATGTATGGCGTGGCTTCCGGCGTCTAAGCCTTCAAACTCTCCGTGCATAGTGACCATACCATCAGTTTCTGTAAATTGTATTTTTCCTTTTGCACTGGATTCGCTTTTAGGTTCCATCAAAATTGAAAGTTGTTTGATCTCTACTGTTTTCTCATCAGTTTGTTCTACCATTTCTTCCTGGACTTCATTGTTTTCATTTTTATTGTTTTTACAGCTGGTAAAAGCAATAAAAAAAACCAAAGAAATTGCTAAAAAGTTAAATTTCATATTGTATGATTTTAGAATGTTAATTAATAGCTTCAATTTACAAGAAGTTGAACCATTAAACAAAATTTTAATAAAGATTTAAACTTAAATATAAATTATTGCATTTCAGTTTCTCCTTTTAAATAGGTATTTAAGAATTCCAAGATACTTTCATTGGCTTCGATTTGATTTTCCTTTTTTACAAAGCCGTGGCCTTCGTCCTCAAATAAAACATATTCAACGGGAACTCCATTTTTTCTGACGTTTTCAACAATCTCATCAGATTCAACCTGCAAAACTCTTGGGTCTGTAGCCCCTTGAAGTACTAGAAGAGGTTTGGTGACATTTTCGGTATGAAACAAGGGCGAAATGCGATGTAATCTGATACTGTCTTCTGTGTTGGGGTCACCCATTTCAAGATATAAAGCGTCTTTAAACGTTTCCCACCACGGCGGAATGCTTTTTAAAGTGCGCAACCAGTTTGTTACACCAAATATATTAACGCCCACATCAAATTCTTCAGGAGCAAAAGTGAGTGCTGCCATCGTCATATAACCACCATAGGAGCCACCAATAATTCCAATTTTTTCCCCATCAATTTCGGGTTGTTGTGCCAGCCAGTTTTTACCTTCGATACAATCTTGTAAGTCGCCTTCACCATGATTTTGATCATCCATTTGAAAGAAGGTTTTCCCATAACCACTACTACCGCGGTTGTTAACTGCAAGGACGGCATAACCGTGGTTTACTAAATACTGAATAAGCGAACTAAACCCTTGTCTTGATTGTCCGCCGGGCCCTCCGTGAACCCAAACCAATGCCGGTACAGGATTGTCCGCAGAAGCATTGTGTGGTTTGTAATACACTGATGGAATGTCAAGTCCGTCAAAAGATGGGTATCTTATAATTTCAGCAGAAACAAGGTCTTCAGGATTGATTTCATCATTTAATGCATCTGTTAACTTTATAGATTCCTTGCTTTCCAGATTGTATGCATACAAATTGGTGGGGGTATGTGAGCCACCCACATTCAGTAATGCCATCGTTTCATCACGTGAAAACTGTATTCCGGTGATGTATTCATTGTCAAATTCAGGTAGTTCAAGGTTTTTGCTTGTTGCTGTTTCAGTAATTTCCAGAGTGTTGGCAGCATCTTCATTGATAAAAACGGTGCGATATTTTCCGTTATGACTAAATCCAACTCCTACGATATCCCAGTCTTTTTCGAGTACTTTTTCTGAAGTTTTGTTTTTGATATCATAACGCATTGCCACTGCAAATTCGCCATCGGCATCAGTTGTATAATAAAGAGAGGTGTCATCAACAGAAAAATCCTGAGCAGAGTTACCACTTTGGGTTTCGTTTATTTTGGTAAATATTTGTTCAGCGATATCATATACAAACAAATCAGAATCGTTTGTATTTAATGATTTTGATAAAGCAATGTATTTTCCGGTATTTGAAATTCCGCCAAAATTATAAGCTTCTTTGTTGTCAAAAATCATCGTTGAACTGAAGGTTTCCAGATCCATTTCATACACATCTGTATAACGTGGGTCTTTTTCATTGCTTCCATAATAAAGTTTGTCACCCTCTTTTGACCAGCCATAAAATAAAGCACGGGCATTTTCAGCTGGTGTTAAGCGAGTGATTTCGCCCTTATCCATCATAAAAATTTTATAGATTTCATCACCGTTTCCGTCCATTCTAAAAAGGATTCGGTCATCATTAGGAAAATAAGAAATGGAATAGACTGATGAAGAATCTGATGAAGTAAGAGGAGTCATTTCTCCTCCTGAAGCCGGTACCGTGTAAATATTATAAATTCCGGAACGGTTACTACTCACAAGCACTGTGGAATTGTCTTGAGAAAAACCGCTTCCAAAAACGGCTTCGTTGTCCATAAACTGTGCGATGCTGTATTGAGCAATCTCACGTTCTTTTTTTGTTTCTTTTTCCCCGCAGGAAATGAGCAGAAACAGCATAGCTGTTACTAAACTGATTTGTTTCATTGATTGATAGTTTTGGTTATTAATTGCTACTAAAGTAGTAAAAATACTGACAATAAGAGAGTTAAATCTGAAGATTATGTGTTTTCCTTTTTCTTGATTTTCTTAATTCTTTTGGGATTCAACCAAAGGTAAAAACCGGTAATTGAAAGGATCATTAAACCCAGACACGTAATGGTAACATAGGTTTTTTTAACTTGATCACTCGATGTTTTAAAGAAAAAATCAATAATAGATCCATCGTGAATTTGTTCAATAATGTCTGAAGTTCTGGTTTTCACCGAAAGGATTTCTCCTGATTTAATTCCCACCTGAACTTCGCTGTAATGGTGTTCAAAACGCACTTTGGCAGCACCTTGTTTTAGCCGAATATCAATACGGTTAATTTCCGGTTCTAAATCTGTGTTCTCAAGAATATAGGTCTGGGCTATTTCAGCAATTTTTTCAATGGGAAGTGAGGGTGTATTAGAAGCGTCTTTTTGAGTTGGGGGAACAAACTTAAATTCTTTTTTCCACGCAAGTAAAAGTCCTGTAGCCGCAATGATAAACATAAACACAAATGTTGTAATTGCTACATATTTGTGAACTTTTCGGTACCAGCGTGTGGATTTTGCAATTTTTTTACCGGAATTTTCCAAGAATTTTTTTTGAAAACCAAAAATACACAAATCCCACAGATAACCTAAAAAATAAATGTTAATGATGCCCTATATTTGTAGTGACAAAAAAACAAATGCAAAAAGAATTCTCTATACAGGTTTCCCCGGAAGTTGCTTCAAACACAGCAGCCTTGCACCATTTTATTTCAAAACACTCCGGGATTTCTTTTAATGAAATAAAACACATTGAAATACTGAAACGCAGTATCGATGCCCGTCAAAAAGCAATAAAAATCAACCTGAAAGTGGTCGTTTTTGTAAATGAGGATTTTGTTGAAACACCCATATATAAGCCGGATTATAAAGATGTTACCCAAGCAGAATCCGTTTTAATTGTTGGTGCAGGACCTGCCGGTTTGTTTGCTGCACTGCGCTGTATTGAATTGGGGAAAAAACCAATCGTTTTAGAACGCGGAAAAGACGTGCGTTCCCGAAGACGTGATTTAAAGAAACTAAACATAGAACACATCGTCAATGAAGATTCCAACTATTGTTTTGGCGAAGGCGGTGCCGGCACTTATTCAGACGGGAAACTCTACACCCGAAGTAAAAAAAGAGGTGATGTTCAGCGCATTCTTGAATTATTAGTTGCTTTTGGTGCTACGCGACAAATTCTTGTGGAAGCCCATCCCCACATTGGAACAAACAAACTCCCCGCCATCATTCAGGAAATGACGCAAACAATTATTGATTGTGGTGGTGAAGTGCATTTTGAAAGCAGGGTAGTGGATATTGGTATTAAAAACAATGAAATTTCCGGCGTAAGTCTTCAAAATGGTGATACTATTGAGGCTAAAAAACTCATTCTTGCCACGGGTCATTCTGCAAGGGATATTTTTGAATTGTTACATCAAAAAGGAATCGCTATAGAAGCGAAACCCTTTGCACTGGGTGTGCGTGTAGAACATCCACAGGAACTTATTGACAGTATTCAATACAAATGTGATTATCGTGGCGAATTTCTGCCACCGGCACCTTACAGCATTGTGAAACAAGTTGAAGGACGGGGCGTTTATTCCTTTTGTATGTGTCCCGGCGGAATTATTGCTCCTTGTGCGACTTCGCCCGGCGAAATAGTTACAAACGGCTGGTCACCAAGTAAACGGGATCAGGCAACGGCAAATTCAGGCATTGTTGTGGAAGTAGGCCCCAAAGACTATAAAAAATATGGAGACACACCATTGGCTGCTATGTATTTTCAGAAAGAGGTGGAACAAAAAGCCTGGTTGGAAGGCGGAAAAACACAAACAGCACCCGCGCAACGACTGGTGGATTTTAGCACAGGTAAACTTTCGTCAGACTTGCCGGTGACTTCATACAAACCCGGAATACAATCTGTTGAACTGGGAAGCGTTTTGCCTGATTTTATTTATAAAAGTTTGCAAAAGGGATTTGAGGAATTTGGAAAAAGTATGAAAGGCTATTTCACCAATGAAGCAGTTGTTCACGCCACAGAGTCAAGAACTTCCTCACCGGTGCGTATTCCCAGAGACCGGGAGACATTAGAGCATATACAAATCAAAGGATTGTATCCCTGTGGCGAAGGTGCCGGTTATGCAGGAGGTATTGTCTCTGCAGCGATTGATGGCGAAAAATGTGCTGAGAAAGCAGTGCTTTAATCTAATTTAGTTAGAAAAAATCCTGATAAAACTTTCTTTTAAAATACTGCTTTTCTGCTTTTGTGAATAAACCAGCCACAAAGAATAAAAATGGAAGTTGCAATGAGTGCCTGCGTCCATTGACCGTAAATCCAAAATCCGGTGCCAAACAAAGCTGCATAAACCATAAACACACCGGCAAACATAGCACTCAATTCTTTGGTGAAATTGGAAGGTTTGAATGATGTTGTATCAATCGCATTGCGTTGAACTACCTTTTTAAAACCAAAAAGATGGGGTTTTACTTTTTGAATGAAATTAATGAGAACGCTGTCTTTTTCAGGTTTTGTGAGAAGGGTAACTGCAATCCATCCCACAGTGGTAATCGCTATGGAAAGCAACAAACGATAATGTTCCGGAAAGGCACTCCAGAAGTCTGAATACTTTGGCAATATGACTGTAAAAAGGACAGCAGAAATGAAGGAAATTACCATCGCAGCTATTTCGCTCAACGCATTAATGCGCCACCAAAACCATCTTAAAATAAATAGGAGTCCGGTGCCGGCACCAATCAATAAAATGATTTGAAAAACCTGTAAGGCGTTTTGTAGAACCAGTGCTAAAAAGGCAGCAGCTACCATGATAAAAACCGTAAACAAACGTCCCACGGTCACAAGTTCTTTATCTTTTGCTTTGGGTCTTATAAAACGATGGTAAAAATCATGAACTGCATAACTCGCTCCCCAGTTTAAATGCGTGGAAAGCGTGGACATCAAGGCAGCAATCAAAGAGGCAAGAACAAGCCCCAATAATCCGGCAGGTAAAAAGGTAAGCATCGCGGGATAGGCCATGTCATCGTTAATTACCGATTCTTCAACATTTGGAAAAGCAGTTCGCAAAGCATCCAAGTCAGGAAAAACAACCATGGAAGCCAAAGCGATTAAAATCCAGGGCCAGGGTCTGATTCCGTAATGAGCAATATTAAAGAGGAGTGAAGCTTTCACCGCGTGTTTTTCATCTTTTGCGGCCAGCATGCGTTGCACGATATAACCGCCGCCGCCGGGCTCTGCGCCGGGATACCAAACCGCCCACCACTGCACAGCCAAGGGAATGATTAACAAGGATACCCAAGCCGTAGTATCATTAAATTCCGGAATAAAGCGCAACGAATCCTGAAGCTCAGGTTTGGCTAAAAGTTGAGTTAACCCGCCCACTTCGGGCAGGTTGACTACATAAATTGCAGCAAAAATGGCTCCTGCCATGGCAATGACAAATTGAAATAAATCAGTCAAAATTACTGATCTCAATCCTCCTAAAACCGTATAAATAAGTGTAATTACAGAAACGATGACAACGGTTTCCACGGCACTCATCCCTAGCATGGTGGCACTAATTTTAATTCCGGCGAGTAGGACAGAAGCTAAGATTAAAATATTAAAAATAATTCCTAAATAAATGGCTCTGAAAGCTCTTAAAAAAGCAGCGGCTTTACCGCCATACCGCAATTCATAAAACTCAAGATCTGTTGAAAACCCCGATCTGCGCCAAAGTTTCGCATACACAAAAACGGTCAACATTCCTGTGAGTAAAAAAGCCCACCAAACCCAATTACCCGCAATACCATTTTTTCTTACGATATCTGTAACCAAATTGGGTGTATCAGCAGAAAATGTGGTGGCAACCATTGAAATTCCCAGCAACCACCAGGGCATATTTCTTCCTGATAAAAAGTATTCATTGAATCCTTTTCCGGCTTTTTTGGCGGTAATTAAACCAATGAGGAGAGTAATACCAAAAAATGAAAAGATAATGACAAGGTCTAAAGTGCTTAAATTCATGAAGTTTTGGTGTTAGGTATATTTCAGGAACAACTCCTTTCGATTAAACCAAAACTACATAAAATATTCTAAATAAAAATGGAAACCACTAAGACACTCAGTACACTCAGAGACACTAAGAAAATGTACAATAGATTTGCTGGGTGCTGGGTGCTGGGTGCTGGATGCTGGGTGCTGGATGCTGGGTGTTTATGTAGGTCGTATATTCTAGGAGTAATCAATCAACAATAGTCAATCAACAATAATCAATCAACAATAGTCAATAGCCAATAATCAATAGAAAATCATCAATATTTCATTTCCTCCCGCCCATCTGCGTGAATGGCAAAACGACCCCTTTGTGCATCGTGAACATGTTCATAACTATCCCAGGGCCAGCCGCCAAACTGGTCTTTTTGGTATTGTGCAATAGCGTCTTGAATTCCCTGGTGCGAATTGGCCACAAAGGGACCTTGTTGCACCACCGGTTCGCCTATGGGTTTACCTTGCAGAAAAAGGAATTCAGCCGGAGAATCACCGTTTTTGATTGTGATTTTTTCAGTGGGAATTAAATCCAATGAATGTTCTTTAGGGATGGTGAACCCTTCGGTTTCAATTTCATTTCCGTTGTAAAAAAAGAGCGTTCTGTTAGTTCCATCTGAAGCTAACGGAATTTCCCAGGTGGCTCCAGGTTCCATTTTGAGGGTCCAAATTGCAATTTCGTTTTGAGGATCTGCAGCCCAAGAGTTGGGAGTAGGTGCTGCGGCTTGTGTGCCTTTGTAATTTCCGGCTACGATTTTTAGTTTTACGCCATTGTCTTCAACCACGGGAATTTCTTCATTCCACAACATACAAAAGTAAGGGTCAACTCCTTTGCTTTTACTGGGTAAATTCAGCCACAACTGAAACAATAGAAAAGGATTGCCTTTCTCCTGATTCAATAGTGGAAACATTTCACAATGCATCACGCCTTTTCCGGCGGTCATCCATTGCACATCGCCATTTCCAAATCGCCCGGCTGCTCCAAGAGAGTCACTGTGGTCTGCAAAGCCTTTTTCAACTAATGTCACGGTTTCAAAACCACAATGAGGATGTGCAGGAAAACCGGGGACTTTTTGTCCGTGATACATACGCCAACCGTCTTTTATGGTAAAATCCTGTCCTATGTATCTTCCTTTGAGAAGTGAGGGGTCGGGTCCCAGGTTTTTGTTGCCTTTAGGAAATTCATCTTTGTGATACGCACAAAATAAAAAAGGGTCTTGGGTTTCCCATTGAAAACCGAGTTGTTTTACTTTTTTTATTGCAGACATAATTTGAATTTTTGAAGTACAAAATTAGCAATTTAAAGGATGGGAGTGTATTAAGGATTTCTTAATGGAATATTGGCTCGGGTATTTAAAAAACACAATTGATTTTTTTTGCCACTAAGGCACAAGGGCACTAAGTGACACCAAGAAATTGTAAATTTAATTTTAGCGTACTTTCATTAATAATTTTATAAAAAAAAGAGTCGCTCGATGGGCGACTCTTTTAAATTATATTTTAGTGATATTACAGATTGGGTATTTTTAAAACCTGCCCGGGATGAATTAAATCGGGATTTTTAAGCTGATCTGTATTGGCTTGAAAAATAGCGTTGTATTTTCCTGCACTGCCATAGTATTGTTTGGCGATTTTAGATAAAGATTCACCGCTTTTTACTTCGTGTTTTGCATAAACAGAATCATCTGCGACCTTGATGTCTGCAACTACGTCTTTAGGGTTTTCTCCTCCCGCTTTTTTTATTTCATTCCAAAGAAGGTCTTTTTCATAAGGCGTTTTGGCTGTTCCATGAATTTTTAGGACACCGTTTTCTTCTCTCACGTCTCCATTTTGAATTTGAAGTTTTTCTCCAAGGTCAAGAACGTTTTGGTATTTTGCTTTAATCATTGTATTTAAGTTATAGGGTTTATGTTTATTAAAGTTACTGAAATTTATTTTTTAAAAGGTTAAGAAACTGTAAATTATTTTATTTATTACAGAATCTCTTCTTTTTCAAATTGCACTTCATAAAGTTTTCGATAGTGGCCATTTTCAATTTTGAGTAGGGCTGTATGGTTACCCATCTCTACTATTTGACCGGCGTCCATAACAATAATGACATCTGCTTTTTTTATGGTGGCAAGACGGTGTGCAATCACAATGGATGTGCGACCCTGAGTAAGTTTTGCAGTAGCATTTTGAATTAATTCCTCGGCATATGAATCAACCGATGAAGTCGCTTCATCAAGAACGAGAATGCTTGGATTGCTAACATACGCTCTTAAAAATGAGATAAGTTGCCTTTGTCCTGAAGAGAGCATACTACCGCGTTCCTTAACATTGTAATGATAACCATCAGGCAGGGTCATAATGAATGAATGAACTCCAATTTCTTTAGCAGCTTGTATTACCTCCTCTTCAGTTACTTGTGGATTATTGAGAGTGATATTTTTCATTATGGTGTCTGCAAAAAGAAAAACATCCTGCAAGACCACACCAATACTTTTTCTCAAATTGCTGATAGGAACATCTTTGATATTTTTGCCATCAACTGTGATGGTTCCGGCTTTGATTTCATAAAAACGCGAGAGCAGATTGATGATGGTTGATTTTCCGGCACCGGTTGCTCCCACTATGGCGACTGTTTGATTGGGTTGAACTTCAAAGGAAATGCCTTTAATGACCATTTCGGCATCGTCATAACTGAAATAGACTTTATCAAAAACAATATGTCCCTTAATGTTTTCAAAAACATCATTACCGTTGTCTTCAATGGATGCATTTGTATCCAGAATTTCAAAAACCCGGTTTGCTGCAACCATACCCATCTGCAGGGTGTTGAACTTATCTGCAATTTGATTGAGAGGTCTAAAAAGCATTTGTGACAATCTGATAAATGCCACAATGAGTCCCAGGGTTATAGCTCCGCCGCCCAAAACCTGCAAACCACCATACCACATAATCAATCCAATTGTAATAGATGCTGTCATTTCTGTCACCGCAAAAAATATGGAGTTATACCATACAGTTTTAATCCAGGCGACTTTGTGTTTTCTGTTAATTTCTGTAAAATTTTTATCTTCGGTTTCTTCGCGGGTAAAAAGTTGAACGATTTTCATGCCTGTGATGCGCTCTTGTACAAAGGTGTTTAAGTTTGCTACCTGAGCACGCACTTCTTCAAAAGCTGCTTTCATAGCCCTTTGGAAGAGCCGAGTTGCATAGAGTATGAGAGGAAAAACAGCTAAAACGATGAGTGTCAACTCCCAGCTGCTGTAAAACATAAAACCGAGAATAGCGAGCATTTTAAGCAAATCACTAGCAATGGTAAAAAGCCCTTGACTAAAAATACTGGAAATTGTTTCAATATCATTAACAGCACGAGTAGTTAAGCGACCCACTGAACTTTTGTCAAAATACTTCATTTTAAACTGCAATATCTTGTCAAATAACTTAACACGAATGTCCCTCACAACGCTCAACCCAAGCCAGTTTGAATAGTAGATAAACGAAAACTGAAAAATAACTTCAGCAAGTAAAAAAACACCCATTAAGCTGATGAGATAAATTAAATTCTCATAATCCTTTGGGATGATTGATTCGTCAATTACCTTTTCAAGTAAAATGGGTTGTAAAACAGAGAATCCGGAGACTAGAATAGCAGAGATGCCCACAAACCAAAAAGTGAGTTTGTAGGGTTTTGTGGATTCCAGCAATCGCTTGAAAAGTTTAAAATCAAATGCCCTGCCTGATTCTGCCATAGTTAAATAAATAGTTCATTTGGGTATTCAACCCGCGTTAAAAATAAGCCCTCTGCCGGAGCAGAAGTGCCTGCCTTACTTCTGCTTTTGCTTTTTATTATTTCGTGTAGATCATTAATTTCAAGTTTTCCATGCCCTATTTCCAATAAAGTGCCCACGATAGCTCGGACCATATTTCGCAAAAAACGATCGGCTGTGATGGTAAACACAAGGGTATTATTGGTCAATTTCCACTCAGCAAAGGTAATGATACAATGATACGTTTTTACATCGGTTTTTGACTTAGAAAAACATTGAAAATCATTATAGTCAAATAAGATTTTTGCGGCCTCGTTCATTTTTTTTACATCAGGAATTTGATGAAGTTGATAGGAAAAATCTGTGGTGAAGGGATTTTTTTCCAGACATAAATGGTATTCATACGTGCGACTATTTGCATCAAAGCGGGCGTGAGCATCTGCTTTTACGGAGCGTA
This sequence comes from Flavobacteriaceae bacterium, assembly GCA_040880345.1. Taxonomy (GTDB): domain Bacteria; phylum Bacteroidota; class Bacteroidia; order Flavobacteriales; family Flavobacteriaceae; genus Planktosalinus. The sequence continues at coordinate 111,178 of JBBDIQ010000029.1, forward strand.
TATTTTTGACAGCAATGTCTTTAGGCAAAAATGAATTGAGTTTATAACAAAGCTCTTTAGAATCAAAGGCTTGCGCAAAATCAAAATGAGCAAATATCTGTCTTGCGTGCACACCGGCATCTGTGCGACCTGCACCTACTATGTCAATTTTTTTACGTAATAAAGTGCTGAGAGCCTCCTCCAGTGTTTGTTGTACAGAAGATGCATCGGGTTGGATTTGCCAGCCGTGGTAGTTTTTTCCGTTGTAAGCTATTTCGATAAAATATCGCAAAGAATCTTCTATTTTTGTAAACCAAGCAAAGATACACAAACCAATTTTTGGTTTACCTAAAACACTTTCATAAATAATCGTGAAAAAGATACTTTTACTTTCAGATACACACAGTCATATTGATGATACGATTCTTAAATATGTAGCCCAGGCAGACGAGGTTTGGCATGCCGGAGATATTGGCAGTCTTGAAGTAACTGACGCCATACAGGAAATAAAGCCATTCAGAGCGGTTTATGGCAATATAGACAATGCCAAAATAAGAGGTGAATTTCCTTTACACCAGCGATTTATTTGTGAAGGGGTTGATGTGTGGATGACCCATATCGGCGGTTCTCCGGGCAGATACAACCCTGATATCAGAGAGGAAATGAAGCTAAACCCTCCAAAACTTTTTATCTGCGGCCATTCACACATACTTAAAGTGATGCACGATAAAAAAAGCGGGACCTTGTTTATGAATCCCGGAGCAGCAGGAAAACACGGTTTTCACAAGGTACGCACGATGTTGCGGTTTGTATTGGATGCCGGACAGATTAAAGATTTGGAAGTGGTGGAGTTTAAGAGGTAAGGAAGTTCAATTTGTTAACAGCAGGGTGCTAGATGCTGGATGCTGGATGACAGATGACGGATTTTTTTTATTTACTTCAGTTCGATTTAAATAAAGTGAAGGTTAAGCAAAAAACATAAACTGTCTAAATGTTGAGACTGTGGTAATCTGTTTTTACGTCAAAATTAAATTTAGATTTTTTTGACCTGAAACTTGAAACCAGAAACAAAAAAACCCCAAAGTTGGCATTCTCTGGGGTTTTCACACTAATACTACTAAGATTTAAGGTTTAGCGCAATCTGTCAACAGATTTTACGAGATTCTCATCCTTTTGAATGGCACGATTGGCCATCACTAAAAAAACGATAGAAAGAATAGGAAGAAACATCCCAATACCCTTCTCTGAAACCAAAGTCTCTCCGGGTACCGTTAGCGACCGATAAACGAAAACTCCTAGTAAAATAAAGTTTGACAAGATGTTTAAGCGATTAAAAACAAATTGTCTTTTTCTTTTCTTATATGATAATATAGCGATAATCGCCAATGCAATCGAAATAAAAATCAAGGCAAAAAATATAGGTTCTTCACGGGTGTATAAAAGTTCACCGGTTTCATTCTTCACCTCGGGAAACCACATAAAGAGACCGCCCATAATGAGGGCAACAAGAATCATAAATATAGTTTGAATGCGTTGAATCATTTTTTTTACTGATTTACGATGCAAAAATAATGTTTCTTTTTAAAAAAATTCCTATCAAAAATTAAAATATTGTTGTATTATTGCATCAGTAATTCACAACCCACTCAACTGCGGTTGTTTATCTTCCGGATAAAATCAAAAAAATTACCATCTTCTTAAAACTTATTTGTAAAACAATTACAACAACATAATTCGATATTATTCATGTTTGAAATTTCAGATTTAAAAGAGCAGAAGCTACCTGAACTTCAGGAAATTGCTAAAACTTTAGGTGTGCCAAAATACCGCACTTTAAAAAAATTAGAATTGGTCTATCAGATTCTTGATTACCAGGCTGCAAATCCAAAAGCAGTAGAACCTCTTGTAAAGGATTCAAAAGGAGAATCAAAAGAAACTCCAAAAAAGCAGGAACAAAGAAGCCCAAGAGATCAAAAAGATTCGCGTGCTCAAAAAGGCGGTCGTGACAACAGACCTCAAGACAGAAAACCACATCCTCAAAAGAACCAGTCTGCTGATTCTTCCAAAGATCAGGATGTGAAAAAAGAGGCTCCCAAGCAAGAGGCATCCAAGCAAGAAGCTACAAAGAAGGAAGCCCCAAAGCAGGATACCCCTCAAAAAAATCAGGAGCGCAGGGAACAAAGCAATCAAAAGAATCCGCGTCATCAGGATGCGAAACAAAACCGTCCCAATCCTAATAAAGGAAAAGATGGTAATGCCTCAGACAGGTCTGAGACAAAAAAAGACACTTCAGATAACAGAAACGAAAATAAGTCTAAACAGAATCAGAATCAAAACGATTCACAAAATTCGGGTAACAGACACAGCAATTCTCAAAACGGAAACCAAAACAACAAAGACCAGGGCAATAAGGATAAGCGCAATCGCTACCGTGAGCCCGACTATGAGTTTGACAGCATCATTCAAAGTGAAGGTGTGCTTGATATCATGCAGGATGGTTATGGTTTTTTACGCTCAAGCGATTACAACTACCTTTCGTCTCCTGATGATATTTATGTTTCGCAATCACAGATACGACTTTTTGGTTTAAAAACCGGGGATACGGTTCTTGGAGAAGTGAGGCCACCCAAAGAAGGTGAAAAATACTTTCCATTAATTAAGGTGATTAGAATAAACGGCTTGAATCCAAATGTGGTAAGAGACCGAATAGCTTTTGAACATTTAACACCTTTATTTCCCCAGGAAAAATTCAGATTGGCTGAAAAACAAAGCACCGTTTCCACACGAATTATGGATTTGTTTGCTCCTATTGGAAAAGGACAAAGGGGTATGATTGTTTCTCAGCCAAAAACAGGTAAAACAGTTTTATTAAAAGAAATTGCCAACGCCATTGCTGCCAATCACCCTGAGGTGTATCAAATGATTTTATTAATTGATGAACGCCCTGAAGAAGTAACCGATATGCAACGCAATGTAAACGGCGAAGTAGTAGCTTCTACATTTGATAAAGAAGCAAATGAGCACGTGCGTGTAGCTAATATTGTATTGGAAAAAGCAAAACGTCTGGTAGAATGTGGCCACGATGTGGTGATTCTTCTCGATTCAATCACTCGTTTGGCGAGAGCATATAACACGGTTCAGCCGGCTTCAGGTAAAATATTAAGTGGTGGTGTGGATGCCAATGCACTGCACAAACCAAAACGCTTTTTTGGAGCTGCGCGAAATATTGAAAACGGAGGATCACTGAGTATAATAGCAACCGCCTTGACAGATACAGGATCTAAAATGGATGAGGTTATTTTTGAAGAGTTTAAAGGTACCGGAAATATGGAACTGCAACTTGATAGAAAAATTTCCAACCGAAGAATCTTCCCGGCTGTTGATTTAAATGCATCAAGCACTCGACGTGATGATTTATTACTTGATGAAAAAACCTTACAGCGTATGTGGGTAATGAGAAAATATCTGGCAGATATGAATCCCGTTGAAGCAATCGAGTTTATTCACGATAGAATCAAACAAACAAGAAATAACGAAGAGTTTTTAATTTCAATGAACGGTTAAAAATAATTCACAATTGTAAATAAAAAAAGTCCTGATTATTTCAGGGCTTTTTTTATGTGTTTAAGGTTTGTGTATCTTCGCAAAAAAATAATAAATAAATGAGTGTTGTTTACATTGTAATTGGTCTGACATTATTAGTTATAGGCGGGGAATATCTAGTTCGATCTGCTGTGGGTCTTTCCTTTAAGGTAAAACTGTCAAAAATGGTCATAGGCTTAACGGTTGTTTCCTTTGCTACGTCCATGCCTGAGTTAATTGTGAGTTTACAAGCTGCTTTAAAAGGATTTTCAGACATTTCATTAGGGAATGTGATCGGGTCAAACATAGCCAATATAGGTTTGGTTTTGGGAATAACAGCAATCATTTCGCCAATTGTAATTGACAAAGATTTTTACAAGTACAACTGGCCGGTAATGATGCTTTTTTCAATAGTGCTTTATTTGTTTCTTTTAAATGACAATGTGCTTAGCTTTTTTGAAGGTGTTGGTTTTATCATTGCAATGATTATTTACTTGTATTTTTTAATTGCACAATCCAGAAGAAGATCCAAAGTAGAAGTTGATGAAATAGTAGCAGGAGACTCTTTAAAAGGAATCTCCTATTTTAAAATTATTTTTTGGCTGTTAATAGGTGGAGCGGCGCTCTGGGGCGGCTCTGAACTATTGGTGAAAGGAGCTGTTGAATTGGCGACAGCAATGGGAGTAAGTGAACGCGTCATTGCAGTAACTATGATTGCCGTTGGGACTAGTGTTCCTGAACTGGCAGCTTCTGTCATAGCAGCACTCAAAAAAGAAAAAGCCATATCTTTCGGAAACTTAATTGGCTCAAATGTATTTAATATTGGTTCTGTACTTGGAATTACAGCAATTATTCACCCCATAACAGTTCAAAGTAAAGAGGTGTTAACCAACGATATTTTCTGGATGCTGGGCTTTGCCATTGTATTGATTCCGCTGGCGTTTATTCCAAAAAAATTAATTTTTAACAGACCAAAAGGACTTTTTATCTTCATAGCTTATCTTACTTTCACTTTTCTCGCATTTTATAATTAATTTAAAATCTGACTAAAAAATGGGGGCTTGTTATCAAAAATAAACAAATGTTGATAACTTACCCCTAAAAAATAGGGGGTATAGTTTTGAAAAATATAAAAATAGTGTAGTTTTGCCCTGTTAAACTTAAATTCTATTTTTATGTCAACGCTTCGCTTTCGCGCCATCACGGAAACCCTGAACAGAAAACCTGTATTTATTGAAGAAAATGAAAGACGTTCCAATCTCTTTGGGAAAAACGTTTTTAATGAACACGCCATGCGTCAATACCTCACCAAAGAGGCATTCAACGCAGTAAGCAATGCACACGAGTATGGTACAAAAATACCCCGCGAACTCGCAGATCATATTTCTACAGGAATGAAAGAATGGGCAATTTCAAAAGGTGTAACCCATTATACTCATTGGTTTCAGCCTTTGACAGGTGCGACTGCCGAGAAGCATGACGCCTTTTTTGAAACCACTTCAAATGGGTCGGCTATTGAAAAGTTTGGTGGCGGACAGTTAGTACAACAAGAACCTGATGCATCGAGTTTTCCAAGTGGTGGAATCAGAAATACATTTGAAGCAAGAGGATATACGGCCTGGGATCCCACTTCGCCGGCTTTCATTATTGGAACCACACTCTGTATTCCCACGGTGTTTGTTTCTTATACAGGAGAAGCTTTAGACTATAAAACACCCCTTTTAAAAGCACTTTCAGCTGTTGATGAGGCGGCTACTGCAGTTGCCAAATATTTTGATAAAAATGTAACCAAAGTTCAGGCAACCTTAGGCTGGGAGCAGGAATACTTTTTAATTGATTCCGCTTTAGCAACTTCAAGACCCGATTTAATGATGACGGGAAGAACTTTATTGGGACACACTTCCGCGAAAGGGCAACAACTGGAAGATCACTATTTTGGATCCATTCCCACACGTGTATTGAATTACATGCGCGATTTGGAAAGAGAATGTATGCTGCTGGGTATTCCGGTGAAAACCAGACACAATGAAGTAGCTCCCAATCAGTTTGAGTTGGCACCCATATTTGAAGAATCCAACCTGGCTGTTGACCACAACTCTTTGTTGATGGATGTGATGGCAAAAGTGGCAGAACGTCACAATTTTGTGGTGCTGTTTCACGAAAAGCCCTTCAAAGGAGTAAACGGTTCCGGAAAGCACAACAATTGGTCACTGGCAACCAATACCGGTGTGAATTTATTAGGTCCCGGAAGCACGCCTATGAGCAATCTTCAGTTTTTGACGTTCTTTATCAACACCATCAAAGCGATGAATGAAAATGAAGAACTCATCAGAGCGAGTATTGCCAGTGCAAGTAACGACCACCGTCTGGGAGCCAATGAAGCACCTCCGGCAATTATTTCAGTTTTTATTGGTGAGCAGTTAACCAAAGTGCTTGACAATCTGGAGAATGTGACTAAAGGAAAGCTTTCGCCGGAAGAAAAAACCGATTTAAAACTAAACATCGTTGGTAAAATCCCTGAAATTCTGTTAGACAATACAGACAGAAACAGGACTTCACCTTTTGCCTTCACCGGAAATAAATTTGAATTCAGGGCTGTAGGCTCAAAGGCAAACTGTGCCAACCCAATGACCGTTTTAAATACGATAGTAGCAAAACAGCTCAAAGAATTCAAATCTGCTGTTGATGCACTCATCAAAGAAAAGAAAATGAAAAAGGATGACGCCATCTTTAATGTGTTGAGAGAATATATTAAGGAGTCAAAGCGCATACTTTTTGAAGGAGATGGCTACAGCGATGAATGGGCAAAAGAAGCTAAAAAGCGAAAATTAAGCAACAATAAAACCGCACCGGATGCGCTTAAAGCGAAAGTTTCTAAAAAAGCAATCACGCTCTTTAAAGAAATGGGCATCATGACTGAAGTAGAATCAAAAGCCCGCTATGAAATTGAAGTGGAAGAATACACCAAGCGCATCCAAATCGAGGGCCGTGTCCTTGGGGACATTGCCAGAAACCACGTGATACCCACAGCGATCAAATATCAAAGTGTCGTGGTAAACAATGTAAAAGGGCTTAAGGAAATTTACGGAGGAGGTTTTACAAAAATGGCCGAGCAACAATTGGAGATTATTGAAGCCATTAGCGAGCACATTGAAAAAATCAACCAGGGAGTTACTCAAATGACCGAGGAGCGCAAAAAAGCCAACAACCTTGATGACTTTGAAAAAGCGGCAAAAGCCTATTGTGATAAAGTAAAACCCTTATTTGATGAGATAAGATACCACTGTGATAAACTGGAACTTCTTGTTGATGATGAGCTTTGGCCATTGACAAAATACAGAGAGTTGTTGTTTACTAAGTAAACAGTTTATACCTATATATAAACCCATCCTTTATAAGTGATGTTTTTTTTTTTGTTCTTACAAAATACCCTGATGATGTTGGCTTAACGATTAAGTAACATACCTATTGACAGTGCTACGCGTATGTACGTATGTGTATTTTAAGCAGTTAGATTGAAATCTTCTTGATTCTTACACTTTATCGAGATTTTCTTACAGCATAACGAAAAGAACTTTTTTTGTTTTTTTAAAGAGACATCATTTTGTAAGTTTACATTGTAATTGAAAATACAATCAATTATATCCCCATCCGAGTGAATGTATATTTTAAGTGTACTGAAACTCTTTCCCCAATTTACATATAAACATTGTTGTCCATAGAGACAACCAATTAAATCACATTGTGCTTATGCATTTATGTAATTTATAGAAATAGCATTATAATTTTAAACAATACAATACAATTATGATTTTAAACAATACAAATAAAAGAAACAATTCACAGTGGCAGCTGTTGAATCAGACCAACTCAAATAATGGTTCTGTAAATTTTATTTGTACATACATTCAAAAGCCATAAGTCATTCTTATGGCTTTTTTATTTGAATTTTATTTATTAACCAGAATATATTTATTAACCAATTTTAAATTTTTTTATTATGAAAAAAGTAGTTTTAAGCGTAGCAGCGCTATTTGTAGGAGCAATTGCTTTTGCACAATTCAATGACAGTGATGTGGAACAAGTTGGAAACGGTAACGATTCCGATGTTTCTCAAATAGGTCTTTCAAACGTCTCAGATGTTTATCAGTTAGGAGACAACAATGATGCCGATGTTGAACAAGAAGGCATAACAAATGATTCAGATCTTGACCAATTAGGTAACGGTAATGATTTCAAAGTTACTCAAGATGGAGAGGACAATGAATCAGATGTGTTACAAGACGGAAACGGAAACCAAGGCGGTGGAGGTTCCTTTATCTGGGGAACACGTCAGTTAGGTGACGATAACGTTTCTACCACAACATCTGTTGGTGACAACAACAACGCCGGTACCAGCCAGGAAGGTGATGACAACTTTGCTGACATTGACCAGTTAGGTGATGGAAACATTGCTAATGGTGGTAATTTTGGTATTCGTCAAATTGGTAATACCAACGATGCTGTTATTAAGCAAACAGGTGATTTTAACCTTGCAACCACTGCTCAGACTGGTGTTGATAACCAATTCTTAACTACACAGCAAGGTGATGATAACACTGCTACTGTTGTTCAAACAGGTGACAGAAACCTTGGTGGTGGTCTTTCTCTAATTCATGGTATTTTACAGATAGGAAACAATAATGATGCTTCAAGTTCCTCTATAGGAGATGACAACAACTCCGGTACAGCTCAGTTTGGTGATTTTAACGAATCTGAAATTGAACAGGTTGGTGACAGAAACAACGCAAATGGAGTTCAGTGGGGTATTCGTCAACAAGGTAACGACAATGATGCTTATATTGGACAGTTTGGTGACGACAACTATGCGCACACCGAGCAACTTGGTAATGACAATGATTCATCAGTAACTCAAACAGGTAATGATAATGATAGTGAAAACTATCAGGATGGTGATTTGAATGATAGTGATGTAATTCAAAATGGTTTCTTGCAATTCAGCCGTGTATTCCAAACAGGGGATTCTAACACCAGTATGGTTACCCAATCTGGAAATAATCACAATAGCTTGGTAACACAAACAGGAAACGGTAACGGTTCTGTTGTAACTCAAAGCAACTAAAATCAATATTGTTTAAAATAAGCTGCCTGAAACATCAGGCAGCTTTTAAACATATTTTTTATTAATCAATTCTAAATTTTAATTATGAAAAAAATAATATTAAGTGCAGCAGCACTGGTTTTTGCAGCAACAGGTTTTGCGCAATTCAACAATAGTGAAGTTGACCAGATAGGGAGTGGAAATACTTCTGCTGTATCACAAACCGGATTTATGAACGATTCAGATGTTGACCAGTTAGGTAACGACAATGATTCTGAAGTAACACAAACCGGAGATGAAAATGGGTCTGTAGTTTTACAGGGACCTGCCAGTAATGACAACGAGAGTGATGTAACCCAAACCGGGAATGACAATGGCTCTTTTGTATGGCAAGATGGTGATGACAACGACTCTGAAGTAGATCAAACCGGTAACAACAATGATTCTTATGTGGATCAATGGGGTGATAACAACGACAGTGATGTTGATCAAACAGGAGATAACAACTCGTCTTTTGTAGAGCAAGGCTGGAATGGTGATAATCATACCAGTGTTGTACTTCAAGAAGGAGATAGCAATGATTCTAATGTTTTTCAAACTGGTGACTCTAACGATTCTTATGTAGAGCAAATTGGTGACAGCAATATTTCTGATGTTGACCAAATTGGTAATGACAACCAGTCAACTGTATGGCAAAGCCCTTCATTTGCAATGTTGCCCACTAGTGACAACAACGACAGTGATGTTTTACAAACAGGGAATGATAACGACTCGTTTGTATGGCAGGATGGTGACAATCACGTAAGTGATGTAACCCAAGACGGAAATAACAATGATAGTTATGTTGATCAATATGGAACTGGAAGTACCAGTACTGTTACACAGACAGGTGATAACAATGACTCTGATGTTTTTCAGGGATATTTAGGAACCAATCACAACAGTACCGTGAATCAGGATGGAGATGATAATCTTTCTTATGTATTCCAAAACGGTAACGCAAACCTTTCTTTTGTAAACCAAATTGGAGATGATAACGATTCTAATGTAAATCAAGACGGTCAGTTTAATGGAAGTTCTGTTTTACAAAATGGAGATAATAATGAGTCTGATGTAGACCAGGATGGTACTGCGAATAGTTCTCTAGTTAATCAAACAGGAGACTTTAACCTTTCTGATGTAACTCAAAATGGAAGTAATAACATTTCTGGTGTTGCCCAAATCGGTGATGACAATGAAAGTTATGTTAATCAATTAGGAGTACTTAATAATAGCAGTGTCTGGCAAAATGGAAATGACAACTATTCTGAAGTAGATCAAATTGGTAACTCTAACTTTAGTGATGTGAAGCAAGACGGTAATGACAACTTTAGTGATGTTGACCAAAATGGTGATTTCAACTCAAGTGGTGTTATGCAAACCGGCTTCTTACACAGCAGTGTTGTTAACCAAGATGGAAACTTCAATACAAGTGCTGTTAATCAAACCGGCAACAACCATAACAGTGTTGTAAACCAAATTGGAAATGGTAATTCATCTACAGTTACACAAAGTAACTAATCAAATTTTTTAGACTCAAAGCTGCCGCTTTTTGGCAGCTTTGGTTTAAATTATTTAACAATTTAAGTTAAAAAACAATTATGAAAAAAATAATATTAAGTGCAGCAGCACTAATTTTTGCCGCAACAGGTTTTGCGCAACTCAACAACAGTGTTGTTGATCAAACCGGGAATGCAAATTCCTCTTCAGTAAGTCAAACAGGACTTTCAAATGACTCTTATGTCATGCAACTTGGTGATGACAACGACTCTGATGTAGATCAAGTTGGAACAACTAACGATGCAGACACCTTCCAGCAAGGAGATGGGAATTCATCTTCTATCGATCAGGATGGTACTTCAAATGTTGCTCTTACTCATCAAGGGAATTTTTATGGCGATGAAGGAGATAATAATGAAAGTTCCGTAGAGCAAGATGGTACAGGAAATTTATCAAGAGTTTACCAAACTGCCTTTATAGCTTCAGGTTCAAATGACAACGATTCTTTTGTTGTTCAATCTGGAACTTCAAACGATGCCTTTTTACAGCAATTTGGTGATTTTAATTATTCTGATGTAAATCAAAATGGTACAACTAATGCGTCAGCAGCTTATCAAATTGGAGATGATAACTCCAGTCTAGTAGATCAAGACGGAACAAGTAATTTGAGCTCGGTGTGGCAGGCTGGTGTACCTTTTGCAGGTAGCACGCCAGGTTTTGGGAATTCTTCAACAGTAGTTCAAGATGGAGATGATAATTTTTCTGATGTAGATCAAATTGGAGATGACAATATTTCTTATGTAAATCAAAGAACTTTATCTCACTCAAGCGTTGTTTTACAGGATGGAAATAGAAATGATTCTTATGTAGATCAAAGAGGAAAAGCAAACATTTCTGATGTATATCAATTTGGAGATGACAATAATTCTATCGTAAATCAAAGACGGGATTTCAACAATTCTGATGTAGATCAATTAGGAAATAGAAACTATTCTGATGTTTCTCAAAGAACAGGAAATTCAAACGATTCAGATGTATATCAATTCGGAGATGACAATTATTCTATTGTAAATCAAAGAGGATATGATAACATTTCCAATGTAAATCAAGATGGAGATGATAATGATAGTTCTGTTGCGCAAATAGGAGATGATAATATTTCTGATGTTTATCAGTTTGGAAACAACAACGGTTCTATTGTTGCTCAAGATGGAGATGATAATAATTCTGATGTAGATCAGTTAGGAAATGGAAATAGCAGCGATGTTGCTCAATCAGGTTTTATGCAAATGAGTACTGTATTTCAACAAGGTGACGGTAACGCTAGTTTAGTAACTCAAACAGGTGATAACCACACCAGTTTAGTTAACCAAATTGGAAACAATAACGGTTCAGTAGTTACTCAAAATAACTAAGATTAAATATCGATTGCCTATGAGGTTAATAGCTGTAGGATAATCAAAAACGGTATAAGGGCAGTTAAAACCTGCTCTTATTCCTATTTTTAAAAAATGTAACGAGTAAGTTATTTTATTTCAGTACATTTAAATATCAAAATAAAAAAAAATGAAGACTTTAAAACACACACTCACCGTCCTGGCACTTTTTTGTATGCTTATGACCTTAGAGGCCCAAACCTTTTCAGAATCTCAACAAGCTGAAATTGAAAGTTTTCAGTCAAAAGCTTCTGCGTTTTCCTTTATCTCTTCCCAAAACCAACAAACAGCCAGAAGCAATCAAGTTACAGAAGGCAGTTCTGTATTTATCAATCAAGTAGGTGAAAACAACGATGCGCAGGTTAGCGTTAATGCCACAAACAGTTTTGTAAACCTATTGCAAAATGGCTTCAGTAATTTGACACTACTTGATCTTACTGCATTAGATATTACTCAAAATATTACACAAAACGGTGAAAACAACCGTCTTTACAATTTTTCTAACAATCCTTCAGCGATTCAAAATATGGAGATTATACAAAGTGGAATCAATCAGGATATTACAATTTTTGGGAGTAATTCACTCTCAGAAAACATAAAAATCAATATGCAAGGCAATGATCGCTCCCTCATAGTTAGGAATTTTAATTAAAAAACACATAATTATGCACCCTTTTCAAAAAAAACACCTACTTTTTTTGGTTTCAATCTTGTTGCCTTTTCTTTCATCTTCTCAAATATACAATACAGAGGTAGAAGCAAAAATTAATGTCGAAGAAAGAAATGGAATGCTTCAGATTACCGGAACTGCATACAATAAGACAGAAATCGATCAAAGTGTACGATATGTTCTTTCCGTAATTAAATCAAATCCTGAAAATTCTAATACTTCAAAGAATGATCAAAGTGGAAGAATCGTTTTAAAACCTGCAGAGCAGCAAAATTTATCTTCTACCACAATCAATACCAATAGCGAAGACCGTGTTATACTTCTTCTATTAATTTATAATATAGAGGATAAAATAATTGGTCAAGACCGTATTGTACTAAACGATAATATCTCTGATGAAGAAATAAAACAGCAAATTCAAAAAAAAGTAGAACAAACCGTTTACTCAGATGATTTGGATACAGCCTCTCAAGATGGATTAACACTCAGAGGGATTGTTACTGAGGACACTAAGACCAAACCCGGGCGGGATTTTTACACCATGTTTTTCTCTGAGTATAATTTAAATAATATCAATGGAGAAAAAATTGTTGCTATAAAAGAAGTATTAGCCCTTGGTACTAACACAAAAATTGAGATATTTGTAGGAGATGATAAAGTGGTAGAGTTTTTTCTAAGACCACAAAGAGAATTTTTAAAAACAATGTCTGATGCATCCATTCGCAGAGTTGCTCAACATTTTGAGCGTTTAAAAAGAGAAGCAAATAGTATTAAACGCTATTAATTAATTTCAGGGCTATTCGTTTAATTTAAAACTCTAAAAATGAAATCAATATATACAATTCTATTTTTGCTGTTTTCTTTTTATGGCTTTAGTCAACAATTAACTTACAAACCCATAAATCCAGCCTTTGGTGGTGATACTTTCAACTACCAATGGTTGCTAAGTTCTGCCAATGCACAAAACTCTTTTGAAGATCCCTCAGCAGGCAGAGAAGATAGAACAACCTTAGGTCAATTTGCTGACAATTTAAACAGACAATTACTCAACCAGTTGTCAAGAGGTCTTTTTGGTGACCAACTGGGACAAGGTTTGGAAGAAGGAACCTTTACTTTTGGAAGTTTAGCATTAGAAATCTTTGAAACCTTAGAAGGTTTAGTAATAAATATTTTAGATACAAATACAGGAGAACAAACACAAATCGTTATTCCTAATTAATTTTTTTTCATGAAAAAAAGTTACTATTTAGTTTTATTTTGTTTGAGTCTATTTTTAACGAGTTGTGGAGCTTATTTTAACCAGCCTGTTATAAAACAAGATGCGCGCATTGGAGAACTCACACCAAAATCAAAAACCCTTGAGGACTTGCCTCTTCCCGCTGAACCGGTTGTTGTAGGCGTTTATAACTTTAAGGATCAAACCGGGCAATACAAAAATATTGAATCTGGAAGTACTTTTAGTACCGCTGTATCTCAAGGTGCAACGACTATATTGATAAAAGCTTTAGAAGATTCAAAGTGGTTTACTCCCATTGAAAGAGAAAACTTAGGGAACTTATTAAATGAACGTAATATCATCAGAGCCACCAGGGATGAATTTCGTAAAAGCAATTCTAATGAGCCTAATTTACCACCACTTCTTTTTGCCGGAGTATTGCTCGAAGGTGGAATTATATCCTATGACTCAAATATTATTACCGGTGGGGCAGGAGCCAGATACTTTGGAGTGGGTGGTTCAACGCAATACCGGGAAGATCGTATTACGGTTTATTTAAGAGCCGTATCAACTTCAAGCGGAAAAATATTAAAGACAGTGTATGTCTCCAAAACAATCCTTTCACAAGCGGTTAGTGCAAACCTTTTTAAATATGTGAATTTTCAGAGGCTTCTTGAAGTTGAAACGGGTTTTACTGTAAATGAACCGGTACAACTCGCGATGAAAGATGCAATAGAAAAATCTGTTGAATCTTTAATTATCGAAGGTATAAAAGATAATTTGTGGTCATCAAAAGAAGGAAAAGAAACAAACGATAAGCTTGTAAATGATTATCTGGAAGAAAAAGCCCAAGAAGAATCCATGTTGCTATACCACCGTGAACAGGTTTCCAGAGATTATGACAATGCTCTTGGAATTTATGGTGGAGCCAACGTGCTTGATGCTGATTATTCCAAAAAGCGCTTAGGTTATTTAGCTCGAATTGAATACACCCGAAAACTCTCTCGTAATTTTAATTTAAATTTCAATGCCAACGCTTTTCAATACAGAACCGGAAAATCATACACTAACAGAATGATAAGTGGTGATGTAAACCTTGAATATAAAATATTGCCTGATGATGATTTTTCGCCATATATATATGGAGGATTTGGGATTATCAATGATTTGGTAAAACCAGAGGATAATTTACAATTTGGAGATTTATTTTTCAAAACACAGTATGGAATAGCTCTCGAGTATTTTATTTCTGAACGAGTGGGGATACGAGGTTTTGCAGAGCAACATATATCCTTTTCAGATGGACTCGATAAAGTAGTAAGTGGAAAAAGAGATGATTTTTATTATAATTTTGGAATAGGAGTAAAATATTATTTCAATCTTGGAAGAAATAATGCTCAAACAACAGAAACACCCTAGTTAAAATGAATAGTAAACTTATAAAATATTGCTGGATTTTTGCGCTATTAATTGCAGTGAGTTGTAGTGAGGAAGGTATTGATGAATCTGGTTCGGGAACTATCACAGGAAAAGTAGTGGCCAAGGGAACTAACGCACCACTACCCAATGTAAAAATAGAAACAACACCAGCTTCTAATACAGTATTTACTGATGAAAACGGAGATTTTATTCTCAATGAAGTAACTGAAGGAGAGTATTCTGTCCAAGCTCAATTGGATGGTTTTATTACAGCATTTAAAGCATCAAGAGTTGTTTCAGGTCAAACTAATAATGTGGTTTTTGAACTTGAAGAATCCACGGCAAGCAACAGACCCCCTGAAATTCCAGATTTACTCTCACCCGGTGAAGGACAAATACTAGAAAGTATCGAAGCCAATTTTGTATGGGTAACCACCGATCCCGATGATGATGAAATGACTTTTACTCTGGAACTCAGAAACGACCAAAACAACGATGTTCTTCTCTTTGAAGACATCACAGAGCCGGTTTTTACTTATTCACCTTTATTGCTGGGAGCTAAATATTTTTGGCAGGTAAGTGCGAGCGATGGCATTAACACTCCTGTCTTTAGCTCTGTTAGTAGCTTTGAAGTTATTCCTGCCCCTATTGATAACCGTTTCTTATTTACACGACAAATCGATGGAAATAATGTGATTTTTTCTGCTGATCAAGATGGAGTTGAATTTCAATTAACCTCCCAGGCTGAAAATAGCTTCAGAGCCAGACGTAATGTTGCAGCAAATAAAATTGCTTATTTTCAAACTAGTGGAGCCCAAATTGATATCTACACTATGAACAGAGATGGATCAGGGAAGTTTAAAGTTACTTCATCATTGAAACCAAATGGTTTTAATCTCAATGAAATAAATTTTTCCTGGCCGGAAAACAGTGACAAGATTTATTTTCCAAATTTTGATAAACTCTACAGCATCAATTCAAACGGACAAGGTCTTCAATTGATATATCAAACAACTGATGGCTCATTCATCTCTGAGGTGGATGTCAATGAAAGTCTTAACAGAATAGCCCTAAAAACCAACAATCAAAATGGATATGATATTAACATTTTTGTAATTGATCTTAATGGGGATTTAATAGCAACAGCTTTAAATGGAATTGCAGGAGCCTCTAGCGGTTTGAACCTATCATTTGACGGTCAAAATGTTCTATATACTTATGATGTATCAGCAAATCAAAATGCCACCTACAGAAGATTAAATTCCAGAGCTTTCATTTATAATATTCCAGATGATACCACGACTGATATTTCCGGCGAGAAGCCCGGAGGTACTAATGATTTGGACGTTAGGTTTTCCCCAAATGAAGCTGAAATTATTTTTGTAAATACATCAAACGATGGAATTTCTCAAAAAAATATTTGGACAATAGCAATAAACGAACCAAGCTCAAGAGCGCAATTATTTTCTGATGCTTTCATGCCAGATTGGGAATAACTAACTAACCAACCAATATTTTTAAAAAACGACACTTTAAGGGTGTCGTTTTTTATTTTAAGAAGTTTACAAGCAGTTTTATTCTGTGTATATTTGCACTTTATACAAAAAAATGAGTCAAAACAATAGCAAGCGTTACAGCCAAAGAGGAGTTTCTGCAGATAAGGAGGATGTCCACAATGCCATTAAAAACATTGATAAAGGTCTTTATCCTAAGGCCTTTTGTAAAATCATTCCAGACCATTTAACAAATGATGATGATTACTGCCTTATTATGCATGCAGACGGTGCCGGCACAAAATCTTCCCTGGCGTATATGTACTGGAAAGAAACCGGCGATCTTTCTGTTTGGAAAGGCATTGCACAAGATGCACTCATCATGAACATTGACGACTTGCTTTGTGTGGGAGCCACCGATAATATCTTGCTTTCTTCAACCATAGGCCGGAACAAAAACCTGATTCCCGGCGAAGTCATTTCAGCGATCATCAATGGAACAGAAGAACTGATTGAAGATTTAAAATCATTTGGCGTTACAATCCACTCCACAGGTGGTGAGACAGCAGATGTGGGTGACCTTGTGCGCACCATCATCGTCGATTCAACAGTAACGGCAAGAATGAAACGCAGCGATGTCATTGACAATGACAATATTCAAGCCGGTGATGTGATCGTTGGTTTGGCTTCTTTTGGACAAGCCACTTATGAAAAGGAATACAACGGCGGGATGGGCAGTAATGGACTCACATCAGCGCGTCACGATGTTTTTTCAAAATACCTTGCGGCGAAATACCCCGAAAGCTTTGACGCCTCTGTTCCTCAAGAATTGGTGTATTCCGGTTCTAAAAAATTGACAGATAGCGTTGATAAAAGTCCTATTGATGCCGGAAAGCTGGTGCTTTCCCCAACACGAACCTATGCACCGGTTATTAAAAAAATTCTATCAAATTACAATTCACAAGACATTCACGGAATGGTGCATTGCAGCGGTGGAGCACAGACCAAGATTCTTCACTTTATTGACAATTTACACATAATAAAGGATTCTCTTTTTGAGATTCCTCCTTTGTTTAAACTAATTCAACAGGAGTCAAAAACTGATTGGAAAGAAATGTACCAGGTATTCAATATGGGTCACAGGATGGAAATTTATTGCAAGCCTGCAATTGCAGATGAACTTATTGCTATTTCCAAAAGTTTCAATGTCGATGCACAAATTGTAGGCAGGGTAGAAGCATCTGAAAAGAAAAAACTAACGATCAAAAGTAAGTTCGGCGAATTTAACTATTAAGGGAATCTATCTTGCAATGAAACTTTCCAAATCTTTTTTTATTGCAAACAGTTCGCTGCTACTTTTTGGAATCCTCTTTACGTTTACATCTAGTTTTGGTCAGACTTTTTTCATCTCCCTTTTCAAACCTTTACTGCAAATAGAATTTAATCTTTCTGAAACAGAGTTTAGTTCAATTTATGCAATTGCAACTTTGGGAAGTGCCTTTACTCTCACTTGGGCCGGTCGCTATATAGATAGCATGAGATTGCCAAAGTTTAGCACCGGGGTTATTTTAGGTTTGGTCATTTTTTTACTTCTTTTTGCTGCAAGTTATACGCTTCTATTTTTGGCAATAGCACTATTTGGAATGCGACTTTTTGGACAAGGTTTGATGTCACATACTTCTTTAACAGCGATGGCTAAATTCTTTGATAAAAACAGAGGAAAAGCCATTAGTATTGCAGCAGTGGGACATCCCATCGCTGAAGCTATTTTACCCATTACAATTGTTTTATTACTTGGTTTTCTGGATTGGCGTTTGGTCATAGTGATCTGTGCACTTTTTTTGATACTCTCAATTCCATTTTCTCGCTTTTTATTATTCAAAAAGCGGCATTATTCCCGTCTCAAAATGTATGTCCCAAAAGTTATGAGTAGAGATGAAAAGAAAGCCGCCAAGCCGATCAATATTCTTAAAACCAAAGCTTTCTGGATGATAGCTCCCTTGAATTTTTCAAGTGCCGCAATTGGAACGGCCTTTATTTTTTATCAATTGACAATTGGAGATTTAAAAAACTGGACTCCAGAGTTTATAGCTTTAAGCTTTTCAGGCTATGCAATTGGCGGATTTTTTATGGCATTAATTTCCGGATGGTTAACCGATATTTTTTCGGCAAAAAAATTATATCCTTTGTATATTTTACCTTTTATAATTGGGCTTTTGTTTTTTGTTTTTGTTGAAAGTCAATGGGCATATATTCTTTTTATTACGAGCATTGGACTCACAAACGGTTTTGGGGCAACCGTTAAAAATGCTGTCATCGCTGAAATTTACGGAACCAAAATAGTTGGTTCTGTGCGGAGTCTTTTCATTACCGTAATGGTTTTTGCAACTGCAGTAGGACCTGTCGCTTTTGGTTTGCTCCTTGACAAAGATTATTCTTTTATCTTTTTGAGCATTGCTTCGGTTATTTGTTTTACACTTTTGATGATGAACGCAATGCGAATTTATTTTCTTAAATAAATAATTTCCAAATATTTAAAACCAAAGTACTGGTTTTTTCGTAAACAGATATGTAAGAGAATTCTTATAAACTAACGAAATTAAACCAATATGAAAATTATTCTGCACTCTAAAGATACACTGCTATTTGTAATAGTAGTCATATTGATAGCAATAAACTCGGTTGTTATTTTCAAATTTGATATTGAAATTTCGCGAATGCTAAGGGTACTCACTGCATTTATACTTTTTCTTTTCTTTATATTTTATAGAAATTACTGGAAAGGATTTGTCTTTTTGGCATTAATCCTTTTCACATTGAGGGACCTTTTTATTATAAACTATGAAATTAGCGCATACAAAACTTCTTCATTTATATTTACGATACTCTCTTATATAACCTTAATTTATTACGGTATCCCAAAATTGAAAATTGTAAAGTTTACCTCTTCTATAGCTGTTTTTATATTTTTATTGGTGGGTTTAAACCTTTTTAATTTATACTATTTGTCTGAAATATTAACAGATAAACTTGATAATGAATTGCAATTAACTTTGTTTTATTTGCAAGGTGGAGTTTTATTGCTCCTCGCTTTTGTAGCTTATTTATATTATGATCGTTTTTTTGGTAAAACACCCTTGCATTATCTTTTTTTTGTGTTGTGCTTTGTTTTTTCTGATTTAAGCGGATTGGCAGCTTATTTTTACGAAATTGAAGTTGCCTTTTATTTTGAGAGAATCTTCTATATCCTTGGGTTGTACCTTCTTGTAAACTTTGCCTTTACTGTTGCCTCCCCAGAAAATGAAGGCGAATTGCGCTTTGAACAGAAAGGTTATTTATGAGCCATTAAATTCTTACGTACCGATTGTAAAAAAATTTCATTTCATTGCGATATTCTATTAATTACATTTTATTATATTAAATTTGCAACACCCAAAAGAAAGGGAAATTATGTTAGAAAAATTGCAAATTGTAAAACAACGTTTTGATGAGGTGAGTGATTTAATCATTCAGCCAGATATTATTACAGATCAAAAACGCTATGTTCAATTAAATAAAGAATACAAAGATTTACGCAAGTTAATGGACAAGCGTGAAGAATATATCACGCTTTCAAACAGCATCAGTGAGGCAGAAGAAATCATCAATGACGGTAGTGATGCCGAAATGGTAGAAATGGCAAAAATGGAAATGGAAGATGCCAAAGAGCGCATTCCAATTCTCGAAGAAGAAATTAAATTTATGCTCATCCCCAAAGACCCTGAAGATGGTAAAAATGTGGTCATGGAAATAAGAGCAGGCACCGGAGGTGATGAAGCCAGTATTTTTGCAGGTGATTTGTATAGAATGTACACCAAATATTGTGAAAGTAAAGGCTGGAGTACAAACGTGCTTGATCTCAGTGAAGGAACAAACGGCGGTTACAAAGAAATTCAGTTTGAAGTAAATGGTGAGGATGTCTATGGCACACTCAAATTTGAAGCAGGTGTTCATCGTGTGCAACGGGTTCCGCAAACCGAAACTCAAGGACGTGTTCATACCAGCGCCGCTACAGTAATGGTGCTTCCCGAAGCCGAAGAATTTGATGTTCAAATTGACCCCAAAGACGTGCGTATCGACTTTTTCTGCTCATCCGGTCCCGGAGGTCAATCAGTTAACACGACCTATTCTGCCGTAAGACTTACTCACGTTCCCACAGGAATTGTGGCACAATGTCAAGATGAAAAATCACAACACAAGAACAAAGACAAAGCTTTTAGGGTGTTACGCTCTCGATTGTATGATATTGAGTTGGCAAAACGCCAGGAAGAAGATGCAGCAAAGCGAAACTCTCAAGTGAGCAGTGGTGACCGTAGTGCAAAAATCAGAACTTACAACTACCCTCAAGGAAGGGTAACAGATCACCGCATTGGTTTGACGTTGTATGATTTAGGCAACATTATAAATGGAGATATTCAACGCATCATCGATGAGTTACAACTAGTTGACAATACAGAGAAACTGAAAGTAAATAGTGATGTTTTTTGATAGTCTTTAGACGTTAGATTTTAGACAATAGATAATAGACAATAAATAATTGACCAAAGAATTTTTAATAGCACAAATTAAAAAAAAGCAATCTTTTCTTTGCATTGGTCTCGACGTAGATTTATCTAAAATCCCAACACACCTTCTTAACACCGAAGATCCCATTTTTGAATTCAACAAAGCCATTATAGACGCCACACACCATCTGGCAGTTGCATACAAGCCCAATACAGCTTTTTATGAAGCCTATGGAATCAAAGGATGGAAATCCCTTGAGAAAACCATAAACTATCTCAACAAAAAATACCCTGAACTTTTCACGATAGCAGACGCTAAACGTGGCGACATTGGCAACACTTCAACGATGTATGCCAAAGCTTTTTTTGAAGACCTCAATTTTGATTCTGTTACTGTCGCTCCTTATATGGGAAAAGATTCGGTAGAACCGTTTTTAAATTTCGAAAATAAATTTGCCATTCTGTTGGCACTCACTTCCAATGAGGGCGCTTTTGATTTTCAAACTCAAAAAATGGAATCCACTCAACTCTACAAACAGGTTTTTATGACTTCTAAAAACTGGAAAAATAGTGAAAGGCTGATGTATGTTGTAGGCGCTACTAAAGCAGAATATTTTGCAGAAATTAGAAAAATAATTCCTGATAGTTTTTTTCTTGTTCCCGGAGTGGGTGCACAAGGCGGAAGTCTTCAAGAGGTTTGTCAATTTGGTTTAAACAAGGATGTGGGATTGTTAATAAACTCCTCCCGCGGAATTATTTACGCTTCAAGCGAAAAAGATTTTGCATTAAAAGCAACCTTGGAAGCAGAAAAACTGCAACTACAAATGCACCAAATTCTAAAAGAGCGCATCTAAATCCCATTTTATGGAAATTACAGACGCCCTAAACCGAAAAATTTCCCTTTCCAAAACCCCTCAACGCATCGTTTCACTGGTTCCCTCACAAACAGAACTTCTTGTAGATTTGGGACTTAGAGAGCAGATTGTTGGTGTTACTAAATTTTGTGTACATCCCGGGAACCTTAGAAAAGAAAAAAAAGTGGTTGGAGGGACAAAACAAGTGCATTTTGATAAAATTAAAAATCTAAAACCGGATATTATTTTATGTAATAAAGAGGAAAATACCCAAGAAATGGTTTTGGAATTGGGAAAAATTGCTCCGGTTTGGGTGAGTGACATTAAGAGTATTGAAGATTGTTGTGAAATGATTTTAAGTTTAGGGGACTTATTGGACAAAAACGAGATTGCATCAAAAATCACACAGCAAATCAAAGTTGAAACAAAAAGGTTTTCTAATTTTATAAACGCCAAACCCTCATTAAAAGTGGCCTATCTCATTTGGAAAAACCCATATATGGCAGTTGGAGATGATACTTTTATAAACACGCTTTTGGAACTCAATAATTTCAAAAATATTTTTCAGAAAAAAGAAGGTAGATACTCCGAAGTAACACTTGAAGAATTAAAGAAAGCAGACCTGATTTTACTCTCTTCAGAGCCTTATCCTTTTAGTAAAAAGCATATTTCTGAAATGAAAACAGTTGTTAATAACAAAAAAATACTCCTTGTGGATGGGGAGTATTTTAGTTGGTATGGTTCAAGAATTTTAAAAGCTTTTTCCTATTTTAAGAAATTACACTCTAAAATATAATCTATTAGCGATCCTGAAGTGCAAATACTTTTCTGAGTAAATCGGTAGTTCTTGATGAGAAATTAGTTCTTATTTCCTTTTCCTCCACAGCAATCATTGTAAAAACGCCTTTTAAAGCCTCTTGAGTTACATAGTCTGTAAGGTCTGGATTCACATTATTTGTAAGTGGAATGGCATTGTATTGAGTTATAATGTTACTCCATACCTGTGTTGCACCCACTTTGTCCAGTGAATTAGAGATCACAGGACTAAATTTTCCGTATAGTTGGTTTGTTGTTTTGTTTGATAAATATTGAGTAGCAGCATTATCTGAACCCAAAAGGATGTTCTTTGCATCATCAAATGTGATTTCTTGAACAGCATTAACAAAAATGGGTGTTGCCTCTTTTACAGCATCTTCTGCAGCACGGTTTAAAACCTTCAATCCTTCATCTGCCAAATTACCAAGACCTATATCGCGCAAGGTTTTATCTACTTTTTGAAGTTCTTGTGGCAGCAATACTTTGACGAGTTCGTTTTTAAAAAAACCATCTGTCTGAGTAAGTTTAGAAACTTGTTTATCAATGCCTTTATCAAGTGCTTGTCTCAATCCTGATGCAATATCTGCATTAGTGAGTTCTCCGCCACCTTGGGGAAGGGAATTAACAACTTGCTGCAATTCTGCACAAGAAAATAAGCTAACCGATATAAATAACAAAAGAGTCTTTTTCATAGAAATCATTTTTTTATAAATATAAAAAAAAACATCCCGAAAACTTCGGGATGTTTTAAAATATATGTTGTATTAATTATTTTACAACTTTAACTGTTTTGGTAGTGTTACCAATAGTAACTTCAACAAAGTAAATACCAGATTTAAAAGTACTCATATTTACAGTTGGAGAAATTGCATTTGGGTTGTTTGAATAAACTTTTTGTCCCAAAACATTGTAAACAGCTACATTGCTTACCGCCTCATTTGATTGAATGTTTAAAACATCCTTTACAGGGTTTGGATAAACCTTGAAAGATTGTCCTTCAAAGTCATTTGTAGATAATGTACCTTCAACGAATTCAAAATCATCAATAAAATAGTTGTTGCTTCCGTCGATAGAAAAGTAATTTACAGAACCTAATGCATTAGCTGGAGCACCTCCGGTTCCTTGATATGGTTCATTGTCTAGCAATACATTTCCATCTATCCAAACTGAGTGAGTACCTGCATCTAAGTCAATTTCATGTTTTACTTCAAACCATTGGTCATCAGGGTATGGAGCAGTATTCCCGGTATCATCGTGAGTAACTACACCAGGTGATCCACCAGAGCCTGTGGCTCCTGCAAAAAATTGTCCATTCCATTGTACCCCGGGAATTTCACTTTCTTGGATGTTCCAAAATCCGGTTGATCCACCGAAAACATACATGTAAAATCGAACTGTCCAAACACCAGATACCCTATCTCCTAGCAAGAAAAGAACATCATCAGTGTTGTTGTTGGAAACATTCATTGACAAACTTCCTGAAAATGCTTCATCAATAACAGCATTACAGTCAGTTCCTCCAGGCCAAACCTCAATAAAAGGCGATTGTGGACTAACAGGCCCAATGCTGAAATCTTCAAAATCAATTTCATATTGAGCATTTGCACTAAAAGCAATTAAAGCGATTGCTAAAAAGTAAATTTTTTTCATAATTTAAATGTTTAAGTTTAATTAGTAATTATTTATATGTAACTCCATTTAGAAGTCTACTATTTACAAATATAACAAACATTATACTCAAATAAAAATTTACACCTAATCATTTTATTTTTTAACATTCCTAATAGTGTTGTCTTTATTGATTTTCTTTAAAGTTGTTTTTGTAAATTGCACATCCATAAAAAGTAAATTTTAATATGCAAGATCAAACCCCATATACCCCAAAAAACAAAGTAAGAATAGTGACAGCAGCCTCCCTTTTTGATGGTCACGATGCAGCGATTAATATTATGCGGCGCATCATACAGTCAACCGGTGTGGAGGTGATTCACCTTGGTCACGATAGAAGTGTGGAAGAAGTTGTCAATACTGCCATACAGGAAGATGCCAATGCAATTGCAATGACTTCTTATCAAGGTGGTCACATTGAATACTTTAAGTATATGTATGATTTGTTACAAGAAAAGGGAGCAGGTCATATTAAAATATTTGGAGGCGGTGGTGGAGTGATTCTTCCTGAGGAGATCAAGGATTTAATGAATTATGGCATAACTAAAATATATTCCCCGGATGACGGTCGCGAACTTGGGCTTCAAGGCATGATCAATGATTTGGTTAAGCAATCAGATTTTCCAATTGGAGAAAAGTTAAACGATGAAGTTGAAAAGCTGGATAAAAAAAATCCCACTGCTATAGCACGTGTTATTTCTTCTGCTGAAAATTTTCCCGAAATAGCAAAAGAGGCCTTAGCTAAAATTCACGAAAAAAATAAAACCTCAAAAACGCCTGTTTTGGGTATCACTGGAACAGGAGGTGCCGGTAAATCTTCATTAGTTGACGAATTGGTAAGACGTTTTCTGGTTGATTTTCCTGATAAAACCCTGGGAATTATTTCTGTTGATCCATCAAAGCGAAAAACCGGAGGCGCACTTTTAGGTGATAGAATACGAATGAATGCGATTAACAATCCACGAGTCTATATGCGTTCTTTGGCAACACGCCAGTCCAATCTCGCTCTTTCAAAATATGTAGCCGAAGCTATTGAAGTTCTTAAAGCAGCAAAGTTTGACTTAATAATTCTTGAAACATCAGGAATAGGGCAGAGCGATACAGAAATCATTGAACATAGTGACTTGTCACTTTATGTGATGACCCCTGAATTTGGTGCTGCCACCCAGCTTGAAAAAATTGATATGCTTGATTTTGCAGACATCGTTGCCATCAACAAATTTGATAAACGCGGTGCACTCGATGCCTTGCGCGATGTTAAAAAACAATACCAACGCAACCATCAATTGTGGGATGCCAAACCGGAAACCCTTCCTGTATTTGGAACCATCGCATCACAATTTAACGATCCGGGAATGAACACCCTTTATATGAAGGTGATGAAAGAGCTTTCTGAAAAAACAGAAACCCAATTAAAGAGTACCTTCAAGATTACAGACGAAATGTCTGAAAAAATATTTGTCATTCCGCCGGCGAGAACAAGATACCTTTCAGAAATTGCTGAAAATAACAGAGCCTATGATAAAAAGGCAGATGAACAAATTAAGGTTGCTCAAAAACTATATGGAATTTTCAAAACTTTTGAAACGGTTTCAAATTCAAGCATAAAATTAGCTACCGCCGGACTTGAGTTTGAAAATGAAAAATCTTCTGAAAAAGAACTATTCAAATTACTTCTTGCTGAGTTTGATCGCACTAAAATGGATTTAGATCCATACAACTGGGAAAAAATTGTCAATTGGGAAAGCACCATCGCAAAATACAAATCACCTTATTATACATTCAAAGTAAGAGATAAAGAGCTGAAAATTGAAACCCATTCAGAATCACTTTCACATTTGCAAATACCCAAAGTGGCTTTACCCAAATACCAAGCCTGGGGTGATTTATTACGCTGGATGTTACAGGAAAATGTGCCCGGTGAATTTCCTTACACTTCAGGACTTTATCCCTTTAAAAGACAAGGTGAAGACCCCACCAGAATGTTTGCCGGCGAAGGTGGCCCAGAGCGTACAAATAAACGTTTTCACTATGTGAGTCTGGGATTACCCGCAAAACGACTCTCGACAGCTTTTGACAGTGTGACCCTTTATGGAAACGATCCGGATTACCGCCCTGATATTTACGGAAAAATTGGAAACGCCGGGGTGTCGATTTGCTGCCTTGATGATGCAAAAAAACTGTATTCAGGCTTTGACCTCAGCAACCCAATGACATCTGTGAGTATGACAATCAATGGCCCGGCACCAATGCTACTTGGCTTTTTTATGAATGCAGCCATTGATCAGAACTGTGAGAAATACATCATTGAAAATAAGCTCGAAAAAGAAGTCGAAACTAAAATCGCCAAAATTTACAAGGATAAGAATCAAAAACCACCCAAATACAATGGTCAGCTACCTGAAGGAAATAACGGTTTGGGATTGATGTTACTGGGAGTAACAGGCGACCAGGTTTTACCAAAAGACGTTTATCAAAAAATTAAAGCCGAAACTCTTAATCAAGTTAGAGGTACTGTACAAGCAGATATTTTAAAAGAAGACCAGGCTCAAAACACCTGTATTTTCTCAACAGAATTTGCCCTCAGATTAATGGGTGATGTGCAGGAATATTTTATTAAAGAAAAGGTAAGAAACTTCTATTCGGTTTCTATCTCCGGATATCACATTG
The DNA here is from genome assembly GCA_040880345.1 of Flavobacteriaceae bacterium. GTDB lineage: Bacteria > Bacteroidota > Bacteroidia > Flavobacteriales > Flavobacteriaceae > Planktosalinus. The sequence goes on from JBBDIQ010000029.1 coordinate 138,165, forward strand.
CTGAGGCCGGAGCAAACCCGATTACACAATTGGCACTCACCTTATCAAATGGTTTCACTTACGTGGAATATTATCTGAGCCGCGGAATGGATATTAATGAATTTGGGCCTAATCTATCCTTCTTTTTCTCAAACGGTATCGACCCCGAATATGCGGTGATTGGTCGTGTCGCTAGGCGCATTTGGGCGAAAGCCTTAAAAGAAAAATACAAAGCCAATTCAAGAGCACAAATGTTAAAATACCACATACAAACTTCCGGACGTTCCCTTCACGCTCAGGAAATTGACTTTAATGACATACGAACAACGCTTCAGGCCTTGTATGCGATTTATGACAATTGCAACTCACTTCATACCAATGCCTATGACGAAGCCATCACAACACCAACAGAAGATTCTGTTAGACGAGCTATGGCTATTCAGTTGATTATCAACAAAGAATTAGGTTTGACTAAAAATGAAAACCCCATTCAGGGTGCTTTTATTATTGAAGAGCTTACAGATTTGGTTGAAGAAGCTGTCTTACTTGAGTTTGATAGAATTACCGAAAGAGGAGGCGTGCTGGGTGCTATGGAAACCATGTACCAAAGAAGCAAAATCCAGGAAGAGAGTTTGTATTATGAAACTTTAAAACACACCGGTGAGTTTCCCATTATTGGGGTTAATACTTTTTTGAGTTCCAAAGGTTCGCCAACTATTATTCCGTCTGAGGTGATAAGAGCTACAGAAGAAGAAAAACAATCTCAAATAACTACTCTAAAAAATCTTCATAAAACCTATGAGGACAAAGCAGACGATGCTTTATCGAAAGTAAAAGAAGCAGCCATTAAAAACCAAAATATGTTTAACGAATTGATGGAAGCTACTAAAGTGTGTTCTCTAGGTCAAATAACCCACGCTTTGTTTGAAGTGGGAGGACAATACAGGAGAAATATGTAAGCTGCGAATTGTGATTTTCAAGCGAAGCGCAGAAAAATTTCAATGAGTCGCATATACCGATGAGCAGTAGTTTGAATGACTTCTATAACTATATTAGTAGTAAATTATAAAGTTAATGCCCACTTGTGTTGCATTTTTCTGAAACGTCTTATCTCTTTGCGAAGTAACTTAATGAATTCTTTTCCATTAGGAACAGAATGCTCCAGCCGTTCACAGTTTTTATAGAGCAATTTTGTTAAGTGCTCCACAGATTCCGCGTGTTTTTGCTTTTCTTCAGAATAGGTCTTTTGCTCTGCATTGATTATTTCAGGAAACAAAGAAATTGACTTTTGAACAATATCGCCCGTAAAATAAATATCAGGATGCTCTTTTCCTTCTTCATCCAAACCAGACATATCATACACAAGAAATTGAGAGATATTTTTAGATAATGTAAAAATCTCTAAAGCCTTTTTATATATAGGCGAGTGAGGAATAGGTATGGAAAAGCTGTAATGCATTATTATTAGATTTAGGGGTGCGAAATTCACACAAATTTAGAGATTTGATTTGTTTTTATACTTAATAAAATTAATATTAATTGTATATTTACTTTAATTTATTAAGAATAAAATATAAAAACTATGGATTATAAGGTTGATGAAACGAATTGGAAAATACTGAAGCATCTACAGGAAAATGCGAGAATCTCTATGTCAGATTTGAGTAAAAAAGTGGGTTTATCGGCTCCGGCAGTTGTTGAGCGAATTAAGAAAATGGAAGATTTGGGAATTATAAGAGGCTATTACACCCAGCTTTCATACATCAAAACCGGACATCAATTAAAAGCCATTATTACCTTAAAAGTATTTATGGGAAGACTCAAGCCTTTTTTAGAAAAAGTAACAGATTTTAAGGAAGTTATCAATTGTTTCAGGATTACCGGAAATGAAAACATTATTATGGAAGTGGTTTTAATGAACCAGAAACACCTTGAAACTTTTATTGATCAGCTCATCTCTTATGGTGAGACAAAAACGCACATTGTTCTCTCAAATAAAGTGGAAAATGCTCCAATTTTACCTCCACATTAAGGGGATAATTAACTATATTTGATATCAATACGTTTTGTATTTCAAAATTTTAATATAATTATGAAGTATTTCATTCTTCTTTTTACGTTCTCTTTTATTCAGGCAAATGTATTTGCCATGCAAGAAGAAATCGCTCTTAATGAAATTTTTGCTTTTCAAAATAACCTGAATCAAGAATTTCTTAACAAAGAAACCTCTATTCTTTTACCAAAAGACTTTGAAGTTTTTGAAGGACTCGAGTTTTACCCGGTTGATTTAAAATACAGAGTAGAGGCCTCTTTTGTAAGAACTCCGGGAGAAAAACCCTTTTTGATGCCTACCACTACAGATAGACAACCTGAATATGTAAAGTATGCAGAATTGCATTTTAAAATTGACAATCAAGATTTTATTCTTGAAGTTTTTCAAAACACAAGTCCCAAGGAAGGTTATGAAAACTATTTATTTCTTCCATTTACAGACCTTACCAGTGGCGATGGTTCCTATGGTGGCGGGCGCTATATAGATATTTTTGAACCCGAAGGTGATAAAATAACACTCGACTTTAATCAATCTTACAATCCCTATTGTGTGTATAATTCAAAATATTCCTGTCCCATTCCACCGGAACAAAACGATATAAAAATTAGAATAGAAGCGGGAATAAAAGACTTCAAAAAACGAGAGTAAAAAAGGAATATCAAAAATCAAATTCGTGAATATCTAACAACGGGGTATGCTTGTGCAATTTAATTACTCTATCATCATCAAGCATCCAACATCCAACATCCAGCACCCAACTCCCAGTACCCAACATCAAACAACCATCATTAAATAAATTTGGAAACCCAAAACCCAATAAAAACAGCTAGAATACCCAAGAGGAGACTTGCAACAGTATAAGAAGCAAAACTCACATAATCTCCATTTTTAAGAAAATTCAAATTTTCAAAAGCAAATGCCGAAAATGTTGTAAAACCACCACAAAAACCAACAGTTAAAAACAACACAAACGGACTTAAATTGAGATTGTTTTTAAGCACTATCCCCATAATAACACCAAGAATAAGACTACCCAAAATATTCACGGCAAACGTTCCAACGGGAAATATAGAACCGGTATTTAAAAGTTTACTCAATCCATATCTAAAGACACTTCCTAAACCTCCTCCAATAAAAATAAATAAGAGCGTTTTCATTTGAATATGAAATGTTTTAAAAGGTTTTTAGCTTACAGATTATTCAAAATCACTGTATTCATTTTCGTTAGTTTCAATAGGGATATAGATATCTGTCACCCATTTTGAGGGATTTTTTTCTTCAGGAGCTTTAATCACATATATTTCAAAAGGACTTAATTTATCGCTTTTTATAAAACCATTTTTTTGGATGTAGGCTTCGGTCGCTTCCCAGGCTTCTGTCAAATAGGAATAGTTACCGGTCAAGGTTGTTTTTATTGCTGTGCTGGCTTCCATATAACCACTTATTACTGGGCTTCCATCCGGTAAAATAACCATATCTGATGTGTGAATACCTACAGAATAAATAGCCGTTTTATTCATTTCGTCCCAATCGAGGTAAACAACAAAAGGGTTTCCTTGGGCAGGGATGTTGTTTTCTGTCATAAAATTGGTGATTTGTTCAATCATTGGGATTATTTTAGTTCCAATTTCACTCTGTTTAGAAGCAGTTGTATTGTATAAATAAAAACCACCGCTGTGATTCGTTAGTCCTTTTGTATCAATAGAATATTCATTCATCTCTTTTTGTAAAACAGCATCGAGATTTTTGAGGCTTTCGCTGTACATCAAACGCACCCGTTCCTCCAAGGTTTGATCTTGTATAGCGAAATAGATTTTTTCAAAAAGATTCAAGCTTCCTTCCATCGACCAACTTACTAAAGTGGCGTTTCCGTTGTTTATTGGTTCAAATGTCCAGGTTACTTGATTCCCTTCATCCTCAAGAGAGCCGTTAAAAACAATTTTTTGAGTTATTTTTTTGTTTGTTTCAACATCAACAGTCTCCATAGCTCCATCTCCATCCTTTGTGCTACTCCAGGAATAAAAGGCTCCTTTACCTGAAGTGTTATCAGGATAATTAATTTTAAGATTCTCATGGTTCATCCATGAACCCCACTTCTGCCAATTTTTAAAGTCGTTTACCTCTTCAAAAACAACTTCCGGGGGAGCATTCATTTCTCTGGTTTCAGAAACTGAAAAATCACCATCTTGTGTGCCAAAATAGAGCGCAACACCAATGAACACTATCAATAATAGAAAAAATAAATATTTGAAAAATTTCATGTTAATTGCTTTTTTAATTCCACTTAGCTAAGATAATCATTATTATAAAGCGAATTTACTACATTTGTGCGAATCAAAAATCTAGATTACCATGAAAATAAAAATTTTATTCTTACTTAGTATTTTATTTCTCTCACTTACTTCTTGTCAGGACAAAGCAACTTCAACTTCCAATCCGGAAGAAACCAAACAAGAAGCATTTGAAAATAAAGTAGATCAATTTGCAGATCTTCAGGTATTGCGGTATCAAATACCCGGTTGGGAGGAACTCAGTTTAAAAGAACAAGAACTTGTTTATTACCTCACACAAGCCGGTCTCGCCGGAAGAGACATTATGTGGGATCAAAATTACCGTCATAATTTAAAAATTAGAAATGCACTTGAATCTATTTACAAGAATTATGAAGGCGATAAAGAAACCGACAATTGGAAAAACTTTGAAATTTATCTAAAACGTGTTTGGTTTTCAAACGGAATACATCACCATTACTCCAACGATAAATTACCTGCAAACTTTCCGGAAGCTTATTTAAAATCACTTCTTGAAGAAACTCAAACCACTCTCAGTGAAGAGGCTTTTGCAGTTATTTTTAACGAGGCAGACAATAAAAAAGTAGATAGAACTCAGGGCGAGGATAATATTGCCAATTCTGCGATTAATTTTTACGGGCCTGACGTCACTGATGCAGATTTAGAAGCTTTCTACAGCGAAATTATCAAAAACCAAGGTGACAAGCCTTTGGAGATTGGTTTGAATTCAAAACTGGTCAAAGAAAATGGAACGTTAAAAGAAATCGTTTGGAAAAAAGACGGAATGTATGGTGCAGCCATTGAAAAAATAATCTACTGGCTTGAAAAAGCTAAAACCGTAGCCGAAAATGAAAAGCAAGTAAATGCACTAGCGCTTCTTATAAAGTACTATGAAACAGGAGATTTAAAAGTTTGGGATGAATATGCAATTGCCTGGGTAAATTCCACCGAAGGCAATATAGACTGGATAAACGGTTTTATTGAAGTGTATAACGACCCAAAAGGCTATCGCGGTTCTTACGAAAGCATTGTCCAAATTAAAGATTTTGAAATGTCAAAACAAATGTCTGCCCTTTCAGGAAAGGCACAGTGGTTTGAAGATAATGCTCCCATCAAAGAAGAACATAAAAAAAGCAATGTTGTAGGAATTAGTTACAATACAGTAAATGTTGCCGGAGAAGCCGGAGATGCTTCACCCAGCACCCCAATTGGTGTAAATCTTCCCAACAGCAACTGGATCAGAGAAGAACATGGGTCAAAATCAGTTTCTTTAGGAAACATCATTGACGCCTATAACAATGCCGGTGGTAGTGGAAGATTGAAAGAATTTGCTTATGATGAGGCAGAATTTAAACGTGCTCAAGAATATGGAAAACTGGCTAGCAAACTTCATACTTCCCTACACGAAGTAGTAGGACATGCCTCAGGAAAATTAAATCCCGGTGTGGGCCAACCCAAAGAAACTCTTAAGCAATATGCTTCCACAATGGAAGAAGGAAGAGCAGACTTAGTGGCACTTTACTATATAATGGATCCTATTACTCAAGAGTTAGGGGTGACAGATAACTGGGAAGAAACCGGAAAAGCCTCTTATGACAACTATATTAGAAACGGTTTAATGACACAATTAGTCCGTGTTGAATTAGGAAAAGATGTAGAGCAAGACCATATGATGAATAGAAAATATGTGAGCACAATGGCTTACGAAATGGGAAAAGAAGAAAATGTGATTGAAAAAATTCAAAAAGACGGGAAAACATACTACAAAATCAATGATTACCAAAAGCTTAGAACCATCTTTGGCGAACTTTTACTTGAATTACAACGCATCAAATCTGAAGGGGATTTCGCTGCAGCGGAAAAAATTGTAACTACTTATGGTAAAAAAATAGACCAGGAATTACACAAGGAAATTTTAAGTAGAAACGAGCAGTTTACAGATGCTCCCTATAGTGGTTTTGTAAACCCTGTAATCACACCCGAAACTGATGAAGAAGGAAACTTCAAAGCCTTTAAAATTGTTCAACCTAAAAGTTTTGAAGAACAAATGCTCTATTATACTGATGAATTTGGGTTTTTAGTAAACTAAATTCTATAAAGTTAACCGATACTTTCAATCAAAAAGCTGTCTCTCAAGGCAGCTTTTTTTATTTTAAATACACTTTTATTAGAAAAAGAAGTAAAATAAAGGTGATAAAACCAACTAAAACCCAAATGGAGCCTTTGTAGTACTTTTTATGAAGTGCTTTGTCTTTTGAATAACTGTATATCATCAGAATGACAAATACAATAAAAAATAAAATTGCGACCACCCATTGACCGGAAGTAAACATAATTGTGTAGTTTTATGAAAACAAAAATACAAACAAATAAAAGAATATGAATCGAAAAATTGAAGCAGTTACGGAATTCCATAAAGCATTTGGACTTGGAATTAAAAACAGCCCAAAAGCAGACCTGGGTGAAGCTAAAAATCTGTTGAGGTATAAATTAATGCGCGAAGAGAATGAGGAATATCTTGAAGCAGCAAACAACAATGACCTAGTTGAAATCGCAGATGCTTTGGGCGATATGCTCTATATTCTTTGCGGCACTATCATAGAACACGGTATGCAAGATGTTATTGAGGAAGTGTTTGAAGAAATTCAAAAAAGCAATATGAGCAAACTAGGTGAGGACGGCAAACCTATTTACAGAGAGGACGGTAAAGTGCTTAAAGGACCCAACTACTTCAAGCCCAATATCGAGAAAATATTAGACAAATCAATTAAAAAATAAGTTGGTAATTGACGGTTAACTAAACCTTAATTCTCCATCCAAAAGTATCTTCTGCCTTGTTATGCTGAATGTCAAGAAGGCTTTTTTTCATGCGTTTCGCATAAGAATCCTCCAGCTTTGGCAAGTCAAAATAATCTTCCTTGTAACCAAAGCCCTCAACAGGACTAATCACTGCAGCGGTACCTGCTCCAAAAATTTCTTTGAGGGATTTATTTTTTGCAGCATCAAGAAGTTCTGTAACTGTGATTTTTCTAACTTCAACCGGAAGTCCGTCGCGTTCAGCCAAAGCAATAACACTTTTTCGGGTAACTCCATCCAGAATTCGGTCACTTGTGGGTGCTGTGATTAAAGTGTCGTTAATTCTAAAAAACACATTCATAGTCCCGGCTTCTTCAAGATATTGATGTGAGCAATCATCAGTCCATATAATTTGGTCAAAGCCATTTTCTTTTGCAAGATTTGTGGGATAAAATTGTGCGCCATAATTTCCGGCAGCTTTTGCAGCACCAACTCCTCCATTTGCAGCACGGCTGTAGTTTTCTGCAATTAAAACTTTAACTTCTCCTTTGTAATAGGCTTTTACCGGAGATAATAAAACCATAAACTTGTAATTGCTGGAAGGTGCAGCAGATACCCCAACCTGATTTCCAAAAACAAAGGGACGAATGTAAAGTGAATTACCATAACCTTTTGGACACCAGTCTTTATCAAGGTTTAATAATGCTTGAAGGCCCTCAAAAAACACTTCTCTGGGAACTTCAGGAATCGCTAAACGCACTGAAGATTTATTAAATCTGATGAAATTTTCTTCTGGTCTAAAAAGCCAAACATCATCTTGTTCATCACGATATGCCTTCATGCCCTCAAAAATGGCTTGTCCATAATGAAATACTCGAGCTCCCGGCGAAATCGTTATAGTTCCATAAGGTTCAATAACAGGATTTTGCCATTTTCCATCCACATAATCACAACTCAACATGTGATCTGTAAAGACATTTCCAAAGGTTAAATTGTCAAAATCAACTTGATCAATTTTCGAGCTTTTTATTTGCTTAATTTCTATCGGTAGGGTATTTTGTTGTTGCATTTCGGGATTATTTTTTGCCCCACAAAAGTAGTTAAATTTTTAGGCAATAAAAAGGTAAAAAATTCATAAAATTGCAGTATATTTAAAGATTAAACCAATAAAAAAAATAAATTATCAAAAATGAAAAATATTCTTTCTATTTTAATCATATTCTTAGTGATTACTGCTTGTAAAAACAATTCTGAAAACCAGCAAGTAACAGCCGACGAACTAGCACAAGAGATTTCTTATGCAACTTTTGGAGATGCAATTTCTAAAAACGATTTTGTGACTAAAGAAGAAATGGCTGAAATTTTCAACAATCTAAAACCCGGTGATACTGTTGATGTAAAATTTACTTCTACTGTTAATGAAGTATGTCAAAGCAAAGGTTGCTGGATGAAACTTGATCTGGGAGAACATGAAACCATGGTGCGTTTTAAAGACTATGGATTTTTTATGCCAAAAGACATAGCAGGTCAAGAAGTCATTCTTGAAGGCAAAGCGTATGTTGAGGAAATGAGTGTTGAAGAACAACTTCATTATGCAGAAGACGCCAAGGCAACTGATGCCGAAATTGCAAAAATCACATCTCCCAAAAAAACATTTTCCTTTGAAGCTAAAGGAGTTTTGTTGAAGGAATAAATAGTGATTTAATGTTTAAATTTAGTTTTAGTTCTTTAAAACTATTTTTTATCTAGAATGTAAAATGGGTATTTACTACTCACTTTTCTATTTAATTTATATTTAATATTCAATCTTCCAAAGTCAACCAATAATTATTCAATTCCTTTGAAAAGACAGCTGCTCATAACGGCAGACGGTTCAACCACCATCCACTTGCCTGAATGGAACGAAAACTATCATTCCAAACACGGTGCTATTCAAGAAGCGATACACGTTTTCTTGAAAATGGGTCTGTCTCTTTTTTATGATTTTAAAGAAGTAACAATCCTGGAAGCAGGTTTTGGAACAGGACTCAATGCCTATTTAACGTTACTGGATGCTCAGTCTAAAAACCTTAAAGTAAACTATGTGGGCGTGGAGGCCTACCCCGTTTCTTTGGATGAAATAAAGCACTGTAATTTTCCGGAACAGCTCAATAAAACAAGAGACTTTTTTGAAAAATTACATACCTCAGAATGGGAAAAGGAGATAAGTATTAACGATATTTTTATACTAAAAAAGCGGAAACAATTCTTTAGCGAAATAACAGATGAAAACAAGTATCATTTAATATACTTTGATGCATTTGGCCCTCGTGTACAACCCGAACTTTGGACGGTGGAACAATTTCAAATACTATTTAAATCATTACTTCAAAAAGGCGTATTAGTTACTTATTCGGCTAAAGGGAGTGTTAGGCGTGCTTTGCAAGAGGTAGGGTTTACAGTTGAACGATTGCCCGGTCCACCCGGAAAACGGGAAATGCTTAGGGCTACAAAACCTTAGTTTTTTTAGTATATTCACACAAAATGAAAACTTCAGAATGAAAGCATTGGTAATTTCCGGCGGCGGAAGCAAAGGCGCTTATGCAGGGGGAGTCGCTCATCACCTCATAGTCGAGCAGGTTAAAAAATATAATCTTTTAATTGGCACTTCTACCGGGAGCTTGTTGTTACCCCATTTAGCATTGGGTAAAGTTGAAAAATTAAAATCTATTTATACCAATGTAAACCCAAAAGATATTTTCAACATCAATCCTTTTATAGTCAAACGAAAGGGAAACAGAGAGTATGTTGCTATTAATCATTGGAATGTATTGTGGCAATTGATGCGAAACAAACGCACCTTTGGCGAAAGCAATAACCTGCGCAAAAATATTTTAAGAAACTTTACGATAGAGGAGTTTAACACCCTGAAAGAATCAGAAATTGAAATAGTGGTTACCGTTTCAAATCTTACAAAAAATGTTGTTGAATATAAAAGACTCAAAGATCATAGTTATGATGATTTCTGTGACTGGATGTGGATTTCGGCAAACTATGTGCCCTTTATGTCACTCGTTACAAAAAATGGTTTTGAGTATGCAGATGGGGGTTTTGGTGCTGTATCACCCATAAGAGAATCTATAAGAAGAGGCGCTAAAGAGGTGGATGCCGTTATTTTGGAAGCTGAAAATATGGAGCACAACATCGTGCTTGGTAAAAATCCGTTTTCATTAATGGTGAACCTTTACGGTTTTGTGATAGATCAAATAGAATACCATAACATTGCAGAGGGAAAACTGGCAGCCCTTGCTAAAGATGTTGAGTTAAACCTTTATTATACACCCACAAAACTTACAGAAAACTCCTTAATTTTTGATAAAACTTTGATGACAAACTGGTGGCAGAGAGGGTTTGATGCAGCAGCGAAACGAATTGCATCCAGTAAAGTTGACTACCTTCCTTGAGATTAGATCATTTCAGAAACCTCTTGTTTTAAATAAAGCATGGCTTTTTGTGATGGGGAGGTTTCATCCATAAAATGCTGAATAATGGTTTCCCGTAATTTATTTGCAGAATCTACTTTTTCATTCATTGCAGCCTTTCTAATGATTTGAATAGTCGCATTTTTAGCCGCATTAATCATATTCCAGCAATCATTAGTCACATAGATTTGTTGTGCGATATTGTGATCAAATTCTTGCTCAATAGATTTTGTGAGGAGCTTTTCATACTCCTCAACATCCTCAGAAAAAGGGGTGATTCTCACCATAAGTTTGTTGGGAGCGATTCGTTCTAAAAATAAGGTAAAGCGTTCATAAGCCTGTAATCGCAAGGGCAACATGTTTTTTTGAGCTTCTTTTTGTAGTAAAAACCGTCTGCGTCCCTCTTCATTGGCAGTATGTCCTTTAAAAAAATAATAGGCAACAACACCCACAACAATTGCGGGTAATAAATAGGCAAAATAACTCAATACTTGTGTAACCTCTTCCATTGATTTTAAGCTTAATATGTTTTTTTTGTGTTATATATGCTTATATTAGCCTGTGTTTTAAGTTAAAAAAAATGTCTTAAAACATTTTATGGCTAAAAATAGAGTAATCTACTCAATCCTCCATTTGCCCATTTTCTGCCTAAAGCAACCCTGCTAAATTAAACTTTTAAAATTAAATCCTGTTTAGTGGGTAACAATTTTTAGTTTCTATTGATATACAACTATAACCATAAAATTTTAGTATTATGAAAACAAAATTATTATTTCTCGCCGGCTTTTTTATTGCCTTTTCGGCAAGCAGCCAACTTCAGAAAAATGTGGGGGTCAATCAAAAAAACTTTCACAATGTAAATGCCGAACCCATAAGCATAGGTGCGGCCAATGATGTTATTTCAGCTTCCAACCTCTATGATGCTTCAATGGGAGGTGTAGAGCTTATTCTTAAACGCATTGATGCTTCGGGAGCCATTGTCTGGATGGAAACATATGCAAACACAGCCATTGGCCGTGCCCGGGTTTTTGACATTACCACCCATCTCGACCTGATTTTTGTTGCGGGTTCTATTGAAGATGCCGGTATAAACCGTTCTTTTATCGCTGTTGTTGATGGAATTAACGGAAATTTACTCAATGCAGAGATTTTTGATGTGGTCTCACCCAATTTTCACTCCACACCCTTAAAAATCATGTACACCGAAAGTGACGCTACAGGAAATTCCACGCCCGATCCCGGTCTTGTGGTTACCGGATTTTTTAGTTCGTGTGCGCCCATTGATGTCAATTGCGGGCTAAATGCAGGATTTGTCATCAGAACAGATTTAGCCCTGAATATACTGTGGTCAATTGAACTGGAGTCCATAGTGACTAGTTCATTGGATTATGATTTCATCAATGCTATTGTTGAAACATCAGACGGCTATCTTTTAACAGGAAGTGTAACGGGTGAATCCACTGTACCCGGGATCTTTCAACAAGGTGTACTTGCGCATAAAATTGATTTTTTGGGTGTTTCACAATGGGACTCCAGCTACCTTTTTGGAAACTCCAATGACGTGAGTGTGGACGGTTATTTTGATAACGGCACCAATGAAATTTATATGCTGACCAATTATTCATCTTCACATCACTTTGGAATTACGGTACTTAACAATGCCACAGGAACAATTGTTCCAATAAAATCCTGGTCTGCAACATCGCCTTTTCTTGATTATTACGGATTTAAATTGCTCCGTTCCGGCAGTAGTGCCAACAATCTGGTGATTCAGGGATACAATAGGGATAATACAGTAACGGGTACTTTGGATCAAACCAATCCGTTTGTATATGAATTTGATATGGCCACGGGTAATCAGGTGGGAGACAGTTACCAGTACCTTTTACCTCACACAGAGCCTGTGGGTGAAGTATTTAATTTTTGGAACGGGCAAATGCCGTTGATTTATTATCCTGATATGGGATTTTTGTATATTGATACAGCCGGAAACGCAAGTTATGCACTGGGTGGTTATCGCACAGATGTCACTGGTTTTACCAATATTGAACTCTTTGCAACCCCCTTGAACAAACTCAATCAATGTGATGAGGAAAATTTAAATTTCACTGTATCGGCATTGCCCACATTGACCCCGATTATAACGGTGTCAACAGGAAACACACCTGTTTTACCAGTTGCCTTGGCATTGACAAACACTTCAGTACCCTTCAATGAGGACAGTTGTGATCCTTTGTCTGTGGGAAGCTATGAATTTAAGGAAATAAAAATGTATCCAAATCCCGCCTCAGAGCGAATTTTTATCACTGGTGAGACCATACAATCAATACAAGTGGTTGATCTAAGAGGCAGTGTAATCATTGAACAGACTGAGTACAATAATGCGGGTGGATTGTATGTGGGTGATCTTAAAAATGGAGTCTATTTTGTTTCGGTTACCGGAGTCAATAATCAAACTCAAACACTCAAATTAATAAAAAAATAACTTGACTTTTTTTTGATAAATAACCCAACACCCTAAGTGGGCGTTGGGTTATTTTATTTTCCTCCCAAATAAGGACAGTCCATCAAAGTTTGCATTCCTTCAAAATCAACTTTATCTTTTTTATATTGATACGCCAAACTCATATTTGATGAAATGTTGATGTCATCTGCATTTACTTCAATATCATCCATAGTAAACTCACAGGGGTGCTCATATCCACTGGCGCGAGTGATTTCCAGAAGTTCTTTTTTAAAAGTTTTAAAATACTGAAAGGCCATTTCAGACTTTAAGGGTATGTGAATTCCGTTCTGCAACCATTTTTTTTGAGTGGCAACTCCGCTGGGACATCTGTTTGTATGACAAAGTTGCGCCTGTATGCAACCAATACTCATCATGGCTTCTCGAGCTACATTAATCACATCGACTCCCATTCCAAAGGCCATAGCTGCCACTCCCGGAAAGCCTAATTTTCCACTGCCAATAAAGACAATGCGGTGGGTGAGCTTTCTTTTTTGAAACACTTTATACAATTCAGAAAAGCCATATACAAAAGGTAACGAAACATGGTCTGCAAAACTGGGTGGTGCTGCACCCGTTCCGCCTTCGCCGCCATCAACGGTAATAAAATCGGGTCCTTTTCCGGTTTGAACCATTAGATCTGCAAGTTCTTCCCATTGCTCCAATTTGCCAATAGCCGCTTTTACACCCACCGGCAATCCTGTGGCCTCAGCAATTTCCTCAATAAAGTCCATCAGTTCAGGAACATTATTAAAAGCAGTATGGTTGGGGGGTGATAACACATCTTTTCCAACCTCTACGCCTCTTATTTTCGCAATCTCTGATGAAATCTTTGCTCCGGGCAATACACCGCCTTTTCCCGGTTTGGCTCCTTGAGAAAGTTTTACCTCTATGGCTTTTACAAAGGGGTTAGTGTTGACCAATTCAACCAATTTTTCCATCGAAAAATTTCCGTATTTGTCTCTCACACCAAAATATCCGGTTCCAAAATGAAAAACAACATCTGCACCATTAGTATGATAAGGCGACAAACCACCTTCACCTGTATTGTGGTATGCACCTGCTTTTTTACATCCCAAGTTTAGTGATTCAATGGCTTTCGCCGAAAGTGCCCCAAAACTCATTGCGGAAACATTTATAATAGAAGCTGGCCGATAGGGTTTTTTGCGTTTGTTGTGTAACCCCATAACCTTAACACAAGGAATAAAATTGGGATTTTCAATATTAGGATGATTTTTTTCCAGTTTAAAAGGAATCATCGCATTGTTGATGAAAATATGCTGGTGTTTGTAGATGTCGCTATCGGTTCCAAAACCTTTATAATTATTTTCTCGGCGGGAAGACGTGTAAATCCAATTGCGCTCAATGCGGTTGAAAGGTCTTTCTTCGCGATTGCTTGCGACCAAATATTGGCGAAGTTCGGGGCCAATGCCAATGAGAAAATACCGCAAATGACCAATAACAGGAAAGTTGTGCAATACTGAATAACGCTTTTGCACAAAAACATCTCTGATGAAAACAATAATTAGAACAAGTAATACCCAACCCCACCAGGGAATTGAACTTAAAAAATTTAATAGAACGTCCATAAAATTATATAAAAATAGTAAAAGATTCGATTTTGTGTCAGGGGTTAAAACAAGCTTACACGATCAGTTTTAAAAATTAATGAGACGAAATCCTTCATTTTGTAACTGAACTAATGCTGTCATCGCCGATAATGCTATTTTTACATCAGGATGTAACTGTGTTTTATCAATTTTCCTGAACGAAGTTGTTTGACCACATAAAATAATTTCCACACCTTCTTGACTAAGCGCAGTAATAAGATCATAATTTGGGTTGAAAGCTTCTTTACTTTCCCGGAAAGATTGATAATCTGCGTGGTTTAGTAAATCAAAAACAGCGCTTCCGTGAATGACAAGAGCTACTTGTATTTGATTTATTGGGACACCTGCCTCACGGTGCAACCTGATGAATCTGGCCGCACTTTCCAGAAGTTTGTTTGTCTTTTCAGTTTCTTCAAAGGCTCTTCCAACATCGAAAACAGCTTTGAAAGATTGTGTAGTATCTGTTTTAAAAGCTGGGTTTTCAATTGTAAAAGCAGGACCGAAGTTTTCAATTGAGGGGAGTATCTGGCTTTGAATTTGAAATGTAAAAAAAAATATAAAAATATAGATTGATAATCGCATAGAATGAATTGTAGATTTAGTTTTTAAAGATAATTATAAATTTCAGAATGCCCATTTATTGTTTAAAATTTATAGAAATTAAATGTGCTTTTTAATCCTTGATTTGTTATTTTCACAGCATAAAATTATTTCCTTGCAGCACTACTTAAAACAATTAAACGAAGCTCAATTAGCACCTGTTTTACAAAAGGACGGCGCCATGATTGTCATTGCCGGAGCGGGTTCCGGAAAAACGCGTGTATTGACCTATCGCATTGCATATCTAATGGAGCAAGATGTAGATGCTTTCAGTATTTTGGCACTAACGTTTACAAATAAAGCTGCTCGCGAAATGAAAAAGCGCATCGCTGAGATTGTAGGAGCCAGTGAAGCTAAAAACCTCTGGATGGGCACCTTTCACTCTGTATTTGCTAAAATATTAAGAATTGAAGCAGAGCGATTAGGCTATCCGTCAAATTTTACGATTTATGACACACAAGATTCACAAAGTGTAATAAGAGCCATCATTAAAGAAATGAATCTCGATAAAGATGTGTATAAATACAAACAGGTCTATTCCAGAATTTCTTCATATAAAAACAGCTTAATTACTGTAAAAGCCTATTTCAACAATCCTGAGTTGATGGAAGCAGATGCGATGGCAAAAATGCCCAGACTGGGAGATATTTACAAAGCCTATGTCGCTAAATGTTTTAAAGCCGGAGCGATGGATTTTGACGATTTGCTTTTAAAAACAAATGAATTGCTCACCCGTTTTCCGGATGTACTGGCAAAATACCAAAACCGCTTCAGGTACATTCTGGTTGATGAGTATCAGGATACTAACCACAGTCAATACTTAATAGTAAGGGCGCTTTCAGACCGTTTTCAAAATATTTGTGTGGTGGGCGATGATGCCCAAAGTATTTATGCGTTTCGTGGGGCAAACATCAACAACATCCTCAATTTTCAAAGAGATTATGATGATGTGAAAGTCTTTCGCCTTGAGCAAAATTACCGCTCTACTAAAAATATCGTTGAAGCTGCAAACTCCATCATCGAAAAAAATAAAACCAAACTGGAAAAAGTAGTTTGGACCCACAACGATTCCGGAAATAAAATTTTAGTCAACCGCACGATGACCGATGGTGATGAAGGGCGTTTTGTAGCGAGTTCCATTTTTGAAAATAAAATGAACCACCAGCTCAAAAATGGTGACTTTGCGATTTTATACCGCACCAATGCCCAGTCCAGGGCGATGGAGGATGCGCTGCGAAAAAAAGACATTGCCTATCGAATTTATGGCGGCTTAAGCTTTTACCAGCGAAAGGAAATCAAAGATGTGATATCCTATTTGCGACTCATATTAAACCCAAAAGACGAAGAAGCACTCAAGCGTGTCATTAATTATCCTGCGAGAGGCATCGGAAATACAACTATCGAAAAATTAATTGTTGCCGCAAACCACTACAAACGCTCCATTTTTGAAGTGATGGAACATCTCGATAAAATCGATTTAAAAATAAACAGTGGTACCAAAGGAAAACTTCAGGATTTTGTGACAACGATTAAAAGCTTTCAGGTGTTGAACCAAAATTACAATGCCTTTGAAATTGCTGAACACGTTGTTAAAAAAACAGGATTGGTTCAGGAACTAAAAAAAGACGCTACACCTGAAGGAATTGCCCGTATAGAAAACATAGAAGAACTTTTAAACGGACTTCGGGATTTTGTGGAGGAACAAAAAGAACTGGATGAAGCCACCGGTTCGCTTGCTGAATTTTTGGAAGATGTCGCGCTCGCAACAGACCTAGACAACGAAAAAGGCGATGAAGACCGAGTCGCCTTGATGACCATTCACCTTGCCAAAGGACTTGAGTTTCCTTATGTTTATATTGTAGGACTTGAAGAAGACCTCTTCCCCAGTGGGATGAGTATGAACACCCGGGCTGAACTGGAAGAAGAAAGACGCTTATTTTATGTAGCCATAACCAGAGCTGAAAAACAAGCCTATCTTACCTATGCACAAACCCGCTACCGTTGGGGTAAATTAATCGATGCAGAACCCAGCCGTTTTATTGAAGAAATAGATGAACAATACCTTGAATATCTAACTCCCTTGACTGAAAACAAATACAAACCTTTACTGGATGCAGATATTTTTGACGAAATTGACAAAAGCAAACTACGTCTCCGAAAGCCCTCAAACGGTACACCTCCGCGAGGACCCAGTGAGGATCAATTAAAAAAATTACGCCGTTTAAGGCCTGTAAATTCGTCTTCACAAAGCAAAGGTATGGTGGATAGTGATTTAAAAGTGGGCTCACTGGTAGAACATATGCGATTTGGAAAAGGAAAAATCATCAATTTTGAAGGGGTGGGAGCCGATAAAAAAGCGGAAATCGATTTTGAAAATGGCGGTCTGAAAAAGCTTTTATTGCGTTTTGCAAAATTGACTATTATAGAAAACTAACTATTTGATATGAGTGTTTCCAATATCATCATCATGTTACTGTCGATATTCAGTATCATCTTGTTATCGTTACTCTTTTTTATTCCAACCGACTCAGAGGTATATCGATTGATTGAATACTTTGATTTTATCTTGTGTTTGATTTTTTTATATGACTTTTTAAGTCAATTAGTTCAGGAAAAAAATAAGTGGAAGTATTTTTATACGGTGGGTTGGCTTGACTTGTTGTCTTCCATTCCGCTTGTGTCAGAGTTTCGATTTATTCGTATTTTCAGAATATTCAGAGTTTTCAGAATCATTAAATCCATCAAACTACTCATTGAATTTGTATTGAAAAATAAATCAGCCTCCTTATATGGGTTTGTGGTCTTTTGTGCATTTACGGTTTTAGTGCTATCAACGACTGCAGTCTTGTATGTAGAAAAAGATGTAGGCAACATCACTACGGCAGAAGATGCTTTGTGGTGGAGTTTTATTACCATAACGACAGTGGGCTATGGTGATTTTTATCCGGTGACAAATATCGGGAAAGTAATCGCTTTTATTTTAATTGTTTGTGGAATCGCCACTTTTGGTGCCTCAATTTCTTATATCACAGAAAAAGCCTCGAGTTTTAAAGCTAAGAATGGTTAGATCTTATTCTAAGGGAAGGTGAGTTAAAATAAAACCTTCCAATTTTTGCTGCAAATCCAGAACATCTGCGGGGCTCCAATCATCACCATGACCTCCTTCATATACGGTAAACAAATTTACAATACCTTCCGCATTTAATGCAGAAGCCAGTGATTGCCCATTGGTCAAGGGAACAAGTGGATCTTGATCTCCATAAAATAGAACGGTGGGTGCACTTGAAGCTGAAACCTGAAGTGCCGGACTCAGTGCAAGTGCAAAGTCTGTTCCTGCAGGGAAGGCACTTTCATCTGTGAGTAATTGCAATGCTAAAGGAAAATTTGGGTCGTTTGAATAAAAAGGGTCTGTAAAATCTGTGGGACCCACAATATCTGCTACAAATTTTATTTGTGAATTGGTGTCATATACGTAATCATACATCAACGAAATATGAGCACCGGCACTTGTGCCAATCAAACCAAACTGAGGTTGAATTTGTAAATCTATTTGTTGTGATGTTAATTGAGAAATAACCCTTCCTAAATCCAAAAACTGGTTGGGAAATGCGGGAACACCAATTTCGGCAAGTACATAGTTGATGTTGGCAATCGCATAATCCGGGTGATTTTCTCTTAAAAAGGTAACAAATTGAGTCATATCGCTTTTATCACCAGAGGTCCATCCTCCTCCGTGAACCAAAACAATTACTTTTGTTTTTTCATTTGAGCGACCTTCCGGAAGGTATAAATCATAGACCTGCTTCGGGTGTGAACCATAGGTAACATTAAGGCGGGTTTCGGCTTCAAGAATTTCAATTATTTCTTCATCTTCTTGGGAAGTGGTATCGTCTGAGCTACACGAAACTAAAAAAGTAAAGCACAATAAAAATAAAAGGAAATATTTTTTCATTGAAAGGAAGTATTTTGTTAGTAAACGAATAACTTTGTGTTTTATGTTATTTAAAAATAAAAAGTAATGGCCAAGCTGATTAAACTTTATGAAGAAAATCCCAACGAAAAGCAAATATCGGAGGTTGTGAAAGTGCTTCGGGATGGGGGACTTATTATTTACCCCACAGATACGGTTTATGGTTTGGGTTGTGATATAAACAACAACAGAGCCCTTGAAAAAATTGCCCAACTTAGAGGAGTGAAGCTTGAAAAGGCTAACTTTTCATTTGTATGCGAAAGTTTAAGCAATGTTTCAGACTATGTAAAACAAATGGATACTACGACTTTTAAAATATTAAAACGCTCGTTACCCGGTCCATATACTTTCATTTTGGAGGGCAATAACAATATGCCTTCTGTTTTTAAAAAG
The DNA here is from genome assembly GCA_040880345.1 of Flavobacteriaceae bacterium. Taxonomy (GTDB): domain Bacteria; phylum Bacteroidota; class Bacteroidia; order Flavobacteriales; family Flavobacteriaceae; genus Planktosalinus. The sequence goes on from JBBDIQ010000029.1 coordinate 157,821, forward strand.
AAGAAAACAGTGGGTTTAAGGGTTCCGGATAATAATATTGCAAGAGCAATCGTGAGAGAATTGGGAAACCCCATCATTTCAACTTCTATAAGAGATGAAGATGAGGTGATTGAATACACAACAGACCCCGAATTGATTTATGAAAAGTGGGAAAATCTCGTTGATATCGTTATTGATGGAGGCTATGGAGGTAATGTTCCTTCAACCGTTATTGACTTGACTCAAGGGGAACCGGTTTTGATAAGAGAAGGAAAAGGAAGTTTGGAGGTATAAATCAATTCAAAAAAAAAGTCCGGATAAACCGGACTCTTTTAAATTTTATTCTTCTAAGAATTAGTTGATAGCAGGGTCTTTTAAACCTTCTTCAATCATTTCATAGAACTGTTCTAATTTAGGTAATACAACGATTCTTGTTCTTCTGTTTTTGGCTTTGCCTTCTGCAGTTGCATTGCTGGTAAGTGGCACATATTCACCTCTACCTCCGGCAGTCATTCTTGCAGGGTCAACACCAAAATCATTTTGTAAGGTTCTTACAACAGCTGTTGCTCTAAGAACACTTAAATCCCAGTTGTCCTGAATTCCGGGTTTGCTGATGGGTACATTATCTGTATGACCTTCAACAAGGAATTCAAAATCAGGTTTGTTTTTAACTACTAGAGCTACTTTTCCTAGTACTTCTTTTGCTCTGCTGGTAAGATTGTAACTACCGCTGGAGAATAAAAGTTTATCAGAAATGTTTACAAAAACTACACCTTTTTCAACACTTATTTCAATATCAGAGTCATCCATACTGCCCACGGCGCCTTTTAAGCTTTGAACCAAGGCAAGGTTAACAGAGTCTCTTCGGGTTAAAGCATCATTCAGTTTTCTGATCGTTAAATCTTTTTCCTGAAGACTTTCAAGTGATTTCTGTAAGTTTTCAGCACCTTTTTTTGTCAAATCTGTAAAGTCACCAATGCTTCTTATTAAATCTTTGTTCGTAGAATTTAAAGAAGCTACTTGACTTTCTAAAGAATTTGCCTTTGCTTGGAGTGAAGCTCTGTCCTCCAAACAACTGTTTAGTTTAACGGTTGCGCTGTTGAGAAGATCCTGAGTGTTTTTGTGTTGGTTTTCTAGTTCTGCATATTTTTTCTGAGATACACAGGACGAAAAAAGAAGTGCAACGACACTTCCAAATACGATTAATTTTTTCATAATTATTGGTTTTTATATAGTTAAATAATTTTTCAAAACTATCAAATATTGAGCCATTTTTTAAAAACTTAACATTAATTTAGGCTTATTGTTTTACAGCTTGTTAAATGATTTAATTTGTTTAACAAAATACGAAAAAACTATGGATTTATGATGATAATAGTTTTCTTTTTTCGATTGAATCGTTCGTTTTTGTAGTGTTTTTCTAAGATTGTTGTAAAAACTGAGATGTGCTCTTAAGATGGCTATAAAATGGGATAGTTTAAAACTGAGTATAAATTGAATTCCCGCTATTCCATCAAGAAGCATTCTTATAAAAATACGTCCGGTGATTTTTGATTTAGGAGCATTTTTCAACAGATTAAAAAGGGAGTTTCTAAAGTTTAAGTAGGTCTTTTTTGGATTTGTATTTTTAAGCGTTCCTCCTCCCAAATGATATACTTTTGATTGGTTAACGCAAATCACTTTATAATCTAAATTAAACAAACGCCAACACAAATCTATTTCCTCCTGATGTGCAAAATAGTCTTCATCAAAACCACTGACTTGTTCAAAGGCATCTTTCCTTACAAACAAACAAGCACCGCTGGCCCAAAAGATTTCTGATGTTTCATCATACTGACCCTTATCTTTTTCAAGCGTATTGAAGATCCTTCCACGACAGTAAGGATAACCATATTTGTCAATAAATCCACCCGCAGCACCTGCATATTCAAAATAGTCTTTGTTTTTATAGTCAAGGATTTTGGGTTGTGCAGCAGCTATCTTGGGATTGTTTTTAAACTGCTGAATAATGGGAGATAACCAGTTTTCAGTAACGGCAACATCAGAGTTTAGTAAAACAAACAAATCGGCTTCAATGTGTTTTAAACCTTCATTGTAGCCTTTTGCATAGCCATAATTTTCAGCGTTTTTTATGACTTTAACTTCAGGAAACTCGGTTTCCAAAAACAACATAGAATCATCTGTTGAGGCATTGTCAACAACATAAATTTCAGCTTCAGATTTAGAATATAAAAGAACACCGGGAAGAAACTCTCCCAAAAGTTTTTTTCCATTCCAGTTTAATATGACTATGGCTGTTTTCAATACTGTAAAGGTAGTGAGATGATTGATTTATTCATCATTTTTTTAAGGATTGACAGATTGGTATTGCGGAATTTCCTCCAGAAACCGGTACTTTTCATTTTTATAATCCAGCTGGCAATAATAATGGGAAAGTCCGTTAGTCACCATCAAATAGGTAGCATTCAAACTTAAATTATAACGCGCAATTTGGTCAAAAGTATCCTGAGAAATAGGTGTTTGTGGTGCTTTGCATTCCACTACCAAAAAAATACTTCCATCTCTATTATAAATCACAACATCATAGCGTTTACGGGTTTGATTCAAAATAATTTCTTTTTCAACATTGATATGGCTTTTTGGATAGTGTTTTTCGCAAATTAAAAACTGTACCACGTGTTGGCGCACCCATTCTTCGGGAGTGAGAATGACAAATTTTTTACGTATTTCATCAAAGATGGAAATTTTATTTTCGCTACTTTTGAATCGAAAGTTGTACTTAGGAAAATCAAGTTGCTGCATATCACAAAAGTCATAATTTTTTTTGAATGGAAGAAGTAAAACACATTGTAAATCAAATAAAATCCGGAGACATAAAGCCCATTTACTTGCTCACAGGTGAAGAACCTTATTTTATTGACTTTCTTTCAGATTATATCGAAAAAAACCTACTCCCCGAAGATGAAAAAGCATTTAACCAAATGGTACTCTATGGACGCGATGTAACAATTGACGACATTGTGAGCCAGGCAAAGCGATACCCCATGATGGCAGAACGCCAGGTGATTATTGTTAAGGAAGCACAAGAATTATCGCGCACTATTGATAATCTCGAAGCCTATTGTAAAAATCCACAACCCACTACGGTACTCGTGATTTGTTATAAATACAAGAAAATAGATAAGCGAAAAACGCTTTACAAAACGATAAAAAAAAGTGGGGCCATACTCGATGAAAAAAAGCTATATGAGAACAAAGTAGCTCCCTGGATTTCAAAAGCATTGGCTTCAAAAGGATATCAGATTTCGCCTAAAGCAGCTCATATGCTCGTTGAATTTCTGGGAAACGACTTGAGTAAAATTTCCAACGAACTTGATAAACTCACTCAAATCCTAAAGCCCGAACAACAAATCACACCGGAGTTAATCGAGAAAAATATTGGGATAAGTAAGGATTACAATAATTTTGAATTGCAAAATGCCATTGGAAGTAAAGACATAAATAAAGCATTCAGAATCATTAATTACTTTGCTCAAAATCCTAAAGACAATCCGTTAGTGATGACAGTGGCATTGCTTTACAGCTTTTTTTCCAAAGTATTAAGATACCACGCCTTGCCCAATAAAAACAATGCAGCAAAAGAGTTGGGTTTGAATCCTTATTTTGTTAAAGATTATCAAATGGCAGCATCAAATTACCCTATGAGAAAAGTGAGCGGTATTTTAGCGGCACTTCGACAAACCGATATGAAAAGTAAAGGAGTGGGAGCAGCCGGTGTGAGTGACGGCGATTTGTTAAAAGAACTCCTTGTCGAGATATTTAATTAAATGATATTATTTGATTAATTTTGTCACTACAATTTTTAGTATGACTAAAACCAAAGCCTGGCTCAATGCCGCTCGTTTACGCACCCTTCCCTTGTCTTTTTCTGGTATCATAGTGGGTTCAGCTTTGGCATTTCGTGAAAACGCTTTTGATTCTTTAATATTTTTTCTGGCTTTATTGACCACTTTAGGATTTCAAGTCCTATCAAACTTTGCAAACGATTATGGTGATGGTATAAAAGGAACCGATAATGAAGAGCGTGTGGGACCCAAACGCGCACTGCAAAGTGGTTTGCTCACAGAAGCCGAACTCAAAAAGGGAATAATCATAACCATACTTCTCACGAGTATTGTTACCATAGTATTGATTTATGTGTCCTTTGGAACTGAAAGCCTTGGGTACATCGTTTTATTTTTGTTATTGGGTATTGCCGCAATCATCGCCGCAATTAAATATACAGTGGGTGTAAATGCTTATGGTTACCGCGCGATGGGTGATGTGTTTGTGTTTGTGTTCTTTGGATTGCTATCTGTTTTGGGAAGTTACTTTTTATATGTTCAGCAACTTTCATTTATGGTCGTTTTACCGGCCATAACCATTGGTTTATTAAGCACGGCGGTCTTGAATTTAAACAATATGCGAGACCGGATTTCTGATGCAAAGGTCAATAAAATCACCATCCCCGTTTTACTTGGTGAAAGAAATGCCAAAAAATACCACGCGTTTTTATTGCTTGGAGCTTATGCTGCTGCCTTTTTGTATTTCTATTTTTCGGGTGTTGTGTGGTGGCAGTTTTTACCCTTACTCGCGTTTCTTCTGTTGTTAAAACATTACAGTGTTGTTGTGATGAACAGAAACCCTACTGAACTCGATTTTGAGCTTAAAAAAGTAGCTTTAAGCACCTTTTTATTTGCGGTCTTGTTTTTTATTATCTGCATTTTTTAAAACAATTTTTAGACTTGTCCATCTTGATTTTAGTATCTTTAAGACGTAAACATTAAAACCCTTAAAGATGAAAATCAAATACTTTGGACACAGTTGTTTTGCAATTGAAATAAAAGGAAAACACATTATCATTGATCCTTTCATAAGCGGAAGTCCACTGGTGGATGGAAAAGTAGATATCAACGATTTAAAGGCTGACTATATACTTCTTACTCACGCCCATCAAGACCACACTTTAGATGCTGAAGCCATTGCTAAAAACACAGGTGCTGTGATTGTTAGCAATTTTGAAATCGCTACATATTATGAAAACAAAGGATTTACTGTGCATCCTATGAATCACGGGGGAAGTTGGGAATTTGATTTTGGAAAAGTAAAATATGTCAATGCTATTCACACCAGTTCGTTCCCTGACGGAACCTATGGCGGCCAACCGGGTGGTTTTGTCATTGAAGGCGAACATAAAAACATCTACATTGCCGGAGACACCGCGCTTACAATAGATATGAAACTCATCCCAATGCACACAAAATTGGACATTGCCATTTTACCCATAGGTGACAATTTCACAATGGGAATTGAAGATGCCATCAGCGCCTCCATTTTTATAGAATGTGATAAAATAATAGGCTGTCATTATGATACATTTGGTTATATCGAAATTGATCACGAAGAAGCCAAACGAAAATTTTATGACGCCGGTAAAGATTTGATGTTGCTTGAAGTGGGGGAGAGTGTTGAGCTTTGATTTTTGTAATTTTTTATAAAAAAAAGACTTATTATAAAAAACCCGTAGGGATGACATATCGGTAGAAAAATAAATAATAAATCCAATTGAATCCCGTAGGGATGACATAACGGTAGAAAAAAAATATTTATATGGCAAATACGTACACACAAATCCACATTCATTTTGTTTTCGCTGTGAAGTTCAGGAATGCGTTAGTCAGACCATCATTTAAGGATGAGTTATATAAATATATCACAGGAGTTATTCAAAATAACAACCATAAGTTATTAGCAATTAATGGAATGCCAGATCATATCCATATTCTAATAGGATTAAGACCCTCACAATCTATATCTGATTTAATGCAGGAGGTGAAAGCTAATTCCTCAAGGTGGATTAATCAAAAAGGATTTTTAAAATGCAAGTTTGAATGGCAGGAAGGTTATGGTGCTTTTTCATACAGCAAATCACAGTTAAAAAAGGTAATCTTATATATTGAAAACCAAGAGAAGCATCACAAAAAGAAAACATTCTTAGAGGAATATGAGGATATATTGAAAAAATTTGAAGTGGAGTATGAAGAAAAGTACCTATTCAAGGATTTGATAGATTCTGAGGATAATTGAGGAAAGTATTCCGTCCCTACGGGACTTTTTCTTTGTTTTATTTAGTTGTTTTACCGATATTTCGTTCCTAACGGAACTCTTTAAATTCAATCAATTCCCATCCCAAGAGGGATTCTGTTTGTAGAAAAATGATACGATAAATTACGAAAGAATCCCGTAGGGATGCCCTATCGGTAGAAAAAAATGAGAAATCCAATAGAATCCCGTAGGGATGCCCTATCGGTAGAAAAAAAATATAAATCCAATAGAATCCCGTAGGGATGCCATATCGGGAATGAAAATAACATACAAAAAACACACCCTCAATTTCAAACGCCCCAGCGGTACATCCCGTGGTGTCTTACGTACCAAAGAAACCTGGTTTTTAATTCTTAAAGAAGGTAATAAAACCGGAATTGGTGAATGTGGAATCCTAAGAGGACTCAGTATTGACGACCGTCCCGATTATGAAGACACATTAAAATGGGTTTGCGTAAACATGCATTTGGGTGCCCATAAATTATACAATGCCTTGAACGAATTTCCCTCCATCCAAATGGGAGTGGAAACTGCTTTTCTTTCGCTTAAAGCGAAAAATCCTTTTGAAATATTTCCATCATCGTATACCAATGGCAAAGCTTCAATTCCCATCAACGGACTTGTCTGGATGGGAGATAAGGAGTTTATGAATTCACAGATCAAAGAAAAAATCGCTTTGGGATTTAAGTGTATCAAAATGAAAATTGGTGCTATTGATTTTGAAACCGAAATGGAATTACTAAAAAGCATAAGAAAAGAGTTTTCTGCAAATGAAATCGAACTTCGTGTGGATGCCAATGGTGCTTTCTCACCAGAGGAAGCGTTGGAAAAACTCAAACGACTTTCAGACCTTCAACTGCATTCTATTGAACAACCCATCAAGGCAGGGCAGTGGGAAGCGATGGCGAAACTTTGTGAACAGACGCCTTTACCCATCGCTTTGGACGAGGAACTCATTGGTGTTTTTGATGAATCAAACAAAAAGAAACTCTTACAAACCATCCAACCACAATTTATTATTTTAAAACCTAGCTTGATTGGTGGTTTTCGCTCAAGCGATACCTGGATTGAACTCGCTGAAACTCAAAATTGTGGCTGGTGGATTACATCAGCATTGGAAAGCAATGTTGGTTTAAACGCCATTGCCCAATATACATTTACAAAAAACAGTAACTTGCCACAGGGTTTAGGAACAGGAAGTTTATATACAAATAACATTAATGCTCCGCTAAAAGTCAGCAAAGGTCAGTTGATGTATCAACCCGAAAGTACCTGGGATGTAAAGCTGCTTGATTGATAAAAAATAAAATCAATAAAAGCACTTAAATTTGCCTATCTAAATTTATTAAACTATTAACCATTAACAAAATTGAAAGACACTTTAAGACATCAAGGAAAACGACAACAACTCGTTAAATTAATAAAAGCCAAAGGCATTCAAAATGAAATCGTTTTGAAGGCCATAGGAAAAATCCCCCGGCATTTGTTTATGGACTCCGGGTTTGAAGACCACGCTTATGAAGACAAGCCGTTTCCTATTGGCGCAAACCAAACCATTTCTCAGCCTTATACTGTAGCAAGACAAACGGAGTTACTTGAAGTGAAAAAGGGCGATGTGGTTTTGGAAATAGGTACCGGAAGCGGCTACCAGGCTGCTGTGCTTCTTGAAATGGGAGTTGTGGTTTATACCATTGAACGGCAACGGGAGTTGTTTAAAAAAACTAATCTATTTCTCCCAAAAATTGGCTACCGACCCAAAAAGATGGTTTTTGGTGACGGTTATAAAGGGCTGCCCGAATTTGCTCCTTATGATGGAATTGTTGTAACTGCCGGAGCTCCTTATGTGCCCAAACCCCTGATGGAACAACTCAAAGTGGGAGGGAAGCTTGTAATTCCTTTAGGAGACAAGACACAAATTATGACGGTGTTCACCAGAACATCTGAAAAGGAATTTGAGAAAAAGGAGTATGGTGAATTTCGGTTTGTACCGCTTTTAGAGGATAAAAATTGATTAAGCAATCATCAGAAAATCTCTGTTTACTCAATAATATTCAAAAACTTCAACCCAAAGATAAAAGCACCTTTGTCTGCTCCCTCAAAAAAGGAGTGCACATAATCCAGCCTTAAAAACCTGAATTTTCCAAAACCCAAATTGTCCATTCCAATCGAGACTTCAGTATAAGGCTTGTTATTTTCAGTACTTAAAAAGTGAGCTCCTGCTACCAGATTGTAGTTGAGTTTGTTTATCAAGGGAAACTTTCCTAAAATAAACCCTTTAAAGTCGTGCTCTAAATGCCCTTCAAAATAACTGCCGTTTGTGCTTAAAGCGTAATAAGGGAGTAGATTAAACACATTGGTATAATTAAAAGTTGTGCCTACTCGGGTTTGGTTTCCATTGAAATGTTGGTAGTCTGCAAAGGAGATATCATCACCATTTATGAAGGTGCCTGATTTTAAATTGTAGTCCAGTCGCCCTTTGTTTTTTAAGTTTACAGACTGAAAAACCCTGATATGCAGTTGATCAAAATTCAAATTACTCTTTGATGCTGCAAATCCCTTAGTATGAAAAAGATTTATCGCAGGATAATCACTGTTACCAAGATTGAATTTGCCGTCTGGATAGGTCATATACTTTTGCCCAAAACGGATGGCAAAAGCAAGGCTCGATTTCCAAATTTGATGGGAATCAATCGCGGCATTTTCAAAATCATCGGGTGCCAACGGATTGTTTGAAGTATATGAAACGCCTTTGTTATTTATGGTAACCTGGTCAGTTTGATTAAAAAGAGGTTGCCGCTCTTCATAACCTAGACCCGTCCAAAACCGCAAGCCATTAAACAACTCTTGGTTGTAATTAATTCTCGCATAGGTGAGGTCATAGGCTTTCAGGAAATTACGTTCAAAAAACAGACTGCTCACCGTGTTTATGAGTTGCGAAATGGGTTCTGAAGCATTAAATTGCTGCACTTTTTTTCCGGCGGAAAGACTGATTGTATTTCGCTTTAAGCGATTAAACCGTTTTGAAATGCTTCCGCTTAAGCGTAATTGATCATCTGCAATGCCATAGTTGGCATTCAAATTTGCCGAAAGTGTTCGGGTTCTGTTTTCATCATACCATTTGTTGAATGACAAACCGGTGGTTGCGTTCCAGCCTTGCAAGGTGTTGAAATTAATGCCTGTCAAAACGCCATTATAACTCATCCGCCATTTTTTATAAGTATTGGAGTATGAATAGCCGGTTATAGGGTTTAATATTTTGAACTTATTGGTCGTTTGGTCAATAGAATCGAGATAACTTTTTGATTGCCTCAATGTCTGAATACTGTCTCTCCTTACATAATCATTAATTTCTTCATCTGTTAATGGAACGGGACGAATTCCGGTCCAGAAAAGGGTGTCTTTTTTATTGGCTTCAGGTTCAAAAAAGAGAACTTCGTTGCTAAAGGTTTTCCCATCAAACTCCGGGTTAAAATCATAGTTGCTGTAAACGGCTGTAAAGCGACCGTCACCATTAAAGCCCATAAATCCAAAACTGAAATCGATGGTTTGGGAGCGTTTTACCCAAAAATCTTCAGAGTCATCAAAGCTAAAATTTTGTTTAAAAACCAGCTCTTCAATAAAAGGAACCTGAATCGCGCTTCCGTTTGTTGTAAGTTCAACACCATACAATTGCCAGCTGTCTTCCACGATATAAATCAAGCCCGAAAATATACGGTCGTTGGTCCGTTTTGGGGTAACTCTTATCCGATTGATAAGCTGCCCGTTTTCATAAAAGACCCCCTCAAGTTTATAGGTGTAGTAGTTAAAAGCATTGTTTGCAATGGGCGAAACAAGTGAGGCATTGATGTCTATGGTGCTTTCGTAAAAACTAAAATTGGCATCCCGGGCACTGTTAAAACTAAACCCATTATCATTACCACTCACTTTTGATGCAACGATTCGTTCAAAAAAGTCGTTAGGCTTTTGAAAGGCAATTTTAGAGATGGTCTCGCTCAAGTAAACAATACCGGTTCGGGTGGAGTCGAGGGCTCCATCCAAGTCACCCACCTCTTGCCCCATAATTTTCACAGGAACATCTTTCATTTTCCATAAACCACGGGAGTAAAAGTCTGCGGTATAAGCATTGAGTTTTTCTGAATTTTGTTTGCGATTTTCTATTGCCATTCTCACGATGCGGTCTGCCGGGTTCTCCCCGGAAGTAATTACCACCTGATCCAGACTAAAAGTTTCCGGTTCTAGAACCACATTAAGAACAATGACTTTTTTATCAAAAGTCAGCTCTTTCTTTTGGGTTTTAAATCCTAAATATTGAAAGACAATAGTTGCCTTTTCCTGCTTATCATCCCGAAAGCCATTGGGATCTAGTTTGTAATTTCCATCGTCGTTTGTGGTCGTACCTGTGTATGAGTTTTCAATAAAAACGTTTACAAAAGGTAATGGTGTGCCTAAAGAATCAGTAACTTTTCCAATAATTTGGCTATTTACAATTGTTGATACTAAAAAGAAACCTATAAAAAGAAGTTGTTTGATCATCGTTGATTGAATGATTTTTTAATGCGTCTTAGGTTGCGCTTGGTGTCACGTTCTTTGATAGTATCACGTTTGTCATATTCTTTTTTACCTTTCGCAAGCGCGATAGAAAGCTTGGCAAGTCCGTTGTCGTTAATGAAAAGATTGAGAGGCACTATCGTCAAACCACCGGCACGCACTTCCTTGTGAAGTTTTGCTAGTTCTCTTTTATTGAGAAGTAACTTTCGCTCGCTTTTGGGAGCGTGGTTAAAATGGGATGCGTGTGAGTATTCTTCCACATTCATATTGATGACAAACAGCTCGCCATCCTGAAATTCACAAAAACTCTCGGCAATGGAAGCCTTGCCTTCTCTGATGGATTTTATTTCGGTTCCTTTCAATACAATACCCGCAGTGAATTTATCAAGAAACTCATAGTTAAATTTGGCCTTTCGGTTTTTTATATTGATTGTTTTTTGAAGCTTCATTTATTTAGAAAATTATAACCAATGGATTTAGCGTCTTATTTATAAACTTTCAGAAACTATTTTATTTTTATAGCCCATTATGGGATTCATAGGGTGCAAAAATAGTATATTTTAATGAGAAGCCCTCATATTATTGAGGGCTTAAGATCGTAAGGTAACGCTCTAAAGATTCTTTCTCAACCTGAACTATAAACTCAAGAAAGGGTTCTTTATTACCGGAAACCTGAACAGTTTCAAGAGCCTCATAATAACGCATTCTCGAATCGTAATCACCTTTTATATTGGCAATGACATAGCCGTGCCTGAGCAATTCTAAATTCATCACAAGCCTGGACGTCCTGCCATTTCCATCAATAAAAGGATGAATGGTTACCAAACGCTCGTGCATTTCTGCGGCAAGCAATACAGGATGCAACACATTTTTATTTGTTTCATACCAAATAAAAAAATCCTCCATTTGCTTACTCACCAAATAAGGTTGTGGCGGCATATGCCGGCTCCCTTGAATCATCACTTGAACAGAACGATACACACCGGCATCTTCAGGAAGAATGCCTCGTAAAATCAAACCATGAATACTCAACAGTTTACTCTCTGAAAAAAAGGCATTTTTAGAAATCATATCCTTGATAAACCCAATCGCCTCCTTGTGATTGATGGCCTCCAAATGCTCACGCATACTTTTACCCGAAACCGTTAAACCCTCATTAATAACAAGATCTGTTTCACGCAAGGTGAGCGTGTTGCCCTCAATCCTGTTGCTTTCAAAGGTGTATTCAATATCGAGTGCTTGAGCAATTCTGAAACTGTCATAATTTCTTAAAGCATCGAACCTCATTTTTAATGCATCAATTTCATCCAAAAGTGTTTGCAGATTTTTAGAAACTGTTTTTTTGGAATGGCTTATTTTGTACTTCAACTCTTTTTCGGCGAGCTTCAGGGCCTCAAGCCCCACTTTGTCATCACCAATTTCATAAAGAATTTTTTCTTTTAACCACGCAACAAGCAACTCATTATAGTCCAAATGCAATGCCTGAGCAAGTTTTGCCAACTGCTCACGGGTGGGTTTTCTGCCACCATTCTCAAACTTGCTAATCAATGCCTGATCGATTTGAGTCGCTAAAGACACATCTTTCAGCTTTAAGCCAAGTTCTTCTCTTTTGTTTTTTAATAAGGTTTTCATATTGACAAAAATAAACTTGACAAATATAGTCAAATTTAAATATAAATAAAAAGATCCTCTATATATTCTATCTTTGTAACTCAAATTTTACAACAATGAAGACTTTTCTCCCTTTTCTTTTTCTAGTATTGATTTCCTGTAATCAATCTAAAACTGAGTTCACAGCACAAAAAGTTATAGACAAAACCATTGAAACAGCAGGGGGGAATTTGTATGAAAACGCAGAGGTCACATTTACTTTTCGAAATATAATTTACAAAAGTGTGCGTCAAAACGGTCAATATTCGCTTCAACGCATCTTGCCTGACACTTTAAATACGCTTGATATTTTAACCAATGAGGGCTTTCACCGCCTTCAAAATGGAGACCGCGTTTCATTACCCGATTCACTTGCTTTCAGGTATATGGAAAGTGTAAACTCAGTGCATTATTTTAATCAATTGCCTTATGGGTTGAATGACTCTGCGGTAAAGAAAAAACTGTTGCCATCGGCTTCCATCAAAGCTAAAGACTACTACAAAGTTGAAGTTACGTTTTCTGAATACGGCGGAGGAGTTGATTTTGAAGACATTTTTATCTACTGGATTTCAAAAGACGATTTTACAGTTGATTTCCTTGCTTATCAATTTTTCACCAATGATGGGGGTATTCGCTTTCGCGAAAGCTATAACCCACGGGTCATTGAAGGCATTCGTTTTGTAGACTATAAAAACTTTCGGCCTAAGGAAAAGGATGTCGATTTTTATAAAGTTGATAAACTCTATGAAAATGGGGAATTAGTTGAGCTCTCGTTGATAGAGACAGAAAAAATTAATGTAAGGTTGTTGAATTAAATTTATTCCAGGTTTAAAATCAAACTACTTACATTTTCCCCACTTTTAGTTACAATATAAAGTCTCCCATCAACACTATCCGGAATGTTTTCGTAGCGTTCTTCTTTCAAAAGAAAATTCGCCAATTCAGGCACGGTATTACTGTGACCCACAACAAGCACCTGTAAGCCCTCTGTGATTTCAAAAAAGTTGGTTTCATAAACTTTATGAGGGTCATAACTGTTCACAGGATAGTTTACTGATTCGGCGGTGGGTTTTGCGGTTTGTTGTGTTCGCTTAAAGTCTGAAGAGTAAATGGCATCCAATTCAATTTCAGAAAAAATGCTTGCCCAGTTTTCAGCTCTTTTTAATCCGTCTTCATCCAAGTTTGGGTCTTCGTCATCGGGATTTGTTCTGTCTTTTTCTGCGTGACGAATCAGGTAATATATTGTTGTTTTTTTAGGAGATTTACTTTCTGAAATTTCTACTGATTTGTTCTCTGCACAGGCAATAAATAAAATAACTGAAAGAAGAAGAATCAATTTCTGCATAGGTAAAATTTTTGTCAAAGATATTAAAAATGAAGCTTTTAAAAACTGAATGTTACCTTTTTTCGTAAATGAAGTATAGTCAAGAATTTTATTGAATTAGCCTTTCCTAAATTCTGCTAAGATGGAGAGTATCGCCCACTGCTGTTATAAACAGTCAGTGGGCGATTTTCATTAAGTCTAATTAACAACTCTTTAATTTTTTTTATAGATTAATTGGCATAGTTTATGGATGATTTTTGTTATATTGAAGATGTATTAATCCAATAAAACGAAACGATTATGAATGAAGAACAATTTAAAGGAAAATGGAATCAAGCTAAAGGAAAACTAAAGCAAAAATATGGTGAACTCACTGAAGATGATTTGCAATATGCTGAGGGTAAATCTGACGAACTTTTAGGCCGCCTTCAAGAAAAAACCGGAAAAGCAAAATCCGAATTAATTAAAGAAATTGAAAGTTTCTAATATTCCTTATTTTCTGAAAGAAAATAGTTAAAACCCTGTTTACAGGGTTTTTTTTATGCTTTTTTATCAAGCACATAAACTATTTGAGTAAAAATTAGTAAAAGTTTGGTTTTCTTTTTGTGAATGATTTTAAGGTTGTTTTCCTTAAATAACGCTTCCCAAACTCTTTCACTTTTATTGGTATGCGGGTGTCCAAAAAATTCTAAGTTCATCAAACTGTCCATCCACCAGGTAAGGTATTTCATCACAAGATTGGAATAAACATCTTCCAAAACAAAAATGCGGTTTTTAGAAACCCTTACGGCTTCCTCAAACACATTTTCAGGATTTGGGCAATGATGCATTACTGTTATGAGCATACTAATATCAAAACTGTTGTTATCAAAAGGGAGTTTCTCTCCGTCATAAACGGTGGGCGTTATTAAGTTTGTGTTGGTTTTGTCTTTAACATCAACAGACGTAACTTGATGACCATTCTCTTTTAAAACCAAAGAAAACTGCCCGGAACCGGTACCTATGTCTATAATTGACGATTTAGGGAGTAAATATTCTTGAAACAACTCTTTTTTGGTTTGAGCTCTTTTCCAGTCTTTTTGAATTCTAATCTTTTTAATCAATGAAGTTTTTTTAAGTTGATTATGCTATTATTTTTTATTATTTCAGAAAACACCCAACACCCAACACCCAACATCCAGCCCAATAACCTTCAAATAACCTTCAAAAGGAGATGTAATATTGAACAACTCAAATAAGTTTTAAAGACAACATCTAAACTCACACCAATTCAAGCGCGATTTTGATCATTTCTTCAAAAGTAGTTTCACGCTCTATTGAAGTCGTTTTTTCTCCGGAAACTAACGAATCTGATATGGTTAAAATTGACAAGGCATTCACTTTGTGTTTTGCAGCTATGGTATAAAGCCCCGCGGTTTCCATCTCTACACAGAGCACACCAAACTTAGACCACTTTTTATAACTCTCAAATTCGTCTGCATAAAACTCATCGCTTGTTAAAACATTTCCGGCTTTGATGGGAATGTTTTTTGTTTTTGCTGCTTCTACGGCCTTTTGAAATAATTCAAAATTGGCTGTGGGTGCAAAATCGGCTCCTCCAAAACGCAATTCATTCACTCCGGAAGTTGACGAAGCTGCCATTGCCAAAACAATATCCCTCACTTTGATATGTTCCTGATAAGAACCCGCACTTCCTACTCTAATGAGGTTTTTAACCCCATACTCAGTTATTAATTCGTGTGCATAAATAGAAATGGAAGGCACACCCATACCGGTGCCCATGGCTGAAATTCTTTTTCCATTGTATGTGCCGGTGTAGCCCAGCATACCACGCACCTCGTTAAAACAAACGGGGTTGTCAAAAAAAGTCTCTGCAATCCATTTGGCTCGCAAGGGGTCACCGGGAAGTAAAATGGTTTCGGCGATGTCGCCTTTTTTTGCACTAATATGTATGCTCATCGTCCAGTTTTTTGTTTGTTACTATGTCTATTCCTGAGGAAGTACCAATGCGTTCTGCGCCTAAAGCGATATATTCCAAAGCCGTCACCCGGTCTTTGATGCCGCCTGAAGCTTTCACTTTCGCCTGTTCCTTCACCACCGATTTCATCAACTGCACATCCTCAAAAGTGGCTCCACCGGTTCCAAAACCTGTAGATGTTTTTACAAAATCAGCCCCTGAAAGTAAGGCAAGTTCACTAGCTTTAATGATTTCGGCTTTGTTGAGGTAGCAGGTTTCCAGAATGACTTTCAAAACTTTATTACCAACGGCTTTTTTTACTTCTTCAATGTCTTTCCAAACAGTATCAAAGTTTTCACTTTTCAATTGCCCGATGTTTATGACCATATCAATTTCATCGGCACCATCAGCGACGGCTTGTTTGGCTTCAAATGCTTTGGCTTTTGTACTCATCGCCCCTAGAGGGAAGCCTACCACACTACACACTTTTACATTGCTTTGTGCCAATTGCGCTTTCGCGAAAGCAACATTCGAACTGTTTACACAAACGGCATAAAACTCATACTTTACAGCTTCCTGGCAAAGTTTGAGGATGTCTTCTTCTGTGGCAAACGCTTTTAAAAGCGTGTGGTCTATATATTTATTTAGGTTTTGCATAGAACGCAAAGATACTTTTTTTATCGCCTTAATTTTATGAGATTTCTCAGTTTTGGGGTTTAGTTTTTGGACTCAATTCGATTAAAATTAGATTGTAAAACAACTGTGTGCGCCTAATTTATTTTGAAACGTTAAGGAATTAAGGTCATTAAGAACAACTTAATGAAGTCCTTAATTTTCTTAATTCTTAATGTTTTTAGTGTTCAATAATGTCTGCCGGCTGACGAGTACAACTGCCAACTAAATTAAACCACCGGCCTCTCACTCGCCTGATTCCTAAACACCAGCTTGTCATCAAAAGCATCCAGTAAAATAATGCTGTCTGTGGTCACGCTGCCGGCGAGGATTTCTTTGGAGAGTTCGTTAAGCACTTCCCTTTGAATCACCCGTTTTACCGGTCTTGCTCCATATTGTGGGTCATAACCGCGTGCTGCCAGATAGCTGATGGCTTCTTCAGTGGCATCTAATGTGATGTGCTGTTTGCTTAGCATTTTGCTAAGACCTTTTAATTGTAAACCTACAATCTCTTTGATGTTAGCTTTATTAAGTGGCGTAAACATCACAATATCGTCAATACGGTTTAGGAACTCGGGACGGACGCTTTGTTTGAGCAGTGCCAGTACTTCTACTTTGGCACCTTCCATCGCGCTGTCGATATCCTTGATGGTATCAAATTTCTCCTGAATGATATGGCTTCCCATATTGGAGGTCATCACAATGATGGTGTTTTTAAAATCGGCTACGCGGCCTTTGTTGTCTGTCAAACGTCCTTCGTCCAGCACTTGTAATAAGACATTGAATGTGTCCGGGTGTGCTTTTTCGATTTCGTCAAGCAGCACGACAGAGTAGGGGCGGCGTCTCACGGCTTCGGTCAACTGACCGCCTTCATCATAGCCCACATAGCCCGGAGGTGCTCCCACGAGTCGGCTCACGCTGTGGCGTTCCTGGTATTCGCTCATATCGATGCGTGTCATGGCGTTTTCATCGTCAAAGAGGTATTCAGCCAAAGCCTTTGCAAGCTCGGTTTTACCCACACCGGTGGTTCCCAAGAAGAGGAAGGAACCTAAGGGTTTTTTAGGGTCCTGCAAACCGGCACGGCTTCTTCTTATGGCGTCACTCACGGCAACGATGGCCTCCTGTTGTCCCACCACACGTTTGTGCAGGTGGTCTTCCAGTTTGAGGAGTTTCTCACGGTCGCTTTGCAGCATTTTGGTCACCGGAATGCCGGTCCATTTGGCAACGACTTCGGCGATGTCTTCATTGGTGACTTCTTCTTTAATCATACTGCTTTCCTGCTGAGCCACAAGCTTTTGTTGCTTTTCCAGCTTCTCCTGTGCATCTTTTATTTTTCCGTAACGCAATTCGGCTACTTTGCCGTAATCGCCTTCACGTTCGGCGCGTTCTGCTTCGAGTTTGTATTCCTCTATTTCGGTTTTGATATTTTGGATGTTATCCACCAATTCCTTTTCAGTTTTCCATTTCGCGTTTAGCTCATTGCGTTCTTCTTTGAGGTTGCCGAGTTCAGAACGCAGGGATTTTAATTTGGTTTCATCTTTCTCCCGTTTGATAGCCTCAATCTCAATTTCCAGTTGCATGATTTTTCTATCGAGGACATCCAGTTCTTCGGGTTTGGAGTTGATTTCCATACGTAGTTTTGAAGCGGCCTCGTCCATTAAGTCAATGGCTTTATCGGGTAAAAAGCGGTTGGTGATGTAGCGTTGCGAAAGTTCCACCGCAGCGATAATCGCATCGTCTTTGATGCGCACCTTGTGATGGGTTTCATATTTTTCCTTGATACCGCGCAGGATTGAAATCGCGCTTTCGGTGTCAGGTTCATCTACAACTACCTTTTGGAAACGGCGTTCCAGGGCTTTGTCTTTTTCGAAATACTTTTGATACTCGTCTAAAGTAGTTGCACCAATGGCCCGCAGTTCGCCACGAGCAAGTGCGGGTTTTAATATATTGGCTGCATCCATCGCGCCTTCACCACCGCCGGCACCCACAAGGGTGTGGATTTCGTCTATAAAGAGGACGATGCTTCCGTCGCTGCCAGTGACTTCTTTGATGACCGCTTTAAGGCGTTCTTCAAATTCGCCTTTGTATTTTGCACCGGCGATGAGGGCACCCATATCGAGGGAGTAAATCTCTTTGCTTTTCAGGTTTTCGGGTACGTCACCGTCCACGATTCTGTGGGCGAGTCCTTCCGCAATAGCGGTTTTACCTGTACCCGGTTCACCCACGAGCATGGGGTTATTTTTGGTTCTTCGGGTAAGAATCTGCAAAATACGACGTATTTCCTCATCACGGCCAATAACGGGATCGAGCTTATTGTCGCGCGCCATTTGGTTGAGGTTTTTGGCATATTTGTTAAGGGCGTTATAGGTTTCCTCAGCACTTTGTGAGGTCACGCGATCGCCTTTGCGGAGTTCTTCAATGGCTGCATCCAAGCCTTTTTGAGTAACCCCCTGGTCTTTTAAAACCTGCGCCACTTTGCCGCCCGATTTAAAAAGGGCAAGCAGTAAATGCTCAATGGACACAAACTCATCTTTGCGTTTTTCTGCGATGATGCTTGCGTCGTTCAAGACGGTTTGCGCAGTGCGGGACAGCATGAGTTGCCCGCCGCTCACTTTGGGAAATCCTTTTACAGAAGCATCGAGCACCTGTTTTAGGGTTTGCAGATTGACATTGAGTTTCTTCAGCAAAAACGGAATCACGTTTTCATCCACATCAAGCATGGCCTTTAAAAGGTGCTCGGGTTCAATTTGCTGTTGCTCATAACTTTGAGCCAGTTGCTGTGCCTGCTGCACGGCTTCCTGTGATTTGATGGTAAATTTGTTGAAATTCATATTTTTTATTGCCCGTCCCCAAGTTGACTTGGGGAGGTATCTCGTTTTTAATTAGTTCTTAATTTTAGTTTCTCGATTTAAGTCTAACGTCTAAAATCTAATGTCTCACATCTCATTCTTCAAATCCCACACCACTTTAAATTTACGACAAAATGTCTTGAAAACAAGGTGTTGTGGGTGACTTTTTGACGGAATTAACTTAAATGATTGTTCTATCTTTGTATATAAATTTAATACGATGTCTCTATTCAAAAACCTCTTCAACGCAAACAAATCTGAAAAGGAAGCTCCAAAAAGTCTTCCCTGGAAATCTTTAACCTCGGCCTCTCAACTGGATGAAATCAGTGAACTGTCCAAAACCAAGTCGGTTGTTGTTTTCAAGCATTCCACCCGTTGTGGCATCAGCCGGATGGTGTTAAAGCAATTTGAACGGGATTTTGATTTGGAAGATGGAAACTTAGAACTGTATTACCTCGATTTACTTTCATACAGGACTCTTTCAGATGAAATCGCTGCACGGTTTCAGGTGTTGCACCAGTCGCCCCAACTTTTAGTGATTAAAAATGGAGTTTGTGTTGCGCACGGCTCGCATTATGAGATTTTGGAAATGTCGTTACAATAAGACCTCTTCTTTAAAAAAGATTAGAATAATGAGTGATTTAGCACCAAAACAGAACAGTTTCATTCTCTATACCACACCCGAAGGTGAGGTAAAATTGAATGTTTTGTTACAAGGCGAAACTATTTGGCTTACCCAAGAGCAGATGAGTCAGCTTTTTGACCGTGAAAGAAGTGTGATTACCAAACACATTAGTAATGTTTTTAAAGAAGGAGAACTAGAAGAAAAAAGCAATGTGCAAATTTTGCACATTAGTAGTTCAGACAAACCTGTTAAGTTTTATAATCTTGATGTCATCATATCGGTTGGGTATCGAGTTAAGTCACAAAGAGGTACTCAATTTAGAATTTGGGCCACCAAAACCCTGAAAGAGTACATTATCAAAGGTTTCGTATTAGACGATAACCGTTTGAAACAAGGCGAAGCGCTCTTTGGTAAAGATTATTTCAAAGAGTTATTGGAGCGCGTTCGTTCCATTCGTGCCAGTGAACGCAGAATTTACCAGCAGATTACTGATATTTTTGCAGAATGTAGTATTGATTACGACCCTCAATCGGAAATCACCAAAAATTTTTATGCGATGGTGCAAAACAAGTTTCATTTTGCCATCACAGGCCAAACGGCTGCTGAAATAATCTATAAAAATGCCGATGCAAAAAAAGAAAATATGGGTTTGACTACCTGGAAAAACGCACCGGAAGGCAGAATACTAAAAACAGATACCACTATAGCTAAAAACTACTTGCAAGAAAAAGAGATCAAACAATTGGAACGTACAGTAACTGGCTACTTTGATTATATCGAAAACCTGATTGAACGTTCAACTACTTTTACAATGGAAGGTTTAGCCAGTAGTGTAGATAAATTCTTGAATTTCAACGAATTCAAGATTTTAGAGGGTAAAGGAACAATGTCACATAAACAAGCAATTTCCAGAGCAGGAAAAGAATATGATGTGTTTAACAAGACCCAAAAAATTATTTCAGACTTTGATAAACAAATCAAGAAACTAAAGGAGTAACTGCAAGTTCGTAAATATTAAAATCTGCGCCTATCTGCGAAATCAGCGGGCTTATTAGTTCCCGCAGAAAGCGCAGATGTACGCAGAAGATTCTTTATATATTTTGCTTTCGCGAAAGCGGTTACCTGAATTTATTCCGTTTGAGAATGGCGCTCAATCTGCCTTTAATCTCCTCTGACGCATCAATCAACATTTGTTCATTGGAAGGAAACGGTAAAAAGCGGTTTCTCAATAAGCGTTTGTCATCATCGCTCAACACGCGTTCATCTCCTTTGAAAGTCGCAAACACATTTTCGAAAACAAATTCGGTTTCCAGCGGGTGGCTGTTCATCAACTGTCGTCGCTGTACATCATAATAATCCACTTTTCCGCTGAGGGCGAGTGCTTTGGTTTGTATGGTTTCAAACAAAGTTCCCTTGACAATGATAAACCGATCAACTTTGATGCGGTTACCCAAACTGTCCAAAATATAATTCCCGCTGCGGTCCACCTGATATGTAAAACCATCCTTGACTTCCCTTTCTAAAGGAATTTGGCGTTCCTGAATGCGCTCAGGTGAAATAAGCAATTCCCTGAATTCCATCATCACCTCAAAATCATAATCAATGTCACGACGATTCAGGCTGTGAAATTCTGTCCAGTAGTCATCCAGACCATAAGTATTGAAATCCAACAGGTCGCGCTCCATTCGGGCAGGTATGATTTGATTTGTTTTGTTGTTTAATTCAACAAAAACATAATCGGTACCATAATATCGGGCATCACGTAACAGTTGGTCTGTATCTTTATAATAGGGAGATATTTTCTGAAGTTCCGTCAATGACTTATGTGCCTTTCTGAAATCCAATTTAGTGTTTTTGTCCATCAAGGAGCGGGACTCCTCATATAAAAAAGCGACATACTCTTCCTTAGCCTCGATTAAATGTTCGCTGTAATCATTAAAATCAAAACGCGCCTCTCTTCCTTCTTGAATGTTATACAAAGGCAATAATGGTCTCAATCGATCCTGAATTCTCTCAAGACCTGAATAAAGGTTTAAAATCTCTTTGTTGTTTGACGCATCGCCCTCTTTCTTGAGAAACTCGATACGTCTCAATGTAGATGCTGTCCCTTTTTGAAATGCATCTTCCAAAACAGGAATCAATTCCTGATTTCCTTTTTTAGTTTTGTTTTTTTGAAGCTTCTTGAGGGCAATATCAATTGCAGCGTGGTAGTTCCCTTTATTGAGTTCTTTTTGACTGCGTTTTAAACTGCTGCAAGAAGCCACCAGCACAAAACAGACGAGTAAATAAATAGCTCTTTTCATGAGTGTAGGGTGTTGGTTATATTAGTTGGAATACAATTGTGGTGCCAAAAAGTGTTTCAGGTTCCAGGTTTCAGGTTTCAAGTTTGAAGTTTCAGTTAAAAAAACATCCCCCTTTTGGGGGGACAGAGGGGGGACTACATCTTCAACGCCGGTAATATTTTGGTCGAGCATTCCCCGAAACCAATACGCACTTCATTATTTTGACAATAGCCTCTCAAGGTAACGGTATCATTGTCATTGATGAATTTGCGTTCGGTGCCGTCATTTAACTTTAATGGTTTTTCGCCGCGCCACGAAAGCTCAAGCATGGAGCCATAAGAATCGGGTGTGGGACCGGAAATGGTGCCGCTTCCCATCATATCGCCACTTTTTACGGGGCAACCGTTACTGGTGTGATGTGCCAATTGCTGACTCATATTCCAGTACATATATTTGAAGTTTGATTTAGTGACACAGTTTGGTGTGCCATTTTCAGGAGTGATGTAAGCCTCCAGCTTGATGTCATAACTCTTTTTTCCTTTTGAACGCAAATAGGGTAGCGGTTCTATTTCCTGCTTGGGGCTTTCCATCTTAAAAGGATGTAAAGCATCCATCGTCACAATCCAGGGAGAAATGGTAGATGCAAAACTCTTTGCCAAAAAGGGCCCTAGCGGAACATATTCCCATTTTTGAATGTCGCGGGCACTCCAGTCATTGAAAAGCACCAAACCAAAAATATAATCCTCAGCTTCATCAATAGGGATGGGTTCGCCCAGATCGTTGGCATCGGTAGTGATAAACGCCATTTCCAATTCAAAGTCAACCAGTTTTGAGGGACCAAATACAGGTTTGTCTGCACCGGCCGGAAGGGTTTGTCCATTGGGCCTGCGCACATTAATACCGCTGGGAATGATTGACGAACTCCTGCCGTGATAACCCACAGGGATGTGGAGCCAGTTGGGCAGCAGCGCATTGTCAGGATCTCTAAACATCGTTCCCACATTGGTTGCGTGTTCTTTGCTGGAATAAAAGTCTGTATAGTCTCCCACCTGAACGGGAAGTTGCATTTCTATTTCATCCATAGTGAAAATGACCCGGTCATAATGCTTTTCATTGTCTTTCAGTGCCGTGTTTTTTTCATCAAAAATTTCAGCAATGCGGTTGCGCACCAGTCGCCAGGTTTTTTTTCCGTCTGAAATAAAGTCGTTTAAGGTGTCTTGTAGAAAAATATCATCGGTCAATTCAATTCCTTTGAAATAGCCCAACTGATGCAGCGCACCCAAATCAATGGCAAAATCGCCAATGCGTGTGCCCACAGTTATGATGTCATCCCGGGTTAAAAAAACACCAAAGGGAATATTTTGAATCGGAAAATCAGAGTCTTTATCAACAGGCAACCAGGATTTTCTATTGGGATCGTTTGCAGTAATTGACATAGTTTCGTTTTTTGTTTGTGTTAAAAAAATTCTATTCAAATATATAATTTTATGGATAGGAACCGAATGATATTCTTATTTTTGATTCAGATTTAACAAAAAATAAACGATGCACAAAGACACTGAACTATTTGACCTTATCAAAGCGGAAGAAAAAAGACAAAAAAACGGACTCGAACTCATTGCCTCAGAGAATTTTGTGAGTGAGGCGGTACTCGCTGCTGCGGGCTCTGTACTCACCAATAAATATGCTGAGGGCTACCCCGGAAAACGCTATTATGGCGGCTGTGAAATTGTTGATCAAGTGGAACAACTCGCCATTGACAGAGCCAAGGAACTCTTTGGAGCCGAATATGTAAACGTTCAGCCACATTCCGGTTCGCAGGCAAACACGGCTGTTTTTTCTGTGTGTTTGAAACCGGGAGACAAATTTCTGGGCTTTGATTTGTCACACGGCGGTCATTTAACCCATGGTTCGCCGGTGAATTTTTCAGGTAAGCTTTATAATCCGGTTTTTTATGGAGTGGAAGAAGAAACGGGCATGTTGAATTATGATAAAATAGAAGAAATCGCTTTACGCGAAAAGCCCAAAATGATCATCGCCGGTGCTTCGGCTTATTCCCGTGAAATAGATTACAAACGCTTTCGCGAAATTGCAGACAAGGTAAATGCCATACTTTTAGCTGATATGGCACATCCTGCCGGTTTGATTGCCAAAGGAATCCTCTCTGATCCTGTGCCTCATTGCCACGTGTGTACCAGCACCACCCATAAAACCCTTCGCGGACCCCGCGGTGGAATCATTGTGATGGGTAAAGACTCTGACAACCCGTTTGGAATTAAATTAAAAGACGGCAGCCTCAGAAAAATGTCATCCCTTTTGGACAGTGGTATTTTTCCCGGAAATCAAGGCGGACCATTAGAACACATCATTGCTGCTAAAGCAGTCGCTTTTGGTGAGGCATTGACAGATGACTTTTTACACTACATGGTTCAGGTAAAGAAGAATGCCAAAGTCATGGCAGATGCTTTTGTTGCCAAAGGCTATAAAGTGATTTCGGGCGGAACAGACAATCATATGATGCTCATTGACTTGCGCAATAAAAACCTTTCAGGCAAGCAAGCAGAAGAAGCGCTGGGCAAAGCAGATATAACCGTCAACAAAAACATGGTGCCTTTTGATGA
Organism: Flavobacteriaceae bacterium; assembly: GCA_040880345.1. Classification (GTDB taxonomy): domain Bacteria; phylum Bacteroidota; class Bacteroidia; order Flavobacteriales; family Flavobacteriaceae; genus Planktosalinus. The sequence goes on from JBBDIQ010000029.1 coordinate 182,472, forward strand.
CAAATCCCCTTTTGTAACTTCGGGAATCCGGATTGGAACGCCGGCAGTAACCACACGCGGTTTGAAAGAAGCCGATATGAAATTAATCGTTGATTTGATGGATGAAGCCATCACACATTTTCAGGAGGAAGCTGTTTTAGAAACCATTGGTAAAAAGGTGAATGAATTGATGTCAACAAAGCCGCTTTTCACTTAATTTTTTTATAAATTAGCATATTATCAACCCTTTAAACTTCCTTGTCATGAAAATTCTAACGCTGTTTTCTATTGTTTTGTTTGCAAATATTTGTGCTGCACAGGTTTTATTTGAGGAAAAAGCAACTCAATTGGGATTGGAAGACATCTCTTATGGAACGGGTGTTTTGGGTGGTGGAATTTCCTTTTATGATTTTGATAATGATGGTTGGGATGACTTGACACTTGCCACAGAAAATGGCAGTTCGGTTCGTTTTTTTAAAAACAACCAAGGTGTTTTTGAAGAAGTTTTTTTCAATATCACCAATGACGCCCATCAAATAAAAACAGTACAGTGGGTCGATATAAACAACAACGGTCAAAATGATTTTTTTGTAACCTTTGATAACAGCGCAAACAGGCTTTACAAGAATTTGGGGAATATGGTTTTTGAAGACATTACCGTGAGTGCTGGTTTGTTTAATGATGATCACGTATCATTTGGTTCCTCCTGGGGAGATGTCAATAACGATGGTTTTTTAGATGTTTTAATCACGTCAAGAAATGTCGTCAATACAGATGAGTATAACTTATTATTTCTCAACAATGGCGATGAAACCTTTACTGATATTACAGCGTCAGCAGGTCTTGAATTAGAGAATTATATGTCCTTTTGTGCTGCATTTTTTGATTACGATAAGGATGGTTTTCAGGACATCTATATTGCCAACGACAAATATGACATGCCCAATTTACTCTATAAAAACAATGGAGACAACACCTTTACCGATGTTAGTGATATATCCGGGACAGATATTATGATTGACGCCATGTCAACTGCCATTGACGATTACAACAATGATGGCTGGCTGGATATTTATATCACCAACACTCCGCTGGGTAATGTCTTTTACAGAAACAATGGAGACGGAACTTTTACAGATGTTGCCGCTTCCACAGGAACCACATTTGACAGTATAGGTTGGGGGTCTGCTTTTTTGGATGCTGATAATGACGGTTTTAAAGATTTGCACGTCGTGGGGGAGGTATTCAATTCGCCTAACTTTATCTCTTCTGCCTTTTACCACAATAACGGTGATGAAACTTTTACCATTCCAACAAACAGTGGGATATTTGGTGAGGAATCCAAAAGTTTTTCAAATGCCATTGGCGATTGTAATAACAACGGATTTCCTGATATCGCTGTGCTTAATTTTTCTCCTTCAGACAATCAATTATGGGAAAACCAAAGTTCACTAACAAACAATTGGTTAAAAGTAAAGCTGCAGGGGACTGAAAGCAACAGGCAAGGGATTGGTTCCTGGATTGAGATAGCAGTTAATGGAGAGAAACAATACAACTATACCCTGCTGGGAGAAGGATTTTTAGGACAAAACAGTGCGTCAGAATTTTTTGGAATAGGAGAAGCCACAGCCATTGATTATGTGAAAGTGACCTGGTTGAGCGGTACAGTGGACTACATTGAAAACCCTGATATCAATGAACAAATTCTCATTATTGAAGGTGAACACCCGCTGTCAATTGATGATTTTCAGGCTGCGTACTCAAGTTTTCAGGTGTATCCAAATCCGAGTAAGAACAAAAAGCTGACAGTCAACTATATTCATTTTAATGAAACAAACACAGAACTGGAAATCAGTACTGTTTTGGGTCAGGTTTTAAAAACGATATCTGTGACACAAGAAAAAACTGTATTGAATCTTTCAGAGTTTTCAAGCGGTCTCTATTTTTTTACCCTAAAAAATGAGTTTTCTCAAGTGACTAAACGGGTGGTCATCGATTAGTTTTTATAAATAATCATACTTTTATTAAAAGAAATATCCCTTTGTAGCTTTAAATATAATTGTGGAAATTTAAAATTAGCCACAAAGGCTCTAAGGCACAAAGAAGCACAAAGAGTTCAACTTTAAAACCTTATTTCTTCGTGGAACTTTTGAAATTGATTCTATAACCCAAGCGTTTGACTGTGAGTTTTAAGTGGGTGGCTGGAATAGGGTAATTGGAAGAATGCCACAAATCGAAGATTCATCGAGTACCAATAAAATTATATTTGATGAGATAAAGACTCTAAGGCACTAAGTGTCACAAAGTTTTATTTTATCATTCTTTTAATTCCGTTCTTAATAAGTGGAACGTTGAAATTAATTAAATAACCTAAGCGTTTATCGGTGAGTTTCAAGTGGCTTAAAAGTTGTGCTTCCCAAACCGGATTTACTGTTTCTAATGCTTTTAATTCACAAATCACAAGATCATTTACAATAACGTCTAGCCTAAGACCTTCATTAAAAACAATACCATCAAAAACTACCGGTACATCAATTTGTCTTTTTACAAAAAAACCTTTTTCTGTTAGAACATGACAAAAACAAATCTCATAAACCCTTTCAAGCAATCCGGGACCAAGTTCTTTATGTACTATATATGCGGCGTCAACAATGGCTTTGCCAATAGCTTCTTCCTCAGCAGAAAGTGATTGAAAATTTGTCATATATCATTTTCTTAGTGCTTCTTGGCGCCTTTGTGTCTTAGTGGCTAAAGCGAAATGGTTTCATACAAATTCCATTTAAATAGAATTCATAAAGCATATTATAAAGATAGAAAAAAAGTAAATAATTGGATACCTAATAAATCTCTTTTTTATGCTTTAGTCTTTCTAAAATAAAGTGGTTTAGTGAAATATGGTAATCGGGAAAATGCCACAAATCGAAGATTCATCGAGTACCAATAAAATTAAATTTGATGAGATAAAGGCTCCAAGACACAAAGAATCACAAAGTTTTATTTTATATTTTTTATTATTCTATTCTTAATTACTGGAACTTTGAAATTTATTCAATAACCCAAGCGTTTGACTGTGAGTTTTAAATGGGTGGCTGGAATAGGGTAATCAGAAGAATGCCACAAATCGAAGATTCATCGAGTACCAATAAAATTAAATTTGATGAGATAAAGGCTCCAAGACACAAAGAATCACAAAGTTTTATTTTATATTTTTTATTATTCTATTCTTAATTACTGGAACTTTGAAATTGATTCAATAACCCAAGCGTTTGACTGTGAGTTCTTTGGGAGGCTGGAATAGGGTAATCGGAAGAATGCCACAAATCGAAGATTCATCGAGTATCAATAAAATTATATTTGATGAGATAAAGGCTCTAAGGCACAAAGAAGCACAAAGAGTTCATCTTTAATACCTTATTTCTTCTTGGAATTTTGAGTCTTGAAGGCTATTTGGTAAAACAAGTTTTTTTCTAACCCCCTCACTGAACTATTTAAAGTCTGGTTGTGATCTTAGATATAGCTATTTTGTGCAATTATAAACTTTGTGTTTTAGAAATTTACAAAACAATTAAATCTTCTGTTCTTTAAACATTAAGGTATTAAGAAAATTAAGTTGCTACTTAATGACCCTTAATGTCTTAATGTTTCATATAAAACATCACTTTCAGTACTCCTATTTTCAGAGAGTAGCATCATAAATCTAAAATTAAAATTGCTAAAAGATTAAAAACTAATATCTTTTACAAAGTCATTTTATTTTATTCCTCAGGAAAAATAACACTTTCGTAAGCCCCGGCATCTGAGGGATTTCCTCGGGGTGTTCCCAATAAATCAAAGGGAACCTGTTGTGATGTTGCCGGATTGCCTATACCGTTTGCTGCAGATTCATTGCTTATAAAAAGCTGGTTGAGTTGCGTATCAAAAAACACGGGATCCTGATTGAAAACACAGTTGGTGTAAAAAGCAGTATTTGAAAAATCAAACAAAGGATTGCCGGCGAACTGCCCCTGCGGATCTTCAAAACGAAGCAAACTGTTGCTGAAATTAAAATTGAAAGCAGCTTCGGGCTCGGCATTGAGGATAAACTCGCGGCCTTCACTACCATATACAATGCAGTTGCTGAAATTGGCTTCTATCAAGTCTGCCACCAGGATTTCAGTTTCGCTCACCTGAAGCGAATTGTCAATTACAACCGCCGGAAAGTTTCTAAAGCTTCGGTTCCAGTAATTCCCAAAGGTGGAATGCCTGAAGTTGTATTTTCCGCCAAGGGACAAGAACAGAGAAGCCTGTCCGCTGTTGGTGATCACAAGATTTTCTCCATCTACATAACCTGTGCGGGCGAGCAGTCCTACGTTGCCGCTGTTATATATCTGGGTGTTTTTTAGGCTTAAGGTAGGATTATTTGACCCATCATTGCTGTCCATTAAAATCCCTACGACCGCATTTTTGATGGTTGTAAAATTGAATTCGTGTGCAGTGCTTCCGGCGGTAAGCCAAATGGTTCCCCATTGACCGGGTATATCTTCAAAACCGGGTTCCAGACGATCGCCTTGAAAGATGATTTCGTTTTCAAGTAAAACCGGGTCTGAACTCAAGGCACCGTTTGCTTTGATGGTAGCTTGATTGGCAACCAGCAGTCCGCTGTTTTCGTGAAAGTGTACCCGTGCTCCGGCATTAATTGTAAGTGTTTTATTGGAAGGCACGGCGGCATACCCATAAATTACATAGGGTTTTTCATTGGTAAAATTCAATTCGTCATCTTCCAGGAAGAAGCCTTCAATCCTTATTTCATTATCATCTTCATCTACACCCAGCAAAAGCGACTCTATAGTACCGTCACCAAAGCGTTCCGGAAAGAGAAAAACGGCATCCTGCACCAGGGTAACCAATTCGACATTTTGCTGATTGCTTCCGCTGTCAAACTCGATGGCGTCTGTGTATAAAAACTGTAAGTTATTGGGAAAGGTGTTGATATCAATGGTGGTTTCTACAAATATGAAAATGCTGTCTTTAGCGAGTATTTCAACATTGTTAAAGGTTTTTCCGGCGCGACCGTTTACATTGAGGCGGTAAAACGAGTTTTCACCTTGACCCAATCGCACGCTGGGAATGGAAATATCCTCATCACTGCGGTTATAGACTTTGAGATTGTATGTACTCGAACCAATATTGGTAAACACCGTGTCGAGATAGACGGTGTCCTTTGAAAATTCAAGATTCCCTGTACTGGGAAGGGTTTCAAAATCATTTCGGCACGAACTCCATACAACAATCAATGACAGTAAACCCAGGGTATATAAAAATCTCATGTGAAGCGTCGAATTAAAATTTAGTATTCAAAAGTACAAAAATAGCCCAAATGAATCAGCTATTCCGGTTTTTAATTGTTTTTCTATAAACGTTGATTGGGGGGGAATTATTTTAAAGTGATATTAAGAATATAGACAGTTTATTTGCTGGGGGTTGGATGGGCGATGACCGATGACGGATGACGGGTGACGGGAGATTGGGAGATGGGGAGACGGGGTGACTTGGTGATGGGTTGACAAGGAGCAAGAAATGAGTTCAAAGGGTTTCACGCAGATAGCCGCAGATTTAAAAGACGCAGATTAACGCCGAGTATCAGCGAAGATCAGTGAGATCATCAGCGTGCATCTGCGAGAACATCAGCGTGTAAAGACGGTCAACGCTTGTCAGGGAAGTTCAGGATTTGACGGGAATAAGAGTGTCGTGATTACAGTCGAAATTTTGTTACTTGAACTGGGGTGGCTTATGGGTGCCTTTATCCTGCCTTGAAGGTGCCTTAAAAGGGGCATTCAGGTGGCATTAGAGTGGGACTCAAGTGGGGCTCGGGTAGCATTAGACCCCCTTGAATCATACATACATGCGACATGAACCATACATACACCCTGCATGAACTATACATACATGCAACATGAAACATACATAGTTGCCATTTTTTGGGGCACTCCTGGAGCTGTTTTAACAAAAAAATCGATTAAATTCAATGGATATTGTTTGCGTTTAGCCGGATGCTTGGTGTTTTGAGAAAGTTTCAGGTTTTGCTACCAGCCTTCGGGCACGGCGCACAGTTCGCTGCGCTCGTGTCAGGTTTCAGGTTTTGCTTCGCACAGTTCGCTGCGCTCGTGTCAGGTTTGTAGATATGGTTTGACCGTTTAAAGTCAATATTCATTCCCTCAATCACCTAATTTCTCAATTTCTCAAAATTCAAAAAACTCTCAATAAAGCAAAAGATTCTGAAATTTTGTTAAAGTTCGTATGGGTTCATAATAGATAAGTTGGATATGTTTTTAAAATCTTTACTATTTCTGGTGATTAAGGTAAGATTGTTATTTAATGCGGTAGCTGCTATTAAGGCGTCTGGTATCTTGATGGAGTACTTACGTCTTAATTCGATTGTTATTTCGATGACTTTTTTCTATACTCCAAAAACAGTGGAATCCTTTACAAACTCTTTTAATATAGACAAGTTTTTATCAGTAGTTTGAAAGCAAAGCAGTTCTATTTGAGTAATAAAAGAAATCTGTGGGATTTTATTAATTACACCATCCATAAAAACGTTCCCTTTACCGGGAATTCTACCGCCCAGATAATCAATAACAGCGTTAGTATCTATTAAGTAGTTCGTCGTTCCCATGAATCCCTTGCTTCGGCAACTTGATTATGCAAATCGTCAATGATTGAATCAGGTAAACTATTTGCGTACTTAACAGATAGTAAGTCTGTAGTTGCCTTTTTCTTTTTTAAAACCTTAATTAATTCAAGATCTTCTAAATTTTTCAATAATTTATAAGCCTTGGCATTTTTGATTTCTATATGTAAGGTTTTCATAACTAGCAAAATTAGTTGTTCCTATTGCTAAGGTAATAAATATTTCTCAGATTCTGCATTAGGTTTTAAAACACTAAAAATAAACAAAACACCGAGTACCCATCCTTCACCGCTTAGTTTAGCTTCGGTTGGCAAGGGAAATTTCAAAGCACAAATATTCAAAAATAAATAATCAATCCCCTTTGCGTCCTTTGCGAGAAACTTTGCGCTTCTTTGCGCTTCGCCGCTTGAATCCGCCTTTTGGCGGAGCAAGGCGGTGAACCCCCGGCTCAATCTTCAAACAAAGCAACAATAAATATATAATAGCACAACCAAAAAATAGAATTCCTTGTAAGAAGAAATAGGATTTCCCTGAAATATCCTTATTTTTAACCCCACCTTCTCCGCCTGAGGCGGATACTGTGACCGAAGCCCAAAGCATTGAGCCTAGAATATTGAACTTTGAACCTAAACTTTAAATCCGCGTTCTTTTCCCCGTCCCTAAAGGGAGGAACGCTTAACTTTGAACTCTGAACCTTGAACATTGAACCCTAACTTGAAACCTCCCTACGCTGAAGCAACGGAAGGCAAACCTGAAACCTGAAACCTGAAACTTGAAACAAGAAACAACAAACCAAGACGAAGTCCTAGTGCGCGTTGAAGGACTCTCCAAAAAGTTCTGCAAAGACCTCAAGACCAGCCTGTGGTATGGGGTGAAGGACTTGTGGAGTAGTGTGACGGGTAGTAAAAACGAACGCCTGGTGCGACCTAAAGAGTTTTGGGCGGTGAAGGACATTAGTTTTGAACTGCGCCGTGGCGAGTGCCTGGGGCTTATTGGCCATAACGGGGCCGGAAAGAGCACGCTGCTCAAAATCCTCAACGGACTCATCAACCCCGATGCCGGTAAGGTGACCATCAAAGGACGGGTGGGAGCGTTGATTGAACTGGGTGCCGGTTTTAACCCCATCCTGAGCGGACGTGAAAACATTTACAACAACGGCGCAATTTTAGGCTTTAGCAAAAAAGAAATTGACAGCAAGCTGGACCACATCATCGCCTTTGCCGAGCTGGAAGAATTCATCGATATGCCCGTACAAAACTACAGCAGCGGGATGAAAGTGCGCCTCGGCTTTGCCGTCGCTGCACAGATGGAGCCCGATGTGTTGATTATTGATGAGGTACTGGCGGTGGGGGATTTGGGGTTTGTATTGAAGTGTTTTAAGACGATTGATACTATTTTGCCAAAGACTGCAGTGATTTTTGTTTCTCACAGTATGCCTATGGTGTCTCGTATGTGCAATCAGATTATTCTTTTGGAAAATGGGGTAGCTAAATTCCAGGGAGAGGATGTGTCTAAGGGGATTGATTTGTATTATACACGTTTTGTAAATAATGAAAGTAATGTTGTTTTTACTGATGGAACTATAGAATTAGAAGAAGTAGAAATTATGGATCCAAATGCAATAGTAGCCGGTATGCCTCAAGTAAATTGGGGGGAAGATTTAAAAATTCACTTTAAGTTTAAATTAAATCAATCGATACCAGTGCCTTTATTTAATTTTCATCTGCTGGATAAAGAGCAAAGACCAATCGCGAGTTTTCAAAGAGGTAGTAAAGATTCTAACATAGCAATTGTTAATAGTACCATTGCTTTTACGCTCACCCATAAAAATATGCAGCTTTCTAAGGGAATATATTCCATTAATTTAGCGTTGGGGCATAATGGTACTCGCGAGCCTATATACCGTAAAAATGATATAATATCATTTCAGGTTATACACGAAGAAGATGTATGGGCGCCTTTTTTATTAAATTCAAATTTTTCAAATTATTAAAATATAGTATATGATCAAAAGAATTATTATACTTGCTTCAGAACGATCTGGCACAAATTTACTTAGGGTTTTGTTGGGAAATCATAAAGATATTTCCGCTCCAGTACAAGGCCATTTTTTTAATTGCGTTCATGTAATAAAAGAATATTATGGAGATTTAAATAAAGCTGAAAATGCAAAGATTCTTTTAAACCATTTTATAAAAATTGCAAATCATCCTTTTTCTGATTGGAAACTTGAATTGGATGTTGCCAAAGTAATAGAAAAATATAAAGTAAATTCAATTGCAACTGCATTTGATGCTATACATCGTGAATATACAATTAGAGAGGGCAAGCGCAATTATGCGGTTAAGGATAATGATATGTATAATCATATCGAACATACAGAAGAACTAAAAAAAGACGGAGATGTATACTATATTAATTTATATCGGGATCCTAGGGACCATACAGTTTCTTGGCTGAAAAAGCCTTTGTTTTTGCACACTCCTTTTGATGTTGCTGTAAAATGGAATAAAGAGCAGTCTAAAATTAAGGAAGTAAAAAAAAGGATAAATATGTTTGATATGAGATATGAGGATTTAATAGCTGATACTCCGAAAGTTATGACAGAACTTTTTAATTATATGGATATGCCCGTTGATGAAAAAGCTTTTGCTACAGATCCTAAAAATGTGGAATCCAAACGAAATCCTTTTTGGGAGAACTTATCTAAGCCTATAATAAAAGATAATAAAAAAAATTATAAAGGATTATTAAAAGGAAAAGATTTAAAAATAGTTGAAACCATCTGCAAGCAAAATATGTTAGATTTAGGCTATATTCCTGATACCTCTGCAAATTGGAAAGATTATTTTGGATTTTATAAGAAAAATGTTCTACCCAAAAAAAGAGCAGCCAGTATAAAAGAGAACAAAGAGTTCTATGAAACTGAAATGAAGGATTTGAAATCAAAATTAGATTTATTGAAAGAATTAAGAAATGATGTCCAAACTGGAAAATAAGCTAAAAGCGGGTTTAAATTTTTTAAGAGAACAATATTATAGTTATAGGTGTTCAGTATGTAATTCAAAAATTAAAGAGTATTTACCACTTTCAGATAGCTATAGGGAAAATTCCCTTAAATATGGTTATAAATACTTTGGGGAAAATGAACATATTAATATAAAAAAATACACTTGCCCTAATTGTAAGGCCTCCGATAGAGATAGATTTTATGCATCCTTTTTTTCTAATATTGAAAAGATTCCAAAAAATTCACAAAAATCATTACTCCATGTAGCTCCTTCTTGGCCCTTAAATAATAAATATTTGATAAAGCATTTTAATGTAATAACTACCGATTTAATGATGCCCAAGGTAGATTATTTACTTGATGTTGAAGATATGGTCAGTTTTGAGCCAAACAAATTTGGTTACCTAATATGCTCACACGTTTTGGAACATGTTAATAATCCAGATAAGGCATTAGTGGAATTATTAAGAGTATTAAAACCTGGAGGCAAAGCTATCTTGATGGCGCCTATTAATCCAAATATTGCCAATACAATTGAAGACCCAAAACATACATCAGAGGAGGAAAGGCTTAGATATTATGGACAAGAGGATCATTTACGCCTTTTTGCCAAACAGGATTTTATGAATAGAATAGAAAAAGCAGGATTTATACTTGAAACTTATGGAATAAATGAATTTGGTAAAAAGTCATTTCAAAGCTTAGGTTTAAGGGAAACTTCTGTTTTATATATTGGAAAAAAAACTAAATGATAAACGTAACCAAAACCTTTTTACCGCCCCAAGAAAAATACAACGCCCTTTTAAAACGGGCATGGGATGCCGGGTGGATAACAAATCGAGGTACTTTGGTTTTAGAGCTAGAAGAAAAGCTAAAAGCATATTTAAAAGTACCCAATATAATAGCCACTACTAATGGTACTTTACCACTACAAATAGCTATTAAAGCCTTGGGCCTATCGGGTGAAATTATTACCACCCCTTTCAGTTATGTAGCCACCACAAGCAGTATTGTTTGGGAAGGCTGCATCCCTGTTTTTGTAGATATCCATCCGGAATACCTGACCATAGACGAAACCAAAATTGAGGCCGCCATTACCCCAAAAACCACCGCCATTTTGGCCACCCACGTATTCGGAAATCCATGTGCGGTTGAAGAAATAGAAGCAATTGCTAAAAAACACAACCTAAAAGTAATTTACGATGCCGCCCATTGTTTTGGAGTTACCTATAAAGGCAAAAGTATTTTTAAATATGGAGATGTAAGTACCTGTAGCTTTCACGCTACTAAATTGTTCCATACAGGTGAAGGTGGTGCTTTGTTTACAAATGATAAAGACCTTTTGAATACCCTATTCTATCATCACAACTTTGGGCATAAGGGGAAAGAAGATTTTCAAGGGCTGGGCATCAATGCCAAAATGAGCGAACTGCAAGCCGCTATGGGATTGGCTGTTTTTCCATATTTGCAACAAATTGTTAAGGCTAGGCAAAAGGTTTGCGAGTTGTATGATACTAGTTTGGATCTTAGTAAATTATTTAAGATTAAAATCCGTTCTGAAGTTCATTGGAACTATAGTTATTATCCTATAATTTTTGAAAGTGAAGCAGTTTTAAATAATGTTATTTTAGAACTTAATAAAAAAGAGATTTTTCCAAGAAGATACTTTTATCCCAGTCTTGAAAGACTTCCATATATTCAGTCTCATAGCTGTAATATTGCTGAAAGTGTAGCTAAACGTGTTTTGTGTTTGCCACTTTTTCACGATTTATCGGTTAATTCCTTAATGGAAATTGTCGCTATAGTAAACAAAAAATTATGACATTAGGAATAATGCAGCCATATTTTATGCCTTACCTTGGCTATTTTGCACTTATTAAGCACGTTGATCAATTTATTTTGTTTGACACGCCCCAATTTATCAGACATGGTTGGATTGAAAGGAATAAAGTGTTAAAGCAAAATGGTGAAACTTTGTACATTAAAGTTCCGCTGGAAAAACATCCCAGAAACACCCCAATAAATGAAGTAGTCATTAAAAATGATGAGAATTGGAAAAATAAGATATTGGCACAATTGGTTCCATATAAAAAAAAGGCACCTTATTATAAGGAAGTTATAGGCTTGCTAGAAGCTATTTTCGAAACAGAGACAGATTCTATTGTAAAACTAAATGCTCTTTCCTTGCATAAGTTCTGTAATTATCTTGACATTTCGACACCTATAAAGATATGGTCTGAAATGAAAGTTAAAATTGATACTGTAAATGCATCTGATGAATGGGCATTGAATATCTGCAAAGCAATGGGTGCAAATAGTTACTTTAATCCTCCTAATGGAAAAGAATTTTTTGATTCTAATAAATATTTTAAAGCTGGTATTGAATTAAAGTTTTTAGAAATAAACCAAACGCCGTATAATCAGTATAAACATGATTTCGTTCCTTATTTATCTATAATAGATGTTTTGATGTTTAACGATAAAGAACTTATAAATCAAATGTTGAACCAACTTAAGATTACTAATGATTAGTAAAACTGCAATTGACCCCGAAGCATATCGGAAGGAAATTTTTTTCACAAATTCTGCGCGAGAAGGATGGGAATTAATATTAAAAACCCTTAAACCAGATGCTAAAGTTTTGTTGCCTTCATACATCGGTATTACAGATAGAGAAGGGTCTGGTATTTATGATCCAATTAGTAAACTTGGTTTGCCACATGATTTTTATTTGCTAAATAATGATTTAAGTATATCAATAGAAGAAATAGAAAGGTATTTGTCAAAAAAGAAATTTGACTTGATTTTGTTAGTCCATTATTTTGGATTTAAAATTAAAAATATTGAAGAAATAGTTTCACTTTGCAAAAAACACAATCTTATTGTTGTTGAAGATTGTGCTCATTTGTATAATTATAAACTGTCCAGTATTTCCGATGTAGGTAATTTTGGAGACTATGTTTTCTATTCATTGCATAAAAATTTTCCCATGAAAAGAGGAGGCTTGGTGGTGCAGAACAATATGGAATTAAAAACCATTTCAGTAAATGAGATAGAACTTGAAGCTGATTTTTCATATAAACTAATACAGTATGATGCCGAAAAGATTGCTCTTAAGAGGCAAAAGAATTATATAATTATGGATACTGAAATTAAAAACCTTAAAGGAGTTCATCCATTAGCACAATTAGCACAGAATGATATACCCCATACCTATCCCGTGATTGTGGAAAATGATTTAAGAGAAAAATTATATTTTTTCTTGGCTGAAAAAAACATGACAGTTATTGCCTTATACTACCGTTTAATAGACCCACTTAACCATGTTAAGTTTGATAAAATGCAATTAATTTCAAATAGCATTTTAAACCTTCCCATACATCAGGATATGTGTAAAAGTGATATAATAGAATTGGTAGATGGAATAAAACAATTCTATAAATAATAAAAAAAAATTATTTATTTACTGATTGATGCAAAAAATAGCTGTACATAGTGTGCCTAGAAGCGGCTCTACATGGTTGGGGAATATATTCAATAGTCATCCGGATGTGGTTTTTAAATACCAGCCATTATTCTCTTATGCATTTAAAGACTATTTAACGGATAATTCCAGTGATAAAGACATTTGTTCTTTTTTTGATAAAATAGCAAAAACGAAGGATGTATTTATGGATCAAAGTGATGAAAAGGAAAGAGGTATTGTGCCAAAATTTTTAAAAAATGAACACCCTACACATATATGTTATAAAGAAGTTCGTTATCACAATATTCTTGAGAATATAGTGGAAAAGAGCGTTAACGTCAAATTTATATTGTTGATACGGAATCCGCTTGCTGTATTGTACAGTTGGAAAAACGCCCCAAAAGAATTTCGGGCCGAAAAAGGCTGGAGCTTTGATGCCGAATGGCGAAACGCACCTTCAAAAAACCTAAATCTTCACGAAGAATACAATGGTTTTGAAAAATGGAAAGAAGCCAGCTATTTATTTTTAGATTTGCAAAAGAGATATTCAAAGAAAGTATTGGTCTTGGAATATAATGATTTATTGCAAGAACCGGAATTAACGATACAAGCAGCTTTTAAGTTTGTAAATCTTGAATTCAATCCCCAAACAGCAAAATTTTTAGAAGATAGCACAAGTAAAAATATGGATGATTCTTATTCGGTTTTTAAAATAAGGGAAAAAGATACGGATTGGAAGAATTTACCAGAAAATATCATTAATTACGTACGTCAAGACTTAAATGGTACGTCTTTGGAAAAATACCTATAATGGATAGTCAGTTAAGCCCCCTGGTAAGTGTTTGCATACAAACCTACAATCAAGTTCATTACATTAAAGAATGTCTTAATGGCATTCTAATGCAGCAAACCACTTTTCCATTTGAAATAATTTTAGGCGAAGATGATAGTAGTGATGGGACACTTGAAATTTGTAAAGCCTTTTCAGAAAAATATCCTGATAAAATAAGACTTTTTCTACGTAGCTGTAAAGATGTGATTTACATTAACGGAAACCCAACAGGAAGATATAACTTCATAGAAAATCTAAAAGCTTGTAAAGGTAAATACATAGCAATTTGTGATGGCGACGACTACTGGACAGACCCTTTAAAACTGCAAAAGCAGGTGGATTTTTTGGAGGGTAATCCAGAGGTGGCTATTTCTTTTCACAGGGCAAATCTTTTAAAAAATCATAAATTTTCTTTACATCAGATTCCCGAACCTTTTGAACAACAACCTTTTAATTATATAGAACTTCTAAGACATTATAACTTTATAAGCACAGCAAGTGTTGTTTTTAGAAAACCGGAGGCATTTAATATTCCAAAGTGGTTTTATGAGCTTCCTTTTGGAGACCTAGGACTTTATAAAGTTATTGCCGGAAAAAATAAAATTCAATGTATAAATGAGGTGATGAGTGTTTACAGACTTCACAGTCAAGGTATATACTCTGGTATCACCAAACTTAATGCGAATAAAAATTACCTGAAATTTTATAAAATTATCTTGCCAATTTTAAATAATGAAGAGCAAAAAGTGGTGAAATATAAAATGAACCTTTTAATCAATTCAATTTCGACTCAAAAATTTACAGGAAACCTCCTTATGAAAAAAGCATATAATATGTATCTTCGCTTAAAACATCTTTGATTTGAAGCCAGTTCTATCTATAATTATTCCATGTTATAATTCTGAGTCAACCCTGGAAGAAACATTAACTTCGGTAAAAAATCAAATTTTTGAAAATTGGGAAGCTATTATTATTAATGATGGCTCGCCAGATAATTTAGAAACTATTGCTTTGGAGTGGGTAACAAAAGATGACCGCTTCAGGTACTATAAAAAAGAGAATGGAGGATTAGGAGATGCTCGAAATTTTGGAATTGAAAAAGCCAAAGGTATTTATATACTACCATTGGATTCAGATAATAAAATAAGACCTGATTTTGCTGTTAAAGCTATTTCCAAAATGGAAATAAGTGAAAGCATTGGAGTGGTTTATGGAGATGCTCAATATTTTGGTGAGAAAACCGGAAAATGGAAAGTGGGGAAGTTTGACAAATTTCGTATGCTAGAGCACAACTACATTGATGCTTGTGCAATAATCAGAAAAAGTGTTTTTGATATTGTGGACAATTATGACACAAATTTGCCTTATCAAGGTCACGAAGACTGGGACTTATGGCTGAGGTGTATTGAGAATAGGATTGAATTTAATTATCTGGAAGAAGTTACTTTTGATTACAGGGTTACGTCAAACTCTATGATTAAAGGTTTTGATAAAGAAATGATGAAGGAAAATATACTTTATATTAAAAAAAAGCACTTTAGCATGTATATTAATGCCTTTTCTCTAATTTTTAGTCAGCTAGGAAAATTAACTAAAGAAAAGGAAAAATATAATAAGTCATTGATATTTAAATTTTTTAAAAAAATTAAAATATTTTAAAGTGTCAAACTTAATCTCCATCATAATCCCAAACTACAACCACGCTCCTTTTTTAAAGCAACGGCTAGAGAGTGTTTTCAATCAAACCTATCAAGACTTTGAAGTGATTTTACTGGATGATGCCTCCACAGATAACAGTTTAAATATTTTAGAACCCTATAAAAACCACCCTAAATTCAGCCATTTTATTGTTAATGAAACCAATTCCGGCAGCCCGTTTAAACAATGGCAAAAAGGGATTGCACTGGCTAAAGGAGCGTATATCTGGATAGCGGAGAGTGATGATTACTGCTCCCCAGAATTTTTGGAAATATTAATGAAATCATTTAAAAATGAAGTGGGTTTGGTGTATTGTCAAACCAAAGATGTAAATGAAAAAGGGGAGATATTACTCGATAGAAAGGAATATACAACAGACATTCAACCCAATTTTTGGGTAAATGATTTTGAAATGCAGGGTACTGAGTTTATAGAAAAGGGATTATTAATCAAAAATGTTATACCCAATGCCAGTGCTGTTGTGTTTAAAAAGTCACTTATCACAACCCTGACATTTGATGAAAAATTGTTGAAAATGAAACTATGTGGTGATTGGTTTTTTTGGGTTCAACTGATAAAAAGCACAAAAGTAAAGTTTGTGAGTCAACATTTCAACTTTTTTCGAAACCACAATGCAATTAGCAGAAATCATAAAGATGTTGATACTAAAAGAAGGAGGCTATTGGAAGAAGCTACAATCAGGCGTTTTGTAAAAAATGAATATGGCTTATCTCTAACAAAGAACAATGAAGTTTTATATAAAAAGTGGTTTAGGCTACATAGTAAATGGAGTTTTTTATATTTTCGATTTTATAAAGTTACTCAACCTACAACCTCCTTGTTAGATTTTGCATTAAAATTCATCAAATTTAAATTAAATAACGCATAAGCTTTGAACATCGCTATCTTCACACCCAGCCAAAATCCCTATTCTGAAACCTTTATTCAGGCGCATAAGCAGTATTTAAACGGGCGGGTGTTTTATTATTATGGCAATTTGTATCATTTAAAGTTAGAGGGTCACCCACCCTTGACACAGTCAAAAAAAAACCGGGTATTAAAAGTCGTTCGTAAAATAAAAAACAAACCCTTTTCTTTTGTGGCTGAGGAGCTCTTGCTGCACTCCTTAAAAAAGAATAAAATTGAGGTAGTTCTTTTAGAATATGGCACCCACGCACACCAACTCTTGCCGGTTTTAAAAAAATCGGGAGTGCCATTTGTCGTCCATTTCCATGGCTACGATGCCTCAGTAAAGTCGGTGATAGAAAAACACAATAACTATAAAGAGGTTTTTGAGAATGCTTCAAAAGTTATAGCGGTATCCAAAGTAATGGTTGACCGCTTAAAAAATCTGGGCTGTCCAGAGGATAAAATTGTTTATAATGTGTATGGTCCCAGGCCGGAGTTTCACGAGGTGATTCCTATTTTCTCTAAAAAACAGTTCATCGCTATTGGCCGGTTTACCGATAAAAAAGCACCCTATTACACCATCTTGGCATTTGCCGAAGCCCTAAAACAACATCCCGATGCCCGATTGGTTATGGCGGGAGACGGTGCTTTGCTGAATATGTGTGAAAACTTGACGAAACATCTCAAAATAGAGAAGAACGTTGACTTTCCCGGTATTGTGACAGCAGAACAATATCAAATGTATTTACAGGAATCGTGGGCGTTTGTACAACACTCCATCACAGCAGAAAACGGCGATATGGAAGGCACGCCCCTTGCAGTATTGGAAGCCAGTGCAGCAGGACTACCTGTAATTTCTACCAAACATGCCGGCTTACAAGATGTGGTTGTTCATGGAGAAACAGGATTGTTAGTTGAAGAACACGATGTTGCAGGAATGGCGAAAGATATGATCAAGCTGCTGGATAATCTTGAAAATGCAAAGCGAATGGGTGCCGCCGGGAAGCTGAATATTAAGCAACACTTTTCACTGGAACGGCACATTGATTCATTACAAGAGACCTTGGAAAGTATAAAATAAAAACCGCCACCTCCCACAATTTTATTGAATATCGAATACAGAATTTCGAATTTTGAAGTGTTGGCCTTATACACTTGATACGTCCCGGTAGCTATCGGGATCAAGCGTTCAATTCTTCAGTTGATTTG
The DNA here is from genome assembly GCA_040880345.1 of Flavobacteriaceae bacterium. Classification (GTDB taxonomy): domain Bacteria; phylum Bacteroidota; class Bacteroidia; order Flavobacteriales; family Flavobacteriaceae; genus Planktosalinus. Next base: position 200,245 of record JBBDIQ010000029.1, read on the forward strand.
TTTTTGAAGCTTACAAGCTGACTTTTAAAAAAAAAAACACCCTAAAAAGTTATAAGTATATTTATAGTATATATTGTTTTTGTAAAAAGTTTTAATCATATATGTAAAAAATGAAAAGCGTTTTACCTCAAGGAAACCGAAGTAAAGACGGCAAAGTGACAAAACTTTTCCTATTTTTACCACAGTAATCCCAGTCAATGAATAAATCACAACCCTTAGTAAGTATAATTATTCCCACCTACAACCGGGCCCATCTCATTGGCGAAACCCTGGTTAGTGTTTTGGCACAGACCTACCTAAATTGGGAATGCATCATAGTGGACGATGGAAGTACAGACCAAACGGCTGAGGTAGTGCAACCTTATTTAAACAAGGACACCCGCTTTCAATACCATAAACGCCCTGAGGATCGACCAAAGGGAGCCAATGCGTGTCGTAATTATGGATTTGAGGTGAGTAAGGGTGAGAACATACAATGGTTAGACAGTGATGATTTAATTTCTGAGAATAAAATTGAAGCACAAGTAAAAGTCTTGTTAAATTTAAATGAGTCCATAGCAACTTGCAAATGGAAAAAATTTTATAATAACCCAAATGAGGAATCTTTAAAAAGAGATTATTTATTTTTTAAGGACTATAAAAATCCGGCAGATATATTTCAGGATTTTGGGGAATCAAAATCCTTTTTACCATCCCATTCTTATTTAGTTTCCAGAGATATTATATCTAAGTCAGGGTTGTGGGATGAAATGCTTAAAATCAATCAAGATGGAGAGTTTTTTGTTAGAGTTATTTTATCCAGTAAAAATATAGTTTTTGTAGATAATATATATGCTTATTACCGTATTCAAAAAAGTGAGAGTACGAGTTCTTTTTCAAGCGAAGCCAAAGCACAACAGTCCATAGTCACCTGGAAGATGATTGAAAATCTGTTAGCAACTAATAATGCCTACAATAACAAGTATATCGATAATGCCAAAAGCTATCTATTTTTAAAACTTAAAAAGGAGTATAAAAATTTAATTAGGGAGAACAGGAAGTTTTTTAAACAACAAATAAAGCAGGAATCGTTTTTAAATCGTTTAAAAAAGAAATTGTTTTGAAAAAAATTCTAATCATAGGGCCTTTTGGAAATAAAGGAGGGAGGGATTTTGAAGCGCAACTTATAGCGTCTTCATTAGAGAAATCATTTGAAATTGGCTTGCTATCAACCGGTTATATAAGTCAAAGCTACGAACGATTAGATATACTAAAAAAAACACAAATTAAAAGCTTAAACAAGCTGCTTTTTAAAAGGTATTTAATTTATAGAATAATTGCCTATGTTGGTTATTTAAAAAATGGCTTCAAAAAGTCTCCGGAAGCCTTCATCAATTCAAAGATTTCAAAAAAATACTTGAATTTTGAGCAGAACAGAATCAATGAATTGGAAAATCAAATCAAAAAAAATGATTTTGTTTTTTTGGTTGTACAACTTACCTCAAAATTTGTTCACGAATCACTCACTTTATGTGCTAAATATAAAATTCCTTGTGTGATACGAACAACCGGAACAATCCAAAATTTTGATGATTCATTACGGGCTTCCTTTGAAAAGGCGGCTTGTTTTATCCATCATTCTGAACGAAACGCAAAAAATCTTTTAAAGTATTTTAAGCACAACTACAAAATTATTGATCAGTGCGCCATAGGTGAAGAAATATTATTAAGATTGCCAATAGATATCAAAAAACCATTGCGTTTTGGATATTTAGGGAGGCTAAGCCCCGAAAAGCAAATTGTAGAATTGGCGCAATTTTTTAACTCAATAAACGACCCTTTAATTATAGCCGGTGAAGGACCACTGGAAGAAGAGGTTAATCATTTTTCAAATACCGGGAAAAATATTGATTATATTGGATTTGTTGATAGAAATAATCTAGATGATTTTTTTAACAAAATTGATGTATTAATCGTATCTTCTAAGGAGGAAGCTGGTCCTTTGGTTGCCCTGGAGGCTATGGCTGCCGGTAAAATTTTGATTACCACAAATGTGGGTGCAATGAAAGAACGAATTAAAGGCTATACAATTCCATTTCTTGATACTGATTTTAAAAACCTGCAACAGATATTGGATTATTTGAACGATTGTGAAATTCCACAACTAAATGATTTCGCATTATTTTTAAGAAAAAAATATTCTGATTTTTACGCTATAAATACCATAAAAGATTCCTATTTTAACCTTGTCAACAACATACTAATCGAAAATGCGCATCGGTAAAAACCCGGCTAAAGACAAAAAACTCAGTAAAAGCAATTACCACCATCAGGTGATCGTGCCGGTGTATATACCCAATGCCGAAGGCTATTTTGAAGATAGTTTTAAGATTTTGAAAATATGTTTATCTTCTTTATTTAAAACGATACATTCCAATACATTTATTACGGTTGTTAATAATGGCAGTAGTGAAAATGTTATTAATTACTTGAACACCCTCTTAAGTGAAAGATTAATTCACGAAGTAATTCACACTTCTAACATTGGCAAAATCAATGCAATTCTAAAAGGTGTGGTTGGACAAAATTTCAAACTAGTTACAATCACTGATGCCGATGTACTTTTTTTAAACGGCTGGCAAGAGGCTACTTATGAGTTGTTTAAAGCTTTTCCCAAAGCTGGGGTCGTAAGTCCGGTACCATTATTCAGAAAACAACTGGAATATACACAATCTTTTCATTTTGATTATTTTTTCTCTAAAAAAGTAAGGTTTTCCCCGGTAAAAAACCCGGAAGCAATGACATTGTTTGCTAAAAGCATTGGATGGCCTCGCCTGGATGAAAAATGGAAAGATTTAATAATGACAGTAACAAAAAATAATGTAACTGCTGTCGTTGGTGCTCCACATTTTGTAGCTACCTACAAAAGTGAACTTTTTGATGAAGTACCTTCATTATTTTCAACTGAATATTTAGGAAACAGAGTAGTGCAAAAGTTTTTTGACACACTTGTTGTAAAGTTTAATGCTTATAGACTTTCAACATATGATAACTATGCATACCATCTTGGAAATGTAAAAGAAGATTGGATGGAAGAAGAATTAAAGCAATTAAAACAAAACACTAAGAACCCCAGTCATATAAATTTTAAAAAGCTTACAAGAAATAATTTCGGATTGAATTTAAAAACAAAAACAATAAATATGTTATTTTCATTTCGATTTGTTAAGAATGCCTATTATAAATATAAAGGATTGTCAAAAGGAAAAGAGCTTTAAAATTTTGAATATTAGTTTTACCACTTCACTATTTCGTATGAAAAAAATATTAATATTAGCACCTTTTAAAAATTTTGGTGGGAGAGAGATTCACATTAATCTAATCGCTAAATGTTTAAGTTCCTTTTATGAAGTGCATATCTTATCAACGAGTTTCGCAACAAATAACTCTTTTGCCTTTCAAGATATTATTAGTGATAATTGCCATATTATTAATGATGAGATATTAAAAATAAATAAAGTTTTAAAATTTTTAACCAAACTTTCCTACTTAAAAAGCAACAAGGAAAATGAATTTCACTCTTATTTACATAATACTTTTACTAAAAGGATTTTTAATTTAAAAAGTGTTAAAGAAAAATTTTTAGAAAAATTCATTGATAACTTTGATTTAATTATAATGCCAGTTATTTTAAACGAACCATTCGTGAAATTCACAATTGATTTTGCAAAAAAAAATCAAACTCCGGTTCTTATTCAAACGGTTACTACTGTTAATGATAAAATGGTCAAAGAAAACCCTTCTTTGAGCAAAGTTTCCCATTTTATTCATCATTCCCAGTTCAATGCCAATAAACTAAATTCACTTCTAAAACATAAATATACCATTATAGATCAAAGTATAGTTGCAGAAAAAAAAATAACAAGTCTTCCAATTGAAACAAATTCAAATTTGACTTATGGATATCTTGGTAGGTTAGAAAAGGGGAAAAACATTTTAGCACTAATTGATTTTTTTAAAAAAAATAGAAATCATTTTCTAATTGCAGGAAAAGGAACTGAACTTAATACAATACTTTATGAAATTAAGAATTTAGATAACTGTGAATATATAGGTATATTTAATCCATCAAATTTAGCTGATTTTTATAAAAAAATAGATGTTATAATTATCGCTTCTAGTGAAGAGGGCGGTCCTTTTATAGGTCTTGAAGCAATGGCAGCAGGAAAGCTTATTATAAGTACACGGGTTGGCGCGATGGAAGAAAGATTAAATGGCACTAAAAATAGTTTATGGATTGAAGTGGATAATATTGAAAAAAGCTTAAACTTGGTTTTTAAAAAAATAAATACTTTTGATCAAGAGGAAATCAATATTATAAAAAATATAAACCGTGAAAAATATTTAAAACATTATTCTTTTGAAATAATGCAGATGAAGTATAAAAAATTAATAGAAACCTTTAATTAAAAAATTATCATACAACATTATAATATATTCAACTTTTCTTTTATAGCGGCCTTATGAAAATATTAATGTTATCAATGGGTTCCATCCATTTTTTTAGGTGGGCAGAACAACTAAAAGATTCCGGTCTTGAAATTTTTTGGTTTGATATCCTTGATGGCGGTGTTAAATCACCAAGGTTGGATTGGGCAGATCAAAAAGTGGGCTGGAAAAAAAGGTTTGATTATCCGGGGCGTATTTTCCTAAAAAATAAAATTCCTTTCATTCATAAATTCATTCAATTTTTTAATGATAAAAAAACATCAACTGAATTTGAACACTATTTAAATGAGGTAAAACCGGATGTGGTTCACAGTTTTGTGATGTATATGAGTTGTTTTCCTATTTTAGAAGTAATGAAGAAAAATCTTAAAATTAAATGGATTTATTCAGCTTGGGGAAACGATTTATATTATTATAAAAATGTACCTAAACGACTTAGTGAAATTAAAGAGACTCTACCACACATAAACTATATGTTTGCCGATTGCACAAGAGACTTCCATATTGCAAGAGAGCTGGGGTTTAAAGGTGAGTATTTAGGGACTTTCCCTACCGGTGGTGGTTATGAATTAAATGAATACAAGCCTTATAAAAAAGAGTTAGAAAAAAGAAATACAATATTAATTAAGGGCTATCAACATAAATTCGGAAGGGCTAATAAAGTATTGGAAGCTATCGCCCTATTAAAAAAACTATTAAATAATTACCTAATTGTTGTCTATGCAGCTAATGAAGAGGTGAGTAATAAGGTGTTAGAATTGAATTTAAACAATTGGGAAAACTTTACATTTTTGGGCCAAATTCCTCACAAAGAACTTTTAAAAATAAAAGGCAAAACCTTAATCTATATAGGAAACAGTATTTCAGATGGTACTCCAAACACACTGTTGGAAGCATTTATTATGGGAGCTTTTCCAATACAATCCAATCCAGGAGGTGCAACGACCGAATGGATTACCCACAAAAAAAATGGGTTATTACTGGAAGACCCAGAAAATACAGAAGCAATCGCAGACCAAATTGCCTATGCATTATCACATCCGAAAATGTTGCAAGATGGAATTGACTTTAATACAAATGAGATAATTCCATTGCTTGAAAGGGAATATGTACGTGAAAATATTCTTGAAAAATATAATAAAATAGAATCCACATTACAACTATGCTGACAATACTTATTATCAACTACCATAAATACTGTGTGAAATTGCGAAATAACTTTTGAGTTTTCACCCAAAAAAAATAGTAGGGCTTTATGTTAATCAAGGAATATTGAAAAAAATACAACAACAAATAAAAACAAAATAATTTGATGATTTTAAAAAAAATTGCGAAATATTTTCTTCATCGGGTTTTGCACAAAAAGGGAGATAAAAATCAAAATGCTCATTATTTTGACTTTTTTGATGGTTTGCTTCATCAATTAATGAAAATACAAACTAATATTACTTTTTTACAATTAGGTGGTAATGATGGTAAACGATATGACCCTATCTATAAATTTGTTGTTAAATATCATAACAATATTAATGGTGTTATACTCGAACCCGTTAAAGATTATTATATTGATTTAGAGAGAAATTATAAAAATTTTTCCAATATAATAACTGTTAATAAAGCAATTCATAATTCCTTAAAAGAAACTACAATTTTCAAGTTAGATAAGTCAAAAGAACATTTAGCTCCTGAATTTGCAAAGGGAATCGCATCCTTTGATCCGAATCATCATAAAAAAACGAATGTTGATTCCAAACTTATAAAGCCCGAAATTGTAAAATGCGAAAAACTATCTTCAATCATTAAGGATTATAAAATAGAAAATATAGATGTTTTAGTAATTGATACCGAAGGATATGACTACCATATCATTATGGATATTGACTTTAACTTAATTCAACCTAAAATTATTCACTTTGAACATGGTCTAAAGAGCAATACAATGACTTTAAATCAATATGATGAAGTTTTTAAAATGTTAAACAAAATGGAATATCAGATATTTTCAGATTCCTGTAATTCAACAGCCTTTAAAAACAATTTGTTCTTAAAATAATTATTGAATGCAAACCATCACCATCCTTTACGCCTTCCGCAATCGCGACGCCCAACGCGTCAAATGCTCGTTGCAATCGCTACAACAGCAAACAGCGCAGAACTTTGAAGTGGTATTTGTAGATTATGGAAGTGAAGATGAATATGCGGTTCTCGTAAAAAAGGTGGTGGATAAGTTTGATTTTGCCAGCTATCACTACATCGCTCATCCCGGCTTGCTGTGGAACAAAAGCAAAGCATTGAATTATGGGATTCTACAGGCCAAAAGCGACACCATCCTCATCAATGATGTCGATGTGATTTTACACCCATCTGCTCTCGAAACGTTTCATAAAGTAAGCACCCCTAAAAGCTTTAGTCTATTTAAAATCGGTTATCTGCCACAGTCGGTTTCGCTAAAAGAAGTGGCAACAATCCCATTTGACGATTTAGAGCCCACCCATACCGGAGACACGTTCGGGATTGGGTTATTTCCCAAAGCGGCATTAGAGGCCGTCCTTGGTTTTGATGAGTTCTTTCACTTTTACGGCTCAGAAGACGAAGATCTTATTGCCCGACTTGTAAATGCCGGCTATGAAGTTCATCGAAAACCGGAAGCTCTTTTTAAGCACCTGTGGCATCCGCGCTACCCGCAAAAAAAAGACAAGCATCTAACTGTTCAGACACGTCTTTACAATGCACAACGTATCAACCAACGGCATTTCTTGAATCAAAAAGAGCTGAAAATCACAAGAGCTCCACAACAACCGGATTGGGGAAATTGCTATTCGCCTATAGATAAAAAAAAGCTGGAAAACCCTGATTTAGAAGTCCGTTTACCTAATATCGAGGCCGTTATTACTCATTTTCTTAGGGAAGAACTTAAAAGTTACAAGGGGAAAGTGGTATCGATTCTTTTTTATGAAGATGCCTATTACACTTCCCTAAAATACAAACTCAAAAAACGGCTAGGCAAACAATCACAACCTTACTGCTCCTTGAAGGCAGTGAATGACGAAATTCTAAAAACAATCGTGTTTGATTACAGACATTGTAATTACGCCTACAAAGTAGCAGCAGATTTGAAAGAAATACATTTTGTGATTGCAATGTGATGGCTTAATTTTTCCAACCCTCCTTTTCCCCATCCCTAAAGGGTGGGAGGGTTGAAAAAAAGTAACGTTAATGAGTCCGCCATCCGCCTTTGGCGGATCGGGGCAAAGCGGACGAATCCCGAAAACCTTTCCCCAGCCCGCCAATGGCGGGTGGGTTTTCTCGATTTGGAAAATGATTATAAATTGTTACTTGTTTTTGTCGGGAAGTGGCAAAGCGGACGAATCCCGAAAACCTTTTCCCCAGCCCGCCAATGGCGGGTGGGTTTTCTCGTTTTGGGTAATGGTTATAAATTGTTATTAGTTTTGGAGAGTCGGGGCAAAGCGGACGAACCCGAAAACCTTTTCCCCAGCCCGCCAATGGCGGGTGGGTTTTCTGGTTTTGGAAAATGATTATAAATTGTTACTTGTTTTTGGCGGACCTGGGCAAAGCGGACGAATCCCGAAAACCTTTCCCCAGCCCGCCAATGGCGGGTGGGTTTTCTCGTTTTGGATACTGTTTATAAATTGTTACTTGTTTATGGCGGTCCGGGACAAAGCCGACGAATCCGAAAACCCTATATTTGTTAATCTTTTAATTCATTATTTATGAAAAAAGAAAATCCATATTACGATGAGAGTATGCATAAGGGAGCACCGGCAAGTGCGTTTGCTAAGGCAGATAAGTTAAGAGATAATTTGACTGTTGCTGAAAACTTGCTTTGGCAGGCTTTGAAGGGAAATAAAGTCGAAGGATTGAAATTCCGGCGTCAGCATCCTGTTCATTTATATATTACTGACTTCTATTGTCATAAGTTAAAGTTGGTGATAGAAATAGATGGAGCTTATCACAACTCTAAAGAACAAAGACTTTTAGATTTTGAGCGAACAAACGATTTAGAATCACAAGGATTGAAAGTTATAAGATTTTCTAATGAAGAAGTTGAAACTAATTTAAATAAAGTGATTGAAAAAATTAAAGAAATTTCAAAAGAGCTTATACAAAACATAGATTAAGATTTTTTTGTCCACCCTTTAGGGTCGGGGCAAAGACAAAAAAATCAAACGTAAATAAAACCGCCATCTGCCATTGTCGGACCTGGGCAAAGCGGACGAATCCCGAAAACCTTTCCCCAGCCCGCCAATGGCGGGTGGGTTTTCTCGTTTTGGAAAATGATTCAAATGATTTGTGAAGTTTTTTTAGTTGGATAATAGTATAATGAGTGCCCACTACAAATAATTGCACTTATATTTGTAAACTATTGAAAAGAGCATTCTGTTGCTATGCTAAATAATAAAAAAATACGCCTCTTTTGGTGGAGTGAACCGTTTCTTCAAGGAAAACCCAAAGAAAACTACGGCGACCTTCTGGGAAAGTACTTGGTTGAAAAAATTTCAGGCAAGGAAGTGGTTTGGGTACACCCCAAAAAATGGCACTTTAAAGATTATTTCCAACCCATTTATGTCACGGCAGGAAGTATTCTGGCACACGTCAATCAAAAATGCATCGTGTGGGGGAGTGGGATCATTTTAAAAGACCAGGTAGTAAAACCTGCCAAGTTTCTTGCTGTAAGAGGTCCCCAAACCCGTAAACGCTTACTGGAGCAAGGGTATAAAGTTCCAGAAGTCTATGGCGACCCGGGTTTGTTGCTACCTTTATATTACAATCCCCCAACAGAAAAAAAATACAAACTCGGCATCGTTGCACATTACAATGATTTTAAAACGGTACAACCACTGTACGAAAACGATACTGAAATCCTTCTCATCGACCTGATGACCAATGATATTGAGGCAACTACTGACTTGTTTTTACAATGTGATAAAATAGTCTCTTCTTCTTTACATGGTCTCATCATCGCTCACGCCTACGGAATACCGGCCTTATGGGTGCAATTTTCAGACAAACTCTTTGGTGATGGTATCAAATTTCAGGATTATTATGAATCTGTCAAGCTCCCTTTCTCCATTCCCGAAATAGGAACCGGCAAACAATCCCCCGAAGCATTCCTGAACCGCTTCAACTCCCAACCGTCATTACCAGACGCCGATGTCATTGCACGTTTGCAAAAGGGGTTGATGGAGGTGTGTCCGTTTGTTAGTCAATAGTGGTTAGAGATGAGTGGTTAGAGGTGAGTGCGTCAATGGAATTTTAAAATGAATACTTGGTGTCCCTTGGTGTCTTAGAGCCTTTGTGGCATGAAAACCGACCTTGATGAATATCGAATACTAAATTTCGAAATTCGAACAAGAAACTTGAAACTTGAAACTTGAAACAAAAAATCCCCACCATCAAAAGACAGCAGGGAATATATCAATTAAATAAAACTGAACTCGATTGATATTATATTGCAATACTACTTGTTACAATATCTCTGCGCCTATTTTTTTTTGAACCATAAAGAAGTTAAGAAAATTAAGGGTTTCATTAAGTTGTTCTTAATGACCTTCATTTCTTAATGTTTCTTTTAATATTCATTAATCAGCGAGTTATGTATCAAGTCAATAATCGAACTCAGGTTAAAATAGGTATTTCTTAGTTTAATCTAAACGTCACACGTCTTACCAATTGACGTGCCTGTGAAGAATCTTTGTTAACAGAAGTATCTTCACCGCCACCTTGGGTGGTTAATCTGTTTCCGTCGATGCCTGCGGCTATCATCAATTCTTTCACTTTGTTAGCGCGTTGTTCAGACAGTTGCAGGTTGTATTGTGCATTGCCAATTTCGTCAGCAAAACCGATCAAAGTTGCAGAAGCAGAAGGGTTTTGTTTCATATAGGTGATTAAATAATTGACTGCCTGTAAAGAATACACTTCCGGCTCATCGCTATTGAATCTGAAATACACATTCACATAACCGGCATCAATCAATTTTTTCATATCGAGTCCGCCGCCCACTTTTTCAAGATCGGCTTTGGAAGCATATCGGTTATCCAGTGCACTTTCCATATGATCAGGTATTCCATTGTTGTTTGTGTCCAAAGCACGTCCTTTGGTATCAACAACAGCTCCCGATGGAGAGTTTGGTTCGCGATCCAAATAATCAGGCACACCGTCCTGATCAGTATCAATCAAATCGGTTTCTATTTTTGAAATACGGCTATCCATATCCTCTAGCTCACTGTAAATAGCAGCTTCTTCAGAATACCAGTCGGCGTGAACGTCTTTATCTCCCAGATAAAGTGTCAAACCAATAGACGCATTGACAATATATCCGTTCAAACCACGCAATTGGTTGTTGCTCACAACTGTATTTAAGGGTTGTGCACCATCCCAGGTAGCAGAGTGTCTCACGTGACCTAAAACACTTAAATCACCTGTTAAGGCAACACTGTTTCCTAAACGAATTTGAGGTGTAATCCCTGCCATTAAGTTCAGCATTTGATCAGCACTTGAAAACTCATTGGGTACAGAGGGCTTGTTAGCCGCATAACCAAAACCACCATGTACAAGTACATTAAAAGTATTGGTCCAGTTTCTGAAGTTTAAAACACTTCCCAAATTTACCACACCTTGTAAATTGGCACGATAATATTCTGATTCAAATTCCAGACTGTTATCGGCATTGTTGATGCTGTTGTAACCAAAGTCAAGCTTGGCACCAAAGTGTTCATTAAACATATAACGCACACCAAGTCCGCCTTGCCAAAGGCTGGGGGTTGTGGTATAATAGTCCGGCGTAAAGGGGGTTGCCGGTTTATGAGCTCCGGCTTCGAGTTCGATAGACCAGCGGTTGTAATTTTTCTCATTTTGTGCCTGAATCGCCATTGTAAATATGGCAATCACTACGCAAAGTAAAATTTTCTTCATTTTCTAAAAGGTTAAGTTGACTGCAAAGATACAATAGCTATTGTAAAGCCAAGGGTTTTGGCTATTAAATAACATTTTTTTTACATTGATACTGTTTGTTTTTCACTAGTGTCCGATAAAAAGTGCCACTAATGCACGAATATATCTTAAGAGACTTTAGCTTTGATTCTATGTTGTTTAAATTCAATCAATTATGACTTTAAACCTCGATAGGGTGTTATGTTTGTAGAATTTAACCCCACCCAATTAAGAAAGTCCGCCTTTGGGCACCTACGCTAAAGCTTCTGCGACAGCGTGCGGACGACCTGTATTGAGTTACATAAGGTTTTCAAAAATTTTACCGGACAACAATGTTTGGTTTTATAAGGTTTTGTAAGCTCCTTGCGGTCTCCTTAGCAATAAGATCCTATGATCTTTGTAAGAAAAAGCCAAAACTTTAATGAATTCATATGTTATAAAAAAACAAGTCCCAAAAAAAATACAGCATATATCGAAGTATCTCCACGCATTTTTATATTTTTAACCACACAAGAACCAACCTATGTCCAAACGTAAAATTGCTGTTGTGATCACCGCCCGCCCCTCATACAGCAGGGTGAAATCGGTTTTACATGCTATAAAAAATCATTCAAACCTGGAACTACAACTAATAGTTGCGGCCTCCGCACTGCTGGATCGCTACGGGTCTGCTGTGAACTATATCGAAAAGGACGGTTTCCCCATTGCGGCAAAAGTGTTTAATGTGCTCGAGGGCGAAAACCTGACAGCTGCAGCAAAAACAACGGGTATTGGCATACTCGAACTTTCCACTGTATTTGACAATCTGAGTCCGGATATAGTCGTTACGGTAGCCGATCGGTTTGAGACTATGGCAACAGCAATTTCAGCTTCTTATATGAACATTCCCCTGGCACACCTTCAAGGGGGCGAAGTCACAGGGAACATCGATGAAAAAGTACGTCACGCCATTACCAAGTTGGCCGACTATCATTTTGTGGCTTCAGAAGATGCCAAGGCGCGCGTGCTAAAACTAGGAGAAGACCCTAAGGTTGTTTTTAACACCGGTTGTCCCTCCATCGATTTGGCCGTGCCGGTCAAGGAAAGTAAACAACTCTCTTTTGATCCCTATCAGAAATACGGAGGCGTGGGAGCCAAGCCGCAACTAGATAACGGCTTTCTCGTGGTGATGCAACACCCGGTAACCCATGAGTATTCGCTTTCGCGAAAGCAAATTGAAGCCACCCTTCACGCTGTCAACGATTTAAAAATTCCCACCCTGTGGTTCTGGCCCAATGTGGATGCCGGAGCAGACGGTACTTCCACCGGAATACGGAGTTTCAGGGAACGCTATGCCTTGGAGCACGTGCATTTCTTTAAAAATATGGAAGGCGAAGACTTTTTGGAATTGTTATACCACAGCAAAGGGCTGGTGGGCAATAGCAGTGTGGGCATCAGAGAATGTGCTTTTTTGGGAGTGCCCGTCGTAAATATTGGCAGCAGGCAGCACCGCAGACAACGCGGACAAAACGTGATCGATGTGGGCTATGATAAGGAGGACATTAAAACAGCGATACAAAATCATTTACAAAACGGCCCCATTTCCGGCTCCGATATTTATGGAACAGGAGATTCCGGTACTAAAATCGCTGATTTGCTGGCAGAGTTGCCGTTGCAATTTCATAAGACGATTGTTTATTAGTGGGTAGAGGTTAGTGGGTAGAGGTGAGTGGGTACTGGTGAGAGGATAATGGACATTGGACATAAGACTGCACGACTTAAGACGTAGGATTAGATTTAGAGTAGAGAATATAGAAAATAGAGAACAGAAAATGTTTGAGGTTTATGGTTTATAGTTAACTAAACCACAAACAATAAACTTGTGAACCTGAAACCCGCGTTCTTTGCCCCGACACGCCAAAGGCGGGTGGAACGCTTAACTTTAAAACTAGAAACTAGAAACTTGAAACCTGAAACCAACATACTCGCCATCATCCCTGCCCGCGGCGGCAGCAAGGGAATTCCCGGAAAGAACATCAAACTGCTGGGAGGAAAGCCTTTGTTGCAATACACGTTTGAAGCAGCTCGGGAAAGCACTATGCTGAGCCGGGTGATTTTATCATCTGATGACCCCGAGATTATAGCTGTTGCCAAAACTCTAGGACTTGAGGTTCCGTTTGTGCGACCCGCACATTTGGCTACAGATCAGGCAGGTTCGCTGGAGGTGGTGCAACACGCCCTGACTTTTTTTAAGGAAAAAGGCGAAAGCTTTGATGCCGTTTGCCTGTTGCAACCCACCACGCCTTTCCGGGATAAAGGAAGTATTGATATAGCCATTCAAAAGTTTATCCAAAAGGATTTTGATTCGCTGGCAAGTGTTCGGGAAGTCCCTGCAGAATACAATCCGCACTGGGTTTTTAAAGCTGATGACCAAGGCTGTCTGCACATTGCCACTGGGGACAAGCAGCTCATCAAACGCCGGCAGGAGTTGCCTAAAGCCTATTTTAGGGATGGGAGTATCTATCTTATGAAATCGGATGTTGTCTTAAAACAAAACTCTTTATACGGAAATGCTTTGGGTTTTGTGGTATCGGAAGGAAAACGGTATGTGAATCTGGACACTTTGGAGGATTGGGAGTGTGGGGAAAAATATTTTTCAAAATAGGATATGCTCTTCAACTCCATCGCCTTCCTTGTATTTTTACCTTCTGTATTTATAGTCTATTGGTTTGTATTTAAAAAGCACCTCAAAGCGCAGAATATATTTTTACTGGCGACAAGCTATTTATTTTACGGCTGGTGGGACTACAGGTTTTTAGCACTTATTGCAGCGAGTACACTTGTTGATTATTGTATTGGGTTAGCAATTGCAAATGAAAATGTGCGTAAGAAGCGAAAGCTACTTTTAATTTTCAGTTTAGTTTTTAATCTTGGCTTGCTGGGATTCTTTAAATATTTTAACTTCTTTATTGATAGTTGGGTGGAGATGTGGGAGGCTTTTGGAATTGCCATGCATACCAGTAGCTTAAATATAATCCTTCCCGTAGGAATTTCCTTTTATACTTTTCAAACGCTCAGTTATACAATAGATGTTTACAGAAAGAAAATAGAACCAACAAAAGGTTTTGTAGATTTTGCAACGTTTGTTGCATTTTTTCCACAATTGGTTGCGGGTCCCATTGAACGTGCATCTAATCTTTTACCACAGTTTAAAATACCAAGGGTTTTTGATTACAATCTCGCCAAAAGTGGTTTGCATTTAATTCTTTGGGGACTCTTTCAAAAAATGGTTATTGCAGATAGTTGTGCAACCTATGTAAATATTGTTTTTAGTAACTATGAAAATTTAAATAGTCTGACCTTAATGACGGGTTCGATTTATTTTGCGTTTCAGATATACGGTGATTTTGCCGGCTATTCAAATATTGCTATTGGAGTAGCTCGGCTTTTAGGTTTTCGGTTGATGCGTAACTTTAATTATCCCTATTTTTCGAGGGACATTGCTGAGTTTTGGCGACGTTGGCACATTTCTTTATCAACTTGGTTTCGGGATTATTTATATATACCTCTGGGCGGTTCAAAAGGGAGTAAAGGGGAACAAATTCGTAATGTTTTTATCATTTTTGTAGTCAGTGGTTTTTGGCATGGGGCAAATTGGACGTTTGTCTTTTGGGGAGCATTAAATGCCCTTTATTTTTTACCATTATTATTGGCAAAAAATAATAGAAAACATTTGAATACAATAGCAGAAAATAGCTGGTTGCCAAATTGGAAGGAGTTTATACAAATACTTATTACATTTTCTCTTACTTGTATAGCCTGGGTATTTTTCCGCTCAGATTCCATTTCAGATAGTTTTAGCTATTTGAATATTCTCTTTACAAATTTGGATTTTGGATTACAGTACTTATCCATGGAAAGGTATAATGTTGAATTGATTTTACTCTTGTTTTTATTTATAGTAACAGAATGGGTTTTCAGAAAACAAGAAGAACCCCTAACAGGTAAGTATTCTTTGCTAAAAGCTGTGTTTACAATATTTTGTATTCTTACATTAGGGGTGTATTCAGAGCACCAAGAATTTATTTATTTTCAATTTTAGATGAAAAAGTTAATAAAGAATATACTATTTCTGGTTTTAGCAACTATTTTTTTAATGTATGCCTTAGATTTTGTTTATACCTATATCTATCAGAATGGAATTCCAAGAAATAAAGTTGCTTATGTTTTATCAAAACAAAACAAAAAAATAGATTACGTTTTTATAGGTTCCTCCAGAGTTGACAATACAATTGTTCCGAAAATTATAACTGAAATTACCGGAAAATCTTCAATTAACCTTGGCATGCAAGGTGCCAAACCGGATGATTATTACTTAATGTTACAGTTACTTCATAAACAAAACATAGTCTCTGATACCGTATTCATTCAAATAGATTATACTTTTAATATGGAAGGCACGTCCGATATAATTAATAGCTCCTTAATGCCATACATTAATGATTCCTTAATTTCCTCATTTCTAAAAGAAAGAAATCCAAATTTTTATAAGTTAAAATATATTCCTTTTTACAGATATCTAACTTTTGATTATAAACTAGGGTTTAGAGAAGCATTTAGTACGGCTATTGGAAAGCATCCGAATATAAATCTTGAAAGTGGTTATTTTCCAAAATATGGATCTCAAGGTGGAAAGCTGGCTTCAGTATTACCAGAATTTATAAATAAGGAAAATAATACCTTAAATAAAATAAATACCTTTGCTAAGGCAAATGATATTTTAATAGTTTATTTTATGGCACCCTATTGTGCAAATACCACTAATTTGGACTTTAGCGATAAGCTTAAAGTAAAAATACCTTCAATGTTAAATTTTACTCGGGTCTTTATAGAAGAAGATGATAATTTTTTTAATTGCAGTCATCTTAATGACAAAGGAGCTAAAGAGTTTTCAAAAATTATGGCTAAATCTATTTTGAACAATTGAAAGTACCTTTGAAAGCAGAAATGGAAAAATCAAAAATAGTTGTTTTACTACCCGACGGCATAGGCTTGCGTAATTTTGCTTTTAGCACCTTTGTTGATGAAGGAAAAAAAAGAGGGTTTGATATCCTATTTTGGAATGCAACGGCCTTTGAGCTTAATCAAATGGGTTTTCAGGATTTAAAACTTAGTGGGAATGTAAACCCCAAAACCGATTTACTAAAACGCGCAAGAAAGGAAATTGAATTGAACGATTTTCAAGTAAAGACAGGGAATTCTATTTTTTCATCCTACCGATTCCCCCCCGCAAACAAAACCTGGAAACAAAAGGTTAAAAATAGATTTGTGCAATTTTACAGATTTAAATATCAAAGAAACCTTTCAGGCTTACGCCGGCAAATGCAGCGAAAAGAGCGCAAAACGGATTACTACAAACAGTGTGTCAAAACCCTGAAAGCAGAGCAACCTGCAATGGTGTTTTGTACCAATCAACGCCCGGTAAATGCGATTGCTCCCTTAACAGCTGCTCAGGATTTAGGAATCCCCACGGCCACGTTTATTTTTAGTTGGGACAACCTGCCCAAAGCCACAATGGTGGTGGAAACCGATTATTATTTTGTATGGAGCGAACATATGAAAGCCGAATTGCTTTTTTATTATCCCTATATCAAAGAAAACCAAATCATCATTAGTGGAACACCACAGTTTGAAATACACTTTGATTCAAGCTTAAAGCAAACCAAGAATCACTTTTGTGCTGAAAACAATCTCGATGCAAACAAACGTTACCTTTGCTTTTCAGGGGATGACATTACGACCTCGCCACACGACCCCTATTACTTGGAGGAAACAGCCAAAGCAGTGAGATTAGAGAACAACAAAGGGGGAAACTGGAGCATCCTGTTCAGAAGGTGTCCAGTGGACTTTTCAAGTCGGTATGATAACGTTTTATCCAACTTTAAAAATGAAATTATAGAGTTGTCACCCTTATGGGAGCAAGTGGGAGATCAATGGAATACTGTGATGCCCACTCCTGAAGACAATCGCCGCCTTGTAAACACAGTGGAGCATTCAGAGTTAATCATCAATGTGGGCTCGTCGATGGTTTTTGACGGAATCTGTCATGGGGTGCCCACCTGCTATATCAATTACAATCCAATTGACGAAGAGTTAAAAAAAGACATACATACCATTTACAAATACATTCACTTTGAATCCATGCCAAAGCAACCGCCGGTATTTTGGTTGGATAAACCCGAGGAACTTCAACGTATTTTAAGTACTTTAGACACTTCCAAAAAACCTGTTGTAAAGAATGCAGAAAACTGGTTTCAAACCATTAACCAACACCCACCCCAAAAAGCTTCAGAACGAATTTGGGAGGGGATTCAAAAAATTATAAATTAATGCACATCTGCTTTCTCACCCCCGAATACCCCCATCCCGACCTCGGCACCTCCGGTGGTTTAGGTACGAGCATCAAAAACTTGGCAACGCGACTGGTGAAAGAGGGAGTGAAAGTCACCGTGGTGGTCATTGGCCAAAAGCAGGATGCCGTGTTTATGGAAGACCAGCTTACGTTTTATGCCATTAAACAACATACATACAGCCTGTTTGGGTTTTACCGTTACCGCAAGTTTATAGAAGCAACCCTCAACCGCCTTTGCAACTCAGAAGAAATCGATTTGATTGAAGCACCGGACTGGACGGGGATTACCGCCTTTATGAAGTTGAAACGGCCTTTGGTGATTCGTTTTAACGGGAGTGATGCTTACTTCTGCAAACTGGACGGACGGCCACAGAAAAAGAAAAATTACCTTTTTGAAAAGTGGGCATTGTTTGGAGCAGACTATTTGTTGTCTGTAAGCCGCTTTACAGCAGAAGAAACAAGAGACATTTTTGGGTTGAAGAAGGAAATCACGGTGATTCCAAACAGCATTGATGTCAATCGTTTTGTGCCTCAGCCTGAAAAAGAACAAGCAGACAGGGTGCTTTATTTTGGAACGCTTATCAGAAAAAAAGGGGTATTGGAACTTGCCCCCATTTACAATCTGGTTCACACGTCCCGTCCTGAAACCCAATTTATTTTTGCCGGTAAAGATGTGGTGGATGTGTTTACAGGTAAATCGACCAAAGCCTTGATACTGGAATGCGTTCACGATGCTGTAAAAGAGAACATCCACTTTCTGGAAGAACTCCCCTATACAGAGATACAAGAGGAAATCGCCAAAGCCACCGTAGTGG
Organism: Flavobacteriaceae bacterium; assembly: GCA_040880345.1. Classification (GTDB taxonomy): domain Bacteria; phylum Bacteroidota; class Bacteroidia; order Flavobacteriales; family Flavobacteriaceae; genus Planktosalinus. The sequence continues at coordinate 218,890 of JBBDIQ010000029.1, forward strand.
TACTTCCCAGTTTTGCCGAGGCCATGCCGATGACCTGGCTGGAATCGATGGCAATGGAAAAGGCACTAGTGACCTCAGATATTGGTTGGGCAAAGGAGTTGATGATTGACGGCGAAACCGGATACACCGTGCACCCCAAAGACCATCAAAACTATGCTGACAAAATAAGCACACTCTTAAAAGATAAAAAACTACGGGATCAACTGGGAAAACAAGCTCGTAAACGGGTGGCTGAACACTTTTCAAGTAAAGTGATTACTCAACAAAACATGGAGTTTTACAAATCAATTGTCAACAATTCTGACAAACCCTAATTCATGGTATTGCTCATTCATCATCAAAATAAAGTTGTTTCCGTTAAAAACGGTGAAAAAAGCCTGCCAATCCTTGAGCATAAAAACATCGCAAAACAGCTTTTCAAACTGGCAAGAGAATTTCCAAATGAGTGGATCTTTTGGTGTGAACAGTCCCAAACAAACAACCTCAACCTTAAAGATCTTCCGGGGATATTCCACCATAAGAAGATGATACAGTCCTTTGGTAACTCAGCATATCTGGGAGATACCCTAGGTTTTGTGGAAGACAGTCCTTTTGTAAAAGTAAACACAGAAGTACCCTATCCCACCTGGCAACTGAGTTCGTTAGTTGGCGGATTACACGCTGAAGTTTTGAATGCGGTTGCAGGCACAATGCCTTTGGATCAGGATTTTGACTACTTTTTAAATTCGCTGGGAAAGTTAGTGATGCCACTAGGAGTTTTTTGTTACAACAACCCGAATTTGTTAGTGGAAGTTCCTTCTGATACAGCAAATAGAGCTTCTTATTTTGAGGTTTTTCGATTCGTAAAGCAACACTACAAGACGCGGTGGGTGTTTTTGCTTCTTCTCAATTTAATTTACTTTCGTAAAAAGTTTCCCTTGCTGCCTTTCATTTCCGGTTTGTTCTACAAAAGAAGAAGGTTTTCTCCGGAATTGGTTGATTCCATACCCTTAAAATCCACTAAAAAGAATGAAACTCCTTTCCATGTTGATGTGGTGATTCCTACGATTGGAAGAACCAACTATGTAAAAGATGTAATCGATGATCTTGCAAAACAAACTTTGTTGCCAAAAAAAATAATTATTGTAGAGCAAAATCCTGATACAGGAAGCAAAAGTGAATTGATAGATTTTTTAAATAAACAATGGCCATTTCAGATCAAACATATTTTTCTTCATCAAACGGGAGCCTGTAACGCCAGGAATCTTGCACTCAAGGAGGTCACGGCAGATTGGGTTTTTCTGGCAGATGATGATATACGAATGGAAAGAACCTTTTTAGAGCAAGCATACAAAGAATTAGATACAATTCAAGGTGAAGCTGTTACTGTTTCCTGTCTGCAGGAACAGGAAGAAGAAAGCGGTCAAGTTCCTGTTCAGTGGAAATCTTTTGGTTCAGGCTGTAGTATCGTTTCCACGAAAGCATTAAAAGACATCCGTTTTGATAGGGGTTTTGAGCATGGTTTTGGAGAAGATGCTGATTTTGGTATGCAACTCCGCAATCGGGGAGTCGATATAGAGTATTTACCAAATCCTCGGTTAAAGCACCTAAAAGCTCCTGTTGGCGGTTTTAGAACAAAGCCCAAGAAAGCCCGGGACTTTGAAGAAATTCAACCCAAACCGGCACCTACGGTTCTATTATTTCACATGAAACACCGCACCAAAGAACAAATTCAAGGCTATAAAGCAACGCTGTTTTTTAAATTCTATAAAAAACAAGCCATTAAAAATCCGATAGCGTATTTTAGAACGTTTAAAAAACAATGGCAAAAAAGTGTATTTTGGGCAAAACAATTAAAGAACACTGAACACTGAATACTGAACTCCGAATACTGAACACTAAAATGAAATCTTCCCTCATCATCTGTACCTATATGCGTCCACAAGCTTTGCAACGTTTGCTGGAGTCAGTGATGGCGCAAACACAGTTGCCGGATGAAATCTTAATTGTGGATGGTTCCACCAATGCCGAAACGGAGGAGCTACTTGAAAAATCAACTTATAAAAACCTGCGTTATTACAAAGTACCCGACGCCGAACGCGGATTGACCCGTCAGCGCAATTATGGGATTGCGCGTGTTTCACCGGAGACAGACATCATTTGTTTTCTTGATGACGACACCCTATTGTTTCCCGATTATTTTGAGCAGTTGCTCAGTACCTATCACAAACAACCGGAGGCTGCTGCAGTGGGTGGATTGATTGTAAATGAGGTGAATTGGACGGCAGTTTCTGCCGATTACAAACCCAATGCAAATGAATATGTGTATGACGATTACAAACGCACAGATGGCAGCCGGTTTGTGTTGCGTAAAAAGCTGAGGTTGGACAGTGATGTTCCTCCGGCTCATTTCCCCGAGTTTGGCCACGGGCGCAGCGTTAGTTTTCTTCCTCAAAGTGGTAAAATCTATCCTGTGCAGCAAATTATGGGTGGCGTGTCGTCCTTCCGAAAAGAAGTTTTTACCACGATGCAATTTTCAACTTATTTTGAGGGCTATGGTTTGTATGAAGATGCCGATTTTAGTTTGCGGCTTTCCAAAACCAAAAAACTATTTGTCAATACCGCCGCCCATCTGGAACACCACCATGAACCCGATGGCCGTCCCAATCAGTACAATTATGGCAAAATGGTCGTGCGCAACGGCTGGTATGTATGGCGCGTTGCACATCCCAATCCGTCGCTGAAAGCCAAGATAAAATGGCATGCCATCACGATACTACTCACTAAGATTCGGTTTGTAAATGTACTCACCACTTCCAAAAGAAAAGCTGCTTTTACAGAAGCAATGGGACGCACTGTGGGTTGGTGGAGTTTGTTTTTTAAAAGCCCAAAATGATACTATACTATTGGTGTTTCATACTAGAATCAGTTTCACGCAAAGAAAACGCAAAGCAATCCGCAAAGGCCGCAAAAGAGTTTAGCCTTTGCGTGAAAACACTCAGAAATTGATCAATTATAAAATAGTTCCGTGCATATCCGCCCAATAAGTGTCATCAGCGTGCTAATTTGTTTTCCAAAAAAGCAACCACTACAATTCAAGTAAAATGCCTCAGGTTTCCTAAAAATTAACTTATTTTAGTGCAATAGAAAAAGTGTTAGTAAATGGGCAAAAACATCATTTGTAACTGGGTAAACTAAAAAAATTGAAAACAACCAAAGACATATTAGAAACCAATAAAAAACAGAAGGAATTCTACAATTCCAAGAAGAAAAATTGGGCGACCCGTCTTTGGTCCCGATTGCGTGAAAAAACGCTGAAAGGCATCAGACAAAATTCAGGAATGCAGCAACAGTATTACGAGCTGCATAAAGTTTGGTTTGGAGATTTAAGCTCAAAAAAAGTATTGGATTTGGGTTGTTATGCAGGTAATACCTTGTCGCTGTATTTGGCTGAAAATGCAAAGTCTTATGTGGGTTTGGACTTGAGCGATGTCGCAATTGACAAGCTAAATAAACGACTGGAACACCTGCCAAATGCCAAAGCCATTGCAGCCGATTTTCTTTCGGAAGAATTTCAGGAAACCCATTTTGACCTGATTTATGCCTATGGCGTATTACACCATTTTGAAAACACAACTGTGCTGATTGAAAGGCTTCAGGAGAAGCTTACGGCGCAGGGCACTTTAATAAGCTATGATCCTTTAGAAACAAGTATGCCCATCAAAATTCTACGCCGGCTTTACAGACCTTTCCAAAGCGATGCGGCCTGGGAATGGCCGTTTACAAAAAAAACCTATTATCAATTTGCAAAGGCATTTCACGTTGAGGAACGCCGGGGAATTTTAGGAAAATCAAAATGGATTGTACTAATCAATATGTTGCCCCTAAGCTCAAAAAAGAAAAAACAAATCGCCCAAAAGTGGCACAATCAGGATTGGAATCAGTCGGCTGTTTCAGATAAAAGTCTTTTTAAATGTATGCATGTTACCATGAAGATGAGGAAGAGGTAGTTTTTTCGGGTTGGCGGGTTAGCGAGTTAGCGGGTTAGCGGGTTAGTGAGGTTGCGAGGTTGTGGGTTCAGTGATGTTTTATTTTATTAATTTTAAGTTTAATTTATTGTTTTACCAAAACCTATGAAATTATGGGAACTTATAGAGATTTAGCGATTTATACGCTTTCAATGGAGTTGTTTTTTAAAGTACATCCGCTCACTCTTAAATTACCTAAATATGAATTGTATGAATTGGGCAGTCAGTTGAGAAGGTCCTCCGATTCTGTGGTTTCAAATATAGTTGAAGGATATGGTAGAAGGAGGTATAGAAATGATTACATAAAGTTTTTGGTTTATGCACACGCGAGTAATGATGAAACCATCAATCATCTTGAAAAATTAGCTTTTTTATATCCTCACCTAAGCGCTATGTTTTTAGAATTACAGGAAAAATATGACGGGTTGGGGAGAAAAATTAATAATTTTATAAAGTTTGTAGAAAACTCAAAATAACATTCAATTTACTATTTTTTAAACCCGAGAACCCGAGAACCCGAGAACCCGAGAACCCGAGAACCCGAAATTCCGAAAACCAACCCAGTGAAACTCCTCATCATCTCTCATACACTTCACAAAAAGCAAGGCAACAGCTACTTTGCTTACGGCCCTTATATGAGGGAAATGAATCTTTGGGAAAAATATGTCGATGAACTCATAGTGGTTGCTCCGTTGAGTGAGGAAGCTCCCGGCTCTATTGATTTACCTTATACGAGCACAAACATCAGATTTCACCAAGTACCGGTTTTTTCTTTAACAAGTCCCAGATCGATTCTCAAGACCCTTTTTCAAGTCCCCGGAATACTCTGGGTGCTTTTTAAAGCTATGCGCAAAGCAGATCATATTCATTTGCGTTGTCCGGGTAATATGGGCTTGCTGGGGTGTTTTGTGCAACTTTTCTTTCCGAAAAAAAACAAATCGGCCAAATATGCCGGGAACTGGGATCCCAATGCCGGGCAACCCCGTAGCTACCAACTGCAAAAGTGGCTCTTAAATAACCCCTTCCTCAGCCGTAATATGCAGGTAATGGTCTATGGACACTGGCCCCATACCTCAAAAAATATCATTCCTTTTTTTACCGCTACCTACCCTGAGTCCAAACGTCAAAAAACAACAAAAACGTTTCAATCGCCTTATAAAGCCCTTTTTGTTGGCGGACTCACCAAAGGGAAGAATCCACTTTATGCGGTGCAACTCATTCATAAACTCCTTCAATCCGGATTGGCTTTTACACTTGATTTGTTTGGAGAGGGAGCCGAAAGACCAGCAATTGAAGCCTATATTCAAACACATAATTTGCAAGGGGCAATCAATTTATACGGAAATCAGACGGGAGAAATCGTGGAGCTGGGGTATAAAACGGCTCATTTTCTTATCTTACCTTCCCAATCTGAGGGTTGGCCCAAAGCCGTGGCAGAAGGCATGTTTTGGGGCTGTATTCCGTTCGCAACTCCGGTATCTTGTGTGACTGAAATGCTGGGTAACGGGACTCGGGGAGTGATTTTATCAAAACAATTGGAGCGGGATGTGGAGGTTTTTACAGAAGTTTTAAATAACAAAGAAAGACTCCAAACACTATCAATTCAAGCCCAAACCTGGTCGCAGCAATTTACGCTGGAAGCGTTTGAGGAAAAAATTAGGGGTTTGATCCATAGAAGGGGGTTCACGCAAAGGCAACGCAAAGTTTAAGCGCAAAGTAAACGCAAAGAGTTTATTTAATATTTTTTATTTTTAGGTATTATTTAAAATCATGAACGAGAATGAACTATCATACATAGTTATTGGGCAAGCTCTTGAATTGCATAAAAATGTAGGCCCCGGCTTATTAGAATCCGCTTATGAAAATGCGTTGGCTTTTGACTTAAGGAATAAAGGTTTCGATGTAAAACAACAGGTTCCAATGCCTTTTGTTTACAAGGATATTAAAATGGAAGTGGGATATAGGATTGATCTTGTTGTTGAAAATAAATTATTGATAGAGGTAAAGTCTATTGATAGTCTGGCTCCTGTTCATTTTTCACAGTTACTAACCTATTTAAGACTATCTGATAAAAAATTAGGGCTACTTATAAATTTCAACTGTAAATATCTAAAAGAAGGTATTCATAGAATTGTGAACAACCTAGAAGAGTAAATAATGAACATTAAAAGAATCTTTGCGCTTCTTTGCGAACATCTTTGCGTTTCTTTGCGAGAAACAGTTTATTCCTGAACTAAAATTATAAAATAACCCCTTTTAACCCATGAAAATCCTCCACCTCATAGATTCCTTAAACCCCGGTGGCGCAGAGCGTATGGCTGTGGGTTATGCAAATGCCCTGGCAGAACGGGAGTTTGAGGTCTATTTATGGAGTAGCAGGGAAGAAGGGCTTTTAAAAAACAGCATCCATCCCCGGGTACACTATCGCTTTTTAAACCGAAAAGGCCCCTTGGGTATCAAGGCATTACAGGAAGCCATTCAATTGATCAAGAAAGAAAAGATACAACTCATCCATGCGCATAGCACGTCCTATGTTTTTGGAACATTACTTAAACTGTTCTGTCCGAAAATTAAATTAATATGGCATGATCACCACGGCAACAGATCTCAAGCCACAGCAAACCGAAAAAGATCCCTTGTTCTTTGTTCGCGCTATTTTGATGCTGTTTTTACGGTCAATCAAACCCTAAAAAGCTGGCATCAAAAGCATCTAAAGAATCATAACATTTTCTATATCCCCAATTTTGTAACCCATCCCTCAAAAGGGGTTGCCCGGTTTGAAACCAATTCAAGAGAGAATATCCTTGTGTGTGTTGCAAACCTTAGAATTCCAAAAAACCATACCAATCTAATCACGGCTTTTGCGGAAGTTTACAAATCCCATCCCGACTGGAAATTGCATCTTATTGGAAAAGTGAAAGATGATGACTATTCCAAAAGCCTTCGTTCCCTTATAATCCATTATAATCTGGAGGATGCTGTTTCTATAATGGGCGAACAAGCCGACGTGTACTCCTTTTTAAACAAGGCTCGAATTGGCGTTTTGTCTTCAGATATGGAAGGCTTGCCTATGAGTCTTTTGGAATACGCCCTTTCTAATTTACCTGTGGTTTGCACTGATGTGGGCTATTGTAAAGAAGTGGTTCAAGGATATGGAAAAGTGGTGCCACCCGGTGATTCCACCGCACTGGCAGAAGCGCTATTATTTTACATTCAAAATTCAAATAACGCAGTTGCAGATGCTGCAGCACTTCAAAAGCACGTTGAAGAAACCTATACAGAGCAAGCAGTTTTACCCCAAGTTATAGATATTTATGAGCGTTTATTGAAAAGTTAATCAGGTGTTTTTCGAAAACACAAGTTACTTTGTAACAAATTGAAGTTTAAATCAACAAACAGTGTATTGAAAAGTCATGCTTTCGCTTAAAGCGAAAAAAACTCAATATCCCTTATGTTTAAAAAATTCTTTGTTCTGGAGTGGAAATCCTTTATCAGGTCGGCCTCGTTTAAGTCAAACCTGGTGTTGAAAATTTTTATGGCATTGGGGGCGCTCTCTTTTATTGCAATGTTCCTTGTGTTGGGATTTGTGTCTTATTACATACTTGAAAAATTAGAATTGGAGCCCTTTTCAACAGTGAATCAAGTGCTATTGTATTATATCTTGGGTGATTTGATGGTGCGTTTCTTCTTTCAAAAGGCACCGGTGTTGAACATCAGACCGCTACTCACGTTTAATATTTCCAAAAACAATATTGTGGGTTATACATTGGGTAAAACCGTACTGTCTTATTTTAACTGGATTCATTTGTTTTTCTTGTTGCCGTTTACGCTGGTGCTCATCAAAGAAGGTTTTGCAGTGACCGGAGCGGTTAGCTGGTTTGTTGCCTGTTTTGCCTTGATTTTTCTCAATAACTTCCTAAATATTTTAAGCAATAACAGAAGCGTGTTGCTTATTATTTTGGGTGCTGCTTTAGTAAGCATTGCCGGTTTGCATTACTTCTCAATTTTTGATACCGCCTTGTATGCAGCTCCTGTTTTTGATGGGTTTTACAACACGCCCTACATTGTTTTATTTCCGGTTTTAGCTTTAATTTTGGTAGCAGTTTATACCTTTTACTTTTATAAAAAGCGCTTGTATCTGGATTCCGGTTTGTCTGTTGAGCAGAAGGACGCGCAAACTGAAAATTACAGTTGGTTAGATCGATTTGGACTGATGGGTAGTTTCCTAAAGAATGACATCAAACTTTTAAAACGAAATAAACGCTCACGCACCACCATACTGATGAGTGTCCTGTTTATATTTTATGGGCTCTTGTTTTTTACCGGAGCGGTTGAAGCGTATGAAGGACCCGTGTGGCGCATTTTTGCAGGCTTGTTTGTGACCGGAGGATTCCTGTTTACATTTGGACAATTTGTGCCCAGTTGGGACAGCGCCTATTATCCCTTGATGATGAGCCAAAACATCACCTACCACGATTACTTAGATTCCAAATGGTGGTTGATGGTCATTGCTACGATTGTAACTACAATTTTAAGTTCGTTTTACCTGTATTTTGGTTGGGAAGTCTATCTGGCATTGCTGGTCGGAGCGATTTATAATATTGGCGTCAATGCGCACATTGTCTTGTGGGCAGGGGCTTATGTAAAAACACCCATTGATTTAACGCAGAATAAAAATGTGTTTGGCGATAAGCAATCCTTTAATATCAAAAGTGTATTGCTTGCACTTCCCAAGTTGTTATTGCCTATGATTTTATATGCCATAGGTCATTATACTTATGGACCGACCTTAGGTTATGTGATTGTCGCCGGTTTTGGTGTACTGGGTTTTGCGTTTAAAAATAAAGTGTTTGCGATTATTGAGACTATTTATAAAACCGAAAAATATAAGACGATTGCAGCTTATAGTCAGGGGAATTAGTGGGATGAGCTTGATGTTTGATGCTGGGTGTTGGGTGTTTGGTTTGAGTCCTTGATTTTAGAGTTGGTGAAGAAGAGAGTGGGAGGCAAGGAGATTGGGAGACTAGGTGAGAAAGTTTTGTCAGGTGACGGGCGAAAGTTAACGCGTTATTTAAGCGTGTCTGAATGCTATCAGAATTTATTGTTAACGGGTAGTGTATTAAATTTTAGCTGTTCCCTTTGCTTTCTTTGCGAAAAAAACTTTGCGGTCCTTTGCGTGAAACTATTCTCACGAATAAGTAGTAAGAAAAATAAAAGATTTGACACGAGCACAGCGAATTGTGCGAAGCAAAATGATAAATTTGAAATAACCATGATACACGTAGAAAAATTAACAAAAACGTACGGAACGACAACTGTTTTGAGTATTCCGCATTTGGAAATTCCAAAAGGGCAGAGCTTTGGTCTGGTGGGTAATAATGGAGCAGGGAAGACCACCTTTTTCAGTTTGTTGCTGGATTTGATTCAGCCGTCCACCGGGCATATTACCAGTAATTCTGTGGAAATAAGCAGCAGTGAAGCCTGGAAGCCCTTTACTTCAGCGTTTATCGATGAGACGTTCCTCATTGGTTATTTAACACCGGAGGAATATTTTTACTTTATTGGCGAATTGCGGGGCTGGAACAAAGCCGATGTGGATGCATTTTTGGAACCTTTTGCCGATTTTTTTAATGACGAAATCCTCAATAAGCGAAAGTATTTAAGAGATTTGTCCAAAGGAAATTCCAAAAAAGTGGGTATCATAGCCGCTTTAATCGGAAATCCGGAAGTGATTATTCTCGACGAACCCTTTGCCAATCTTGACCCGACCACACAAATTCGTCTCAAAAAGATACTGAAAGATCTCGCAAACAATCAAGATGTTACAATCTTAGTTTCCAGCCACGACCTGCAGCACACCGTAGAGGTGTCAAATCGCATTGTGGTGCTTGAAAAAGGGGAAGTTGTAAAAGACCTTAAAACCTCCACAGAAACCATGAAAGAATTGGAAGCGTTTTTTAGTGGGGAACCGGTTTTGGAGTAGTATTTAGTGGTGAGAGGTTAGAGGTGAGTTGTAAGTTCATCAGAAATCAATAGATTAAAAATTTCAAATTTAATATTTCAAATTTCAAATTTGACATTTGAACTCACCTCCGCTAAAGCTGCGGTGGGCGAAGCCTGAAACTCCTAATTCTGCATTTTACTCCCAAAACTCAAATCACCGGCATCGCCTAAACCGGGGACGATGTAGCCTTTTTCGTTGAGTTTTTCATCAATGGCGGCGATCCATAGATGTATTTCATCACTTAAAATTCCTTTCAAATAATCAATTCCCGGCTGTGAACCAATAACAGAAACCAAGTGTATTTTTGCAGGTGTTCCCATAGGTTTTAAGGCTTCGAGCACATTGATAAAGGTTCTACCGGTAGCGAGCATTGGGTCGGCGAGGAGGAGTGTTTTACCTTCGAGGGAAGGCGTGGCGAGGTATTCGACTTTAATTTCAAATTCGGTTTCTGAGGTGTGGTGTCGATATGCCGAAATGAAGGTATTTTCAGCGCGGTCAAAACAATTAATAAGTCCGTTGTGCAAGGGCAAACCGGCTCTTAAAATGGAACAAACGACGAGTTGGTCTGTGTGTAAAGCGGTTTTGCATTCTCCAAGCGGTGTAGTTATCGAAGTTGGTTGATAGTCTAAAGTTTTGCTTAACTCATAACCCATCAATTCGCCAATGCGTTCAATGTTTTTCCGAAAGCGCAAGGCATCTTTTTGAATGGAAACATCTCTAAGTTCAGCGACAAATTTGTTGAGAATGGAATTTTGATTTTGAAGGTTGTTGACTTGCATAGATTTGGTTATTCAAAATAAGTGTAAAAAGTATCTAAATAGTCCATCAACCATTTTAGGGTTTCTCTGTCCTGAGAGATGACATTGATTCGGTTGCGAATGCCCATCTGATAATTGTGTAATTGGCTTCGGGCGCCATCCTTCAAACCGGTTACTCGGTTGAGGTTGTTTACTTCAGCTGTTAATTGTTCCTTTAAGAGTTCGTCGTCAATTGTCTTCGTATTAAAATGTGCAGAGCAAATCTCTTTTAATTTTTCAATACTTGCTGTGGTTGCTGCGTCTGCTTCCCATTTCTCACCATTGTTCAATTTGATGTTGATAACGGTTTCTGAGGAGATTGCATCAACTTTGAGTTGCTTTTCTTGGGTGAAGTAAGCAAGAAGTAAAAGGGAAAAAATTAAAAAAACTATTTTCATCATTCAAATATATTTTATTTTTAGGACAAATAGAATATGTGAAACAAGAACTTGATCTAAACCCATTCTTGAACTAGATTTAATATCTTTAACAATAAAATGAGTTTATGTTTAAATACGTATTGATTTTTTTGGTTTTAATCATATCAATTTTTTCTTCCCATTCACAAAGTCTAGAAGAAAATATCGAACAGGTATTTACAGATTTTCAGTTGATGGGGATGTCTGTTTGGGTTGAGAAAAATGGTATCGAAGAGTCTTTTCATTTTGGTTTAAAAGATTTGGACCGAAACCTTGAAATAGATGAGCAGACAAAATACCGCATCGCTTCCATTTCAAAAACTGTTACAGCACTTGGGCTCTTGAAACTTTATGACCAGGGACTTTTTGATTTGGATGACCCTATTAATGATTATTTGAGTTTTCCCATAACAAATCCCTCTTTTCCGGGCACTGAAATCACTTTTAGAACGCTGCTGTCTCACACGTCAAGCATTCAGGATGGATCCGGTTACAACGGTTTTTTAAACGCCACTTTTTCACAGAATCCCATACCAAGCATGGAAGAATTGCTCAGTCCGGGAGGTGCTTTTTATACAAGTAATATGTACCGAACAGAGACACCGGGCACTTATTTTGCATACAGTAACCTGAATTATGGTGTTATCGCTACGTTGATTGAAGCAATAAGTAATGAGCCTTTTGACGTGTATATGAAAAATGAACTACTCAGCCCTATGGGTATCACCGGAAGTTTCAACATTCAGGATATTACTGATATTGATGATATCGCCGTTTTGTATCGCAATCAGGGTGGGTGGAATCCACAGTTTGATAATTACCAGGGTGTGATGCCTTCACCACCTTCCAATTTGCCTTCACTCGTTTTAGGAACCAACGGATTGTTTTTTTCGCCGCAAGGCGGTTTGCGGGCTTCTGCAAACGAATTGGGTGCAGTCTTGCAATTTATAAAATCTGATGGTGCAACTTTGCCGGGTTTTATTTCTGAAGTAACCTTAGAAGAAATGAAATCGATTCAATGGGATTATAACGGTAGCAACGGTGATAATTATTTTGACTTGTTTAACCGCTGGGGACTGGGCGTGCATCACGCCAATTTATCTGAGGACGATCAGATTTGCATTGATGGTGAATGGGGCACTTTTATGGGACATCCCGGCGAAGCTTATGGGTTAATTAGTGACGCCTATTTTTCTGAAGAAGGAGAAGTGGCGTTTTCCTTCTTAACCAATGGCAGTTTTTTGGGGTATCAGTTTGGGAACATAAGCTCCTACTATACAGTTGAAGAAGCCTTGTTTTCTGTGTTGTGTTCTTATTTCAATGAACCGCTAGCTGTTGATGAGATTGCTTTTGAACAAGTAACCGTTTTTCCAAATCCCGTTTCAGAGGGATTAAAAATTGAGGGGATCAAGGAGTTTCCAGTTCAGGTCAAGTTGTTTGATTTGCGGGGAGTTCTGCTGTTTTCAGAAAGTATCGAAGACATAGAAATGACGACTTTAAACTTCTCTGAAATAAAAAAGGGACTCTATTTTCTTGAGATTAAAGCGCCTTTTGGCGAAAGCCAGAAATCCTTTAAAGTATTTAAGCAATAGAGAAATCAAAATCAATCCAACTTTAATTTATGCCTTACTTTTAGCTTTGCATAGTTGGTGTTAAAGTTCTTTCCTAACTGAATTGATATCAGTAGATTTGCCCAATTTTTAAAAAGCCTCAGTCCATCTTTTATTGAATATGCAGGTATATCCTTATAATTATGAATAAACTTTTCTTTGTATTGCTGTTTTTTACATTTTATTTTTTAAGCCCTGCACAGGTAACTGACGATGACTATAATTGGGTGGCTCCTTTTGGCGGAGCCCAATACAGTGAAGTGAGTGCATTGTCAACAGATCTTTTTGGAAATATAATCTCTGTTGGTCATTTTTCTGGCACCGTTGATTTTGATCCTGATCCACTTACTGAGTTTAATTTAACTTCTCAGGGTAGTAGTGATATTTTTGTATCAAAGCAAACCCCAGCTGGGGCGTTAGTATGGGCTAAAAGCATGGGAGGTTCTGCCAATGATAATGCAAAATCAATGGTTACAGATAGTTCAGGTAACATCTATATTGTAGGCTATTTTCAAGAAAGTGGTGATTTCAACCCGGGAGAGGATGAATTTATTCTAACCTCTGAAGGGAACGATGATGTTTTTATTGTTAAACTGGATATAAATGGAATTTTTGTGTGGGGTGGAAGTATGGGCAGTGAAGCGTCTGATCATGCAAACTCGATAGCCATTGACAGTAATGATGATCTATACATAACCGGAAAGTTTCGTCACAGTATGGATGTTGATTTGAGTGAATCAACTTATCTAATTCATTCAGCATCTTTTGAAGATACTTTTCTCATTAAAATAGATACCAATTCAAACCTGTTATGGGCAAAAACATTTGAAGGAACTACAAACTGGGGTAATAGAATAGCTATTAATAGCCTGGATCAAATTTATATATCTGGAACCATAATTGGCGGTCCTGTTGATTTTAATCCCGGTGTGGGCGTATTTCACTTAAGCGCAAGTGGGAACAGCAGCGATGCTTATGTGTGTAAGCTGGATTCTGACGGAAATTTTATCACAGCCGGAATTACCGGGGGAATCAACACAGCCAGTATTCCTTCTTTCAATGCTATGAAATTTGACCCAAATGGTAATCTGGTAATTGCCGGAAGATTTAATGGGACGGTTAATTTTGACTTGACAGGTGGAGAAGATTTCCAAAGTGTTACCCATACAACTCCTGATGTTTTTATTTTAAAGACAGACCCCAATTTAAATACAATCTGGTTCAAGCAGATGGGAGGTAATTTAGAGGCAGCTGCCTTGGGTCTTGAAATTGATAGCCAAGGAAATATTTATACCACAGGACATTACAGAGATAATTTTATGGATTTTGATCCAGATCCGGATATTTTTCACCCTATACTTCATACTAGTTATGAAGAAGTTTTTGTGTCAATACTTGATGAAAACGGTATATTTGTAGATGTTTTTGGTATGCGGGGTTCTGGTTATGAAAGAGGAAAATATCTTGTTTTTGATAAAGAAGAGAATCTATACATTGGAGGATTCTTTGAGTATAACTTGATTTTACATCCTCATTTCACCCTCCAAAGTCAAGGTAACAGAGACTCATTTTTAGTAAAGCTGGGGAATATCCCTAATTCACCACCCGATAATTTTCCGCCAACGGCCAATGAAGATTTTTCTGAGGTATTTCAAGGAGGGAGTGTCTTAATTGATCTAGCTGAAAACGATGAAGATCCAGAGGCTAGTTTAGACCTTTCAGGTATATATATAGAAAGGCAACCTTTGTTTGGGATAATCACAATTGAAGAAAACGGAACTGTAACTTATTTAAATAATGGAGACCCATCGACATCAGATTATTTTTATTATACCATAACCGATATTGAAGGATTGACCTCAAATCTAGCCAAAGTGAGTATAACGATACTGCCGGCTGAAAATATTCCTCCTGTAGCAGTTGATGATGAACTTACTGTAAATCAAGGAGACAGTGCCGTGGTCAATGTTGTTGAAAACGATTTTGATGAAGACGGTTCTATAGACCTAACGAGTATCACGATTATAACAATACCGGCTCATGGGACATTGGTTAATCATAATGACGGTACCCTTTCTTATACACACGATGGCAGTAATTCTACATCAGATTCATTTCAATATACCATTCAGGATAATGAAGGTGCTGCTTCTAATGTGGCCGAGGTAATTATTACCATAGAACCCACGATGAGTGTAGCAGACATACAAATTGAACCTTTTAAAATATATCCAAACCCTGCCACAAGTTTAGTTACTGTAAATAAGAGTGCAGCACATATTACTTTATTTGATATGACTGGAAAAGAAGTGATGGTAAGTAAAAATAACTCTTTTGACGTTTCATTGCTTCAATCTGGAGTTTATATAGTAAAGATTCAAAACGATAACCAAACGGAATCATTGTTTTTGATTAAACAATAATGGTTTGATTTTTTAAAATGAATTTGACATCGGGCTGTATTTTTTGACTTTAGAAAAGCTTTTGGGCGAAAGCCAAAAAATGGTTAAGGTTTTGAAACAATAAAAAAAAGCCAGAAACGATGTCCGGCTTTTGATATATAATTTGAATTAAATTTTAACGGTCAACACAGGAATTTGAGCTTTGTTTGCAACTTCTTCACCAACACTTCCCGCTAAAACTTTATTGATTCCTTTTCTGCCGTGCGTAGGAATAGCGATGAGGTCTGCATTCTTTAGTTCTGCCGTATTTTGAATCCCTTCTGAAATGGAATAATCATTGAAAATAATGATGTTTTCAGAATCATAAGAGAGGTTTGTTTTGTTTAAAAACAATCGCATTTGTTCTCTTATTTCAGGAGTGCTCTTGAAACTAGCGTTTGGAGTATTGACATAAACCATTTTTAAGGTGGCTTTGTAGGCTTCAGCAAAGGCTTTTATTTTTTTAAATGCTTTAAGGTTTTCAATATTAAAATCTGAACCAAAAATGATGGTTTTGGGTTCAAATTTTTCAGTTTTGGCTTTTACAACCAGCACGGGCACATCTGATGTGCGCACCACTTTTTCTGTGTTGGAGCCCACAAAATATCCTTTCATTCCACTGGTGCCGTGTGAACCCATCACAATAAAGTCTGCATCAATTTCTTTGGCAGTGTTATCAACTTCTTCAAAAACCTTGAAGTGTTTAATGATGGGAGTTGCTTTTACGCCCTTCATATAGGGCTTATCAATAAATTGTTCAAATTGTTTGTTTGCCAATTGCATAAAGAAAAGAAGTTCACGTCTTTTTGTGGCTTCAGTAATGCTGATTAACTGGTCTGAAATGTCAAGCATATGGAGAAGAAACAGCTCGGCTTTGAATTTTTTTGCCATGGTAGCTGCCACTTGTAGTGCATATTCTGAGTGACTTGAAAAGTCAACGGGTACAATTATTTTTTTCATAGTTTTAATTTTAAGTGTTATACGGTCATAGAGAATAAACGGGTTTCCGGTTGTTGTTTTTGCAAGAGGAGGTCAAATGCCATACATACATTGCGCACAAAGGGTTTCCCTTTTTCTGTGATTTGAATAGTTCGATTACCAAAAATAAGAAATCCATCTTTTTCCATCTCTGTTAATTCTCTTATAATTTTACTAAAGTCAATTTTATCCTCCTCTACGCGAAACCAAGAGGTTTTAAAATTACACATCAAATTGAGAATATGTTTTCTGATGATTTGGTCTCTATCACTCAACAAATGCCCTCTGTAAACCGGAATTTTGTTTTGTTCTACTAATTTGTAATACTCTTCAATATTTTTTTCATTTTGGGCGAAAGCAGTCCAACTGTCACTAATGGATGAAGCTCCAAGCCCTATCATAATCTTATTGGTTGTGGTGGTATAACCCATAAAATTGCGGTGCAAGGTTTTGTTTTGCAGCGCAAGCGTCAATTCGTCTTCAGGAAGCGCAAAATGATCCATACCAATCTCAATATAGTCAATTTTTTCCAGCCACTGTTTTCCTGCTTCATATTGGGCACGTTTTTGTTCCGGAGTAGGAAGGTTCTCTTCGCTAAATCCTCTTTGCCCGCTTCCTTTAATCCACGGCACGTGTGCATAGCTGTAAAAAGCGATGCGATCGGGACGTAGTTCTTTGGTTTTTTGGATGGTGTATTTCACGTGATCCAAGGTTTGATATGGCAAACCAAAAATGAGGTCGTGTCCCACAGAAGTATAGCCTATTTCACGGGCCAATTCTGTGACTTTTTTTACATTCTCAAAAGGCTGAACACGGTGAATCGCTATTTGAACCGCCATATTGTAATCCTGCACTCCAAAACTCACTCGCCTGAATCCCACATCATATAAAGCTTGTAAATGTTCTTTGCTAGTATTATTGGGATGTCCTTCAAAACTAAAGCTGTGGTCTTTGTCAATCTCAGTGTTTTTCAGAATCCCTTGCATCATTTTTGTTAAGTTCTCCGGACTGAAAAACGTGGGCGTACCACCACCCAGATGAATTTCTTTGATGACGGGTTTATCAATAAGCATTTCTTTGTAAAGTTGCCATTCTTTTAACAATGCAGCGATGTAAGGCTCTTCAACTTCGTGTCTTTTGGTGATGCGTTTGTGGCAACCGCAAAACGTGCACAAACTTTCACAAAAAGGAAGGTGGATATACAAACTAATACCTTCTGAAGTATTGAAAATATCAAACTGTTTTTTTAACCTGACTTTCCAGTCCACAGTTGTAAAACTATCAGTGTCCCAATAAGGAACTGTGGGATAGCTAGTGTATCGTGGCCCGGGAACATTGTATTTTTGAATGAGTTCTTGCATCCTGTTGCTATTGTTAAACAAAGGTAAAATGAGCAGGTATAGCGACCTATGATATTAGTCATAAAAACCAAACGCTGTTATCTATGAATTCATTGAGTTTTGTATATCAGGGAATTCTTTGAGGGTAAGTTGACTAAATCAATATAGATTTGTTCAAAAATCAGGTTCCATTTAAATTTTTAATTATGAAAAGAATTATAAAGAGCTCACTAACATTAGGTTTATTGTTTGTTTTTTTTTCAATTCAAGGACAAGATTTCCCTCATAGGGATGGTATACCAAACCCTGCTATTCTTGATGGTTGTACAGAAGCTGCTGATATGATTGGGAAAAGTCTTTTGGGAGATCCTTGTAGTGAAAAAAGTTATGCAGAACAGGTGTATTGTTATACCGGACAGTGGTTGGCTGAAAGTTTACCTTGTTTATACGGAAGGAACACACCACAATACACGCTTTGTAAATCAACTTCATCAACGCTTTCACTCAATTCTGATGAGCAAAAACAAATGAAGAGATTGAACAAAGACGGGTGTTTAATAAACCCAATGCTAAGACCCCTTTACTTTGACAGCAAAAATGCTACCAAGGTCTTTAAAGAAAGTTTTGTTAAATCAAGTGAAAATACTGTACTGCATACTTATAGCAATGAATACAAATTAAAATTCAGCTTCTCAGCTGAATTGAAAGATTCAAAAAGTGAGCTGTTTGTTCAATTTGTACTAACAGATTCTAATGATAAAGTGATTTCCACGCCCTTTCTTATTACTAAAGGCAAACGCACCTATTTATTTGAAGGGTGCTACAAATAATCATACTTGAGAATTTGGGGATTCTCAAGATAAACTCCCCTGAAGTTTTATAACTTTAGGGGAGTATTTTATCAATAAAAATGAAAGCACTTTCTTTTTTACTTTTCTTTTCAATACTGCTTCCCGGATGTGGATCATTAAAACAATCTGACATGATTTACTACACAGATCAAAATAACAATCGCTTTACCATATCCAAAACTGAAGTTATTTACAAAGCAATCCAACCTGTTGAAAGTTCGTCAGGAATCTATAGTGGAGGAACTGATAAACAGGTTAAGGTTTCCCCAGCAGATTTCGAATTACTTAAAAAACTTGCATTTGAAATGATTGAAGACGAAAAGTATCACGCAAATAAGCGGGAAATGATGACGTCAGTTATTTCAATACAAATTACAGGAGAAAACAAAAAAGTGATGCTTTACCCATCACCACAGCGCGACACCTTTGAAAAAGCACTAAGAAAAAAAGCCGGACTTGACTGATAATCTCTTTGTAGTACTCCACCCTCTATGAATTCCCATATTTTTAAATCTAACTGATTTCTTTGATAATGAGTTTGTTATACTAAAGTAGTTTAGCAGTATAAAAATAACCAACTCATGAAGACACAATTATTCACACTCTTATTTATTGGCTTTTTTAGTTTTTCAAGTGCTCAGGAATGCAGCAAGGAACTTGGTTTGGTAAATTCCCTCCTGGAAAAAGCCAATTTGGAACAAGCACTCACCAATCCGGATGCCATTGCAGATGATTTTAATGAATTGAAAAGCTCTCTGGGTTCGATTGGGTTGTCAAGTTTAAAAAAAGATGCACCAAAACTACTATTCCTTAACGGAAAACAACAGCGAGCAAAATTAAAAATGGGAGACAGACGCATTTATGTAACCTCATTGATTTCAAAAGAGACCATTGATATTACTTTTTCAAATCCAAGCTTACTTCACGGCACCGAAATTATTATTTGCTCACACGCCACCAATGGACAAACAGAAAACCTCATACATTTTATGATAGATGATGAAAATGCATTAGAGCAAGTGCCCTTTACGCTCACAGACGTAAAAGGAAAAGTGGTAAGTATTTCCGTAAAAAATATCAATAGCAATGAACGGTTTGAGTTTGGTATTGCTGCCAATTAGACCAACTATAATTTTAAAAACACAATCATTCTATAAAACCAAAAGACATTTACAATGAAAAGACATTTAATTAAACAAGTTTTATTAATTAGTATTATACTTTTTGAAACACAAATTCTTACTTCCCAAGTGAATAAGAACAGTTCACCTAATTTCTCAAACACAGGAAGAGAATGGTTTGTAAGTGCAGAAAACGGCTCGGGTCAATTGGGGACAAAAGAGCGTCCTGCCAAAGATATGGGTAATATCATCCATCATCTCAAGCCCAATGACATCATACGCATCGCCGGCGGAACTTATATGAGTAAAGGAGCACGCGGTGCCGATGAAATCAATGTGCCTGTTCAAATAATTGGGGGGTATGATGAAACCTTTTCGTACAGAGACCCCTGGGACAAACACAAAACGATTTTCACCGGAACTAACGATTACAAAAAATCCACAGACCCAAGGATCTACATAAGAACTGATCAGCAACGTGAAGCGAATGGTCAACTATCAACCGGCGCTACCATCATTGTAGATGGAATTATCATTGATAACGGCCCCAGAAACCGCTATCATCAAAAAAAGGGTATGGCAATAAGACGAACAGCCAACCCGGCAACAAATGAGAATCCGTCGCCCAATTCAGGTGGAATCGTAATCGTTGCCAGCAAGTTCACAAACGTGGCAGTTCAAAACTGTGTGGTGATGAACACAGCCCCATCAGAGGGAGCGCTTTCGGTAAGAGTTTTTCAGGGAGGAAAAGGTATTATTCGCAATAACCTCACCATCAACAATACCGGATATGGAATTCACGCCCGAACAGGTTATACCGGAAGCGACCCGGCATTGACGCCTCAATTTTTAATAAGCAACAACACCTCATTATTTAACTGGAAACACGATGCCATTGCTTCTTATGGTGGTGACGCACTCGCTTTGGATCAATATTTAACAGCAAAAATTGAAAATAATGTGTTAGGCTTTGGACATATGGGCGGGATATACAGCAAAGGAGCAAAGATTGAATTAAACAACAATCTCTTTACCGGGAATTCCAAATATGACTACAGTGAACGCGGTGCCGAAATGAGATTTGAGTCCATACTGGATGAAGCAATGTACATTGACCCCAATAGTGACGGCAATGAAACCGCTTTAATACAAATCCCAATTTCTGAACGCTGGGCAAACATATATGCAAACAGGGTAGAAATTACCAGAGAGCAAGTAGATGCCGCTGTAACTGTAAGTAACTCGGGAGCAAACCAGTTGAGAAGTATGTTGGGTCTCAACCTTCAGGGAGGTGATGTAAAAATGGATGCTGAAATATTTTTACCACTGCTAAAACTGGACGAAGGTCTTCCGGTAGGCTTTAGGAACTGGAATGGTAAAGGGTGTGTTATTCCAAAGTAATTAGAAAAAAACAAGAACACTTTTTTATATGCGGAAGCCGAAAAGCAAACAGAGTAGGCAACACAATTAAAATCAATACTCATGAAAAGAATTATCACAATCATTGTAATTGCCTTGTTTGCATTCAATTTTCAAGCAGAGGCACAGAACTGCAACCAGGGTAAAAAACTAGCAGAAAAAACCTGGGAAAAATTTGGTCCTTGGAAACCTAACATTAGCCTTATTCCATTTAAAAATAAGGTAAAACACGTTAAAAACTCTTGGAACTGGATAGTTAACAACAGCGGAGCTACTATTGGGCCAAGATTACTCGAAGTGGATGGAGGCAATGAAACCGGAACCATTATGGGGCAAACTTCAAGCACTTTTGTGACACCACCCTCATTTGAGAATAAAATGGAAATTACCATAAACAAACACAATGGAAGAGCAAAAACAGGTGTAGTGATTTGCGCAATGGGAAGAGATGGAGTGATGACCGAATTGCGATCTTATACATTTCCAAACGACAAGAATGGAAAGGTCAAAAAGTTCACCCTCAACAATGTAAAAGGGAAAATTGTTATTGTGGCCATGAAAAATCAATCTGTTGGAAATAAATTTCAATACAGAATCAATGCTGATTAATGATTTAAAAAGAATCATTACCTTTAAAAAGTAATCACGATCAGGTAATCTGAGATATGAAACAGCCGGTTTTATTTTTATACGTCCTTTTGTTCTCAATGGCTTCTTTGAATGTAGCAGCTCAAAATGAAAGAAACCGTGTAGAAGACAGTCTTGTGCAACTATTGCGAGTTGCAAAAGCCGATACCGTGAAAATGGATCTTTATAATAAATTACGCCGGGCCACTTATTATTCAGATCCGCCATCATCAGAAAAATACACTGCAGAATATCTCAAAATGGCAATTAATATTGGCGATTCGCTTCAAATCGCAATCGCCAATTTTTATATGGGAAATGCCAATGTTGTCAATGGAAACCCTGACAAAGCACTTCCGTTTTATCTAAAAGCAGCAAACTATTTTGAATCCAAGGAAGATGAGTTATCAAGATTGAGTTCTACTTACAATGGGATTGCCTCAGCTTATGAAAACAACATTAGTGACTCCTTGTCGCTGGTTTATTTTGAAAAATCCTATGAAACAAGTAAACGCGCTAACGATCAGCGAAGAATGGGAATCGCATTAATCAACAGGAGCAATATTCACAGTAAAAACGGAGAACTCAACAAGGCTATTCAATTCCTTGAGGAAGCCGTGGACTTATTGCAAGAACCCAGTAGCGCCATTTATTTAAAACCGGCCAAAATAAATCTTGCGGCAGCATATGCTGAAAATAATGAACTGGAAAAGGCAGAAACCATTTATAAAATTTTAATTAAAGAAATCGACTCTGTTGATGATGTGTTGAATTACGCAAAAACGCTTGGCAACTATGGAAGGCTATTTCAGAAAAAAGATGAAGATGAAAAGGCTTTAGAATATTTAAACAGAGCATATTCCCTGTTTCACTCAAACGGCTTTATGAAGGAACGTTATAACTTGATGCCCGGTCTTATCGATGCAAAATACAATACTAACAGACATCAGGAAGCATTGCTATTATTTTATGATTACAACCTGATAAAAGATTCCATATTTTCCGTTGAAAAAGATAAAAACCTGACTGAGGCACTCCAAAAATTTGAAGCAGAAAAAAAAGACAAACTGCTTCTAGAGCAAAAGCTGGAGATTGAAGATAAAAACAGGCAAAAAAACCTTGTTTTGTATGGTTTGATCGCTTTGACAGTATTTTTAATTGTGGGTTATCTCTTTTTTAGAAAGCGTTTGCAGTACCAGAAAACCATAGCTCAACAACAAGAAGATTTGCAAAAACAAAAAATAACTGAACTCACTCAAAAAAATAAATTGCTTGCCATGAGCAGTATGATTGAAGGTCAGGAAGCAGAGCGCTTGCGAATCGCCAAAGATTTGCACGACAGCCTTGGCGGATTGCTCAGTAATGTGAAAGCACATTTTACCATCATTCAAAAGGAAATTGAACAACTTGAACAATTGAATATTACAGAGCGCACAAAACATCTCATAGATGAAGCCTGTTTGGAAGTGAGGCGTATTTCCCATAATATGATGCCACATGCGCTTAGTATTTCAGGCCTCGAAGGAGCACTAAATGATATAGCAGACTATATGCGCTCTCTCAAATATGAAGTGACACTTGACATCCACCACCTGCCCGATGATATTGAAAGCACAAAACAAATTACCATTTTCAGGCTCATACAGGAAATTTTATCCAACATTAGAAAGCATGCTGAAGCGAAAACTGTTTTGATCCAACTCTTTAGGCATGGTGATTCCATTCATCTCATTATTGAAGATGACGGGAAAGGCTTTGATTATAAAAAAGCAATCGCTAACGGAGGGCTGGGTCTTAAAAACATCAACAGCCGAGTCGAATTTCTGGACGGAACTATTGAATGGGACAGTGTGCCCGAAAGAGGCACAACCATAACTATAAATATACCGGTATGATAATTAAAGTGTTTATTGTGGATGATCATAAAATGGTCATTGAGGGGTTAAAGCTTTTGCTTCAAAACGAAAGCGAAATTGAAGTGATTGATTATGCCTTAAGCGGTGAAGAGGCTATTGAAAAGATTTCAGTCATACAACCCGATGTTGTTTTAATGGACATCAACATGCCCGGCATCAATGGTATTGAAACTTGTAAAAGCCTTTTGAAAGAGCATCCAAGCCTGAAAGTAATTGCTATTTCCATGCACAAGGAAAGCAGCCTGATTAAACTCATGTTGGGCAATGGAGCCAAAGGTTATGTGTTAAAAAATGCCGGTCAGGACGAAGTAATTCAAGCCATAAAAACTGTTTATAACGGAAAAATTTATCTGGATGAAACAGTCAATGATATTGTTATCAACAGCGTCACCAACACCAGTAAACAAAAAATCACCGATTCATTTCCAAAACTCTCCCGCAGAGAAAAGGATGTGCTAAAATTGATTATGGAAGAATGTACCACTCAGGAAATTGCTGAAAAACTGTTTATCAGTTTTGGGACCGTAGAGACCCACCGCAGAAATATGCTTATAAAAACCGGAGCCAGAAACACCGTTGGGCTCGTTAAAATGGCACTTGAATATGACTTATTAAAGTAATTAATCATCTAAATATCAATTTTTTAAATTTTAATTTTATGAAAACAACAGTAATTGTTGCAGCTACCCTTTTGCTTTTTAGCTGCTCAGACAACACACAAACAAAATCTAAAAATACCATTGCAGAGGTTTACAATGCCCAGGTAAACAAGGAAAATTTAACACGGGAAAATAAAGAAGAATATATTAAAATCACTGTGTCAAACAGTTCAATGATAGATACTTTGCATCCCAATATTTCCTCTGCAAATATTGCACTTCTCGCATATCAGGAAATGAGTTCTGATGAAAAATCAGCTATAAAAACAATCGATATCGAATTAATAACTCAAGAAAATAAAAACGCCGGTTATACTTATCAGGTTGACTTTATGAAAGGTGTGGAAGAAAAATCTGATGTATTTAATGAATTGTCATCAGCAATAGTCAACAAGGATTTTAAATTATTAGATCAAAAAAGAAATGCACAGGAAATTCCAAACGCAATTGAGGAGACTATGAAACAAAAACTTAAATTTCTTGAAAAAAACTATGGGAAACTAAAGGGATACACAACCTTTGGCTTAGCTGAACAAAACAGTAGTGTAGGAAGTGCCTATCAATTTCAGGCGTATTTGAATTTTGAAAAAAGGGATGTGCCTTATTTTTTCCATCTCTTTACTGAACAAGGTAAAGATGAGTGGGTTGGCTTTTCTATAAAAAACTAAAAGCATACTCTAAAAATAAAGGAATTCATAGATTTTTTAAGTTGTTTGAAATCATATACCTGTATGTTATTGTTGAAGTATAATTTTGATACTGCAACACAAAACTATTTCAAACCATGATTGAAGCTATTAAAATTCAGGGTACACAACTTTTTTCAAATATTGTATTTCTACTTTTTTTAGGAGCATTAATAGACACAGTGGGAGATCTGTTGATGAAACAATGGGTTGAGACCAATTCCAAAGCATTTTATGGTGCCGGTATGGCTTGTTATATAGTGGGTTTGAGTTTTTTGGCCTATAGTTTTACTCAAAAAAATATCGTTGTAGCATCTGCGATTTTTGTTGTGTTAAACTTGGTTCTACTCACATTGGCAAGTTGGATTTTTTATGGGGAAATGATCAATAAAAAGGAATTTATTGGCATCGCTCTGGGTATTTCTGCAATTCTGTTTTTGGACAGTTAGGTTAAATTCTACTAGTTTTCCAATAGTTTAATAAGTCTTTGGGTATTCTATAGAAATTGAAGAGGAATTAAAGAATAAAATAGAAAAACTCTTGCAGATTGAAAAGAGAATTTCAATGCTTGAAAAAGCTGAATTTAGAAATTTGTATAACAAAAAGAGGGTTTAATACTGTATTAAACCCTCTTTTTTGTTACATTTTTCTCACGCTACCGGAGGTGGATTTGTTTTGATTGACCACTTCGGGTTCACCGTAATATTTGATGCTACCACCACTTGAAGCTTTTGCATCGAGTGACCTAATGATATTAAGAGTAATATCCCCACCACTGGAGGCTTTGGATGTACAATAAATACTTTCTAGTTCTCTAGCATCAATTGAACTGCCACTGGAGGCTTTCGAATTAAAATTTCTTGCTTGTCCCCTTAAATTTATGGTTGAACCACTACTGGATTCAACAATGAGTTCCCGGGCAATGAGACTCAAATCCATTTGTGAACCACTACTAGCCTTGACAAATAAGTCATTTGAAAGCATACTGGAAAGACTTTTAATTGATGCACCACTACTGGCTTGTAAACCATTAAGTTCAACAAAAGCAATAGTTACTTTTTTTGATTTCGCATTTCTAATATTTTTATCAGTTTTAACGTGAAGAGTTCCATCTATTAATTCTGTAATTATATGCTCTTGAAGATTTTCATCAGCTTCAACTGATACAATCTGGAGGTATGATTCAACAAGAAAGACTTCAAGACCATTGCTTGCTTTTACAACATCAATCTTTTCTTTAAACATCCTATCATCCTTGATAACATTTCCATTTCCTTCAATACTTTCAAAAGGTAAATTAAACTCACAACTCGTGGTGGTGAAAAAAACAAAAACTAAAAATGATACTTTTAAAAATTTCATAGGTTCCTTTTTTAATTTGATTTAACTTTAATTCCTCTTTTGTCTAATTTTACTCTCACAGAATCTTGTTTATCTGTAATATTGATGTCAATCCCGTCTCTATCAATTTTTATTCGGTTTCCTTCCTTCCAGGTTTCTTGCCAGTTTTCATCATCCCAGTCGATGACATGATACTCTGCCTCGGAATTATTAAAGTCAGAATTGGAAGTTGAATTTTCTTCAGAACACGCTTCACAAAAGGTTTTTCCGTCTTGTATTTCCAGATATTTGGATTCCTGACCATTGAGAAGTATATCCCGATATCTTGATGAATTCCTGTGATAAGTGTATGTATCATTATCAGCAAAAAGATAGCTTCCCACAGGCAAATATAAGGTAATTTCTATTTCCTGATCACGGTATTTTTCTTCAACAGATGTTAGAAAGAAACCATCAAGTGTGAGTTTGTTTGCTTCAAATGAGTAGTTGTGAGAAATGGCTTCAGCTCTGTTTTTTGCTTCTATATAATCCCGTCCATTTGCTTTTTTATTGATCATTAAAGAGGCAAGTGAGTCTTTTGTTGATCTAACAATAAGTCTTAGGTTATTTGAATATATGACCTGCTCATCGTTTTCATTGTATTTGAGTGAAAATCCGCTGCTTCTAAAAACATCTTTTTCATAGTGTGGATTGGCATTCATACTCAAATAAAGCGTATCTCCGGTTTTGATATTTAATTCTTCCGTTTGAATAACGCTGCCTTCATTGGATCGTTCAATTGTTTGGAAAACACCAATGGTTATCAAACTAAAAACAGCAATTAACCATAAGCCAAGTAAAGTGAGTTTTGCTGCTTTACCAATTGATTTTAAATTGTCAACCAATATTTTCAATCCGAGAATAAAAAGGAAGAAAAAGGGAATAGCAATAGCAAAGAAAATCAAAACAGACAATAACCAAATGGGGACTAAAGTGTCATTTACAATGTGAAAAGCTTCTGCATACCAGCTTCCAAAAAAGCCTGAAACCCCGGTAATAAACAATCCAATAAATAAACCGATTAGCGTTGTTGCTGCAACTATAATTATAAGAACTCCAATGAACTTTACAAAAATAGTAAGGAGTGCTAAAAGAATCTTGCCAACTGTATCAAAAAAGGTCTCAGAACCTGTTTTGATTTTTTTGCCATACGCATCATAATCGGCATTTTTTACTTTATCGGCTACATTGTCATAAGTTTCCTTAAATTTTCTTTCAATATTGGAAATATTGACCGGTTCTCCTCGCATCGTTAACTTGTCTGCGGTCGTGACGGCTTCCGGTACTAAAATCCAGAAAATTATATAGATTAAAATAAAAGTACCACTCGAGAAGATGGTTAATAAAATCCATATTAACCGTATCCAAATAGCGTCCAGTCCAATGTAGTGTCCCAGTCCTGATGATACCCCTCCAATATATTTATTGTCAGGGTCTCTGAAAAGCTTTTTATAGCCTTTTGCGCTTTTTTGCTCCGTATTTCCGGTATTTGTTGAGCCTGAAAACATCTCTTCATCTATCGCATAGTCTTCAGGTTGTCCCATCACAGCAATGACCTCATCGAGCTCTTTCATTGTGATTACCTGCTTGCTACTGTCTAGTTTTTCAGAAAATAGTTCGGCAATACGCGCTTCTATGTCTTTTATAATTTCTTCACGACCATCAGGGTCTGAAAAAGAACGTTTAATGGCAGTTAGATATCGATTTAATTTTGCGAAGGCATCTTCATCGATGTGGAAAAATGTTCCGGCTAAATTTATGTTTACTGTTTTGTTCATGATTTTTTGTTTTGGCGTGTTACTTTTGATACGGCTAGTTTAAGTTCGTCCCAGGTTCCGTCTAATTCTTTTAAAAATAGTTTACCTGTTTCAGTGAGTTCATAATATTTTCGTGGAGGTCCACTGGTGGATTCTTCCCATCGATAGCTTAATAATCCCGCGTTTTTTAATCGCGTAAGTAGGGGATATACTGTGCCTTCAACGACCAGCATTTTCGCATCTTTTAAGGTCTCAAGTAAATCTGAGGTATATGCTTCCCCATCCTTTAAAATGGAAAGGATACAGTACTCAAGTACACCTTTTCGCATTTGTGCTTTTGTGTTTTCAATGTTCATGTTAACAATTTTTAATTGATGTTACAGTTGGCAATTCTTCAAAATAAAGCAAAACGTCTTCAACCTCTATGCGATTGATATTGTCTTTAATTTCTGTGGAACTAAGAGTAGAAGGAGCTAGTATCTCCATTACTACTGCCAACAAAATACTTACTAGTGTGCCCATTTTTTGATTGATTTTAATGATTGATTTTTGATGAATGAATCCTTTAATAAGTTGTTAAATTATAATACCTATTAGATTACTATGCAAATATATATATAAAAGATGGTATTATGCAAAACATAGTACTAATATTTAACGTTTTATTAACAAATATAATTTTTCAATATTGAATGCTAATTTAGCTGAATAGCTTAATTTAGCGGAACTATGAAGCTTACACCACAAAAAATAAATAGTTTTCTGTTTTTTAAATTACCGGCCGCATTTTTTTGCGGAGTGCGGGTAAAACAGATTGAAAGTGCTCAATGTATTACCTCTGTAACCCATCGTTGGATTAATCAGAATCCGTTTAAATCGATGTATTTTGCTGTTCAGGCGATGGCTGCTGAATTGAGCACAGGAGCACTTGTGATGATGCACATTAAAGAAAGTAATCAAAAAATATCCATGCTGGTCGCCAATCAAAAAGGGAATTACAATAGAAAAGCTACCGGTAAAATCACTTTTACCTGCACTGATGGAGAAAGGGTAGTATCAGCGATTGAGGAGACGATTCGCACCGGTGAGGGAGTGACTTTTTGGATGACTTCCATTGGAAAAGATAAGGATGGCGAAGTGGTTTCGACCAGTGAGTTTGAATGGCGATTGAAAAAGATTCCTAAAAACTGATTTTCTTAAAAATGAAATTCGACTCTGGTAATAAAGTAGTTGTTTTTAAAATCCAGAGGCACCAATTCTCCCAGCGAATTTAAAAAGGAAGCATCTGAAGTGTATTCAGGAATATACCTGAATGAGAGTCCCAAACGTTGTTTTCCTATTTCATACATAATCCCCGCTTTTAGATTGAAATTAAAATCGCTATCCCGGCTGTTAAACCGTTCGCCGTCAAGTGATCCCTTAAACCGGTCTGAATGCAGATTTACCCCAACGCCCACAAAGGGTTCAAAGCGGTTTGAGGTGTTAAAATTGTATTGCATTTCCAAAGTGTATAAAAAGGAGTGTACTCTCACATCCAGTGATTGTGTGGAGGAATTTAAAGTTTGAGTCGATGCGACACCATAAGAGATATCTGATCCTACAAATAATTTATCTTGCAAGTTACCCAAAAAACCGGGAGAGGCCAGCACACCCAGGCTCATCTGAGGAACTAAAACAGACTGCTCTGTATTACTGAAAACCAGATTGTTTATTGAAGCGCCCACACCGGCATAAAGCCAAAATACATCAGACAGAAACCTGCTGCTTTGGGTTATTTCCTTTTCTGTTAATTCAAATTCATTGCTGTAATCACAATTGTTGTAGGCTTCAGTGAGGTTTATCAGACTGTTTTTGTTGAAGGTGCTTGTGCGTGCAATGGTTTCTCTTAAGGGGCTACAATCTTTAAAGGCCAGATTCAAAGTGCCGGGAATAATCATCTTATTCTCTGAAGTTTCAATGGGGATCCAAGACGCATTTTCTCTGTTGATATAGAAAAGCGAGTTGTTTTTTTGATACAGTGTTGCTTTCCCTTTAACCAGTGTGGTGAGTAATGTGTTTTGATTGTCAATTTGTTTTACAATAACATCATAGCCATCGATGGTGAGTGTTTTAATTTGGCTGTAGCCAAAAACTCTGGAGGATTGACCGCTGCGATATCGCAGTAAATTGTTGTCGTGGTCTATGGAAAACTTACCGCTGTAAGTATTCTCGTTGATATCTTTCAGGGTTCCGTTTTTATAATTTTGAGAAAAAACAATTCCCGAAAACAAAAAAGCAATGAAAATGAGGCAAAACTTAAAGGTATTCATAATCTATAACGTTGATTTCTATTGAAATATACGAATTAGACTCTCAATGATTTGTTAAGGCTTCGATAAATTTTTAGTTAAAATTAAAAGGAATTATTTTTTATTTGCTTTGATCATCATTTCAAGTTGATCCCACATTTCGGGTGTCACCATTTCCAGCAAGTTGAATTGACCCGCACCTTTGAGCCATTCACCACCATCAATAGTTATGACTTCGCCGTTGAGGTATTGTGCAAAATCAGAGACCAGATAAGCAGCCAGATTCGCCAATTCCTGATGGTCACCCACACGTTTGAGCGGTACTTTTTTAGCCAGATCAAATTTTTCCTTTAATTCACCGGGAAGCAACCTGTCCCAAGCACCTTTAGTAGGGAAGGGTCCGGGTGCAATTGCGTGATGTCTGATGCCATATTTTGCCCATTCCACTGCCAGTGAGCGCGTCATTGCCAATACCCCGGCTTTTGCAGTTGCACTGGGAACAACAAAGGCCGAACCGGTCCACGCATAAGTAGTCACAATGTTTACAACGGTTTTGTTGGTTTCCTTTTTATCAATCCAGTGTTTACCGAAGGCCAACGTACAGTTTTTACTTCCTTTTAAAACAATATCAATGATGGTATCAAAAGCGTTTGCCGAAAGGCGCTCTGTGGGCGAAATAAAATTGCCCGCGGCATTGTTCAGCAACACATCCACCTGTCCGAACTCTGCAACTGAGGCTTTGACCATCGCTTCCACTTCGTCATAATTTCTGACGTCACATTGCACAGAAAGTACTTTACCGCCCGTTTGAGCTTCCATCTCCTTAGCGGTATTTTGGAGTTTTTCCAGGTTTCGGGAAGTGATAACCAAATTGGCTCCCAGTTCCAAAAAATAGGTCCCCATAGATTTTCCAAGACCGCTACCGCCTCCTGTTACTACAATTGTTTTTCCTTTTAGTGCGTTGTCGCGAAGCATTTTTTGGCTGTGATTCATTTTGTAAATTATTTGTTATTTATTTTTTTTAATTCCTGTATGTCTAATAAATCCTTTGGTCTTCCGGATTTTACTTTGCTTGTTATTAAATCTTCAAGCGAAAGAACACGCCACTTGAATACTCTTTGTTTGTTATTTAATTCAACCAATTTACTTTCGTTAAATGCTTCCTCAAACGGTTTGTTAATTGAAAATCGGGTAATTAATTCGATATCAATTTGCACCGGAGAAAACTTGAGTGAAATGTTTTGTTCGCCATTCAAAACAGAATCAGGAAAGCTATCAATTTTGTATCCCAAATTTTTAAAAACAGACAAGAGTTTCTTGAAATTTTCTTTGGTTGGATTGATCCAAAAGTCAACATCGGCTGAATGTCTTTGATAGCCGTGAAAGTTTACGGCACCTCCACCCACCATAATCATTTCCACTTCTTGTTTATTGGCTTCAGAAATGAATTCTTCAATTGATTTATTCCAGTTTTCTGTAAACATTGTTAGAGTCGATATGAATTACAAAGTTTTCAGTATTTTCAGTTTTGTTTTTTCTTGGAAATTGATTTATTTGCGCACAAAGTGCAAAAAAATGCCATACCCGTTCACCTCCCGAAAGTTTTAAAAATTCTTCCAGTTGCTCTTTCTTACTTTCTTCTTTGGTTTGAAATTTGATTTCCATATCGTAAAAATAGGGATAATATTTAAGTTAAAAGGATTCCGTTCTATTCAATAGAATCCATCAAAATCTGCAACATTTCGATTGCAGCATCACTGATTCTGGTTCCCGGACCGTAAACCGCTACCGCGCCGGTGTCAAAAAGAAACCGGTAATCCTGTTGTGGGATCACACCACCCACAATTACCATAATATCTTCACGACCATATTTTTTAAGTTCTTCAATCACCTGTGGCACCAGCGTCTTGTGCCCGGCAGCCAAGGATGATATTCCCAGAATATGCACGTCGTTTTCAACAGCTTGTTTGGCGGCTTCTTTTGGAGTTTGAAATAAGGGGCCAATATCCACATCAAAACCCACATCGGCATAGCCGGTTGCCACTACTTTGGCACCACGGTCGTGACCGTCCTGACCCATTTTGGCAATCATGATACGTGGACGACGGCCTTCCATTTCGGCGAACTCATTGGCCATTTCCCTTGCTTTTTCAAATGAGGGGTCTTGTTTTATTTCTTTGCTATACACACCACTAAAGGATTTAATTTGTGCTTTATATCTGCCGAATGCTGTTTCAAGGGCATCACTGATTTCTCCCAGTGTGGCTCTCTCGCGGGCAGCTTCCACCGCTAAAGCTAATAAATTTCCTTCACCTGTGCGAGCACATTCGGTTAATTTTTTAAGTGTAGCAGTTACTTTTAGGGTATTGCGGGCGGCTTTAATCGAGTTGAGTCGTTCTATTTGTGATAAACGCACCTTTTGATTGTCCACATCAAGGATTTGCAAGGGGTCTTCCTGCTCCAGTCGGTATTTGTTGATTCCCACGATAATATCTTGGCTGCTGTCAATGCGGGCTTGTTTTTTGGCGGCCGCTTCTTCAATGCGCATTTTGGGAATTCCGGCTTCAATGGCTTTGGTCATACCACCCAGTTCTTCCACTTCCTGAATGAGTTCCCAGGCACGATTTGCAATTTCGTTGGTAAGGTTTTCAATATAGTAACTCCCTGCCCAGGGATCAACAGTGCGTGTGATTTCAGTTTCTTGTTGTAAAAAAATTTGTGTATTTCTGGCGATGCGCGCAGAAAAGTCTGTAGGAAGTGCTATGGCTTCATCAAGGGCGTTGGTATGCAGGGATTGTGTTCCGCCAAAAGCAGCGGCGGCAGCTTCAATGCAGGTGCGAGCCACGTTGTTAAAAGGATCCTGCTCTGTTAAGCTCCAGCCACTGGTTTGGCAGTGGGTACGTAAGGCAAGGGATTTCTCGTTTTTTGGATTGAATTGCTTGACAATTTTTGCCCAGAGCATACGAGCAGCACGCATTTTGGCAATTTCCATAAAATGGTTCATTCCAATGGCCCAAAAGAAGGAAAGACGGGGCGCAAAGCTGTCGACATCCATTCCTGCGGCAATGCCTGTTTTTAAATACTCCAAACCATCTGCAAGGGTGTAAGCCAATTCAATATCGCAGGTAGCCCCGGCTTCCTGCATATGGTATCCTGAAATACTGATGGAGTTGAACTTAGGCATATTCTTAGAAGTATATTCAAATATGTCTGAAACGATTTTCATCGATGGTGTGGGCGGATAGATATAGGTATTACGCACCATAAACTCCTTGAGAATGTCGTTTTGAATGGTCCCTGCGAGCTTTTCAGGTGAAACGCCTTGCTCTTCGGCTGCGACGATATAGAAAGCCATAATGGGCAACACGGCACCGTTCATAGTCATCGAGACACTCATTTTATCCAACGGAATCTGGTCAAAAAGGATTTTCATATCCTTGACACTGTCAATGGCGACACCGGCTTTTCCAACATCTCCTTGTACGCGTTCATGGTCGCTGTCATACCCGCGGTGGGTGGCTAGGTCAAAAGCTACAGAGAGACCTTTTTGACCGGCAGCGAGGTTTCTTCTGTAAAAGGCGTTGCTGTCCTCAGCGGTTGAAAAACCGGCATACTGACGGATGGTCCAGGACTTTTGAACATACATCGTAGAATAAGGCCCCCGCAAATGTGGTGCGATGCCTGCAACAAAATCGAGGTGTTTCAGTTGTTCAATATCTTTTTTTGAATAAGATTTTTTTATTGAAAAACCTTCAGCTGTATCAATGGATTGATTTGAAGGTTGCCGATTGATTTCTAAATCCTGAATTTTTATATGTTGAATGTTTTTTCTAGTCATTTTTATTGGTATTCCTTATTTCCCAGTTCCTATGGTCTCTTGATGTATGAAAAAGAGCTTTAATTAGAATTAAATCATTTTCAATGCTGTAGTGGATTAAGTAGGGAAATTTTCTAAGAAGCTTGACCCTGATGTTCTCATACCTAATTTGATATTTTATCGGATTCTCTTTTATTGATTGAATGGTTTCTTTAAAATCTTTTGTAAATCTAGCGGATAAAGAAGAATTTATTTTTCTATACCAATTTCTGCTTTCAGTAAAATCATCTTGAGCTTCTTTTAAAATCACTAATTTAAATTTCACTGTCAATTTGCTTAAAAAATTCGTCCATTTCTATGGCACTATCCGGGTTTTTCAAATAGTTTTCAGTTCGTTCTCTCACCTGATCAATTTGCCATTGTGGTATTTGATATTCTCCAGATGAAGGAAAAATAATTACTTCAACTTCGTCTGCATTGAAACCTGAAGGCAAAGTGATGTGTATTTCACGATCAATTACTTTGACAATTTTTCTAATGGCTTCCATAGTGTTTTAGTTTATTCAAATATAAGCATTTGAGCTGAAACCTACTCATTTTCAAGTCGTTCTTGTTCCAATTTTTCAGCCAATCTGCGTTCTATAATCGGTTCAATCAATGTTTTTCTTGGTTTTGTTTTTACGAAAGGGTAGAGTTCCAGGTCGTGTTTCATTCGGTCCTCTTTGTTAGGGTGTTTGTTGGTGCCCAGCAAAACTTTTTCGCCTTGATCAAACGCTTCCTGTTCTTTGGTGGCACTTTCCTTGATTTTTTTCTGAATGGTTCCTTCTTTTAATTGAGCCAGGAATCCGCCGCCTTTCTCGATGTCTTTAAAGATTTCCAGGGCTTTTTCAGCGAACTGTGTTGTTAAACTTTCGATATAATAAGCACCATCGGCAGGATTTGTGACGGAGTCAAAATAACTCTCGTGTTTTAAAATGAGTAACTGATTTCTTGAAATGCGTTCTCCAAACTCGTTGCTTTTATGATACAAAGCGTCATAAGGTACATTGCAAACGGTATCAGTGCCGCCCAAGACAGCGCTCATACATTCGGTAGTCGTGCGCAGCATATTGACGTTGTAGTCATAGAGTGTTTTGTTGCGTTTTGAGGGCATGGCTACAATATGGCACTCAGTATTGATGTTGTATTCCCCGGCTAAACTGGCATACAAGAGGCGCAGGGCTCTTATTTTTGCGATTTCAAAAAAGTAGTTGCTGCCCACGGCTATTTTGAAAATCGTTTTGTTTAAAGACTCCGGCTTGGAAGAAAAGGCATTCAGGTATTCATTAGCGTGTGCTAGGGCATATGCAAGTTGTTGGGTTATGGTAGCACCGGCGTTTTGATAGTTTGTTGTATCGACTGAAAGCGTTTTGGTTTCAGCGATTATTTTTTCGAGTTGGTTAAAGTCTTCCTTGAGGTTTTTGTGCCAGTTTCCGTCTTGTATGTGGTGGTTGATGATATCGTTTAAAACGAAACTATTCGCTTTCGCGAAAGCAGGATGTTTACAGAATTCAGGTGAAAGAAATTTCAGGTCAAAATAAAAAATGGTGTTTTCAATGGAAATATTTTCAAAAAGGGTATCGATATCAAATTTTTTTTCGGCAGTAAAATAGATGGCTTCGGCGCCTCTTTGCAGGGCGTCCTGTGCAAGTTTGTTTGCAATTGCCACATCATCAATAAAGATAAACTGCCCAATGTTCCAGTTTGCGGGTTGACTGGGAATGGGAGTGAAGCCCTCCTGAAACTCATCACGGTGGTAAAAGGGTTTTACGTGGATGCCTTCCGGCGATTTCCAGATGAGGTTTTCATTGTAGTCTGCACCTTTTAAATCGGCTTGAATTTTTTGTTTCCATTGTTTTGAGGAAACGGGATCAAAAATATCAAAAAGGTCATTACTCATTGGTTGTTGTTTTTTATGCTGTCCTCGTGTTCAATAATAAAAATTTCTTCGTTTTCTTTTTTTAGGTAGTAGGTTTCACGGGCAAACTTTTCCATTTCATCTTCATCTTTTAATTTTTCTATAAACTCTTTATCGTGACTAATTTCATTTTGAAAGTACTCTTTATTATTTTCAAGTTCTTTTATTTCGTCATTGAGCTCTTTATGAACAAAAAAAGAATTGGCATCAAAGTAAAACATCCAGGCTGCAAATACTAACAAAATAAGGAAGTATTTGTTGCTCAGAATTCTGAACCATTTGTTTTTTTTAAGAGTTGATAATCTCACCTTATACTTTGAGTTTTTGATTGATGATCGTCCTAACTATATCAACAGCAACGGTATTGAATCGATTGGTAGGAATAATGATGTCTGCATATTCTTTGGTGGGTTCAATAAACTGCTGGTGCATGGGTTTTAAGGTTGTTTGGTAACGGCTTAAAACTTCTTCCAAATCTCTTCCTCTTTCGGCAATATCCCTTTTCAAACGTCTTATGAGACGTTCATCACTATCGGCATGTACATAAATTTTTATATCAAACATGTCCCTGATGTCAGGATGTGTAAGGATTAAGATTCCTTCAACAATCATTACGTGTTTTGGGGCAGTTGCTACCGTTTTGTTTGTACGGTTGTGTTCTACAAACGAGTAAACGGGTTGCTGAATTGTGTTTCCTAGTTTCAGTTCTTTCAAATGGGAAACAAGCAGATCAAAATCGATGGCTTGCGGGTGGTCAAAATTTATTTTTTTTCGTTCCTCAAAGGGTAAATGGGAGGTGTCTTTATAATAAGAATCCTGAGAAATTACACCCACTTCATTGGGGGGTAATTCATTGATGATTTGATTTACAACGGTTGTTTTTCCGCTTCCGGTACCACCGGCAATACCTATTATTAACATTATAGAATTGTTTTAGCAAAGGTACTATTATTTTTGAGCGATTTTCAACAGAAAAATCAGTTAGTTATTCCCTTTACTTCTTCAATGGTCACTTTTTTATTTTGAGTGTTACTCCAGGAATTCATAATATAGTTCATCACATCTGCCACTTCACGGTCTGAGAGTCCCATTGGGGGCATCACGTTGTTGTATGTCACTCCGTTTACGACAATTTCGCCTTTTTGGCCATATTTTACGGCGTGAATGCTTTCTGCTCTCTTTTCTGTCAGCCAGTCTGCTCCGTCAAGTGGCGGAAAAATTCCTTTGGTCCCTTTGCCATTGGGCAAGTGACATTGAACGCAAAAACCATCATAAACTTCCCGACCGCGTTCGATGCTTTTTTGTAAATCTGTTTTTTGCTGAATACTTTTGCTAGCAACATATTCATTCTTTTCAGGGTTGTTTTTTTCTTTTGATTGACACGAAAAGAGTAAAAGTCCCAAAAAGGCTAAACTCAAAAAGCGTTTGAAATTTCTCATTAATTGGGTATAATTTTAACGATTCCCTTGCCTTCAACACCAAGATAGACAAAGCCATCGGGACCCATTTTTACGGTGCGGAGCCTTCCAATGTTTTCAGCGATTTTTTTTCTTTCTATAATTTTTTCTCCGTCCAGTTTTACAAGTTCAAGGTATTGAAATTTTAGTGACCCTACCAAGAGTTGATTTTTCCATTCCGGGTAGTTGTCACCGGTTACAAATGCCATTCCGCTGGGTGCTATTGAGGGGGTCCAGTAGTAAAGAGGTTGCTCCATACCGGGTCTTTCAGTTTCATTAGTGATGGTGGTTCCACTGTAATTAACGCCATAAGTTATTGTGGGCCAGCCATAATTTGCTCCTTTAGTATGAACATTGATTTCGTCACCCCCTTTTGGACCGTGCTCGTGAGACCATATTTTTCCGGTTTCAGGGTGGATGTCCATTCCTTGCTGGTTGCGATGTCCGTAAGTGAATACAGCAGCTTTAGCACCGGTCTCATTTACAAATGGATTGTCACTTGGTATACGTCCATCATCGTGTAGTCGGTATGTTTTACCCCCGTCTCTTGTTATATCTTGCGGATTTTCATCCCTGTTTCCACGATCACCTAAAGTAAAATACAAGTAGCCATCATTGTCAAATACAATGCGTGATCCAAAGTGCACTCCGGCGGTTGTGTTTGGAGTTGCTTTATAAAGTTCTTCTGTATTTGTAAAGCTTGATCCTTCCAGTTTAGTTCTTACGAGCTTGGTGTTTCCACCTTCACCATCGCCTTGTGAAGAGGAGTAAGTTACGTAAATCCATCCATTTTCCTCATAGTCAGGATGTGTCACAATGTCTAGCAGCCCTCCTTGACCTCTGAGATATAGATCATCAAATCCGGTTGTGATGGAAGTGGTTTGGTCTCCCTTAACAAGAGTGACATCGCCCGATTTGTCTCCCACCAACATGGAACCATCGGGAAGCCAGGTGAGTGCCCAGGGTATAGAAACCTCTGAAAATACAGTTTCAAAGGAATAAGAGGTTTGTGTGGGTATTATTTCAACATCATTTTTTTTAACTTGTGCGCAGGAAATAAAAAAAACTGAGAGAAAAAAAGCTAAGAATTTCATTTTCATATTGGTTGTTTTTAATTTTTCGAAAAGATAAAAAAAAGGAAATAAAATGGCTGCAAATGTTTTCATAAAATATATATTTGCAATCCGAAAATTAAAGTTTTTTTGATTTTCATCAGAATGTGGTCCTTCGACAAGCTCAGGACGGGCTGCACCACTTGAAGATTAGTATATATATGACTAATTATCAAGAAACTTAAATTGAGCTTTTTAACATATTTTCGGGATGTGGTCCTTCGTCAAGCTCAGGACGGGCTGCACCACTTGAAGATTGGTATATTTATAACTAATTCTCAAGAAACTTAAATTGAGCTTTTTAACACATTTTCGGGATGTGGCGCAGTCTGGTAGCGTATACGTCTGGGGGGCGTAGGGTCGCAGGTTCAAATCCTGTCATCCCGACAAGCACAAAAGTGATTTGCGAAAGCAAATCACTTTTTTTATTCCCTGAAGCGTACAAAATGCAATTTTGTAAAGCGAAAGGGGATAAAAAAAGTGAGAAAACGATAGTTTTCACTTTTGTATTTCCAGCAATGGATGTAAAAGGATTCTATAAATCCTATGATATTAAAAATAAAATTTTGTTAAGCGAAAGGGGATAAAAAAAGTGAGAAAACGATAGTTTTCACTTTTGTATTTCC
>JBBDIQ010000029.1:258258-363467 GCA_040880345.1 Flavobacteriaceae bacterium
AGCGCCGGATGTAAAAAGATTCTGTAAATCTTGTTATTGATAAAAGGAAGCGCACAAAATAAAATTTTGTTAAGCGAAAGGGAATAAAAAAAGTGAGGAAACGATAGTTTTCACTTTTGTATTTCCAGCGCCGGATGTAAAAGGATTCTGTAAATCTTGTCATTCTGACAAACAAAAAAAGGTCGGCTTTTGCCGACCTTTTTAGTTAAGATTAAATTGACTTATTTTTTTACAGGCAAATCGAGAGCAGGCTTTGGAGCCTCTGCATTGCCTGTCATTAAATACGTATCAAACCATTGTAGCATCCTTAAATTGTAGTCATACTTTGATGCAGAACGTCTGTTACCGTGGCCTTCACCGGGATAGTAAATGAGTCTTACAGGTAGGTCGGGCTTTCTCACTTTTAAGTGACGGTAAAGCTCCATTGATTGGGCAGGGTGTACTCTTGGGTCATCAGCACCGTGCATAATGAGGATAGGAGTTTGTGAGCGATCCACATAATAAATAGGGCTGCGCTCCAATTGCCATTGCCAGCTGTCATAAATTCTTTTTCTGGAGTGCACTAAATACAATTCTTCTGGAATGTCGCTGGTTCCCCATTTAGAAATATTGTTGCTTATTCCTACAAACATAACTGCTGCCGCAAAACGATCAGAATAATAAGTGCTCATCCAGGCTGAGGCATAACCTCCATAAGAGCCTCCTGTGACACCAACTCGGTTTTTATCTGCAATTCCGCGGTCAATTAAATAATCAACGCCATCAACGATATCGTCAAATTCTTTTCCGGCAAGGTCTTCCTGGCTGCTGTAGATAAATACGGTTCCTCGTCCTGTACTTCCTCTGTAGTTGGGGTAAAAAACAGCATAGCCTTTTGCAGTTGCCATTTGTCCGGGGACTGAGTAAGCAGTTAACCATCCATTCGTATAGTGGGCTTCCGGTCCACCATGCACAACTGTGATTAATGGTACTGCTGTTCCTGACTGATAGTTCAAAGGATACATTAAAATTCCTTGTATATCATATGCGCCATCTCTGGTTTTGTATGTAACTACCTCTTGTTTTCCTAACTGAACTTCACTTAACCAGGGGTTATTGTCTGTTCTTTTTTGAAAAGTTGCATTTCTTGTTGTAGCAAGCGTAAATACTTCTGTGGGGTGCTGAGGTGAGTTTGCCGTAAACGACATAGCTCCGTTAGAAGCTCTGGAAAACGAGGTGATGTGATGCGCATCAGATTTAAAAATAACTTGTTTTCCGGTTCCGTCAGGGCGAATGTTTCCCAGAACAGAACTTGTACTTTCGCTAGCTAAAAAGTGAATGGTATTGGCTGAAGTCCAGGAGATATTTTCATACTTTCCTTTATAACCAACGTCTATTTTTTGTGGCTTTCCACCTTCGGCAGAAACAGTAAGTATGCGTCCATCGATAGGGTCGTGAATATCTTGTCCTGCTCTTAAAGCCAACCATTTCCCGTCGGGGCTCCATTCAATTTGTCCTAATTTTCCTTTGTTGTCAACTCTAGCAATCACATTACGAGTACTTGTACTAACAATCATGACAGCTTTCTTCATAAAAGAGTCGTCAACAGAGGAGGTGGGAGCCGCAGAAATGGCAATTTTTGTTCCGTCAGGACTCCAGCTCATGTCATAGATAGAGCCTTCCACATTCAATTGTTGTGGTTGTGGGTTATTTCCGGAAAGGTTTACAATAAAGCCTTTACGCTGGCTGAAGTCTTCCTCATAAAAATCAGGTGAATAGGTGAGGGGGGATTTA
The DNA here is from genome assembly GCA_040880345.1 of Flavobacteriaceae bacterium. Lineage (GTDB taxonomy): Bacteria > Bacteroidota > Bacteroidia > Flavobacteriales > Flavobacteriaceae > Planktosalinus. Next base: position 260,032 of record JBBDIQ010000029.1, read on the forward strand.
GGTGCATCGTCTTTTTCAGAAACAGAAAAAGCCACACGGTTGCCATCTGCTTGCCAACTGTAATTTGAGATGTTTGTAGTGTGTGAAAATAGTTTAGTTGCTTCACCTCCTGTTAAACTTAATTCATAAAGCGCATTGCTGGAATCACCGGATTGTCTTGCCAAAAAAGTGATGGTTCCTTTAGCAGGACGAAAAGTAACTCCACTTACACTTGAAGATGTAAAATAAGGCTTAGACTCTCCGGTAGTGCTGTTTAAAACATAGAGGTGTGTTGAGTTTGTTGCATTTTCTTTAAATGCATCTGCTGGAACGCTCACTGTGTAAGCGACAAAGTTTCCGTCGTTAGAAATTGCACTGCTTGTTACCGTTTTCATTTTAGCAACATGATCTGGTGTCATGCCTTGAGCGAATAGTGTAGAGGTGGTGGAACTGACTAAAAATGTGGCTACAAAGAGGCCGAAAAAAAGCATTTTTTGTACAGAATTCCCTTTAGAAAAGAAAGTTTTCATCATTGAAATTTGAATTTTGTTATTAATTGTGGAAAGATACAAATTTTAATTTTTAAGCCGGAATTTTTCGAAATCTTAAGACATAAAAATACCTCCGGAGTTTATCAGGAGGTATTGTACATAAAGAATGATGAAGTTATTTTACTTTAATTTCTTCCATTTGCTGACCCGCTTGAAAAATGGTAAGACCTTTTAAAGACCGATTGGTATTTAAGTTTAAAATAACTTTGGTTTCAGCAACTTAAAAAAAGAGGTTAAAATTTAAAAAAAAGCAGAAGAAGCACCGAAAGTGATTTTATTTTCATACTAGGTTTTCTAATTGATAATCTATTTGTCTAAATGCTTTGCGTTGTGTTACAATTTATTATAAAAATACTAGTAATTCCATTGCCCAAAAAATCAAAATGACCTATTTTTGCCTATGCAAAACAACAACGTACTCATTTTAGATTTCGGTTCACAGTACACCCAGCTTATTGCAAGGCGTGTAAGAGAGTTAAACATCTACTGCGAAATCCATCCCTATCACAAAATACCTCAGGATTTAGAAAAATTCAAGGCGGTTATTCTTTCGGGAAGTCCCTTTTCTGTTCGAGCAGATGACGCTCCGCATCCTGACTTGTCTTCCATAAAATCACACAAACCGCTTCTTGCTGTTTGTTATGGAGCACAATATTTGGCTCACTTTAACGGTGGTAGTGTTGAGCAATCTGAAACCCGTGAATATGGTCGTGCAAAGCTTTCTAATATCACAGAAAATTGCGAACTTTTTGAGGGTATTTCCCCCGGAAGTCAGGTTTGGATGAGTCACGGTGATACCATTAAAAAATTACCTGAAAAAGGGATTCTTCTAGCCAGTACTCACGATGTTGAATTTGCTGCTTACCGAATTGAGGGTGAGCAAACGTATGGCATTCAATTTCACCCGGAAGTTTATCATACCTCAGATGGAAAACAATTGCTTGAAAATTTTCTGGTTAACATTGCCGGTGTTTCTCAAACCTGGACTCCGGCTGCTTTTGTTGAAACCACGGTTCAGGAATTAAAAGCTAAATTAAAAAATGATAAAGTCGTTCTTGGTTTGAGCGGCGGAGTCGATTCATCTGTTGCTGCCATATTATTACATAAGGCTATAGGCACAAACCTGTACTGTATTTTTGTCAATAATGGCTTGTTGCGAAAAGATGAGTTTGAAAATGTGCTGCATCAATACAAAGATATGGGCTTGAATGTAAAAGGCGTAGATGCAACGGCACGATTTATGAATGCGTTAAAAGGACTAAGTGACCCTGAAGCAAAAAGAAAAGCCATTGGCAATGCATTCATCGAAGTATTTGATGATGAAGCTCACAAAATAACCGATGTGACCTGGCTGGCACAAGGAACTATTTATCCTGATGTGATAGAATCTGTTTCGGTAAACGGCCCGTCTGTTACTATAAAGTCACATCACAATGTGGGTGGATTGCCTGATTTTATGAAATTAAAAATTGTGGAACCGCTTAGAATGTTATTTAAAGACGAAGTGAGACGAGTGGGGGCAGAAATGGGAATCACTCAGGATATATTGGGAAGACATCCCTTTCCGGGTCCCGGACTTGCGATACGAATTTTGGGAGACATTACTCTGGAAAAAGTGCGTATATTGCAGGAGGTTGACGCTGTATTTATCAACAACCTAAAGAAGTGGAACTTGTATGATCAAGTATGGCAAGCCGGTGCTATTTTACTTCCGGTGGACTCTGTGGGCGTGATGGGCGATGAGCGCACTTATGAAAAAGCGGTGGTTTTAAGAGCCGTTGAGAGTACAGACGGCATGACGGCAGATTGGGTGAATTTACCTTATGAATTTTTGCAAGAAACCTCAAACCAAATAATAAATCGGGTAAAAGGCGTTAATAGAGTAGTGTATGACATTAGTTCAAAGCCACCTGCAACAATTGAATGGGAGTAAGGGTTTCAAGTTTCAGGTTTCAAGTTTTTGGTCGAGATATAATTAATATTTAAAGTGTGAAGAAGTTAATTGTTGTTTTAATAATCATTTTATATTCAGGGTTGAGTGTTGCTCAAACTTCTTATGTGAGTCATAGAGTGAGTCAAGGCGAAACCGTTTTTAGTATTACCCAAAAATATCAAATTACAGAAGAAGATTTATTTCGGTTAAACCCCGAAGTGAAAAACGGTTTAAAACAAAATACCGTTCTAATTATTCCAAAAACTCTGGAAACTGTAGAAAATCCTTCAAATGGTGATGTAACTTTCAAGACACATAAAGTGAAGCGCAAAGAAACCATTTTTGGAATTGCTTCTATTTATGGAACTACCGTTGAGGAGATAAAAAAATACAACAGACACCTTTATTCAAATGAACTAAAAAAAGGAGAACAAATCAGGATACCCATTAAACAAGTTACGATTGTATCTCCCATTGACCCCGTTGAAATTCCTCCCGGAAAACACAAAGTGGCACCTCAGGAAACCAAATTTGGTATTGCAAAACAATATGGAATAACTGAAGCAAAACTGGAAGCGATGAATCCTTCCATCTATGGATCAGACATTTTGGCTGAAGGAATAATTCTCAATGTGCCTGAAAAGCCTTCTGTAGAGGAACCAATTATAGAGGATGAAAACTATACCTTTTATACCGTTCAGGCAAAAGAGGGGTTTTACAGGTTAAAAGTGCTTTTCGGTTTAACCGAAGAAGAAATTGTGGCGTTGAATCCGCATACAAAAGAGGGTTTAAAAGAAGGAATGATCATTAAAATACCAAAAACAACAACAGATGTTACAACAGATTCTCCTGTAAGTAGCTCAAAAAAAATAAGTATAGAGTACAATCTCAAAAATTTCAAACCAAAAAATGTAGTTGTTTTTCTTCCTTTTCAATTGAATAAAATTCAAAAAGATTCACTTTCGTTAAACCAAAGTGAACTTACCAATAATACCACAATGCGTCTGGCAGTTGATTTTTATGCAGGAGTGTTGATGGCATCAGAATTTGCAAAACAAAAGGGAATTTCCATCAATCTGCACGTTTTTGACACACAAGAGATGGAAAAGGGCGTTAAGGAACTTTTTAGAAGAAAAAACATTACAAATGTTGACTTGGTGATTGGACCACTTAGACAAGCATTTGTTGAACGCACAGCTTCAGAACTGTCTTCACAAAACATACCCGTGCTTTCTCCATTGAGCAACAGACAAGGAAAAATATACCCCAATTTTATCCAAAGCATCCCTCAAAATGATGTTTTAGAAAACAAGCTTATTAATTACATAAAAGAAAATGCACAAGGAAAAAATTTAATCCTCATATCAGACAATACAAGCAGTGCAAAAAGGCAGAAATTACAATCGGCTTTTCCGGGTATCAAACTTGTATCACCCCGGGAAGGAAATTTTTTCAGAGGGACAGATATCTCTTCAAATATCAGTGAAGATAAAGAAAACTGGGTGCTTCTCGAGTCCACAAATGCAACAGTTGTGAGCAGTGCTATTGGGGTGCTCAATAGTATAAGGAGAAGTCAGCAGGTGCGGCTTTTTACACTCGATAGGAATGAAGCGTTTGACTTTAGGGAAGTATCAAACTTACACCTTGCAAACCTTGAGTTTACATTTCCTTCCTGGAACAAATCATACAATTATAAAGAGAATATTAAGTTTGTAGAAGCATACAAGGAACAATATTCTGTTTTACCAAACAGATTCGCATCACGCGGATTTGATATTGCCTATGACGCATTGTTGCGATTGGCTTACGCCGAAAACATTTATGAAGCAAATGATGCCATAGAAGGTGAAACCGTTTATGTTGAAAATAAATTCAACTATCAAAAAGCACCCTCAGGTGGCTATGTAAACAATGCTGTTTATATTTTAAAATACAACCAAGACCTCAACTTAGTAGAACTAGAATGAGCACTTCAAAAGTAACATACCTAGGAGGCCTAAGGACCCAATCTACTCATTTGGCATCGGGCAATAGCTATTTAACAGATGCGCCGATAGATAATCAAGGTAAAGGAGAAGCTTTTTCACCCACAGACACAGTTGCCACAGGTCTTGCCAATTGTATGCTCACCGTAATGGGAATTAAAGCAGCCTCACTCCATGTTGATTTGGAAGGAACAGAAGCAGCGGTCACCAAAGTGATGGTAAGTGATCCAAGACGCATCTCTGAAATAAATGTAGTGCTTAGTTTTCCGAAAGGAATTTCAGAAAAGCATCAAAAAATACTTGAAAATACCGCATTAACTTGCCCTGTGGCAAAAAGTTTGCACCCTGATATTGTTCAAAATATTCAATTTCAATGGTAATCAACTATTTTTCAGTTTTAATACTGTTCCTTTTTGTCGCTGAAAATCCAAACCGAATTGAATGGCAGGAAGGAGAAAAGCTTGCTTGGGAACATTTTTTAGGCAAACCAGACTCAAGAAGTTCATTTGCAGCATTGACACATTCCAGCGTTGAATTTAGTTACAATGTGAGAAATGAAAATGGAAAATTAACTTTGACCACACGGGTAAATACCTACTTTGACAAAGAAATGTCTTGGTTCAAGTCCAAAGAAGTAAATGACCACATTTTAAAACACGAGCAGGCACACTTTGATATTTCAGAAATTCACACCCGAAAATTGCGAGAAGCATTTGCAGGCTATCGGGTTACTAAAAATTTTGAAAATGATCTTTCGGCATTTTTTTCTAAAATAAATTTCGAACGTGAAAAAATGCAAAAGCAATTTGACAAAGAAACAGACCATTCCAGAAATTTTGATAAAGAAAGACAATGGCAAGATTTCATTGCAGAAGAACTCAAAAGACTTGAGAAGTGGAAATAACGCCCAACCTTCAACGCTTATGGCGGCTTTGGGTGGCTAGGCAAATTCTAAGCACCAAATTCCAAATTCCAAATATTTTTAACAAACTTGAAACTTGAAACTTGAAACTTGAAGCCTGAAACAAGAAACCTGAAACCCATTGAACCCCAACCCAGAAAATCTCATCGAACTCGCTCATTACAAAATGCCTTTTGGCAAATACAAAAACTTTGATTTAATAGATATTCCAGAGTATTATTTTGTTTGGTTCAAGCAAAAAGGCTTTCCAGAGGGCAAACTGGGTAAAATGATGGAGCAGATGTATGAAATCAAACTCAATGGGCTTGAAGAACTAATCTATACGATCAGGAAAAAGTACCCAAGGGATTCCTAAAAATATTATCCAAAATTTCATTACCGAGTATCATATCTTCTTTGTATTTTTGCCCATTGTAAAAATGAGATAAAGTTGATTTAAATTTATTTTTAAAGCCACCATCTCAAACCTAACATCTGAAATCTAACATCTAAAATGGCCAACACCAAGTATATCTTTGTAACAGGAGGTGTAAGTTCTTCTTTAGGAAAGGGTATCATCGCGGCTTCATTAGCAAAATTATTACAGGCTCGTGGGTACAGGGTGACCATTCAAAAACTGGACCCATACATAAACATTGACCCCGGAACACTTAATCCTTATGAACACGGCGAATGTTATGTAACAAATGATGGAGCAGAAACCGATCTTGACCTGGGCCACTATGAGCGATTTCTCAATGTTGCCACTTCACAGGCAAACAATGTCACTACCGGAAGAATCTACCAAAGTGTTATAGAAAAAGAACGCCGGGGCGAATTTCTCGGAAAAACCGTTCAGGTCATTCCGCATATTACCAATGAAATAAAAGAACGCATTCAGATTTTAGGAAACAGCGGCGATTATGATATAGTTATCACAGAAATTGGTGGAACCGTGGGTGATATTGAGTCGCTTCCTTATATAGAATCTGTGCGTCAATTAAAATGGGAACTGGGCGATGACAATGCCATTGTTATTCACCTCACTTTGGTGCCATTTCTCGCAGCAGCAGGCGAATTAAAAACCAAACCCACGCAGCATTCAGTAAAAGTTTTGATGGAAAGCGGTATCAGGGCAGATATTTTAGTATGTAGAACAGAACACCATCTTTCAGACGAATTGAGAACGAAATTAGCTCTTTTCTGCAATGTGAAAAAAGAAGCTGTCATCGAGTCTATCGATGCCTCAACAATCTATGATGTTCCCAACCTGATGCTTGAAGAGGGATTGGATACAATTACCCTAGAAAAGTTAAATTTAACTTCCAAAAATGAACCGGATCTTACCCGCTGGAATCAATTTTTAAAACGTCATAAAAATCCGAAAACAGTTGTTAATATTGGGCTTATAGGAAAATATGTGGAACTTCAGGATTCTTACAAGTCCATTTTAGAATCTTTCATTCACGCCGGTGCAGAACTAGAAATAAAAGTAAATGTCTCTCCCATTCATTCAGAGTTTATTGACAACAACACCATTGAAAATAAAATCGCAAATCTCGATGGCATACTTGTCGCGCCCGGTTTTGGAGAACGCGGCATAGAAGGAAAAATCAAAGCCGTAAAATATGCGCGAGAGCACAAAATTCCTTTTTTCGGAATTTGTTTGGGTATGCAAATGGCGGTTATCGATTTTGCCCGAAACGTACTCAACTTAAAGGGTGCAAACTCCACAGAAATGGACGCCAATACTCCACATCCGGTTATCGATTTGATGGAAGAACAAAAAAGTATCATCGATAAAGGAGGTACGATGCGATTAGGAGCCTGGAAGTGTGAGCTAACTCCCGGTAGCATAGTAGCTAATGTTTACAAAGATCAAATCATTGAAGAACGCCACCGCCACCGCTACGAATACAACAACAAATACAAACAGCAACTCGAAGATGCCGGAATGCTCACAACAGGTGTAAACCCCGAAACAGGGCTCGTTGAAATCATCGAACTCAAAGACCACCCCTGGTTTGTGGGGGTTCAATACCATCCAGAGTATAAAAGTACTGTGGCAAATCCGCATCCGCTTTTTGTAGCATTTGTGGAAGCGGCTTCAAAATATAATAGTAATAAGACAAAATAGAACATTCAGTAATCACTGAAATTTTGACCCAATGATAGAAGAAAAGAAATTTGATTACAATTCTTTAATAGGATTTAGTTTAATAGCACTAATCCTCATCTGGATGCTGTATCAAAACGCACCCACTCAAGAAGAGCTTGAAGAAAAGGCCAAGATAGAACAAGCCGAAAAAGAAGCAAAGCAAGAACCCCTCAAAGAAGTTCCAAAAACTCCTGTTGTAACTGAAACTGAAACTGTCGAAGAAATTTCAGATTCACTTCGGTTTGAAACCTTAAAAAATCAATTGGGCTCCTTTGCTTATGCGGCGACTTTACCTTCTGCAAAAGAAGAAATTACCACACTCGAAAACGATGTTCTTGAGTTAAAAATCAGTAACAAGGGAGGTTATATTGTAGAAGCTACTTTAAAAAACTTCAAAACTTTTGACAGCATTCCCATCTACCTCATTAAAGATGGTAACGCCGATTTAAACTTACAATTTCAGGCAGAAAACAGAATTTTAAACACACGTGATCTCTATTTTGAACCCACGCTTACGCGAAATGGTGAAAACTCCATTTTGTCGATGAAGTTAAAAGCTTCAGAAAACAGCTATCTGGAATACCGTTATGAAATCAAGCCGGGAGAATATATGCTTGATTTTGCAGTTCAGTCACAAGGGCTCAGCAATATTGTCAATACATCAACGCCTGCAGAAATGCAATGGCAACTCAAGGCACTACGCAAATCGAGAAGCATTTCCTATGAAAACAGATATACTGAAGTGCTCTGGGAATATGAAGGAGACAAAGATGATTATCTGGGTCATGGAGACCAAGCAGAAGACGATGCACGTGATGTAAGCTGGATTGCATACAAACAGCATTTCTTTACGTCCATATTGTTGACAGACACCCCTTTTAAAACAACCCAATTTACTTCAGAAAACCTGGTGCAGGATGAAGAGATTGACTCGCTGTTTACTAAAAACTTTATAACCAAATTCCCATTAGAATTTAAAGCCGGAGAACTAGCTTATTCTATGAATTGGTATTATGGTCCCAGTGATTTTAAAATTTTAGATGGCTATGAACGCAACCTTGATGAAATCATACCATTGGGATGGGGAATCTTTGGTTGGATTAATAAATTTCTGTTTATGCCTTTGTTTACATGGCTGGCAACCTGGATAAGCAGTTATGGAATCATCATCATTGTTATGACGATTTTGATAAAAATTGTGCTTTCGCCGGTACAGTACAAACAATACCTTTCTCAGGCAAAGATGAAGATTTTGCGTCCTGAAATTGAAGAACTTGGCAAAAAATACAAGGACAATGCCATGAAAAAGCAACAGGAAACCATGAAGCTCTACAGCAAAGCAGGTGCAAGCCCCATGGCGGGATGTATTCCGGCATTGATGCAGCTTCCTGTCTTTTATGCGCTCTTTATGTTTTTTCCATCAGCTTTTGATTTAAGACAAAAAGGCTTCCTCTGGGCAGATGATCTGTCCAGTTATGATCAAATAGCATCATTGCCATTTTATATCCCATTTTATGGAGATCACGTGGCATTATTCCCCATTTTAGCGGCTATTGCGATCTTTATTTATATGATGATGACTACCGGGCAAACGATGCAAATGCAACAACAACCGGGTATGCCCAATATGAAATTTATCATGTACCTCTCGCCACTTTTTATGTTGATTTTCTTTAACAACTTTGCCAGTGGTCTTTCCTTGTATTACTTCATTTCCAATGTGATTACCATTGGTATTATGTTGGTTATCAAGTATTTCGTTCTCGACGAAGAGAAGATTTTAGCTAAAATTGAAGAAAAGAAGAAACAACCCAAAAAGCAAAATAAATTTCAGCGAAAAATGTCAGAAATCATGGAACAGGCTGAAAAACAAAAAGCGCTTCAGGAAAAACAAAAAAAGAAAAAGTAACCAAATTCAAAACACAGCGTTAAAGAAAGAGGAAGTCCATACTTCCTCTTTTTTTATTTTGTAATTTTGCAGTTCGAATTTAATAAGTAATAAAAGTCCCTCTCCCTAGGAGAGGGATTTAGGGTGAGGACATGAAACGAGTAATAATAGGTCTTAGCGGCGGAGTAGATTCCAGTGTAGCAGCTTATCTTTTAAAAGAGCAAGGTTATGAGGTTATTGGGTTGTTTATGAAAAACTGGCACGATGACTCTGTGACGATTTCAGATGAATGCCCGTGGCTGGAAGACAGCAACGATGCGATGATGGTTGCCAACAAACTGGGTATTCCATTCCAAACTGTGGATTTGAGTGAACAATACAAAGAGCGCATCGTCGATTATATGTTTCGGGAATATGAAATGGGCCGCACCCCAAATCCGGATGTACTTTGCAACCGCGAAATAAAATTTGACGTGTTTCTAAAAATAGCACTCGACTTAGGTGCAGATTATGTCGCCACCGGGCATTATTGCAGAAAAGATACGATTGATAAAAACGGGAAAGAAATCCATCGATTGCTAGCAGGGAAAGACCCAAACAAGGATCAATCCTATTTTTTATGCCAGCTTTCGCAGGAGCAACTTTCAAAAACCTTGTTTCCGGTGGGTGAATTACTCAAACCCGAAGTGCGAAAAATAGCCAAAGAACAAAACCTCATCACCGCAGAAAAGCGCGATTCCCAGGGTCTTTGTTTTATCGGAAAAGTGCGTTTACCCGATTTTCTTCAACAGCAATTAAAACCGAAAGAAGGAAACATTATCGAAGTGCCACACGACAGTCCTGTTTTTAATAAAAAATTAAACGGGAATAGTACTATTTATGAAAAGGAAAGTGAAAAATTTGAATACACCCCCCAAGTTGGAAAGGTAGTAGGTAGGCATCAAGGTGCTCACTTTTTTACCAAAGGACAACGCAAAGGACTCGCTGTGGGAGGTACCAAAGAACCGCTTTTTATTATTGAAACCGATGTTAAAGAAAATATTGTTTACACCGGGCAGGGTAAGAACCATCCGGGTTTGTATCGAAAAGGCCTCTTTGTAAAACCGGAAGAAATCCATTGGGTACGACCTGATTTAATGCTTAAAGAAGGCGAAACCCTCGAGGTTCTGGCACGCATTAGATACAGGCAACCTCTTGAAAAAGCGACGCTTCATCAAACTATTTCTGGATTATATGTTATCTTTGAAAAACCGCAAACGGCAATTAGTGAAGGTCAGTTTGTAGCTTGGTACCATGAGGATGAGTTACTTGGCAGCGGAGTTATTTCCTAAAGTCTTAGTGAGCCTTTGTGTTCTTTGTGCCTTTGTGGTTTTATTTTTATTTTCTCATTAAAAATCTATATCAAATGAAAAAAATTGCCCTACTTTTCTCTCTGATACTTTTTCAGGGAACTCAAGCTCAAATAGAAGACGCCTGGATCTTTTTTGCAGATAAAGAAAATGTTCAAGTTTCTATAGACAACCCCATAACGATATTATCTCAGGCAGCTATAGACCGTAAAGCCTTACAGAATACTCCAATCGATGAACGGGATGTGCCTGTAAACGAAGATTATATTACTCAAATAAAAGCTCAGTCGGGCATTACTGTATTTGCCAAATCAAAGTGGATGAACTGTGTGTATGTAAGAGGCACTCAGTCAAACATAGATAATTTATTAAACTTACCGTTTGTTATCAATGTCGAATATGCAGATAAATCATTGAATTTTGCTTCCGGAAACAATCCGGTTGAAGACAAATTTGCGTTAGAAAATAATAGTAGAAACTTTAACTATGGTTTTGCAGCCAACCAAATAGAAATGATTGCCGGCGATTATCTGCATGATCAAGGATTTACCGGCACCGGAATAACAATTGCAGTGTTGGATAGTGGTTTTCCGGGAGTTGATACAGAAGGTGGTTTTGCCTATGTACGCGATGATGGCAGAATTCTTGGAACCTATGATTTTGTTGACCGAAGTGAAATCATCAACAACAACAGCTCCCATGGGACACGAACTTTTAGTGACATAGGAGGCTATATCGAAAATGAATTTGTGGGTACTGCTCCCGATGCTTCTTTTTATCTTTTTAAAACGGAAGATGTCACCAGTGAAACTCCAGTCGAAGAGGCATATTGGGTAGAAGCAATTGAAAGGGCCGATAGTTTAGGGGTTTATGTTGTAAATACGTCTTTGGGTTATAGGTCATATGACAATCCTGCTTATTCACATACCTATGAAGATTTGGATGGTCAAACTACTTTTTCTGCACGCGGTGCCAATCACGGTTTTGACAAGGGATTGTTGCTTGTAACTTCTGCAGGGAATAGTGGAAACAGTGGTTTTCCCTGGGTAGGGACACCGGGTGATTCCCCTGGAATGCTTACCATTGGTGCGGTAAATGCTGATGGAATAGCAACAGGGTTCAGTTCTCAAGGTCCCACTGTTGATGGCAGAGTAAAACCCGATGTGATGGCGCAAGGAGGAAATGCGTATGTCATCAATCAAAACAACGAAATTGTCACCAATAACGGAACATCATTCAGTTCGCCCATTACTGCAGGAGCTGTTGCTTGTTTATGGCAAGCCAAACCGGAATTCACGAATGCTCAAATCATGCAGCTTGTAAGAGAATCAGCTCATTTGTATAACAATCCGACTGACAAAATGGGCTATGGAATCCCAAATTTTCAGGTAGCACTTGATGCGCTTTTATCACTTGAAAATCAATCTATTGAACAATTTTCAGTATATCCAAATCCTGTGACAGACAACTTAATCATTGAGTTAACAAACTCCAATGAACCTGTATCTATGCGACTTTATAATGCAATGGGTATGCTGATTTTACAGGAAACTCTTCAAGATTCCAAAAGTATACTGAATCTTTCAACATTATCCAGCGGATTTTACATTCTAAACATGCAAACCGAAAACTTGAATCAATCCTTAAAAATTGTCAAGAAATAAATGAGTTCAAATAGAATCACCTCTCTTTTTAACATAAAATACCCCATCATACAAGCCGGAATGATCTGGAACAGCGGTTGGCGACTGGCAAGTGCTGTGAGTAATGCCGGTGGACTGGGAATTATTGGAGCAGGCTCCATGTACCCCGAAGTGCTGAGGGAACACATTCAAAAATGCAAAAAGGCGACTGAAAAACCCTTTGGTGTCAACGTGCCTATGCTTTATCCTGATTTGGATAAAATCATGAACATAATTGTGGAAGAAGGAGTAAAGATCGTTTTTACCTCAGCCGGAAATCCCAAAACATTCACACCTTTTCTAAAAGAAAAAGGCATCACCGTGGTTCACGTGGTGAGCAGCGTAAAGTTTGCACTTAAAGCACAGGAGGCCGGAGTAGATGCTGTGGTCGCTGAAGGTTTTGAAGCAGGTGGACATAACGGAAGGGAAGAAACCACGACATTTACACTAATCCCAATGGTGAAAGAACAGTTGCAAGTGCCACTCATAGCCGCAGGCGGCATTGCAACAGGTAGAGGAATGTTGGCGGCCATGGTGCTGGGCGCAGACGGCGTTCAGGTGGGAAGTCGTTTTGTAGCCAGTGAAGAATCTTCGGCACACAGAGCTTTTAAGGAAGTTGTGGTAAACGCTAAAGAAGGTGATACGATACTTACTTTAAAGGAATTGGCTCCCGTGCGTCTCATTAAAAATAAATTCTTTGAAGATGTGCAACGGCTCTATACAAAAAGCCCTACAACTGAGGAATTAAAAACTCTTTTGGGACGTGCCAGGGCCAAACGCGGCATGTTTGAAGGCGACCTTGAAGAAGGTGAACTTGAGATTGGTCAAATCTCCGGATTGATTCACGATATCAAACCCGCAGCACAAATCCTCAACGAAATGGTCGAGGAATTTGAAGTTGCTAAAAATGAAGTTGCTAAATTTTAATCTAAACCACCCTTTAAAGGTTTAAAAAAAAACAAAATGAGAAAGTTATTTTTCATAACCCTATTGTTTTTCCCCATTCTTACGTTTTCACAAATCATCAATGTAGAGTCTTTACGGAAAGTAACAGACACTTCCGGCTGGACCGGAAACACGAGTTTGAGTTTTTCATTAACGAAAAACACCAACACAATTATTAGCTTAAAAAACAACATTCACGTGCAGTACAAAATGAACAGGCACTTGGCGTTATTTGTTAACAACCTGGGTTTTGAGAGGTCAGGGGAGCAGAGTTTTGTTAATAATGGTTCTCAGCATCTACGTTACAATTATAAGCTACTTGACAATGTCACATGGGAAGCCTTTGTGCAATCCCAATACAACTCCATTGCAAAAATTAAATTCAGGGGGCTTGCTGGAACCGGCCCGAGGTTTAAACTTTTGGGACTGGACAAATACCGTTTGTATCTGGGTACGCTGGTTATGTATGAACACGAGGAACTCAATGAGGAAATTTTAATTATTAACCGCGATTGGCGGGCGAGTTCATATCTTTCGTTAAGCTTTTTTCCCACAGATACTATTTCATTTGTAAGCACTACTTACTATCAACCGGTATTCAATGAGTTTCAGGACTACAGGATCGCTTCAGAAAACTCCTTTATTTTGGGAATTTTTGAAAAGCTATCTTTAAAAGTTACTTATACTTTAACCTTTGATGCCACACCGGCAACAGAAGTGCCGGATACGTTTTACAATTTATCAACAGGATTGATGTATGCCTTTGATTAATATCAAACCCTCTCAGGGTTCATCCCGAAGCCTCGGGACTGAGAGGGTTAAGTAATTAAATTGAAACCAAAACCTGATTTTTCAACAGGTCCTCCATTGTTTCCCGTTTTCTGATGAGGTGGGCTTCGCCTTTATACCATAACACTTCAGACGGACGAAAGCGTGAGTTGTAGTTGCTCGCCATCGTAAAACAATAAGCTCCGGCATTATGGAAGGCTAGAATATCCCCTTCATTGATTTCGGTGATTCTGCGATTATTGGCAAAGGTGTCTGTTTCGCAGATATAACCAACCACAGAATAAAAACGCTCCTTACCTTTGGGGTTTGAAATGTTTTCAATGTGGTGGGTCACACCATAAAGCATAGGGCGAATCAAATGATTGAAACCGCTATCGACTTGGGCAAAAACCGTGGAGGTGGTTTGTTTGATGCCGTTTACTTTCACAAGAAACTTTCCGGCTTCGCTTACGAGAAATTTACCCGGTTCAAATGCCAGGGTGAGTTCGCGGCCATATTCTGCGCTAAAATCATTAAAGCGTTTGCTGAGTTTTTTACCCAGCTCTTCAATATTGGTTTCGATATCATCTTTTTTGTAAGGTACTTTAAAGCCACTTCCAAAATCGATAAACTCCAGTGTTTTGAAATTTTTAGCGGCATCAAAGAGAATTTCGCTGGCATACAAAAACACATCAATATCAAGGATGTCACTTCCGGTGTGCATATGGATCCCGTTGATGTGCATTCCCGTGTTTTCGACTATGCGTAACATAAGTGGCATTTGGTGAATGGAGATTCCAAATTTGGAGTCAATGTGCCCTACAGAGATATTGGTATTCCCACCAGCCATCACGTGAGGGTTGATGCGAATACAAACCGGCGTTTTGGGGTGTTTGGTGCCAAATTGCTCCAGAATCGATAAGTTGTCGATGTTGATTTGAACACCCATAGCCGCAACGGTTTCAATCTCTTCCATCGACACCCCGTTTGGGGTGAAAATAATATTTGCAGGTTCAAAACCGGCTTCAAGCCCCAGTCTCACTTCCTGAATGGACACTGTGTCCAGGGCTGCACCCAGCGAATGTAAAAATTTAAGAACTGAAACATTGGAGTTGGCTTTCACGGCATAGTGAAACTTCACCTGTTTGACCTTTTTAAATGCTGAAGTTAAACGTTTATACTGAGAAGCAATTTTCTCAGCATCATACACATAAACCGGACTTCCATAGTCCTGAGCAATTTTCAAAAGGTCTTGATTTGTCATTTTTTTAGGGTTAAAAATTAATTATTTTATAAGGTTGCAAAAGTATTCAACCTAGAGGACTTTTAAATAAAAAACTTTCATAAAAGTGATGTTTTAAAATTAAAAAACATTGCTTCACTACCATGCTTTTGTTACTTTTGCAACTTATTAATTAAAGCGAAAACACTCCACTATGAATCTACACGAGTATCAAGGAAAACAGATATTAAACAGCTTTGGCGTTGAAATACAACGAGGTTATGTGGCTCAAACCCCACAGGAAGCAGTAGAAATAGCAAAAAAATTAACTGATGAAACCGGTACAAGCTGGTATGTCATCAAAGCTCAGGTTCACGCAGGTGGACGTGGTAAAGGTGGTGGTGTAAAATTGGCAAAAGGCATCGAACATGTTGAAGATGTTGCAAGTCAAATCATTGGAATGGATCTCGTAACTCCACAAACTTCAGCCGAAGGAAAACGTGTGCATCAAGTTCTTATCGCTGAAGATGTTTACTATCCCGGTGAGCACGAGCCTAGCGAAATTTATATGAGTGTATTGCTCAATCGCGCTACCGGAAAAAACATGATTATGTATTCAACTGAAGGTGGAATGGATATTGAAGCCGTTGCTGATAAAACCCCTCATCTCATTTTTACCGAAGAAATAGATCCGGCTGTTGGATTGATGCCATTTCAGGCTCGCAAGGTAGCTTTCAATCTAGGACTTGAAGGCAAAGCCTTTAAAGAAATGACCAAGTTTGTAACAGCACTTTATACAGCTTATGAAAAATCAGATTCTTCACTGTTTGAAATCAATCCTGTTTTACAAACCAGCGATGATAGAATATTGGCAGTAGATGCCAAAGTAACACTTGATGATAACGCCTTGTTTAGACATAAAGATTATGCTGAAATGCGCGATTTAAGAGAAGAAAATCCAACAGAGGTTGAAGCAAGCGCAAAAGGATTGAACTATGTTGATCTTGATGGAAACGTGGGTTGTATGGTTAATGGTGCCGGTCTCGCTATGGCAACGATGGATTTGATCAAACAAGCCGGTGGTGAACCTGCAAATTTCCTTGATGTAGGAGGTACAGCAGATGCAGAACGCGTGGAGGCTGCTTTTAAATTGATTTTAAAAGACCCTAAAGTAAAAGCCATATTAGTGAACATCTTTGGAGGTATTGTACGTTGTGATCGTGTAGCACAAGGAATTGTGGATGCTTACAAAAACATCGGGACCATTAATGTGCCCATCATTGTCAGATTACAAGGAACCAATGCTGATATTGCTAAGGAATTAATCGATAAAAGCGGACTCAATGTACATTCTGTCATAGAGTTTCAGGAGGCAGCAGATAAAGTTCAGGAAGTGCTTTCTTAAGCAATACCTTTATAATACTTCGATTTAAAAATCCCGGGTTGAAAAACTTGGGATTTTTTTATGATTTCAAGTTGACATTTTGGCATCTTATTAGCACATATTCAGGACATTATGTCTTATTTTTGTAATTGGAACTCAATTTGCTTAATAGGTTATAAACAAAACAATGTTTAACCTTAAAAAATAAATGTTATGAGTTTAATTAAAAGAAATCAAGACAGCTGGCTTCCCTCAATTTTTGAGGATTTATTTAACGATGGCCGTTTAGCAGATGTTTCAAACTTTGGAAGTACACTTCCGGCTGTAAACATCAAAGAAACTGAGGACGACTTCAAAGTAGAAGTGGCAGTGCCTGGTAAGAAAAAAAATGATTTTAACATCGAGTTAGATCAAAACGTGTTGACCATTTCAACGGAAGACAAAACCGAAAAAGAAGAAACTTCAGAAGATGGAAGGTACACTCGCAAGGAGTTTAACTACAGCTCATTCAAAAGAGCATTTACCTTACCTGATACTGTAGAGGAAGACAAAATTAAGGCAGTTTACAAAGATGGCGTTTTGAACATAACCGTTCCAAAACGCGAAGAGAGTAAACAAAAGCCTAAGAGAATGATTGCAGTTTCATAGTTTGTCCGCCACCCGGCGGATAAGCAATAATTTGGTTGGTTAGTTAGTTGGCTGCCCTCTTCGCAATCGGGGGGCAGCTTTTTTTGTATATTATTTAAACCCTTCAAAAACCCCCAAACCAAAAAGCGAAAAATCATACTTAGCAGGATCAAGAGGGTCGAGTTTTCGTAAGGAGGTATCCAATTCAATTAGCGCTTTTGCATCATTTTGCTTTCGCGAAAGAAGTCCGAGTTTTCGGGCTACATTGCCGCTATGAACATCAAGCGGACACGAGAGCATAGCAGGAGACAGGCTCTTCCAGATACCAAAATCCACACCTGCATTGTCTTTTCTCACCATCCATCTCAAAAACATATTGATGCGCTTTGCAGCACTATTTTTCAAAGGGTCTGAAACATGTTTCAATGTCCGCTCCTGATGGGGAATACTAAAAAATACGTTTTTAAATTCGTGAATAGCCGGTTGTAAAGAGTGTTCAGATGCATTTCTTCTGAAGACATCTTCCAAACCATTGTGATTTGTGTAGATATTTTTCAACGAATGAATAAAAAATTTTAAATCGCTTCCATTGAATGTGCGGTGCACAAAATTGTTTAGGGAGTCTAAATCTTTTTCAGAGTGGTTTAAAACAAAATCATAAGGAGCATTTCCCAACAGTTCAAGCAGTTTTTCACCACTTTTGATAATGCTCTTTCTATTTCCCCATGCGATTGTTGCTATGAGAAAAGCACTTAGTTCAATATCTTCTTTCGCTGAAAAGCGATGCGGAATTTGAATGGGATCTGAGGTTATAAATTGAGGTGCGTTGTATTGAAAGGCTTTTTCATCAAGAAATTCTTTAAGTTCAGATTGTTTAATACGTCCCTTCACAATAAACTTTAAGAAATAATTTTACCATCACTCATGACCAATTTGCGGTCTGCCATATCTGCAAATTCTTCATTGTGAGTCACAATCACAAAGGTTTGCTTGAATTCGTCTCTTAAATCAAAAAACAATTTATGAAGATTGTCTGCGGTGGTACTGTCTAAATTTCCGCTGGGTTCATCGGCAAAAATAATAAGGGGGTCGTTAACCAATGCTCTTGCGACTGCCACGCGTTGTTGTTCCCCGCCGGATAGTTCATTGGGTTTGTGTTGATGCCTGTTGGAAAGACCCAGGTAGTCTAATAACTTTTCAGCTTTTTTTTCGGCTTCCGCTTTTGGAGTACCTTTTATAAAAGCCGGGATACAGACGTTTTCCAAAGCTGTGAATTCCGGCAGTAATTGATGAAACTGAAAAATAAAACCAATATTTTTATTTCTGAAAGCCGCTAGTTCTTTTCCGTTGAGTGTGTTTATGTTTGTGTTATTAATCACAACTTCTCCGGAGTCTTTTGAGGCGTAATCAAGTGTGCCCAAAATGTGAAGTAAAGTCGTTTTTCCTGCTCCCGAAGCCCCAACGATAGAAACTACCTCGCCACTTTTTATATCCAGAGAAACTCCTTTTAAAACGTGTAAATCGCCATAGTGCTTATGAATATTTTGTGCCTGTATCATTATTTGAATTTGGAAACGTGAAAGTAACTAATTGATTTCATAATTACAATTTATAAGGAGATTACAAAAAAGCATTTGTAAAAATAAAATTATATATTAATGAAAAGTTAATTGATAATCAAAATGTTTAAATATTAAATACATTTGTTAAACAAAATTATGATGAATTTAAAAGATATTACGATTGCCACTTTTGCAGGTGGGTGTTTTTGGTGTACTGAAGCTGTTTTTCAACGACTGAAAGGTGTTGAGAAGGTTGTTTCTGGATATACCGGAGGGACTATAAAAAATCCGGCATACAGAGAGATTTGTACCGGAAGAACAGGACATGCAGAAGCAATCCAGGTTTATTTCAATCCCGGTGAAATTCAATACAAAGAGTTACTGGAAGTATTTTTTGCCACTCATGACCCCACTACTTTGAACCGGCAGGGAAATGACAGAGGTACCCAATACCGCAGTGCCGTTTTTTACAACGATGAAAAGCAAAAAGAGATTGCTGAAGAATATATTAAATCGCTTGAAGACAAAGGAGTTTTTGAAAACCCCATCGTAACAGAAATCACAGAAGCTACTGTTTTTTATCCGGCTGAAGGTGAACATCAGGATTATTACAATCAAAACGAAAATCAACTATACTGCCAATTGGTCATTTCACCAAAGGTGCAAAAACTAAATAATTATTTTAAAGACAAACTAAATGAATAACGTGCAGCTTTACACCAAAATTGACTCATACAGTGAGCAAACCACTGATTTTTTAAAGGAAAACTACAGTGATATTATTACCGGATTGGGAGAAGATATTCACAGAGAAGGCATTGTTAAAACCCCCGAACGCGCTGCAAAAGCAATGCAATTTTTGACACAAGGATATCAACAAGATGCGGCTCAAATTCTCAAAAGCGCTATGTTTAAGGAAGATTATGACAATATGGTCATTGTAAAAGATATTGAGTTGTACTCTTTGTGTGAACACCATATTCTACCCTTTTTTGGGAAAGCTCATATTGCTTACATTCCCAATGGCCACATTGTGGGTTTGAGTAAATTGCCACGAGTGGTGGATGTTTTTGCCAGACGATTGCAAGTACAAGAACGTCTTACCAAAGAAATTTTGGATTGTATCAATACTACTTTAAAACCCAAAGGTGTTGCTGTAGTGATTGAAGCTTCACACATGTGTATGATGATGCGCGGTGTCCAAAAACAAAATTCTGTAACCACAACTTCAGGATTTAGAGGTGCTTTTGAAAAAAATGAAACCCGTAGCGAATTTTTAAGGCTCATCGAGAAATAAACAATTTTTGGAATGCCTTTTGCGTTTGTATCTTTACAGTATTTAAGATATGAGTGAAAAATATAAATTGCTAGCCAAAGGAGTAGCTTATGATTTAGTTGGGATGGTTTCCTATTTTTTTCCGGGAATAGGTCCGTTTATTGATATTTTATGGGCACCTTTTGCTGCCTCCCAAATGACAAAAATGTACCCCGGTAAACAAGGAAAAATTGCCGCAGTATTTGTTTTCCTGGAAGAACTTTCGCCCGGTCTTGATGTTTTTCCCACTTTTACACTTACATGGTTGTATGTCTTTGTTTGGAAACGAGAAAAAATAAGTCCTCATACCATTGAGGCTGAAATAGTAGAATAAAAAAACCCCTCAAAATTGAGAGGTTTTTTTGTATTATTATTTTTTACTACAACTTATTGAATCACTAATGGAAATGTTACTTCAAGATCAGTTTCGCCACCGGCATTGGCTATTTGGCCGTCACTAACACCAGCTGCATCTTTATTTGGCTCATGTCTTAGTGTAACTGTAAAATTTCCTTGACTTGCATCTCCGGTATCAAAACTAAAGCTAACACCCACAGGGTTTCCATTGCCGTCAAAATCAAGATACGTTAGATTTGAAATGTTCAATCCGGTTCCTACCTGATAAAAAAACTGGTGCTCTTCATCCTCTTCAATAATCTCTAGGGTGATATTATCTGCGGGGTTTTCCAATTCATTTAACACGCTAATCACACCGGTGTAAGTTGTGTTTGCTTCTAAATCACCACTCACAGTAATTGCCGGACCAGCAGATTCATCAAGTTGTTTCCATTCTAGAGTAATGGGGACACTTCCTCCTGTTAATGCAACTCTCACAGTTGTAATCACTTCTTCTTCATTGATGGGTTCATTATCGTCATCACTTGAACAAGACGCTAAAAAAAGTGTTGTTGTAAAAAATAAAGCTAAAAATTTTAAATTTTTCATAATAATTGTTTTAATTGAGTTAATAATTAATTTTTATTCGTAATACTATATTTCGTCCCAAATCGTCTGCAAAAAACCGCAAACGGTTGAGGGTTTCTCTGTAACTTTCATTAAAAAGATTGTTTACTGTTACACCCACACTTAAATCATTTTCACCAAACAGGTTGAAATCTGCATCTGCATTCAAATGAATGAGGTGATAGGCATCTGGAGTCGAACTTAAATCTAAGATTTCTGTGGTTTCAGAAATGGGTAAAAACACTTCAAAATTAGTGTCCGGAAATTCATTTTGCCGAAACACATAATTGCTCTCCAGTCGCAGTCTTAAATTGTTTAAACCTTTATTGTTGTATTGAAGCATAGAGCTTAAATTTGCAGGAGGCATTGAAATAAGCGGTGTATCACCCTCTCGCTCATAGCCTTTTACAAATGAAAACTTGGTGCTGTAATCAAATTGCTCTGTCAACTTTAACTTAGCATCCAGATCAAAACCCAGAAGATAGGAATCTGTTTGTTTGTAGTCCCAAACCTGAAAACCCCCTCTTATGGTTTGTTCCACACCACTGGGTTCAATGAGTAAAAAGTCATTGATGCTATTTAAAAACGGATTTACAGTAAATTGAAAATTTCCGGAAGTTTTACTCAAGGCAACCGAAATTTTATGTGCCACTTCCTGATTAAACCTAAGGTCGCCAATTTCAATTCGGGCAGCAGAGTGGTGCAGGCCTTCACTAAACAATTCAGAAGGATTGGGAGCACGTGTGGCCAATGAGTAATTGGTGAGCAACTCATAGTCATCTAAAAATGAATACGAAAAACCGATGGTTCCGGAAAAATTGTGAAAATCAAAAACTG
This sequence comes from Flavobacteriaceae bacterium, assembly GCA_040880345.1. Lineage (GTDB taxonomy): Bacteria > Bacteroidota > Bacteroidia > Flavobacteriales > Flavobacteriaceae > Planktosalinus. The sequence continues at coordinate 282,081 of JBBDIQ010000029.1, forward strand.
GATTTGTCAAAAGTTGCGTTCCAAAATCTTCTACAACGATTTCAGGAAAGTCAATATCATAACCCCGGCTTTCCCAGAGTGATTTTCGATAAAACTTATCAGCGTCCAGATGGTTGTAATCATAACGTAAACCACCTTCCAAAATCCACTTTTGGTTGAGTATATATTTTCCCAAGGCATAAACACCCACATCATATTTATCATAATCAGGAATCAAGCGCCTCACTCCGGTTTCAGGGTTTGCAAAATTGTTTTGATAACGAACTAACAAACCACTATTTGCCTTGAATTTTGAATTTGCATCAAAACTCAAATCTGTTGAAAGCGTGTGTGTAGTTAATTCTAAATCAACTGCGGCTCTATCTCCGCGGCCACCTCTTCTTACGTCAAATTCAAGACGGTTGTTAAACTGAAAATCATATTGGATTTCCAATTTCCCGAAGTTACTCATCCGTTTGAAAAATTTGGCTTTTGCAAGGTGATGTGTGGTTCCCTGCTTTGGGTTATCAATAGAATACGTAAAATCATTTATAACAAGTGGTCTATCGCTGTTAATTGCATTGAATAAATCTTGTGCATTTCCCAGATGGGAAGCTCTTAAAATTCCGGTTTCAGAATTAAAGAATGAATAATACCCTTCAAAACCATAGGTAAATTTGTTGAGTCCAAATCTGAAACTGGCCGCTTTTTCAAAAAGTCCTGTGTTGCTTAGCACATAATCAGGAGTTTCAAAATCTCCAAAACGCTTTAGGGTTCCCTGAAGGGTTCCATACCAACCGGATTCTTTTGTTTTTGTAATAGTTGAGGTGAGTGTACCACCTCTTCCGTTGTTTGAACCTGTTAGAACTGTCGTTCCAAAAAGCGAGTCTTTTCTGATAATGCGTTGTGGTTCTACTAAAACAATTCCGCCCACAGCATCTCCTCCATATTGCAGGGCAGATGCTCCTTTAATTACAGATATACTGCCGGCTGTGTTTAAATCAACATTGGGAGCATGTTCCACACCCCATTCCTGATCCTGCATTCTCACTCCGTTGTTCATAATGAGAACACGGCTGCTGTGTAATCCTTGAATAACAGGTTTAACCACTGTACTCCCGGTATTTAATGACGATACACCCGAAAGCGTTTTTAAAGCATCTCCCAACGAGGCATAACTTAAATTTTCAATCTCTTCTTTTTCAATTCGATTTTCTAGTTGTGTCGTTACATAATCAATAGCGGCACTGCCCTTTACGGTCACTTGGTCTAATTCTTCAAGATGGTGCTCGAGTCTTATGTTTAGTGAACCATTATATGGAATTGTAAATTGCAGCGCTTTTGTATCACATTCAGGATGGGAAACTTGCAATGTGTAGTTGCCTTCACATAGATTTTCGATCCTGAAGTTACCATCAAAATCAGTTTGCGCAAACTTCTCGACACCTGCAACAATGAGAACTGCCCCGGCGAGCGGACTTCCATCGTGAAAGTCTGTAACCCGTCCGATTAAAGTCTGATTGCAGTTCTGAGAGTAAGACAGAAAGCTGATAAAAAATAAAATAAATATAATGCGCATACTACTTCTACTTTTGCTTTTGCAAAAAAGTGGATATAAATTAAAAAGTGAAAATTTAAGTTATGCGTTTATTGGGGGACCCCTTAAACTAATGTGAAAAGTTGCAGTGAAAAATAGTTTGTCCTCAACAGGAGGAAATATAGTCTTAAAATTTGATATTGTTTGCGGCTGAAGACTAAGGCTTGAAAGACTTAATACAGGAGTAATGTGAAAATCAAAAACATCACAACTTGTATCTGTTTTGTGAAAATGAGTTGTGCCTGTTTCAGTACAGTGTTCAAAATCGTTGTGGCTAAAAATATGTAATGCTTCTGAAGAGAAAGAAAATAACAAAGCGACACCCAGAAAAATGGCTGTTAGCTTAGAAGATATGTTTGTTTCTTTTATCAAGTGTTTAATTATCCTATTATCTGAAAGTGAGTCTTTGAAACATTTTTTTTACAAAATTTTTAAAGAAATCAAATTCGCCAAATACCCAACCAATTACTACTAATATAAGTTGATAGATGGGTATAATTAATAAAATTCTCAGGGGCCAAAATAACCAATAGTCTGGAGAAATCCCTAAAAGTATTGTTAAAGGTTTTGCTACTATTGTTGCAAGCGAACCGGTTATAGCAAAAACAATAAAAATGATTATTAATTGTCGGTTTGACGTAATGCCCCACCTTTTTTTGAGTTTGTTCATCGAAGCTTTTGATTGTAAGTTTCTTCAAAAAATTTGAAATAATTGTAGAGAAGGTAATTTACTTCAAGACCATAGGATACATTAGGGTCATAATTAATTTCCTGCACATAAAGTTTTTTGTTGAAACCCGGTGCATAAACCCTGTAATTGTATTCAGTCACATAAATTTTATTTCTGTTTTCAAGGTAATTCAACCCATAATACCCTTTGGGAGGCTGGGTTACCAGCCAGGCATTGAAGCCGGGTTCTATGATAATAATCTCATATTCAATACTATCATTAGCAATTTTTACAGTGTCTGAATGGGCAATGTTTGTTGAATCTGTTTCAATAGCAGATTTTGTGGTATCACAACTATACACCAAAACAGCAAATATCAATATGGTAAATAAATATTTCATCTACCGCAAAGATACTAAATTTAAAGGAAAGCAGCTTTTTCTTATTTTTTAAATAATCCTCCAAGGAGTCCGCCAAGACCAGATGACTTTTTAGTGGTTTTGGAGCCTCCCAAAACCATGCCGGCAATATCATCAATAATGCTTCCATCACCATCTGCATCTAAAATGGAATGAAGCATAGATTGTTCTTTTTTTGTTTTACCTCCAATCAAATTACCTAAAACATCTGCAAGTCCGCTTTCAGTTGATACATTTTTTTCTTTGGCTTCTTTACCAAGCATCCCAATAACAATGGGTGCAGCAATTTTTAAAATTTGAGCAATACTATTACTATCTAAGCCCGATTTTTTACTCAATGCATTTTCAACATCATTTCTTCTATTTCCTAAAACGTGGTCTAAAATTCCTTCGCCATCTTTTAAATCTGCCTGGTCAACACCTCCTTGAAAATAGGTGTCCAGATTATTGACAATGCTTCCATCGTGTTTTGATTGTAATGCCTTTAATAATCCACTAGCACCTTCAGGGGTAGAAGCATTTTTTTTCATTGCTCCCAGCAGTAAAGGTAAAACCATACTCACAACCTGACTTGTCTTATCTTCTGGAGCATTGGTTTGTGCACTGGCACCTTTTACAATTTGCTTTCCGAGGTCACTGTTAAGTAATTCTAAAATAGTTGCCATTTTTTTTAAGATTTAAAATGATTCACTATTTGATTGGCGAGTTCTGTTCCAATGCGGTCTTGAGCTTCCAGAGTTGCAGCACCTATGTGTGGTGTGAGAGATACTTTGGGGTGCATTAAAATTTTAATTTCGGGTTTGGGCTCGTTTTCAAATGTGTCTAATCCTGCAAAACTTAATTTTCCGGAATCTAAGGCATCTACTAAAGCGACTTCATCGATTACACCTCCGCGAGCAGCATTGATTAGTGCAGCACCGTCTTTCATTTGGCTTATTTCTTTTTTAGTTATCACATACTCTTTTTGAGCCGGCACGTGCATCGAAATAAAATCACTGTTTTTTAATACTTCTTCAAGAGGGATTGTATCAATTTTTACAGGAATGGATTCACCGTTATAAAGACTTACTTCTATAGATACACTATCAATAAATTTGTCAAACGCTATCACATTCATACCAAGACCCAAGGCAATCTTTGCTACTTCCTGACCAATTCTTCCGATGCCAATGATACCTAATGTTTTTCCTCTCAACTCCAGTCCTTTGGCATAGGATTTTTTTAATTCGGAAAATTTTTGGTCACCCTCAAGTGGCATATTCCTGTTTGAATCGTGTAGAAAACGCACTCCGGTAAAAAGGTGTGCAAAAACCAATTCGGCTACAGAGGCTGAAGAGGCTGCCGGTGTGTTTATGACATTGATGCCTTTTTCACGGGCGTATTCTACATCAATATTGTCCATACCCACACCACCGCGACCAATTATTTTTATGGAGGGACAGGCGTCAATAACTTCTTTTCTAACTGTAGTAGCGCTTCGAACCAAAACAACATCAATTTGATGTTGGTTGACATAGTTGCTTAGTTGTTCCTGAGCAACTTTTGTGGTGATTACTTCAATTCCTGCTTTTTCTAATGCGTCAATTCCGCTTTGTGAGATTCCGTCGTTTGCTAGTACTTTCATGAAATAGGGTTAATGGTGAAATAGTTAATGGTATATTGATTTTTAAACTTTATTTTCTAATTCCTGCATCACTTCTACAAGAAGTTGAACACTTTCGATGGGCATTGCGTTATACATGGACGCGCGGTAGCCGCCCACACTTCTGTGACCGTTGAGACCGCTTATGCCGGCTTCTTTGAGAAGGGTTTCAAAGGTTTCTTTGTATGTTTCATCAGTCAGATTAAAGGTGGCGTTCATAGCAGAACGATCTTCATCCCGGGAAACAAAGCCTTCAAAAAGGGAGTTTCTGTCAATTTCGCTGTAAAGCAAAACTGCTTTTTCATTGTTTTGTTTTTCAATGGCAGCAACACCTCCTTTGGCTTTAAGCCATTGTAAATTGAGCATTGATACATACACTGCAAACACCGGGGGTGTGTTGTACATACTTTCTTTATCGATATGGGATTTGTAATCAAAGATATTGGGTATGGCTCTGCTCACTTTATCCAGCATCGATTCTTTTAGGATAACAAGTGAAGCGCCAGCGGGACCCATATTTTTTTGTGCACCTGCATAGATGAAGCTAAACTTTGAAAAATCAATGTTTCTTGAGAAAATGTCACTACTCATATCACACACCAAAGGAGCCTCAGTTTGTGGAAAATCCTTTATTTGGGTTCCAAAAATCGTGTTGTTGCTGGTGCAGTGAAAGTAATCTACATCTGCCGGGATTTCATATTTTTTTGGAATGTAGTTGTAGTTTTTATCTTTTGATGAAGCGACTTCAATGACTTCTCCAAAAAACCGAGCTTCTTTAATGGCTTTGTCAGACCAGGTGCCTGTATTGAGATAGGCTGCTTTACTTTCAAGCAAATTTTGAGCGAGCATGGCAAATTGTGTGCTGGCTCCTCCCTGAAGAAATAACGCCTGGTATCCTTTATTTTCAAGACCCAATAATTCAAGTGAAAGGCTTTTTGCTTGTTCCATCACAGCGATGAACTCTTTACTTCGGTGAGAAATTTCAAGAATGGATAAACCGGAATTGTTATAATCGAGAACCGCTGCTGCTGCCTCTTTAAAAACTTCTTGAGGTAAAATGCTGGGTCCTGCGCTAAAATTGTGTTTTTTCATGGAAATTGTTGAATGAAGTTGGAACTCTTTTGAGTTTGCTAAAATAGGTACTAATCAGTTAAAAATAAGCGTATGTAGATTAAATTTTTAACAAGAAATCAACAGTGTCTGTGTTGTCTGCATAATCCCAAAGTTGAGGTTGTTGTGTTTTTCCAAAAGCGACTTCTTTTTTTGAAAAACCTGATGCTACTACACACTGTATTGATTCAATTTCATTTTCAATTTTATGTTGTAACTCTTCAATAGAATTATAATATTCATAAAAGCACGTAGCAATTGGTGAACTGAAACTTTTGTCCTCTTTCAGCATAAAAAAGCCATTATCCAGAAAGTCAAATTCGCTCATCAAATAGACTGCTTTATTGTAGTCATAATTGTTGGCATATTTTTGTTTGTCAACCAGGTGATGCCAGGGATAAATAGCTTTGTAAAACGTATCAAAGCTATAGCCTTCAGGAACATAAAGTTTTGAAACATTCCGACAGCCCAAACCATAATATCTAAAAATATCTTCACCCAATGCAATTAACTGCTCTTCTGTTTCATTTCCGGTGAGGATGGCGACTGAGTTTCTGTTTTTCCTAATGATGTGAGGTTTGGTTTTAAAATAGAATTCAAAATAGCGCGCTGTATTATCGCTTCCGGTAGCGATGATGGCGTCAAAATGGTCTAATTTTTCATTCGTAAATGTAATTTTACCTTTGAACCCGGGGTTTGTATATTCCAGGTATTTAGCGAGATAGGGAAGAAGCTGCTTGTCTTTTGAGGATTGTTTGACCAAAACGCTGTGTCCTGTCATTAAAACCGAAAGAAAATCGTGAAAACCCACCAAAGGAATGTTTCCCGCCATGATGATGGCCACTGTTTTGGGATTTTGGTTTTCAATTTTATAATTGGATATCCATTGACTCAGGTTTGATTCTGTGAGTGCCCTAGACCAGCTTTTTAGGGCAAACTGAATATTCTCACGGGTAAACCAGCCATTGTGCTCTTCAGCAAGTTTGATTTGGTTGAGCATTCCGTCAAAAAACAAGTCGTTGTGAGGAATGTCTTCCTTTTTAGTAGCTGTTTTATCAGCAAATTGCGTTATGAATTCTCCTAGTTTTATAAATGCTTGTTTACGTTCTGTTAATGTCATGATGCAATTTGGTTATGAATTGTTTTGGCGTTATTTTTGTGCAAATTTACGCAAAGAAAAAGAAAAAGCTATGGCAATTATAATAACTGATGAGTGCATCAATTGTGGCGCTTGTGAACCGGAATGTCCCAATACGGCCATTTATGAAGGGGCAGACGACTGGCGTTACTCAGATGGAACTGATCTTGAAGGGAACGTGGTACTCCCCAACGGTAAAGAGGTGGATGCAGATGCCGTTCAAACCCCGATAAGCGATGAAGTTTATTACATAGCACCCGATAAATGTACAGAATGTCAAGGATTTCACGAAGAGCCTCAATGTGCTGCCGTTTGTCCTGTGGATTGCTGTGTACCCGATGAAAATCACGTGGAAACCGAAGAAGAACTTTTAGGCAAACAAGCTTTTATGCACAAAAAATAAAGGATTTAAAAAGACCTATTATTCTAAGCCAGACCCAAATGATGAGTCTGGTTTTTTTGTTTTGGCTTTTTTGTGAAACATTTTTTGAATATTTTCGTCTCTAAGATAACATCAATCAATAATAAACCTTATGAAAAAAATTACTTTTTTAATGTTTCTTTTTTTAGTGGGAAACATTGTTTCGGCACAATGTGCATTCGACAGTACAATTACATCAGACCCGGATTTAAGTGGTGGAAACCACGTTCAATGTTCAGATCAGGTGATTGTTTTTACAGCACCTGCGGGTTATGATGGGTATCAATGGAAATATAAATTTTCACCCTCGGGATCTGCTACAAATTTTACTGGAGAAACAAACAACACATTGAGTATTGTTGCCGGTGACTTAGGTTTTGCCTATGTTTTTGTAACCATTACAGATGATGGTTGTACCGAGGATTCCAATGATATTTTATTTGACACCTGGATCTTTTCAAACCCTGCCATAGAACACGACCCGGATACAACTCTGTGTTTTGGTGAAACTTCTATCATTTCTAATGCTTTTGCGGGGCCCGAAAATTTTAGATGGTATAAAGATGGTATTATTGTACAGGAAGGTCCCCAGGATTTTTATGAAGTTTCTGAGGCAGGGGCTTATTTGCTGGAGGTCTCTTATCCACAGTGTCCGCAATTTTGGCTTTCCAGTGGTGTGCCAGTTGTTTTTGATGTAGTGGGCGAGGAGGTAATTATAGATGAAATAGATGGTACTCTATATACAACTGAAAATGGGTTTAACTATACTTGGTTTTTTGAAGGCGAACAAATAGCAGGTGCAAATACGTTTTTTTATACTCCCACAGAAACCGGAAACTATACTGTTGAGGTTGCTTTTGAGGGACCGCCTACTTGTCTGGTTATGTCTGAACCTTTTTTCTATGAATTTTTGAGTCTAAATGACGCAGAGATATTTAAAGAAGTTTATTTTCTCAATACAATAGCTTCAGATAACGGCTTTATTTTAAAAAACGCACACAACCAAAAACTAAAGATTTCCCTATATGACACAAATGGAAGACTTTTGATAGAGAAAATATCAACAGAGCAATTCATTGAAATTTCTTCAGAAGGACTAAACAACGGAATTTATTTCAGTAAAATTGAAATGGAAGGAAAAGTAAAATCTGTTTCTTTAATCAAATAAGCAATCATTATTTTTTTTAACTTGCCTGTTACTTTTAAAGTGACAGGCTTTTTATTTTTGAACCGCTAATTGAATCTAATGCCAAACTGGTTATACATAGCACTTATCGTTCTTACAGTTTATGTTGTCATAAGTGTCCTCTTGTATTACCTTCAGGATTATTTTTTATTCAAGCCCGAAAAACTACCTAAAGATTTTGAATTTTACTACGAAAACCAACAGGTAGAAGAATACAATCTTACTACTCACGACGGAGCTGTCATCAACGGACTTCATTTTAAGGTAGAAAATCCAAAGGGAATTGTACTCTATTTAAAGGGAAACTCAAAAAGCATCAAAGGATGGGGAAAATTTGCTGCTGATTTTACGCGTCATCAATTTGAAGTGATTATGCTCGATTACAGAGGATTTGGAAAAAGCACCGGAAGGCGCACTCAAAAAGCCATTCACAACGACCTGCAACTGGTTTATGATAAAATCAAGGAACAAGTTATGGAACGATACATTATTTTATATGGACGCTCTTTGGGTTCCGGTTTTGCTACCAAACTCGCCACACTCAACCACCCTAGAATGTTGATTCTCGATGCGCCTTATTACAGTCTCACCAAAGTAACTGCCCGCTATATGCCCTTTATGCCGCTTTCGTTATTGATGAAATACCCGTTGCCCACTTACAAGTGGATCAAAAATGTCAAATGCCCGATACATATTTTACACGGCACCAAAGACAAATTAATCCCCTTTAAAAGTAGCATCAAACTCTCACAATTAAACCCTAAAAACAGCCGTTTGTATGCTGTGATTGGTGGTGGACATAAAAACTTAAATCAGTTTGAGTCCTATCACAAAATGCTTTCAGAAATAATACACTCCACCAAAGTGAAAATAGATCTCGAAGGGAGTAGCTTTAAGGTAGTGCACGGTAAGAAAGCCTCAAACAATGTTTAAAAAAATACTATACACACTCGTCATTCTTTATGTTATGCTCATAGCTGCACTTACTCTTTTTCAGGAAAAACTAATTTTTTTACCAAGTACTTTAGCTGCTGATTATGAATATCAGTTTACAGAACCCTTTGAAGAAATTAATTTAGAAGCGGCAGATGGTGCCCTTTTAAATGCCATTCATTTTAAAACAGAAAACCCTAAAGGCGTTATTCTTTATTTTCACGGAAATGCCGGTGATTTATCCCGCTGGGGCGAAATCACTTCTTCTTTTACTAAATACAATTGGGATGTTTTGGTAATGGACTACAGAAGCTATGGAAAAAGTACCGGAAAGCTTAGTGAATCAGCTTTATATGAAGACGCTCAGTTGTTTTATGATTATGTTTCAAAACGATATAAAGAAGAAGAAATCATCCTCTACGGAAGGTCTTTAGGAACTGCTTTTGCTACAAAACTTGCAGCCGAAAACACGCCGGGTTTACTCATTTTAGAAACTCCATTTTACAATTTAACCTCAGTAGCAAAAAAAAGGTTTCCCATTTTTCCGGTACATTATCTCATCAAATATGAATTTAAAAGCAATGAATACATCAAAAAAGTAAACTGTAAAACGTTCATTTTTCATGGAACCAATGACAATGTTGTGCCTTATGATTCCGGAAAAAAACTCTATGAACTGGCATCACCTTCCGGCGGAAAACATTTTATTACCATTAAAAGGGGAGGGCATAACAATCTTTCTAATTTTACTACGTATAAAAAAGAAATTGAACGACTTTTACTTTAACTATTAAAAATCTGAAATTCGGGGAGTTCTATTGTAGTAAGGATTGTATAAAAAAGGCATTGAAGCATCTCTGTAAACAGTATTTCTCACTGAATTTCTCCTTACATAATAAGGATCATTAATTTCAATTTTTATAGTACTTTCTTTTTCTATAATTTTTCTAAAACCTAAGGACTCTGCCGTGATTTTATTTTCAGAAGTATTGCGTCTGTTTAAATAAGCATCCTGTCTGTTTAAGGCATCCAGCATACTCACGGGTTTCCAGTAATTATTTGCTGTAATTCCCATACTTTTTGGAAACGCACTTGTGGTATGCTTCTGTACAAAATAGCTGTTATCTAATGTAAAAACGGGAGGTAAAGAATTTTCATTTATCGTAAAAAACTTGGAGCCAAACTCTTGAGAAAACAAGAATCCGGTCAGGAAAAAGAGTACAATGCTGAAGTTGTATTTCACTTTCAAGGTTTTTACAAATATACCAATCAAAAATCAACCCAAAATGAAAAAGGTATTAAAAAAACTTAAAATAAATATTTAAAATATATGTGGGTTTAAATAATAATTTTAGTTTTGGCGCTTATTAATAATTAAATAATCTAATTTATGAAAAATTTAAGTATTTTATTGTTCGCCATTTTATTGGTTTTTGCTTCTTGTAGCAGTGATGATGATAACAGTAACGATCAAATTGATTTAACGGTAGATATAACCGGAAGCTGGGAATTAACATCGTTAGAATATGAAGGGGAATCAACTATTGAAGTTGAAAATCAAACACTCACTATTAGCTTTGATGGTTTTGGAAAAGATTTTGATGCACAAGTTAATTTCACAGAAGATCCTAATGAAGTAACTTCTACAGGCTCTTATACATTAGTTTTAACTACAAATTTTATGGGTGAATCAATAACTCAAGAACAATTTGTTGATTTTAGTGATGATTCAATCACCGGCGAGTGGAGTATTGAGAACGGTAATCAATTGGTAGTTGTTAGCAATGGTGAAACTCAAACAGCTGAGATTATTTCTTTAAATGAATCAAAAATGGTTCTTTTAACAAATGAATCTACTACAATTGATGGTGTTAACGTAATTATCTCTTCAGAGATGACTTTAGAAAGATAATTATCTTTAATTTATAAAAAAAAAGGGTTGAAAATTTAAATTTTCAACCCTTTTTTGATTCAAACAAAAAAACTATCAATCCATCAACACCCATTCTCCTTTATCAAGCAACGGAATGGCTTGTTTAAACTTCATTTCTTTGGTTTCACCACTCATAACGTGTTTGATCGTTACTTTGTCGTTACGGCCAATTTTTGGTTTGTCTCTAACGATGGTTTCGGTAACGCCTTGTTGTTGTCTTTGGGTGTTTCCAGCAGCTCTTGATTGTGCTGCACGTTCATCCATATTGGGAATCTCATCTTTTTGAGTGCGAAGGTTTTCTTTTGGCTTTCGCAAACGCGCTTCCTGAATCTGTGCTTGTTCCTGTTGAGGCAATTCCCCTTTAAATAAGAAGGAAACCACATCTTTGTTCACTTTTTCTATCATCACTTTAAATAACTCATAAGCTTCAAACTTATAAATTAAAAGCGGGTCTTTTTGTTCGTGAACAGCCAATTGAACAGATTGCTTCAGTTCATCCATTTTGCGTAAATGTGTCTTCCACGCATCATCAATAATGGCGAGTGTGATATTTTTTTCAAAATCAAGAATCAATTGCTTTCCTTCAGTTTCATAAGCCTTTTCAAGGTCTGTTGCTACGTTCAACGTTTTGACTCCATCACTGAAAGGAACCAAAATGCGTTTGTATAGATCCTTTTGCTTTTCATAGACACTTTTTATGACAGGATAAGCAATCTCAGCATTGCGAATCATTTTTTCCTGAAAATGCTTGTATGCGGCTTTGTAAACAATTCCGGCTATTTCAAGATATTCTTTTTTCTCAAATTCTTCTTCTGTAACCGGCGAACTGATTGAGAAGAAGCGAATGAGCTCAAACTCAAAGTTTTTGTAGTCTTGAGCGAGTTTATTTGTTTCAGCAATTACCTCTGATGTGTCATAAATCATATTGGCAATATCCACTTTCAATCGCTCTCCAAAAAGTGCGTGGTATCTGCGTTTGTAAATGACTTCACGTTGTGCATTCATCACATCATCATACTCCAGCAATCGTTTTCTGATACCAAAGTTGTTTTCTTCTACTTTTTTCTGGGCGCGTTCAATGGATTTTGAAATCATAGAATGTTGAATCACTTCGCCTTCTTTCAATCCCATTCTGTCCATCAATTTGGCGATTTTTTCACTTCCAAAGAGGCGCATCAAATTGTCTTCAAGCGACACATAAAACTGTGAACTTCCCGGATCTCCCTGACGTCCACTACGACCTCTTAACTGTCTGTCCACACGTCTTGAATCGTGACGTTCTGTACCAATGATGGCAAGACCTCCTGCTTTTTTAACTTCTTCAGAAAGTTTGATGTCTGTTCCACGACCTGCCATGTTTGTAGCGATAGTAACGATTCCGGCGTGACCGGCTTCTTCAACAATCTGGGCTTCTTTTTTGTGGAGCTTGGCATTTAATACATTGTGTTTTATTTTTCTGATGGCGAGCATCTTGCTCAACAATTCAGAAATATCAACAGAGGTGGTACCAATGAGTACGGGTCTTCCTGCGTTTGAAAGTTCAACGACTTCTTCAATAACGGCGTTGTACTTCTCCCGTTTGGTTTTGTAAATTTTATCTTGTCTGTCATCTCTGGCAATAGGTCTGTTTGTGGGGATTTCTACCACATCGAGTTTGTAGATTTGCCAAAGTTCGCCGGCTTCGGTAATTGCAGTACCGGTCATACCGGCAAGTTTGCGGTACATTCTGAAATAGTTTTGAAGTGTGATGGTTGCAAAGGTTTGGGTGAGTGCTTCAATCTTTACATTTTCTTTGGCTTCAATGGCCTGGTGTAAACCGTCACTGTAACGACGACCATCCATAATACGCCCTGTTTGCTCATCAACAATCATCACTTTATTGTCCATCACCACATATTGGGTGTCCTTTTCAAAAAGGGCATAGGCTTTAAGTAGCTGACTCATCGTGTGAATTCGTTCACTTTTTATGGAGAAATCTCTGAAAAGTTCCTCTTTTTCTTTGGCCTCTTCCTCTTTGTCGAGACCTTTGGCTTCAATTTTTGCGATTTCAACGCCCATTTCCGGCATAACAAAAAAGTCTGGTTCTTTTTCACCGGATAGGAAATCAATCCCTTTATCTGTAAGCTCAATCTGGTTGTTTTTTTCGTCAATAACAAAATACAGTTCGGCATCAACCTTGGGCATTTCTTTATTGTTATCGAGCATGTAGAAGTTTTCGGTTTTTTGAAGGATTTGTTTGATTCCTTCTTCCGAAAGGTATTTAATCAAAGCTTTGTTTTTTGGTAAACCTCTAAAAACACGCAGCAATTTGAGACCACCTTCTTTGGTGTCTCCCTCTTTTATAAGCTTTTTCGCTTCAGCGAGAACACCTGTTAATAATTTTCGTTGGATATCAACCAATTCACTTATTTGAGGTTTAAGCTCTGTAAACTCGTGGCGGTCACCTTCAGGAACAGGTCCTGAAATAATCAATGGAGTTCGCGCATCATCAATTAAAACCGAATCGACCTCATCAACAATTGCATAGTGATGTGGACGTTGGACCAAATCAGTTGGGGCGTGAGCCATATTATCCCTCAGGTAGTCAAAACCAAATTCATTATTTGTTCCATAAGTGATGTCTGCATTGTAGGCTTTTCTTCGTTCCTCTGAGTTGGGCTGGTGGTAGTCAACACAATCAACACTCAGGCCATGGAATTGAAAAATGGGTGCCATCCAGGCGCTGTCACGTTTGGCCAGATAATCGTTTACGGTAACAAGGTGGACACCGTTTCCTGCAAGGGCATTTAAATAAACGGGGAGGGTAGCCACAAGGGTTTTTCCTTCACCGGTGTGCATCTCGGCAACTTTTCCTTGATGCAAAGCAATACCACCAATAAGCTGAACATCATAGTGCACCATATCCCAGGTGATTTCTTTTCCGGCGGCATCCCAGGAGTTTGACCAAATGGCTTTGTCACCGTCTAAAGTTACATAGTCTTTTGTTGCAGAGAGTTCGCGGTCAAACTGTGTTGCAGTAACTTCAAGCGATGTATTGTTAACAAAGCGTTTTGCGGTTTCTTTTACTACGGCAAAAGCTTCAGGAAGAATTTCGTCGAGGACATTCTTTTCAATGGCATAGATTTCATCTTTGAGCCTGTCAATTTCTGCATAAATGTCTTCATTTCTGTCAATATCGTTTGAAGCATTTGCTTCCTCAGACAATTTTTTAACTTCTGCATCGAGCTCTTTTCTGGAGTCTGCTATTTTTTGCCGAAAAAAATCAGATTTGGCTCTGAGTTCATCCAGTGATAGTTTTTCAATTTCAGATTCAAACTTTTTAATTTGGTTGACGATGGGCATAATTTGTCCCACGTCTTTTTTGGATTTATCACCAACAAATACTTTTAAAATTTTATCAAGAACTGTCATAATGGTTTATTCTATTGAATGCTTCAAATTTAAGCAAAAAAAAAGCCTCTGTCGAGACTTTCTATTCTATTTTAATGGTTATTAATATTCATCTTCATTCCAAAGATAATCTTCATCTGTGGGATAATCCGGCCAAATTTCTTCGATGGAGTCATATGCATCGCCTTCATCTTCAATTGCTTGCAGGTTTTCTACAACTTCTAAAGGTGCTCCGGTTCTAATCGCATAATCAATTAGTTCATCTTTTGTGGCAGGCCAGGGGGCATCACTTAAATAAGATGCCAATTCTAATGTCCAGTACATACACTACGGTTTAATTTTTTGCAAAAATAATTTTTTAGTTGAGAAAGTCAAGAAAAAAAAGAATTATTTCTACTCTATTTTTAAGAACTTTAATTTTATTACTATAAGTATCTAAATATAAGTAGGTTATAAAAGATTAAATAATTGTTAATCTTTCTTTTCGGGAATCCACTTTATTTCATTCACTCCCAACTCATGAGACAATTTTCGTGCCAGCACAAAAAGGTAGTCAGAGAGTCTGTTGAGGTACATCAAAACCATAGGGTCAACCGGCTCATTGTCATTTAAAAAGCTGGTTTGACGCTCAGCCCTTCGACAAACACAACGAGCAATGTGACAGAATGACACCGTTTGATGTCCGCCGGGCAATATGAAATGTGTCATCTGCGGTAGATCTTCATTCATTTTGTCAATAGCGTTTTCGAGTAAAGTGATGTTTTCATCATTTATTTTGGGAATATTTAATCGTTCTTTTCCGCTTTTCAAGATAGCTTTTTTTGGGTCTGTTGCCAGTATAGCTCCAACAGTAAAGAGCCGATCTTGTATGTGATTCAGTAATTCTTTATGTTCGGTTTCTATATTCTGATCTCTGATGAGACCAATGTGAGCGTTTAATTCATCAACAGTCCCATAGCTTTCTATGCGAATATGATGTTTGGGAACTCGTGTTCCGCCAAAAAGAGCTGTAGTTCCTTTGTCGCCAGTTTTCGTATATATTTTCATCTCAAGTTATTGATTTTTCGGAGGAAATCCCTTTTTAATTACACATCAAGATCAAATGTCTTTTTCAAAGTATCCATGATGGGATATTTTTCTCTGAGTTTTTCAAATTTTTCTCTTGGGGTATAAACATAATTTTTTTGATGACTTTCATTTACATCAATAGACAGTGAAAGACTGTGGTTATTGAGTTTTTTGGAAAGAAAATTCAATAAATATTGCTGTGATCGCTCCAATTCAACTTTAATTGTTTCGTTAGGATATGAAACCTGTATGTTGTTTTGATGGCATGTAGGCAAGACCATATCCAGATGTGAGGCGATGATGTGTTCCCCTTTTTTTTCCAGTAAACGTGCGTATTCTTTCCAGGCGACCTGTAAATCTATTTCAGAAAAGGAATCTTCGGGAAGATTTTCTTTTTTAACTTCTTTATTTTTTAATTCTTCCTGTAATTGTCTTTTTTGCTGAATGCTTTTCAGCGAAAGCGCAGATATTCGCTCTGCATTGCGTTCCGGGATTGACTTTGGTTTTTGTTCCGGTTGAGCAGACTCCTCGCTTGATAAATCTTCTTCTTCCGCAACAGCAGTTTCTGAAGTTGTTTTTTGTTTTGTTGATGTTTCGCTATTGGGATAAGGTTTTGGAGTAGATTTAGGTTCTACTTCAATAGCGTTGCTGATAGGTTTTTCGGTTACCTTAGGTTGTGGTGGACTTATGTAACGTTGTGGCTTTTTTTTTTCATCAACAGCCGTGATGGAAGCAAGTTGCATTAACGCAAGTTCAACAAGGAGTCGTTGGTTTTTGCTGGTTTTGTATTTTAAATCACAATCGTTTGCTATTTCCAATCCTTTTAAAAGAAATTCTGGGGATGCTTTTTGTGTTTGTTCAAAATAATTTGCCTTGATTTGTTCGCCTACCTCAAGTAAGGCAATTGTTGACTGGTGTTTGCAAACAAGCAAATCTCTGAAATGTGAAGCAAGTCCTGAAATGAAATGATGTCCATCAAATCCTTTGGCGAGAATCTCATCAAAAAGTACCAGAGCAGCAGGAATATCATTGTTAAGCAGATGCGTGGTTGTTTCAAAATAGGTGGTGTAATCCAGCACGTTTAAATTTTCAGTAACTGCCTGTCGTGTGAGGTTTTTACCTGAAAAACTTACTACGCGGTCAAAAATGGAAAGTGCATCTCTTAAAGCGCCATCGGCTTTTTGGGCAATGATATGCAGTGCATCGTCTTCTGCATCTATGCCTTCGGTTTGAGCGATTTCTGCAAGGTGGTTTTTAATATCGGTTACTGTAATTCTTTTAAAATCAAATATTTGGCAACGTGATAAAATAGTGGGTATTATTTTGTGTTTTTCTGTAGTTGCTAATATAAATATGGCGTGCTTGGGCGGTTCTTCCAGCGTTTTCAGAAACGCATTGAAAGCCGCTTGAGAGAGCATATGCACCTCATCAATGATATAAACTTTGTAATTTCCTGTTTGTGGTGGTATGCGCACCTGGTCTGTGAGACTTCTTATGTCATCAACCGAATTATTGGAAGCTGCGTCCAATTCAAAAATATTGAATGCAAAATCTTCGTTTGGGTCTTGTGTTTCTTTTTGGTTGATGCGCTTAGCCAGGATGCGTGCACAGGTTGTTTTTCCCACACCTCTGGGCCCTGTAAATAGCAGTGCTTGTGCCAGGTGATTGTTTTCTATGGCATTTTCAAGGGTATTGGTTATAGCCTGTTGACCCACAACACTTTTGAAAGTGGTGGGGCGGTATTTTCGGGCAGAGACTATAAAATGTTCCATAAACAATGTGCGTGTAGCAAATATACATATTGAAATAATTTTCTTTGAAAGTATCAAGCTTTTTTTCTGAATAGATATTAACAACTATGTCGTAACTTTGTCACGCAAACCGCCTTATCGCTCTGAATTTATTCAGGGAGGAAAGTCCGGGCACCACAGAGTAGCATAGCGGGTAACACCCGTCGTCCCCAACTTTGTTGGGGATAGGACAAGTGCAACAGAAAGGATGTACAGGTCAAGCTGTAGTGAAATCAGGTAAACTCTATGCGGTGAAATGCCACGTAAACCGGTGCTTGAGGGCTACTCGCCCGATACCGGAGGGTAGGCAGATAGACCTTGACAGTAATGTTATGGCCAGATAAATGATGAGGGTTAGCCTCCTATGGAGGATGATACAGAACCCGGCTTACAGGTTTGCACTCCTAAAAATTTCCCGTTCTGTTTAAAAACAGGCGGGATTTTTTTTATTCCTTTTATGCTTTTAGTGATTCTATTTCATCTAAAACAGCTTGTGCTTCTGCTTGTTTTTTATCGCTTGCAGAGCGATTGGTTTTTGACAGATCAAATGATTCCTTTAAAAGTTTCTTGTACTTTTCCTGAAGAATTTCTTCTTTACTTTTCTTTTTAAACAGTCCGAACATTTTTTGTTTTAAAGGTAGTTTAGACAAAAGAATTGGTCAAATTTTTAACATCACTTTTGGGTTTCGTCCAGATTACAACTTCCTGAGGCACATCCAAAGCCAAAGAGACCCATTGCCGTGATATAAATCCCCAATAATATACCTATGGGTTGATTATCCATTATGGTGTGTACCAAAAGCAGTACACCAATACCAAGAAAAACAGTCCGCTGAATCGTCCAACCGGTGAGCAATCGTTTTTTCATTTTATAGTTTATTATTTAGACTATGCCAGGAGCCGGCATTGTGGACATTTGTGTAACCATTTGACTTTAAAATGCTTTTAGCACTTCCACTTCTCATTCCGGTGGCACAGCAAAGCAAATAGGTTTTTTCTTTGTTTTTTAACAATTTTAAATTGTTGTGAAGTGTGTTCAAAGGAATATTTTTGGACCCTTTGATATGCCCGGATGCAAATTCTCCTTTGGTTCTCACGTCAATAATTTCAGCACCTTGGTTCACTAATTCTTTATAATCTGTTTTTGTTCCAACGCCAAAAAGGTTTTTAAAAAATGGTATCATAACAATTAAACGTTTAGGGATTGATAATAATTTACGTCCAGCCAGGAACCTGCATTGATACATTCAATACCTTGACCATTTAAAAATTGTGCAGCAATTCCACTTCTGTTGCCTGTAGCGCAGCAAAGTAAGACAGGTTTTTTCAGGCATTTGAATTCTTCAACCCTGTTTTGTATTCCCTGTAAAGGAATATTTATCGACCCGGAAACATGTCCGCCACTAAATTCTTGACTTGTTCTTACATCAACAATAGTCGCGTTCTCCATAATTAGTTTTTCTAGATTCATTTTGTAGATTTTTAATGAAGCAAAAATACAGGTGTACTTTTTAACCGACAGTTACAAATGTTACAGAAAGAAAAGCACATCCATTTTCTAAGATTCAAAAAAACTAAACACAGAACCACCATATCTTCTTGATTCAACGTGACCTTGAACTTTACTTAAATCTGTATGCTTAGAGTGCTCAATAATCAAAAAACCATTTTCATTGAGGAGATTATTATCAAGAACTAAATCAATAATACGTTCAAACTGGACATTATCAAAATCATAAGGAGGGTCTGCAAAAATAACGTCAAAGGTTTGATTGTTTTTTTCTAAAAACGAAAACACATCAGATTTAATGGTTTGGATATCAAAATCAAGTTCGTCACTCGTTTTTTTAATGAATTGGACACACCCATAATCAGCATCAACGGCTGTGATGTTTGTGTTGCCTCTTGAAGCAAACTCAAAACTGATGTTACCGGTTCCCGAAAAGAGGTCCAGAAATGAAACTTCGTGAAAGGCTATGCGGTTGTTGAGTATATTAAACAGTGCTTCTTTGGCAAAGTCTGTGGTGGGTCTTACCGGAAGTTTTTTTGGAGCGATGAGTCTTTTGCCTTTGTATTTTCCTGAAATGATCCGCATTATTTAGTTTGTGAGTTTTTGAGTTTGTGAGTTTGTGAGATTGTGAGTTTTTTAGGGTTGTTCTTTTTTTAAACCTCCCATATCTAATTTAAATAATATGGAGGGAATTGGGCTTGTCCTGGTTTTCAAGAGATACATTTCTTATATATTTATAAGCTATATCATAAAATGAATCATCTTTTGAAATACAGCCACTCAGTTGAAGTTGAAATGTTTCAGGGTTGAGTTGTAATTGTTCTGCTATAAAAAGAATGTAGTAGATAAAATCTTCAGGTGTGGAATGTGTAAAACTATTAAAAAGCTGAATTTGTTTTCCTGATGTTACCAATACATCCATTTGGTTTTTATAGAGTTTCATAAACATTTTCAGAGAGTTATCGTTGCGTTCTTCAGAGAGGATTTTTTCTATAAAAACAGTCGATGAATGTAAAAAAGTAAAACTTCCGTATGTATCAAAAAAATAATTATTCACATTTGTTAAGGGAACATATACAATAACAAATTCGTGAGCATCGGGAGAATCAAAAGCAACATAATCTGTGGCTAGCAATCGGGAATTAAACTTTAAATATTCTTCCAAATTATCTTCTTTAAACAATGCTTTGGGAACTAATGAGAACAGTGTGTTTTGATGTATAACAGTTACTTCTTTTAATGGTAATTGCAATTCTTCAAATTGATTGTAAGCGCTTTCAATTTCGTTTAAAACACCATCTGGATTAAGCGTTTCTTCAAAGTCTATTTGTTTTTCAAAAAGAGAAGTACCGGATTCCTCATCTCGAATAAAAAAAGAAAGTCCATTCAAGCTTACCTGAACGGACAATCTGTTATTTGAGTTTAAGTCTATCTTATTATTGCTCGCCGGCTTTGTCATATTGTTTTGGCCAATTTCCATTGGTGTTGACATCTGTCATTGAGCCCACTCTAATGTGAGTTCCATTAACACCATCAACAGAAACGGTTTGTTTTTCTTGTATTACAAGGTCTCTGGGTAAATCGTGTAAAACATCATCTTTACTTGCTGTAGCTTCAAACACTGCGATTTTTCTGTCGCTTCTCATTATAAAACCGGCATCTAAAGTGATGGGCACCTCTTTTCCTTTAACTTCTATTTTAGCTAAATTTTTATAGCGGTCTGAACCATTAAATAAGGAGTCCTTTACAGATACAAACCCAAGGGTGTCAATGATTACATCTTCAATATAATATCCTGTGACACCAAACGCTCTATTTCGTTCCACATCATCATAAATGGTATCTCTGCGTTGCGTGATCGCAAATTGTGCAGTATCGATAAAACGAACCAATGAATCAAAACTGCTGTTAAACTTGCCTGTTACTTGCAAGTGAGCAAGCTCTGCTGTACGAATGTCTTTAAGTTGTTCAATTACTTTGGTATAACGTCTTTCTTTTTCTGAATTGAATTTTGTGGGTTCATAAACAGAATTAAAAAGTTTGTAACCAAGAAAAATGATGATGATCCAGAGAACAAGTTGAATTAAAAGTTTCATTTTAAAATCGTTTTATATTTAACGTAAATGGTGTATCGCAAATCTACAATTTTTTTTCAATCACAAAAGTATATTCTATAAAAATCACCTTGTTTTACATTAATTGATAATCATCCCTTAACTTAGCCCTTTAATTGAAAATTCACTTTCCTGAATGAAAAGTACTGATTTCTACCAACTACTACTTCAAAAATTCCCACATCAACCCACGCAGGTTCAAGATGTTGTGCTACAAAAAATTTCTGAATTTTTAGTTTCATCAAATTCAGATGACTTGTTTTTGTTGAAAGGTTATGCAGGTACAGGAAAAACAACCATCATAAGTACTGTTGTAAATCACCTTTGGGAATTGAAGAAGAAAGCCGTTTTGATGGCACCCACAGGCAGAGCAGCAAAAGTGATTAGTAATTATTCCGGCAAAGAAGCTTTTACAATTCACAAAAAAATATACTTTCCAAAGGCTCAAAAGGGTGGAGGGGTCACGTTTACGCTTCAGCCAAACAAACACCGAGACACTTTTTTTATAGTGGATGAGGCTTCAATGATTGGTGATTCGGCTTCAGATTCAAAACTCTTTGAAAACGGTTCCTTGCTTGATGATTTGATGCAGTATGTGTATAGCGGTTATGGGTGTAAACTCATTCTCATTGGTGATACAGCACAATTGCCTCCTGTTAAAATGGAATTGAGTCCCGCTTTGGACGAGAAAAAACTTTCTAACTACTACAATAAAGAAGTGATTGCCATTGAACTCAATGAAGTGGTGAGACAAAAGGAGGAAAGCGGTATTCTTCATAATGCTACTTTACTGCGTGAAACGCTAGATAATGGATTTTATGAAGATTTTAAATTCAACCTTCAAAACTTTAAGGATATTATCAAACCCGAAGACGGTTATGAACTTTTGGATGCTATTAATGATGCCTATAATATTTTGGGAAAAGAAGACACGGTAATTATTTTACGTTCCAATAAAAGAGCCAATTTGTTTAATGAAAACATTCGCTCACGCATTCTTTTTCAGGAAAGTGAACTGGCGACCGGTGATTACTTGATGGTTGTTAAAAACAATTATTTTTGGGTCAAACCCACAAGTGAAGCCGGGTTTATAGCCAATGGTGATATTATTGAAATTCTTGAAATCCACAATTTTAAAGATCTTTATGGCTTCCGGTTTGCCGAAGTGACTTTAAGAATGGTTGATTACCCAAAGATGAAACCTTTTGAAACGGTTCTTCTACTTGACACCATAAAATCTGAATCTCCTTCTTTATCTTATGAAGATTCTAATAAACTGTATCAGGAAGTCATGAAGGATTATGAGGATGTAAAATCAAAATATAAAAAGTTTCTGAGTGTCAAAGCTAACAAATATTTTAATGCTTTGCAGGTGAAATTTTCGTATGCCATAACCTGTCATAAATCACAAGGAGGGCAGTGGAACACTGTTTTTGTGGAGCAGCCTTATTTGCCAAATGGCATTGATAAAGACTACTTGAGGTGGCTCTATACTGCGGTAACCCGCGCTAAAGAAAAACTTTATTTAATTGGGTTTAAAGATGATTTTTTTGAATAAAAGTTATTCATTGTTTTCTTGGGGTTTTTCTTCAATATCCTCATCTGGTTTTCCAATAAATTTCAAATAAAAATAACCTAGAAGTCCGGCGATGATTGAGGCAGAGAGGATTCCCATTTTGGCTTGCGTTTTATAAACTTCACTTTCATAAGCAAGGTCTGTTATAAACAGTGACATTGTAAATCCTATCGCAGCTAGAAAACCAAGTCCAAAAACATGTTTCCATCCAATGCCTTTGGGTAAGGATGATAGTTTTAGAAAAACCATGATTCGTGTAAAGAGAAAAATCCCTGCAATTTTCCCAACAATGAGCCCCAGGATAACACCCAAAGTCACCGGGCTTTGAAAAAAGGAAAAGGCTTCAGCATCTATAGTAACTCCGGCATTTGCAAAGGCAAACAACGGTAATACAATAAAACTCACAAACGGATGTAAAGCGTGTTCCAGTCTTTGAAGTGGGGGAGTTGCATCTTCTGTTAATTGTGAAAACTTCTCGATTGTCTCTGTTATTTCTTCCTCATCGTGAGCGTTTTTAGATTTATTTTGTAAGCGGTATCGTTTGATTTCTGAAGACAAGAGCCGTGCTTTGCGAAGAAACAATGAGGTGTTTATTCGTTTATTGCTAGGGATTGTAAAAGCTGCCAGAACAGCTGCAATGGTCGCATGAACCCCTGAGAGTAAAATAGCCAGCCACAGTCCGCCAATGCCCATTACCGCATAAAAAATCGTGTTTCTTATTCCTATGCGATTTGCTAGAAATAATACAAATAAAAAGAAGGCTCCCATAGCCAAACTATTCATCGATATTTCTGAAGTGTAGAAAAAAGCAATGACCAAAACAGCACCCAAATCATCAACAATAGCAACAGCGGTCAAAAATACTTTCAGCGAAAGCGGTACTTTATCTCCCAATAAATACAATATACCCAATGCAAATGCGATATCTGTTGCCATTGGGATACCCCAACCGGCAGCAGCATCTGTTCCCTGTGTAAAAGCGAAAAAAATCAATGCCGGAAATAGCATCCCACCCACAGCAGCTACAACCGGTAGCATTGCGCCTCTAAAACTAGCCAGTTCACCATGCATTAACTCCCGTTTTAATTCCATTCCCACTAAGAAAAAAAACATCGACATAAGTCCATCGTTAATCCAATGCAACAGATTTTTCTTGATAACAAAATCTTCAAAACCAATATAAATGTATTGTTTCCAAAAGTTGTGATAGCCTTCTGCCAAAGGCGAATTTGCAATAATCATTGCCAATGTGGCCGCCACAATTAAAAGAATGCCCACAGAGGTTTTCTTTTCTATAAAATGCTTGATCGGAAGAATGAGGTAGAGATCGAGATTGGACTTTTTCATAAGAGATATTTTTAATAAAATCCTGGGATTTTTATCAAAACAGTTTTCAAAAATAAGACTAAGAAAACGGTATAAATATGATAAAAGTCAGTTTTTGAAATTGTTTATTCCTCTTGTTTTAGGGATAATTCAAACCAGCGTTCTGTCTTAGATTCAAGAGTTTGAATCAGGTTTTGAAGTTCGTTTGATTTCTCACTTATTTGATCGACATTCCAGTCTTGATTTGTAAAAGCTGCTTCCAGTTTTTCTTTTTCGGTTTCCAGTTTTTTTATTTCGCTTTCAAGCTTTGAGAATTCTTTTTGCTCATTATAAGTGAGCTTTGCTTTGTCTGTATCCTTTTTCCACGTTTTTTTGGGATTAGAACTATCAGTCTTTTCTTCTTTGCTCTCTTTTTCAGAACTGTCTTCATAGGTTCTGAAATCACTGTAGTTACCGGGAAAATCTTCAATTACAGCGTTACCGCGAAATATAAAAAGATGGTCCACAATTTTATCCATAAAATAACGGTCGTGAGAAACCACAATCAAACATCCCGGAAAATCAAGCAAGAAGGATTCCAGAACATTTAAAGTGACGATATCCAAATCGTTAGTGGGCTCATCGAGAATGAGGAAATTGGGGTTTTGAATTAAAACGGTGCATAAATAAAGCCTTTTTCGTTCACCGCCACTCAATTTCTCTACAAAATCATATTGTTTTTTTCTGTCAAAAAGAAAACGTTCCAACAGTTGTTGTGCAGAAATTTGGCGCCCTTTTTTTAACGGAATAAAATCACCAAACTCTCTGATAACCTCAATTACTTTTTGACCTTCTTTTACCTTGATGCCATCTTGGGTATAGTATCCAAATTGTATGGTTTCACCAATAATAACTTTACCTCCATCCGGCTGAAGTTTTCCGGTGAGTATGTTTAAAAAGGTTGATTTTCCGGTGCCGTTTTTACCTATGATGCCAATGCGCTCACCTTTTATGAAGTTAAAATTAAACTTGTCAAGAATTTTCAAATCATCAAATGATTTGGAGACATTGTGAAACTCTACAATTTTGCTTCCCAGGCGTTCCATATTGATTTCGAGTTCTATCTCGTGATTGTTTCTTCGTTTTCCGGCGCGTTCTTTTATCTCGTGAAAATCCTGTATGCGCGATTTGCTTTTTGTGGTTCGGGCTTTGGGCTGGCGGCGCATCCAGTCCAATTCTTTTTTAAAGAGTTGTTTTGCTTTTCCGGTTTCAGAAAGTTCAGCTTCAATGCGGGCTTCCTTTTTTTCGAGATAGTAGGAGTAACTTCCTTTGTAATTGTAGAGTTGCCCATCTTCAAGTTCGACGATTTCATTACAAACGCGTTCTAGAAAATAGCGGTCGTGAGTGACCATAAAAAGGGTAATACTTTCTTTGGCAAAAAAGGCTTCCAGCCATTCAATCATCTCCAGGTCGAGGTGGTTTGTGGGCTCGTCGAGTATCAATAAATCAGGTTTGCTGAGAAGCGCATTGGTCAAAGCCAATCGCTTTTTTTGACCACCACTGAGGTCTTTTACTTTTTTTGAAAGATCGTCCAGTTTTAGTTTTGATAGAACCTGGGTGTAAAGTGTTTCAAAATCCCAGGCTTGATGAGCTTCCATTTCCTCAAAAGCTTTTTGATAAGCTTCAGCATCATCAGGATTTTTTAGGGCTTTTTCATAGCGGGCTATCACTTTTAGAATTTCGTTTTCAGAGTCAAAAACGGTTTCTTCAATAGTGAGGTTTTCGTTAAAAACAGGGTCTTGAGATAAGTAAGTTACCACAATATTTTTTCTGTAAACCACTGTGCCGGAATCTGCTGAGTCCAATCCGGCTAATATGTTGAGAATGGATGTTTTTCCACTTCCATTTTTAGCGACAAAGCCTATTTTTTGACCTTCATTGATTCCAAATGAGAGATTTTCAAACAAAACCAACTCACCATAAGACTTAGAAATGTTTTCAACTGAAAGATAATTCACCACTTTTTTTAATTTTATGCAAAAGAAAGTAAAATTAAACGATTTAAAGAACATTTTTAGAAATCTGAGGCCTTAGTTTGCAATATTTTTCTGAGTAAATGGTTTTGACAATGCAGCAAAGAACAGAGAATAATTAAAAGCCTAAAAATTTCATAATTAAACTCGTTAGACTATATTTGTTTTTAACTTGACTATATAGAAATGAACAAACCCCTTATATATTTCACCCTGTTGATTTTACTTAGTAGTGTCTCCTGTATTCCAACAAAAAGATTGACATACCTTCAACAAGATTCCAAGGACACTGAGGCAGATTTTACAATAACAAAAAAGCCGGATCCATACCGTATTCAAATCAATGATTTACTAAGTATAAGAATTAAGTCATTGGATCAAAGCGAAGTGGGGATGTTTAACCCCATTGGAGATGAAAATCCTAATGCTACAGGGGAGGAGCGACTTTACTACGATGGATTTTTAGTGGACGCCCATGGCAATATAAGAATGCCCACTTTGGGAGAGGTCAATGTGTTGGGATTTACTGTTGATGAAATTAGAGAAAAGTTAGAAAAGGAACTGCTTGAAAATTATTTTAAAGAGGAGGCTAATATTTTTGTAACTGTAAAAATTGCGGGTATCAGATATACCATCAATGGTGAGATTGGAAGCCCCGGATCAAAAATTATTTACAGAGATGAGCTCACTCTTATGGAAGCCATTGCAAATTCTGGTGATATCACTTTAACAGGTGATCGAAGAGATGTGGTAATCGTGAGGCAATACCCTTATGGCCAACGTGTTCATCACATCGATCTCACTACCATAGAAGCAGTAAATTCTCCTTATTATTATGTGAAACCAAACGATTTAATTCTCATAAATCCCTTACCTCAAAAATCATTTGGCTCCGGAACAACGGCAATACAGTCTATCACAACAATCGCATCAATCTTGAGTTTATTAACTACAACGATTCTATTATTTAACAGACTTTAAGAACATGGATGAGGAATTTGAAATAGATCAACTACAAACTAATTTTGATTTTAGAGGGTTTTTAATAAAGCTGGTCTCATACTGGCCTTTGTTTCTGATATCTTTGGTCATAGCCTTTAGTATTGCATATTACATAAATGTCAGGAAGCTTCCTGTCTATCAAATGTCAAATATGATCTCTATTAAAGATGATCAAAACCCTTTTTTCACCACAAATACAAGCCTAACTTTTAACTGGGGCGGAACCACCGATAAAGTAAATACTGCGATGGTGACCTTAAAAACTCGGTCACATAATGAAAAAGTTGTGGAGCGACTTCAGTTTTATATGCGTTATCTTAAAGATGGAAAATACCAACTGGAAAACGCCTATGCTCAAACACCTTTTATTGTAAAGGTCGATACAGCTCAGTATCAAGTTTTAAATAAATTAATTTCCATTCAGGTTAAGGATTCTTTGACCTATACTTTGAGTGCATCATTTGAACAAGGATTTTATCCCACTCAAAACTACCACACCAAAGAGCGAAGCAGAATTGAAATGCCCACTGAAGAATTTGAGCGTGATTTTGAATTTGGTCAAAAGCTAAGACTTCCATTTTTCAGCGGTACAATTGAAAGGTCTGAAAGAGGCTTGCAACCGGGAAAACCGTTTTATATTCAGTTTAGGAATTTTGACGGTGTGGTGTCTGGTTACCGAAACATCAACATAGAACCCGAGTCGCAGGGCTCTTCTGTTTTAAATTTGCGATTAACTGGTAACAATAAAGCTGAACTGGTTGACTATTTGAATGCCACAGTACAGGTTTTGAGTGAGGATGTTTTGGAAAGAAAAAATCTTTTTGCGACAAAAACAATACAGTTTATTGACAGCACACTTGCTATCAAAACAGGAGAACTTTCTGAGGTTCAAAGTGAATTGGACGCTTTTAAAAGTGCTTCTTCGGTCTATGATCTTAGTACAGAAGGTCAGGAAATAAGTAGTAAATTGAAAGTTCTTGATGCCAAAAAAAGTACCATTGAACAACAAATTGAATACTACAATACTCTGGAAGAGTATTTAATGAGTAGAACAGACTACAGTACTGTTCCGGCTCCTTCTGTCGTGGGAATCTCAGAGGCGAGTATTGTTTCTGGTGTGAGCAGAATTGTTTCACTTGCTGAAGAGCGTAATAAACTTCAGTATTCCTTTAAAGAAGGTGCACCCGTATTTGCAGATATTGACAGGCAGATAAATGCAGTTAAAGCCGTTTTATTTGAAAATATGACATCCTCAAAATCTCTCAAGAATAGTGAAATTAACGATATAAACAGAGAGATTGCAGAAGCTGAAAGAGACATTAGAAGATTGCCAAAGGAACAGCAACAGTTGCTGCAAATTCAACGTCGTTTTGACCTTAGTAACCAAGCATACAATTTGTTTTTAGCAAAACGCAGTGAAGCAGGTCTGGTAAAGGCAGCAAACGTTAGTGATGTAATTGTGATTGATTCTGCTAAAGATATAGGTGGAGGACAGGTGGGGCCAAACAATCAATTGAATTATGTAATGGCCGCTATTTTTGGCTTTTTTATCCCTTTTGTATTTGTATTCTTAATTGTGTTTTTTGACAATAAAATTCACACCACACAAGAGATTAACAGACTTTCTCCCATTCCGGTTCTTGGGGTTGTGGGAAAAAGTAAACGAAATGATAATCTGGTGGTTCTCAATAAGCCAAAATCTGCTATAGCAGAATCCTTCAGGTCTATAAGATCCAGTCTTCAATTCATGTATAAAAAACGAGGGATTGAAGGAGCAAAAACAGTTTTAGTAACCTCCTCTGTGAGTGGTGAAGGAAAAACCTTTTGTTCTATTAATATTGCTTCGGTTTTCGCTTTAAGCGAAAAAAGAACCATACTATTAGGTCTTGACCTTAGAAAGCCAAAAATATTTGATGACTTTAATATCACAAATGATAAGGGAATCGTAAATTACCTTATCAATGATGCTAATTTGGAGGATATTATACAAAAAACCAAAGTTCACAATCTTGATATTGCTACTTCGGGACCCATACCTCCCAACCCCTCTGAATTGATTATCGGTGAGCGAATGTCTGACCTCATTGATGAGCTTTCAAAAGTGTATGACTACATCGTTATTGATTCCCCACCACTTGCTTTAGTATCTGATGCACTGGAATTGGTTAAATATGCAGATGCTACAATTTATGTGATTCGTCAAAATTATACACGAAAAGGAATGCTTTCGGTTATAAATGACAAATACAAAACCGGAGAAGTAAAACACATCAGTTTTGTTATGAATTATTACCAACTTAAAGCCAAATATGGCTATGGATACGGCTATGGTTATGGGTACGGATACGGTTATGGTTATGGAAATTATAATAATGGATACCACGATGATGATAAAAAAGAGACATTCCTAAAAAAGCTTTTCAAAAAGAAAAAGTAGAAATGAAAACACTTCAAGTCATTCTCAATTATTGAATTTAACCAATCACTACTAAATGTTGTCATTAAAACAACAAATTCTAAAAAGAACTTTTGATATTACAGTTTCTTTTTTGGTATTGTTAATCCTAATATTACCCTTAATTTTGTTGCTTTTAATATCAAGAATTAATTTTGGGTTACCGGGACTTTTTATTCAAGAGCGAATTGGAAAAGATGGAAAACATTTCAATATGTATAAAATAAGAACCCTAAAAGGTCAAAAAAATCATACTATTGAAGAGATTGAAAGCCATCAAACAAAATGGGGGTATTGGTTAAGAAAATCAAAACTCGATGAACTACCCCAACTTTTTAATGTTTTAAAGGGCGATATGAGTATGGTAGGGCCCAGACCCGATTTGCCGGGTTATGCAGATCAACTCAAAGGCAATGATCGTTTGATTTTAAAAGTAAGACCCGGTATTACCGGCCCTGCTACATTAAAATATAAAAATGAAGACCAAATTCTTAAACATAAAAGTAATCCGCAACAATACAATGATGAAGTTATTTGGCCGGATAAGGTTCAAATCAATAAAGAATACATTCAAAACTGGACATTTTTTACAGATTTAAAATACATATATAAATCTGTAATATATTTTAAATAAGTAAGTATAAAGTGAGCTATTTTTATAATCTATGACCCTTAAAAAATAGCATCAACACTTTAATTAGATTTTAAAGGGTCTTATCTATTGAAAATGTTGTACAATACAAACTATCACAATCAAGATTTATCAAAAAGTGCTTTTTTAATAACAGGAGGAGCGGGCTTTATTGGTTCAAACTTAGTAGATTATTTATTAAAATTTGGAGCAGGAAAAGTAAGGGTTTTAGACAATCTTGCAACCGGATTTAAAGCCAATATTGCACCATTTGAAGATTTACCAAATTTTGAGTTTATTGAAGGTGATATTAGAGATTTGGAAACATGTAAAAAAGCAATGGCAGGTATTGATTATGTTTCACATCAAGCAGCTTTGGGCTCTGTGCCACGCTCTATTAATGACCCTATAACTTCAAACGAAGTTAATATCACAGGTTTTCTCAATATGCTGGTCGCTCAAAAAGAATCCCCAACATTGAAACGCCTTGTTTATGCTGCTTCAAGCTCCACTTATGGGGATAGCAAAAAACTTCCAAAAGTTGAAGATGAAATTGGAAAACCTTTATCTCCTTACGCTGTAACCAAATATGTCAATGAACTTTACGCTGATGTTTTCTACAAGACTTATAAAACCGAAACTATTGGTTTGCGTTATTTTAATGTCTTTGGCCCCAATCAAAGCCCTACTGGTGCTTATGCTGCTGTAATCCCTTTGTTTATGCAGGCGTTGAAAGATCAAAAGCCACCCACCATCAATGGTGATGGAGGGCAAACACGCGATTTCACTTTTGTTGAAAACGCAGTTCAGGCAAATATAAAAGCTTTTTTTGCGCCCAAAAATGCTGTCAATCAGGTTTATAATGTAGCCTTTGGTGAACGCATCAGTTTAAATGATTTGTGGAAAACATTAAAATCGATTTCAGAAGTAGATATAGAAGCTCTTTATGGCCCGGCAAGAGCAGGGGATGTGAGGGATTCATTGGCAGATATTTCTAAAGCAAATGAACTCATCAATTATCATCCAAAGTTTAGTGTTAAACAGGGACTTGAAGTAACCTGGAATCAATTTTAAATTCTGAGTCTAAATGAAAAACATTTTAATTACAGGAGGAGCAGGATTCATAGGGTCTCACGTGGTGCGGTTGTTTGTCAACAACTACCCTGATTATCAAATATATAATCTAGATGCACTCACCTATGCAGGTAACCTTGAAAACTTAAAAGACCTTGAGAATGCTCCTAATTATACTTTTTTAAAAGCAGATATTAACGATTCAAATGGTATTCAAGACCTTTTTCAAAAATATCAGTTTGACAGTGTGATCCATCTTGCTGCAGAATCGCATGTAGATCGCTCCATCACAGACCCGCTTTCTTTTTTAAGAACCAATATTTTTGGAACTGTAAATCTTTTAAACGCTGCTAAGGAACTTTGGAAAGAAAATTTTTCAAATCATCTCTTTTACCACATAAGTACAGATGAGGTTTATGGTACTCTGGGTGAAACCGGACTTTTCACTGAAAAAACAGCGTATGACCCAAACTCGCCTTATTCAGCATCCAAAGCAAGTTCAGATCACTTTGTGAGAGCTTATGGAGAAACCTACGGTCTTTCTTATATTATTTCAAATTGTTCTAATAATTATGGTCCCAACCAATTTCCTGAAAAGTTAATTCCCCTTTTTATCAATAATATCATCGAAAAAAAGCCCCTTCCGGTTTATGGAGATGGTAATTATACACGGGATTGGCTATATGTAATCGATCATGCAACAGCCATTGATTTGGCGTTTCATGAAGGAAAAGTTAAAGAGACTTACAACATAGGTGGATTTAATGAATGGAAAAATATCGATTTGGTAAAATTGCTTTGCGGTTTGATGGATGAGAAATTGAACAGACCCAAAGGGAGTTCAGAACAATTGATTACTTTTGTTAAAGACAGACCCGGACACGATTTACGTTATGCCATTGATGCTTCAAAAATAAATACAGAATTGGGTTGGAAACCCTCTTTGACTTTTGAGGAAGGTCTTTCAAAAACAATTGATTGGTACCTGAATAACAAGAGCTGGTTAAAAAATGTGACATCAGGGGCTTATCAGGAATATTATAAAAATCAGTACAAAAAATAAAATTATGAAGGGAATCATTTTAGCAGGAGGAGCCGGAACACGATTGCATCCATTGACCCAAGTAGTCTCCAAGCAGTTACTTCCTGTGTATGACAAGCCCATGATTTATTACCCGCTTTCTGTTTTACTCTTAGCAGAAATAAAAGAAATACTCATTATATCAACCCCGGAGGATTTGCCAAACTTTAAAAAATTACTGGGTGACGGAAGCAGGCTTGGAGTCTCAATTTCGTATGCAGAGCAGCCTTCTCCTGATGGCTTGGCACAGGCATTTATAATAGGTGAGGATTTTATTGGTGAGGATGATGTTTGTTTAATTTTGGGTGACAATATCTTTTATGGAGCCGGATTTCAAAAACTTCTTGCTGAAGCCAAACATCAAGTTGTCAATCAACAAAATGCGACTGTTTTTGGTTATTATGTCGATGACCCTGAGCGTTATGGAGTCGCAGAATTTGATGATGCCGGTCAGGTTTTAAGCATCGAGGAAAAACCGGTACATCCAAAAAGCAATTATGCTGTAGTGGGGCTTTATTTTTATCCAAATACAGTGATTAAAATTGCTAAATCTGTAAAGCCCTCTGCAAGAGGCGAGCTGGAAATTACAGCAGTTAATGAAGCATTTCTCAAAAAAGACAAGCTAAAAATGCAAATCATGAGCAGAGGCTATGCCTGGCTCGATACCGGAACCCACGAAGCGCTCACCGAAGCAACAGAATTTGTCAAAACCATTGAAAAAAGAACCGGTTTGAAAATTGGTTGCATTGAGGAAGTAGCTTACAGAAAAGGGTTTATTACCAAGAATCAATTAAAAGAAATAGCACAACCGCTTGAAAAAAGTGGTTATGGTTCCTACTTAATCAAATTGCTGAGTTAATCTTTCTCAACAGCTGTTAAACCTTCTTTAAAAATTAGTTTTCAGAAGCTGAAAACAGTAATTTAGAGAAAAATTACAGCATGAGAGTTTTAATAACAGGAGCAACGGGACTTATTGGAAAAGAGTTGGTAAAACAGTGTCTCAAGCAACAAATTGAAGTACATTACCTCACAACTTCAAAATCCAAAATAGACGATAAAGAAAATTACAAAGGTTTCTACTGGAATCCCAGACAAGGAGAAATAGATACTAGCTCTATTCAAGGAGTTGACGCAATCATACATCTCGCCGGCGCTACGATATCAAAACGCTGGACAAAAAGCTACAAAACTGAGATTCTTGAAAGTAGAGTGCTTACCGGAAATATACTTTTCAATACCCTCCAAAAAAACGAGCATAAAATAAAACACTTTATTTCCTCAAGTGGTGTCAATGTGTATCCAAGTGATTTTGATAAACTATACTCTGAAGAATTTGAAGGTGTCGATGACTCTTTTCTTGGAAATGTTGTAGTAAGTTGGGAAGAAGTGGCTGAAAAATTCAACCACTTAAACTTAAAAGTCTCAAAAATCAGAACAGGCATGGTACTCGATGCCGAAGATGGTGCACTTCCACAAATAATCAAACCGATAAAGTTTGGAGTTGGTGCTGCTCTTGGAAGCGGAAAGCAATGGCAATCCTGGATTCATATTCAAGACATAGCAAGACTATATGCCCATGTTTTAACATCAAAACTTGAAGGAACTTTCAATGCAGTAGCACCAGAGCCTGTCACAAATTCAGAAATGACAAAAGTACTTGCCAAACATTTAAAAAAACCACTCTTTTTACCCAATGTGCCAGAATTTGCTTTAAAGCTTGCTTTAGGCGAAATGGCTATTTTATTGACTTCCAGTCAAAAAGTAAGTTCTCAAAAAATTGAGAATACCGGTTTTGAGTTTGATTTTCCCTCTTTACAAATGGCAGTCCAGGATTTATTGTAAAAAAAAACACCCACTAACAAAAGTGGATGTTTTTATTGAGAGTATCCTTAAAAATTAAGCCTTATCTGCTTCCAGATAAACCGTTAATTTTATGTCGTCATAAATTACTTTATCACCAATATTTGGGAAAATGGATTTTGATCTAAAATTGATGTCCCACTCTGTTCTGTCTATTTCAAACGCTTCACTCTGAAGAATCATTTTATCACCGTCTAAAGACATGTTTACAGGAAATTTTACATTTCTGGTTGTTTCCAGCAAAGTAAGGTTTCCTTGAAGCCAGGTTTTCCCATCGGCAACTTCCATACCTGTTACTACAAAGTTTCCTGTAGGATATTTATTTATATTAAAAAAGTCTCCTTCTTTACCTTCTACAGTACCTTTTAAGTGGGATTCCAGGTTTGCTTTATCATCACCTTCAAGGTCTGTGACTGTAATGGTGCTCATATCGATTACAAACTCACCAGCTTCAATTTCGTTATTATCATTGAGTGCAACATAGCCTTTTGCAATGTTGAGATAGCCTGTATGGTTTCCGGTTAACTTACCGGCTTCCCATTCAATTTGAGAACCGTCAACATCTGCCATATAGGTTACGACGTCAGAGGTTGTTTCTTCAACTTCAATAGCATCTGTAGTTTCAGATTTTTTCTTATCTCCACAAGAAACAGCAAAAACTGTAAATAGAGATAGAAGCGTTACTTTTAAAATGTTTGTTTTCATGGTTTGTGTTAATTTTTGATTTAACAACAAATTTACTCGGCATACTTTTAAAATGTCTTAAAATCATATTAAAAAATTCAATGACAATTTGACACAAATCGTCTTATGGCAGTACTTTTGTAATAAAACAATGAGATTAAAATTTCAAATTTAAAAAATGAGTAAAAAAGAAACAACAACATCTTCAACATCGTCAAAGCCTAAAGACAAGAAGATAAATAAGGTTGATAAAAAAATAGAGCAGTTAGAAGAAAATATTAACTTATTGGAAGAAGAAGTAAAGCTTGAAAGAGATAAGTTTTTAAGACTTTTTGCAGAATTTGAAAATTACAAACGAAGAACTTCAAAGGAACGCATCGACCTTTTTAAAACGGCCGGACAAGAAGTTATAGCGTCTATGTTACCCGTTCTGGATGATTTTGACAGAGCACTCATCCAATTGAAAAAGGCAGATGATGACACCCTTTTTCAGGGAGTAAGCTTAATCCACAACAAGTTAAAAGAAACCTTAAAATCCAAAGGTCTTAATCAATTTGAAGTAAAGGAGGGCGATGCTTTTGATTCAGAAACACACGAAGCCATCACACAAATTCCTGCCCCATCTGAAGATTTAAAAGGAAAAATTATTGATGTTGTTGAAAAAGGGTATCAATTGGGGGATAAAATAATTCGTTACCCAAAAGTCGTGATAGGCCAATAACTGAACAAAAAGATTTTTATGAAAGAAGATTATTATGACATATTAGGCATTGATAAAAATGCAACCCCTGCTGAAATAAAAAAAGCATATAGAAAAAAAGCTCTAGAGTTCCACCCTGATAAAAACCCGGGAGATGCTAAAGCTGAAGAAATGTTCAAGAAATCTGCCGAAGCCTATGAGGTTTTAAGTGATCCCAATAAAAAAGCACGCTATGATCAATATGGTCATCAAGCATTTGACGGTGCCGGTGGCTTTAGTGGTGGCGGTATGAATATGGAAGATATTTTCAGCCAGTTTGGGGATATTTTTGGAGGTGCTTTTGGCGGTGGCGGTGGCTTTTCCGGGTTTTCAGGCTTTGGCGGTGGCGGTCAACGCAGAATGAAAGGAAGCAATCTGCGCATCAGAGTTTCACTTACCCTTGAAGAAATCGCTAATGGTGTCGAGAAAAAAATTAAAGTAAAACGAAAAAAACAAGCACAGGGCACCACTTATAAAACCTGCACAACCTGTAATGGAAGCGGTCAGGTTACACGCATCACCAATACCATTCTCGGAAGAATGCAAACGTCATCTCCTTGTAACGTCTGTGGTGGCTCCGGTCAAATAATTGACTCAAAACCTCCCAATGCAGATGCAAACGGAATGCTAGTGACTGAAGAAACCATTTCAGTCAAAATACCTGCAGGAGTTGTTGACGGAATGCAATTAAAAGTTTCCGGAAAAGGAAATGAAGCTCCCGGTAACGGAATTGCCGGCGACTTGCTTGTTGCGATAGAAGAAAAAGCACACCCCACTTTACAGAGGGAAGGCGATAATTTGCACTATGACCTTTACATTAGCTTTTCTGAAGCAGCACTGGGAACTTCAAAGGAAATTGATACTGTAACTGGAAAAGTGAGAATTAAAATCGATGAAGGCGTTCAAAGTGGTAAAATTTTAAGATTGAGAAATAAAGGAATACCAAGTATCAACGGCTATGGCTCAGGAGATTTGTTGGTTCACGTAAATGTATGGACACCAAAATCACTTTCCAAAGAACAAAAAGAGTTTTTTGAAAAAATGGCAAACGACCCAAATTTCATCCCAAAGCCTGAAACCGATGACAAATCATTTTTTGAAAAAGTAAAGGATATGTTTTCATAAACATATAAGATTAAATTTTTATTGTTATATTTGTTTATGGTTAAATTCTTTTAACCATATTTTTCTTTTTCATAGCAATTTTTTTTCCCATCCTATGTTTTTTAAGCCTAGGGTGGGTTTTGTTTTTAAAGAACACCACTAAATTGTAACATTTTTAATAGTGTTGACACTAATATCTTCAAACAATCAAGTACATGAACTCTATTTTAGTAGCCGATCAAGTCACCAAAAACTACGGAAATTACACAGCTTTAAATTCGATTTCCATCGAAGTGCCTTCAGGAAGTATTTTTGGGCTTTTAGGACCCAATGGAGCCGGAAAAACCACTTTTATACGCATCATCAATCAAATCACCATGCCGGACTCAGGTAAGGTATTTCTTGATGGAGAACCATTACAGCCTCATCATATTCAGCACATTGGCTATTTACCGGAAGAAAGGGGATTGTACAAATCGATGAAAGTGGGTGAGCAGGCTTTGTATTTGGCACAATTAAAAGGACTCTCCAAAACCCAGGCAAAAGAGCGTCTCAAATTTTGGTTTGATAAACTTGATATAGGAGATTGGTGGAACAAAAAAATTGAGGAACTCTCAAAAGGAATGGCTCAAAAAGTGCAGTTCATAGTAACGGTTTTGCACCAGCCCAAACTGCTAATTTTTGATGAGCCCTTCAGCGGATTTGACCCTGTAAATGCAAACCTCATTAAAGATGAAATTCTGGAACTCAGAAACCAGGGTGCGACCATCATCTTTTCAACGCACAGAATGGAATCTGTTGAAGAACTCTGTGACCACATTGCGTTAATACACAACGCCAATAAAGTACTTGACGGAAAAGTAACCGATATTAAAAAGACCTATAAATCCAACACATTCGAAGTGGGGTTAAAAACCGAACATCCGGATAGTTTAAAGAACGATTTATCTCTTAAGTTTGAAGTAAGTCCGGCAAACTTTCAAACCCTTGATGATGATTTAAAACTCAAAATTAAAATAGAGCCCCATTCATCGCCCAATGAGCTCATCAACTATTTAACGACAAAAGCTCAAATCAATCATTTTGTTGAGGTGATTCCGAGTGTTAATGATATTTTTATACAAACTGTTTCAAAATCATAGTTATGAATAACTTACGACTCATCATAAAACGAGAATTCAATTCCAGAGTGCGCAATAAATCGTTTATAGTCATGACCATTCTGAGTCCATTGATTGTTGTGGGAATGATTTTTTTAGTGGTTTATTTAAGCGGGTTAAATAGTGAAGAAGTCAGAACGGTTGCTATACTTGATGAAACCCAACTTTTTGCTGAGGCATTTGAAGACACAGAAAATTTAAAGTTTGAGCTATTAACAAATATTGACCTTGAAGCAGCAAAAACCATCAGCGAAACCGGTAATTTTCACGGCCTATTATACATTCCTGAAACAGAGGATTTGTCTCAACTAGACAAAAACATACAATTTTTTGTTGAGGGTTCACCAAATGTTTCTGCAATTCAATCTATAGAAAGAACTCTAAATACTCAAATCACCAATTTCAAATTAGAAAATGACGGAGTGGACTTGTCAAAAATTGAAACTTCAAAAACCAATGTCGATATAAAAATTGAAAACTATCAGGGAGAACAAACCTCAAAAATGTCCAGTTGGATCAAAGCAATTTTTGGAGGTGCTGCCGGTTATCTATTGATGATGTTTATCATAATTTATGGCAATATGGTGATGCGCAGTGTTATTGAAGAAAAAACAAACCGTATCATTGAAATTATAATCTCCTCTGTAAAACCCTATCACTTAATGATGGGAAAAATAATTGGCACATCCCTGGCAGGTGTTACTCAATTTCTCATTTGGGTTGTATTGGGAGGTGTTTTAATGATCATTGCTACCAGTGTTTTTGGTCTCAACATGGATCCTTCAACGATGCCCAACCAGGAAATGATGGAGCAGGCAAATGCATCGGGTATGCAAGCGGTGCTGTATGATGTAGCGAGACTTCCTATTGGCACTTTAATTGTTTCCTTTTTGATATTTTTTATTGGGGGGTATTTTCTTTACAGTTCTATCTATGCAGCCATTGGAGCAGCTGTTGATAATGAAACTGATACCCAGCAATTTATGTTTCCCATTATCATTCCTTTAATGCTGGCGATGTATGTTGGTTTCTTTGCAGTCATTGAAAATCCCCACGGTTCCGTAGCGGTTATTTTTTCACACATTCCCCTTACTTCCCCCATCGTGATGTTGATGCGCATTCCTTTTGGAGTGCCTTGGTGGGAAATTTTAGTCTCTATGTTGCTCTTATTTGCTACATTTGCTTTAGTCGTTTGGTTTGCCGCAAAAATTTATCGTGTAGGTATTTTGATGTATGGTAAAAAACCCACGTATAAAGAATTGTACAAATGGCTGAAATATTAGAACAATTATGGAAAACAAGTTAGAGAACGTAAGAGATGTACTACCCAATTCATTCTGGAACACTTTTAATGATTTTCTGCAACTTGAACTCGTTCGTTTTGGGAGTGAAAGTAACGCTATAGTCATAACGGTAGGGCTCATATTGCTGCTCATTACTTCTCTTTTTGTAGTTAAAATACTTCTTAGACTCATCCGAAAAGTCTATACACGAAAATTGGATCCAGATGAAAAATTGCGGTTTTTAGGAGCTTTCAATTTTATAGGATACCTTGTTTATATTCTGGTATTTGTTTCTGTATTGAGCTCTGCAGGTATTGATATTACACTACTTTTGACGGCAACGGCAGTTATTTTTATTGGTTTGGGTCTCGCTATGCGCGAAATTTTCCAGGACATCATAGGGGGTATTTACATCATTCTTGACAAATCTGTACAGGCAGGTGATATCATTGAAGTCAATGGAATAGTAAGCAAAGTTTTTGACACCAAATTACGCACCACAAAAGCCGTGACTCAGGACGAAAAAGTAATCGTCATTCCCAATCATAAATTTGTGACAGACAATGTGATTAACTACACCCAAAACTATAAAAACACCAGACAGTTTGTAAAGTTAAGAGTTGCTCTGGATGCTGATGTTGAGCTTGTAAGGGAAATTCTTATTCAGGCGGCTAAGTCACAAAAAAAAATACTCAAATCACCGGCGCCTTTTGTCTTTTTTGAAGACTTTGGTGAATATGCGCTTCATTTTGGGATTTACTTCTTTATTTCTGAAAGTTTTATAGAGCCTAAAATAAAAAGTGATTTGCGATTTACCATCGAAAAAGAATTTAGAAAAAACAACATCAAATTCCCATACCCACAGCGAGACATACATATCAAGCAAAGCTTACCCGAAAATCCAAGCCAAAATTCATAATACGACCCTATGCCAAAAATTTTAATCATCGAAGACGAGTCATCCATCAGAAGAGTTTTAGTGAAAATCCTCTCAGAAGAAAATGAAACCTATCAGGTTTTTGAAGCTCAAGACGGTCTCGCCGGAATGGAGCTCATCAAAAATGAAGATTTTGATCTCATTCTTTGTGATATAAAAATGCCAAAAATGGATGGGGTAGAAGTACTGGAAGCCACAAAAAAAATAAAGCCCGAAATTCCTATGGTTATGATTTCAGGT
This sequence comes from Flavobacteriaceae bacterium, assembly GCA_040880345.1. Lineage (GTDB taxonomy): Bacteria > Bacteroidota > Bacteroidia > Flavobacteriales > Flavobacteriaceae > Planktosalinus. The sequence goes on from JBBDIQ010000029.1 coordinate 322,145, forward strand.
CACGGTGACCTCGATGTGGCGGTAAACACCATGCGTCTGGGTGCGTTTGACTATATCTCAAAACCTCCGGACCTCAATCGTTTGCTCAATACGGTTCGCATTGCCTTAGACCGAAAAGAACTCGTAGTTGAAAACAAGCAACTCAAGAAAAAGGTGAGTAAAAACTATGAGATGGTGGGCGAGTCAAAAGCAATTGAGCACATTAAAGAAATGATTGAAAAAGTAGCTCCCACAGAAGCCCGCGTTTTAATCACAGGACCTAACGGCACCGGTAAGGAACTCGTCGCTCATTGGATTCATGAAAAGAGTGAGCGTTCAAAAGGACCCATGATTGAAGTGAATTGCGCCGCCATTCCACCGGAGCTAATAGAAAGTGAGCTTTTTGGACATATCAAAGGAGCTTTTACTTCCGCCATCAAAGACCGCGCAGGTAAATTTGAGGCAGCAAACGGAGGCACTTTGTTTCTAGACGAAATAGGGGATATGAGCCTTGCTGTGCAAGCCAAGGTGCTGAGAGCACTCCAAGAAGGAAAAGTACAACGAGTGGGAAATGACAGAGACATCAAGGTAGATGTTAGGGTCGTGGCAGCAACCAATAAAAATTTAAAGGAAGAAATAAAAGAAAACCGCTTTAGAGAAGATTTGTACCACCGTTTGGCAGTCATACTCATTGAGGTTCCATCTTTAAATGACCGCAGGGAGGACATACCCCTTTTGATAGACTTTTTTACTGATAAAATTTCGCAGGAACAAGGCACAGCAAAAAAAGAGTTTAATAAAAAAGCGGTAAAACTCCTTCAGGCGTATGACTGGACGGGAAACATCAGGGAATTGCGCAATGTCGTTGAGCGACTCATTATTCTTGGCGGAAAAGAAATTACTGAAGAAGATGTAAAAATATTTGCGACTAAATAAGGATTCTAAAAATCCCCATACCTGTTAGGTTTTTAAAACCTGACAGGTCTATAGAACAACTCAAAAAAAATAAAACCAAATAATAAATCTTTCATATCTTTAGAAATTCAAGTAAAATACAGATATGAAAAAAATCAATCTTCAGCAATTTAAAATATCGCAACCTGTTTCCATAAACGATTTACCCACAAGCTTTCCACTTGATTCTTCCGAAAAAAAAATAGAAAAAGAACTCAAAAAAACCAGAAAAAAACTGGGTGATTTGCAAAACACGCAGTATGCCCACGGAAAATATGGAGTTTTGGTATGTTTTCAGGCAATGGATACCGCCGGTAAGGACAGCCTCATTAGGGAAGTATTTAAGGATTTCAATGTGCGTGGAGTCGTAAATTATAGTTTTAAAACACCCTCAGCAAAAGAACTGCGATACAATTATTTGTGGAGACATTATGAAGCCCTTCCGCAACGAGGAAAATATGCCGTGTTTAACCGCACTCACTATGAAAACGTACTGGCTACACGGGTACATCCTCATTACATTCTCAACGAAAATATTCCCGGTATAGATACTGTTGATGATATTGACGAAGCATTCTGGGAAAAACGTTTTGAGCAAATCAATAATTTTGAAAAAACTGTTGTCGAAAACGGAACCATCATCATTAAATTCTTCCTCAATATTTCCAAGGAAGAACAAAAATTCAGACTGTTGAGACGCCTCGATAAACCCAATAAAAACTGGAAATTTTCACCGGGAGACCTCAAAGAACGAAAGCTTTGGGATACATACATGAAATATTACGAAGATATTTTTAATAAATCGTCAAAGGAGCACGCACCCTGGTATTCTATTCCTGCAGACGACAAACCCACAGCCCGTTTACTGGTTGCAAAAATTTTGTTGGAAACTATGGAAAAATACACAGATATTGTTGAGCCTGAATTACCCGAAGAAATCAAAGCTCAAATCCCGGATTATATCAAGCAACTTGAAAATGACTAAACAAGCTATGACACCCAGATCATTTGTAAATACACTTTCTCTAATGCATCTCGCTTTTTTTGGCAGCGTACTGGGCTTTGCAGTCGTATCTTACGTTCTTGTTGAAAACCATACACTTGATTTAGAAAATATAGATTTGACTTTTTTTACAGTTGTTTTGGCATTAAGCCTGTTTGGTGTGCTGGGGGGTAACATCATTAAGAAGAACATTTTGGAAACAGTAAAATCAAAAAACAGCTTACGCGAAAAATTGGGTATCTATCAAACCGCAAGTCTTATTAGATATGCAACTCTCGAGGCACCTGCACTTTTTGCAATTGTTTCTTACATTTTAACTGAACAATTTTTATTTTTACTCATTGCATTGGCTTTGATGTTTTACTTTTTTTCAATTAGGCCCACGAAATCAAAAATAGCCTCAGAGCTACAGTTAAACAGAGAAGAACAAATACAATTTGTCAAAGACAATCAAGAATTAAATTAATATTAATACTATGAAAAAACTACTTCTTATCCCTTTTGCTTTATTACTATGCAGCGTTGTTTATCCTCAAAAAGTCAATCAGGAGGACTCCATTATGTTGCGAAAAATATTTGACGAAGCCCTTGTAAATGGTCAGAGTTATGAATGGTTGGAACATCTTTCAACTAAAATTGGCGGGCGGTTATCAGGCTCACCTCAAGCGGAACAGGCTGTACAATACACCAAAACTGAAATGGAAAAATTAGGCTTTGATAATGTGTGGCTTCAACCGGTCATGGTGCCTAAATGGGTGAGAGGCATAAAAGAATATGCTTATATAGAATCTTCTTCCGGAAACACAACTGTAGTAAATATTTGTGCATTGGGTGGCTCTGCACCAACACCTGAAGGCGGTCTCAAAGCAAATGTTATTGAAGTTCAAGGAATACAGGAACTGGAACAATTAGGAAGAGAAAAAATTGAAGGAAAAATAGTGTTTTACAACCGCCCCATGGATCCAAAATTGATACAAACCTTTCAAGCCTATGGAGGCTGTGTGGATCAACGGTACTCCGGAGCCAGAGAAGCAGCAAAATTTGGAGCTGTGGGAGTTGTGGTGCGTTCTGTAAGTTTAAAGATTGATGATTATCCTCACACAGGAACAATGAGTTATGGTGATTTGCCACTGGAAGACCGCATACCTGCTGCAGCGATAAGTACCAGGGAAGCCGATTTGCTCAGCAGTATGCTAAAACTTCAACCCCAAACAAAGTTTTATTTCAACCAAACTTGTAGAGCCTTTCCTGATGTGGAATCGCACAATGTTATTGGGGAAATAAAAGGTTCTTTATATCCCGAAAAAGTAATTCTTGTGGGCGGTCATTTAGACTCCTGGGATTTAGGTGATGGCGCCCACGATGACGGAGCCGGCTGTGTGCAGTCTATGGAAGTGTTGCGTTTGTTTCAAAACCTCAATTACAAGCCCAAACATACCATTAGAGTTGTGTTGTTTATGAACGAGGAAAACGGATTGAAAGGTGCCAGAAAATATGCAGAAGTGGCAGATAAAAACAATGAAAATCACATATTTGCTTTAGAGAGTGATGCCGGGGGCTTTAGTCCGCGCGGATTTTCTTTTCAATGTTCAAATGAAGACTTTGACCAAATTGAATCGTGGAAGCCCCTTTTTGAACCTTATTTGGTTCACCTCTTTGTAAAAGGAGGAAGCGGTGCCGATGTCGCTCCCCTTAAAAAGGAAGGAAATGTTGCTGCCGGTTTACGACCCGATTCCCAGCGCTATTTTGATTACCATCACGCAGACAGTGATACTTTCGATAAAGTCAATAAACGCGAACTTGAGTTGGGAGGAGCCGCTATGGCAAGTTTGATTTATTTGTATGATAAATATGGTACAGTGAATTATCCGGTGGAGTAGATTTAATAAAATAGCAGAAAAAACACATTCATTTATTTATGAATGTGTTTTTTCTTCCTAAAAGGATACACCATCTGCCCGCCAAAATCTTCTGGAAATCCTTCGTCATTGTGAAACCCAATCTCTATATCTCTTCCGTCTTTTGGGACATAAGCGGTTTTAAAAAGGTAGTCCCAAAGGCTTAGACTCAATCCAAAGTTCATTCCGTATGGATGCTCTTTGGGTAATTTTTTTGAATGGTGCCAGATGTGCATTTTTGGGTTGTTAAAGATATACCCCAGAAACCCATAACTCCAGCCCACATTTGCGTGATTGAGATGACCCACAAATACCGAGAACATATGAACTACAAAAAATTCCTGAATACCAAAACCAATCATCGCCAGCGGCAGATACTGAACCGTTTTATAAAAAATACTTTCCATAAAATGAAACCTAAACTGTGCTGCAAACCCCATTTCTTTTACACTGTGATGTATCTTATGAAACTCCCAAAGCCACGGGCGTTTGTGTAATTGGCGGTGTACATTCCACTGTATAAAATCGGCAATGACAAACATGATGAGCAATTGACTCCAAGCGGGGAGGCTTTGAATATTTACAGCCACCAGATTGGTGATGCCAAAAAGCCCCAGAAAATCATTAAACAACTCAACGCCCACATTGGAAATGGCATTGTATCCCACTAATGAGAAAATGAAAAAATTAAAAAGGATGTAAAAACTATCCAGCCAAAAACCACGCCTGAATATTTTTTGGTTTTTTCGCCAGGGAACAATGATTTCAATCACCCAAACCAATAGTGATAACCCAATCAACCAGTAAAAATAATTGGTCCACGACGGATTTGAAATCTCACTGATTAAATAGTGATAATAATCTGAAAAAGAATTTTTGGCGATGTTGATGTATTTTTCCATGGATTCAATAAAGATGCAAATCTATTGAAATGCGGTTTTAGATAAAGTAACTTGTGTTACAAAAACTACTCTATTTTAGAATCCAAATCGGCAATAGTGCTGGTTATAAAGCTCACCACTTGATAATAAAAGGAAGGATGAATGTTTTGAAATTCATCTGAAGGTTTGTGATAACCTGCGTGGTCTTCTACACCAAAATACAAAAATGGAATGTTGTTCCTGTAAAAGTGAAAGTGGTCAGATTGGGTGCTCCAGTCGTCTTTTCCGTCCAGGCCATCGTGACCTAGAGTAAATTTTAAAGGGAATGTGTTTTCGGGTATTTCATTGAAATAATTAGCTAGGGAAGGGGTGTAGCGCGTTCCACAAATATAGATTTCGTTGTTTTCGCTTCGGCTTATCATATCCATATTGATGTTGAGAAGGATGTTTTTATCGCCTTTGTTTTCAACAAAATACTTGGCGCCTTGCAGGCCTAACTCTTCCGCGTCAAGCGCAATAAATAGGAGTGAGTTTTTTGGAGGGTTTTCTTTAAAATATTTTGTCATAGCCATAAGCGCTGCAGTTCCTGAGGCATTGTCATCTGAACCATTGTAGATGGAATCGTTATCTACTGGTTTGCCAATACCCACGTGGTCATAATGGGCTATGATGGCGATATAGTTATCTGGATTTTCTGAACCTTTAATGGCGGTAATGATATTTACGGCATCATAAGTGATCTCTCTTCTTTCGAAAGAAAAAGGTTGTAAAGTTACTTCCAGACCTTGAGATAAAAATTCATTTACGATATGATTTCTTGCTATAAGATTTCCGGGTTCACCGGTTTTTCTACCTTCCAGTTCGTCTGAAGCTAAAAAGGCGAGATGCTCTAGAAGCGCCTGTTGAGAAATAATTGCAGAAGTTTCTACCTTACTAATTTGAGCTTGTTGATGTGTATCTTTTAATTCTAATGGTAAAGATGTTGGGAGCGTTTGTCCAATACCATTAGTGCAGAAGCTTATAAAAAACAACAATAAAAAATGTTTTGAAATCATCATATTTTTAATTTTAAAAAATCCCTCCAATGTACAAATTTCAGAGTTGTATTATTCTTTTTGTTTGAATAAAAAGAGCGTAAAAAACCTTCCGGTTTTTTTCTTATAGTCTTTGTATTCAGGAAACTGTTCTTCAAGTTTTTTTTCTTCATAATTTGTTTTGAAATAGAAAAAAAACATAAAAACGACAGCAAGTACTACTTTATACCCGGAACCTAATAAAATACCTAATGATAATGTTCCAACTATAATTGCTGTATAAATGGGATGTCTGGAGATTGCAAAAACACCGTTTGTAATCAGTTTCGAATTTTTAACAGGGGTGGGGAAGGGGGACAGGTATTTGTTGAGTTGGAGAAAGGCAACCAACAAAAAAATAATACTCAAAAGGAGTAGGGCAATACTTAGGCTTTCTATATATTTGGGAATGGAAAACTGAAGTATTCTAATTTCAAATAAAAACAAGGCAAATAAAATTAGCTGAATAAGTACATAAACAAAATCTTTGACAGAAATTTTCATCAGTAAATACTATTTAGTAATTCGGAAGATGGAGTACTCCAAAACATATTTATAAATTCATTAAAAATCGTTAGTGTACATTTCATAAACCAAATGCGTTTAATAGAAATATGTTTTTCAAAGATACATTTTTGTAAATTTAAATTGTTTAGTAGCTTTTTAGAACCTCTTAGACTTGATAGAGAAGTTTGTAATGACCAATGAAGGCAATCAGGATCAAACCCATTAAAAAAGTAACATACATTCAACTCTTGTTGTTACATCTTGCATTGGCATTTTCGGTATATCTTTTTCCGTTTACGTCTCAGTTTATTTTTTTAGGAGTCTGTGTTTTTTTCTTTTTCCTTATAGTTACAAAAGCTAATAAAAACGATGAGGCTTTACTGGCAGCGGCATACATAACAGGAGCCGAATTGTTTTTTAGAATGACCGGAGGGGCATTTTTTTATGAATCAGGAAAATATCTGGTCATCCTTTTTTTACTTATGGGTATTTTTCTCAACGGAACCTCCAAAAAAACAATTCCCTACTGGATATACCTTTTTTTATTGGTTCCCGGAGTCCTATTTTCTGCAATGAACCTCAATTATGATACAAACATAAGAACGACTATTGCATTTAACATTAGTGGCCCTGTGACTGTGGGTATTGTTGGTATTTATTGCTTTTACCGAAAAATTTCTGCAAAAAGAATTCACCATATCTTTTTAGCCATATTACTGCCTATCATAACCCTTACGTTTTATCTTTTTGTTTATACACCCAGCATCAGGGATTCATTGAGTGGAACGGCTTCAAATTTTGCAGCCTCCGGCGGATTTGGTCCCAATCAAGTGGCTACCATAATGGGACTGGGAGCCATAATTCTTTTTATTCGGTTGTTTACTATTAAAAGCAGATTGGTCAATATTATTGATCTGTTCTTGTTAGCCTTTGTTTGTTACAGAGGACTTGTTACATTTTCAAGAGGTGGAATGATTAGTGCGCTTATTTGCTGTGTTGCCTTTTTTATCATCTATTTTTACATGTCTGATGCCTTAACAAAAGCAAAACTCTTGCCTAAAATAGTAGGTATCTTAGGTATATTATTTATAACTTGGCTTTTCACTTCCATCCAAACCCTTGGGTTACTCGACAAGCGATACAACAATCAAGATGCTGCGGGAAGGGTCAAACAGGATGTGACAACCGGAAGAGCTGAGCTTATGGCAACTGAGCTTGACGCATTTTTTGGTGCTCCATTAACCGGAGTGGGAATTGGTAAAATAAAAGAATACAGGGAAGAAAAAACCGGGGTTTCAATTGCTACTCACAACGAACTGAGTCGCCTTATTTCAGAGCACGGCGTCCCCGGATTGATTGCATTGTTTATTTTGGTTGTGAGCCCGTTGTTCTATTGGCTTGCTTATAAACCCAGTGTTTATTTCTTTGCTTTTTACTTTTTTTGGTTACTCACCATAAGCCATTCCTCTATGAGGCTTGCAGCTTCCGGTTTTATATATGGCTTGTGCCTGCTTTACATCATAAATGAAAAAAATACTTTACATAGGAAACCGGCTAAAACACGATAAAGTCACAATCACTTCGGTAGATACTTTAGGGATGTTTCTAAAGAAGGAAGGTTTTGAAGTGCGCATTGCTTCCGGAATAAGAAATAAGTTTTTACGTCTCATCGATATGTGTCGGGCGGTTTTCAAATATAAAAATGAAACTGATTTCGTACTTATCGATACTTATAGCACGACAAACTTCTACTATGCAGTTGCAGTTGCCTGGTGCTGTAAAAAATTGAACAAGCCTTATATTCCAATTTTGAGAGGGGGTAATTTACCACACCGACTTCAGAACGATAAAAAGAAAAGCGATTTTTTATTTAAAGGCGCCAAAATCAATGTCTCGCCATCACTTTATTTAGAGCAGGTCTTTATACAATCGGGTTATAAAAATGTGGTGTGTATTCCAAATAGTATAGAAATCAAAAACTATCAATTCAGTCAGCGTCCTGTAAAGCCATCTCTTTTGTGGGTACGCTCCTTTGCTCAAATTTACAATCCATTACTGGCTCTTCAGGTTTTTGAAAAATTACGTCAGGACTTTCCTGATGCCACTTTATGTATGGTGGGGCCTGAAAAAGATGGCTCTTTGGTAAATTGTAAAAAATATGCCACAGATCACAATCTTCCGGTGGAATTCACAGGAAAGTTATCAAAACAGGAGTGGATAGAGCACTCCAAAGAATATGCAATATTTATAAACACCACAAACTTTGACAACACACCGGTAAGTGTGATTGAAGCGATGGCACTGGGATTGCCTGTAGTATCAACAAACGTTGGCGGAATCCCTTATTTAATAGATGATGGAAGGGATGCTTTACTGGTAGAGCCTAACTCAGTTGATGCTTTTTTGAAATCACTAAAGGATTTATTAAGCAACCCTCAAATGGTTTCATCACTCACTCAAAATGCAAGAAACAAAGCAGAAAGTTTTGATTGGGAAAAAGTTAAGTACCAATGGTTTGATATTTTAAAATAACTTGTTGTATTTTTAAATCCCAAATTTATGATCATGACAAAGTCATCAAAAATCCATTTTGAGATTTCTGAGCGGAAAGTATTGCTACGCGTCTTGGACATCGTAACGGTATTTTTGATGCTTTATGGAATGGGAGTTATTTTTTCATTTGATTATGTGACCATATCTGCAGATCGATGGGAGTGGTTGATTGTTCTCGCTTTATACATTTCAGTTTTTGGAACCGTTTTTGAATTGTATGACCTGCAAAAAGCTAGTAAAATTGATGTTGTATTTAAGAACATTGTCCTAACAAGCTCCATTACGGTTTTATTTTATTTGCTTACACCCTTTTATACTCCCCAATTACCGGGAAACAGATTGCAGATTATCTATTTGTTTATTGCAATTATCCTAGCTTTATTTATCTGGCGACTGGCATATATAATGCTCATCTCAACCCCCCGGTTTTATAAACGCATTTTGATTATTGGTAATGTGAACAATGTCAAATTAATGAAGGATGCCATTGAAAAGTCTGATCCCAACTATAAAGTCATTGGTTTTGTCAATACCGGTAAAGAATCACAAGAAACACTTGATTTTCTGCAATTCACATCAAATGATATCAAACGTATAATTCAGGAAAACGCTATATCAGAAATTATCGTGGCCGGTAGCTTTTCAAAACGTATTTCTCTTCCTGTCTATACACAGTTGCTGGATTTACTCGAAAAAGGATTTTCCATTAAAGAATACACACAAGTATATGAAGATTTGACTCAACGGGTGCCTGTGCACCATGTTGATAAAGATTTTTTCAGATATTTCCCTTTTAGCCGAAGTAATCAAAATAAACTATACCTGTTTTTTCACCGTTTTTTGGATATTTTCATAGCCTCTATCGGTCTTCTTCTGGGAGTTGTAGTAATTCCCTTTATCTTTCTTGGAAACCTCATTGGAAACCGGGGTTCTTTGCTTTATTTTCAGGAACGGGTGGGCAAAAATGGAAAAACTTTTTTCATCATAAAACTGCGCAGTATGGTTAAAAATGCCGAAGCAGATGGAGCCGTTTGGGCAAAAAAGGACGATATGAGGGTAACGAAATTTGGAAGATTTTTGAGAAAAACACGTCTTGACGAAGTGCCGCAATTTATAAATGTTCTTAAAGGAGATATGAGTATTATTGGCCCAAGACCTGAAAGACCAGTTTTTGTAAAAGAACTCTCAAAAGAAATTCCCTTTTATGAAATCAGACATATCATCAAACCCGGACTGACCGGCTGGGCCCAGGTAAAATGTGAATATGCTTCGTCAACAGAGGATACACTGGAAAAACTTCAGTATGACCTGTACTACATAAAAAAAAGAAGTTTATTTCTCGATCTGAACATCTTGATAAAAACTTTTAGCACCATTATATTTTACAGAGGTTATTGATTAACAATTGTTTATGTCTTTATGTTTTTACCATCACTTAATATGACAGGAAATTATTAACTGTTAAATTTTGTCTAAAGGGTTAAAGAAAACTATTTTTTTACTAAATTGGTCTTTAATAATATAAATTTTCTGCCTATTCAACATAGCTACTCTAATTAATTAAATTTTTGATTTAATTTTAATTCCATTTGTATTATGGCTAGAGCTATGTTTGACTACACCAAGGCTGTTCTTGCAAAGGTTAGTTTTGACGCTAATCTCTTTTGTAAAGAACTACAAAAAGCACTCAAAAGGCTACTTCCTTATGAAATTGAAGAATTGAAAGTTTGGGTAAATTCGCTCGTTAAAGAAAACCCGGAGCTTAATCAATGTCTTATTTATTTGAAACCTTAGTTCTCTATAGATGCTTCCTGGATTGTTATATAGAACAATTGCTGTGAGGTTAGTTTTAAGTGTTAATGAAATTTGTATCCCATTTTTGTTATAACTTTTTAGGAAGCTCTATTTTTTAGCCACGGGACTAATTATTTTCACGTCCTGAAATGCAATCGCACCTCTCACCACCCCGGATATGACATCATACAAGGCATCTACAATTTGTGGCTTAAGTTTGCTCTTATGCTGAAGAATACTCACTTCTCTTGCCGGTGAGGGCTCCTTAAAATGTTTTAAATACTGCTTTTCTTTTTCTTTGATGTCTAAAGTATGCAAATAGGGCAGTAAAGTCATTCCTAAGCCTTCATTTGATAGCTTAATAAGGGTTTCAAAGCTTCCGCTTTCAAGCTGAAAGTTTTCACTCACATTGACTTTAGAAGTTTTGCACAAATTGATTACACCGTCCCTGAAACAATGACCGTCTTCAAGTAATAATATGTCTTCTATATCCAGGTCTTCAACAGTAATGGTTTTGTTTTGAAACAACCTGTGGTTTTCTGTGATATAAGCTACAAAGGGCTCATAATACAACACTCTTTCATTGATGTTTTCATTTAAAAGAGGCGTTGCAGCAATAGCAGCATCCAGGTTTCCATCCTGAAGCCTTTGAATACACTCATCTGTGTTTAGTTCTTCGATTTTTAATTTTACTTTGGGGTATCTGTTTGTAAATGCTTTTAAAAACATGGGCAACAGCGTTGGCATTACCGTGGGAATGACGCCCAGTTTAAAATCACCACCAATAAATCCCTTTTGTTGATCAACGATGTCCTGCATTCTGTCGGCTTCATTGACTATGTTACGTGCTTGTTCAATGATAATAGTGCCAATATCTGTTAGCTTAAGTGGCTTAGTGCTCCTGTCAAAAATGAGTATGTCCAGTTCTTCCTCAAGCTTTTGGATTTGCATACTGAGTGTGGGCTGGGTAACAAAGGTTTTTTCTGCCGCTTTGGTAAAGTTTTTGTGCTCGGCAACCATTAAGACATATTTCAATTGAGTGATGGTCATAGTATCTGTATTTCTGATGTAAAAATACAAATATTATAAGAAATATTTATTGAAAAAGTTTAAAAGAGTTTATTGTACTTATTGATTTTTACCAAGAGTGTTTTCGATAAAAACTAGTTATGGATAAAATTTGGCAGATAGATTTCAGGTTTAAAGTTTCAAGAAGATTTGTTATAAATATCTAAAAAACACCCAGCCAAAAATAATAATAAAACATTGCATAATTTAAATACCACAAAATAATAATAGAATCTTTTTTTAAAGAAGTCCCTTGGCCTTTATTTCCAGGTATTTGTTAATGGTATTGACTGTAAGATTTTGTGGAGTTGTGAGTACGCTTTGAATTCCCTTCTGATTTAATTCTTTGACGATGAGTTTTTTATCATACTGAAATTGCCTTGCTATGGTTTGGTCATAAAGATCAATCGTATTTTTTATTTCTATGTTTGCAAGTTTATCCAGTTCAGTATTTTCAAAAAAGATAACCACCAGAACATGACGTTTTGCAATTGCTTGCAAATACCTTATTTTTCTGCGTAAAGACGAAATGTGTTCAAAATTTGTGTAGAGCATCAACAGGCTCCTCTGGTTGATGGTTCTCTTAATAGTTGCTTGTAACGCCCCATAATCTGAGTCGAGAAAATGAGTATCGACATTGTATAGGGTATTTAAAATTGTGTTTAAATACGTGCGCTTTGCTTGAGCGGGTACCATTTTATTGATTTTATTGGAAAACTCGATAAGCCCCACCTTGTCGCCTTTTTTGAGGGCTATGTTTGAAAAAGCAAGTGTGCTGTTTATGGCATAATCAAGTAATTTGAGTTCGTCAAAAGGCATTTTCATAACCCTGCTGGAATCTATGATGGAATAAATGGGTTGCATTTTTTGATCCTGATATTGATTGACCATCAAATGAGAACTTTTTGCTGTTGCATTCCAGTTTATAGAACGAAGGTCATCACCCGTAACATATTCCTTGATTTGTTCAAATTCCATCGTGTGACCTATGCGTCTTATTTTTTTTAAGCCAAAATGACTCAACTTACTGTCAATTGCCAGAAAATCATACTTTTTCATCTGAATAAATGAGGGATACACTTTGACACTTTGATTGGCATTGAAAGCATATCGGCGTTTTATAAAAGAAAAAGGGGAGGAGATAAAGCAGTTTAAGTTTCCGAAATAATAGGAACCTCTATCTACAGGCCTCACATCATAAGTTACTGTTTTTTGTTCTTTACCATTGAGGGAAACTTTCATCAAAAAATCCCGTTTTTGAAATTGTACAGGCAACTCATCAATCAATTGGATGCTTATCTTAAAATCATAAGAACTTTTGAGTTTGATTTGAACATAATTGACATCGCTGTTTGAAAAGCGTTCCGGTAAAATGCGACTCGCCTGAATTCCAATTTTTGAATAGAGCATACTAAATTCTGCAACAATGAAAAGAATAAGAATAAAGACCAGAATCCAAACCGTTCCATAGAGACCTTCAAACCAGTATGACACCAGAAAAAGTAACGCAATGACAGCGATTGCTTGAAAAAGTCGCTCAGTGAGATACAATGATTTTAAGGTTTTGATCATCTTATCGGGGCAATTCAACAGATTTGACAATCATATCAATAACAGTTTCAGGTTTCATGCCTTCCATTTCACGTTCAGGAGACAGGATGATTCTGTGACCCAATACCGGAATGAGTGTTTTCTTAATATCATCGGGAATGATGAAATCTCTTCCTGCGAGAGCCGCAAAAGCTTTAGAGGCATTCATTATGGCGATGGACGCCCTTGGCGAAGCCCCAAGATACAAATGAGGGTGGTTTCTTGTTTTTTCAACAAGCTGGGCAATGTAATCAAAAAGCTTGTCCTCAATGCGTATTTCCTGCACTTGTTCTTTAAATATTTTGAGGCTTTCAATAGTGAGTACCGGCTCTATTTGGTCAAGCGGAAGGTTCATTTTTCTATCGTGATGTGATTTTAAAATTAGGACTTCTTCACTTGTTGAGGGGTAACTCACATTGATTTTAAATAAAAACCGGTCTAGCTGGGCTTCAGGAAGGGCATACGTTCCCTCTTGCTCCAGTGGGTTTTGAGTAGCAATTACCATAAAAGGGTCGTCCATGGTATATTTGTTTCCATCCATAGTAATTTGGCGTTCTTCCATCACTTCAAACAAAGCCGACTGTGTTTTTGCAGGGGCGCGGTTTATTTCGTCAATCAATACCACATTAGAAAAAATAGGACCTTTTTTAAATTCAAAACTGGCGGTTTTCATATTAAAAATGGAGGTGCCCAAAACATCACTGGGCATCAAATCTGGTGTAAATTGTATGCGGCTAAAACCCGTTTGTATTGATTTTGCAAAAAGCTTTGCTGTGATTGTTTTTGCAATTCCCGGAACACCTTCAATGAGCACATGTCCATTTGAAAGCAAGTTTACCAAAAGCAGCTCGACAAACTCGTGCTGTCCAATAATTACTTTCCCCAGTTCGGCTTTGATATTTTCGACAGCATTTTTTAATTCGCTTAAATCGAGGCGATTGTCAAAATGTATTTCCTCGTTTGAATTTTCACTATTTTCCATCTATTTTGGTTTTTAATTCATTTATTTTATTGAGTAATTCTATCAGCTCTATATCTTTAATTAAAGTTTGATTTTCTAATTTTTTAATAGTTTCAAAAAGTGCTTTTATTTCTGAAGATTCTTGATTACTTCTAGATGCTACTTCATTGTAAAAATGACTGTTAATCGTATTTGTTTCAACTCTTAGTTTAATTCTTATATACTCCAAAAACTGAGCAGTTATCTTTCTTAATATTGCTCTGTTGTCTTTAGTATCCCGATAAATTCCCGAGATGGTTTGGGTATATTCAAAGGTTTTATTGGTTAAAGGCTCCAAAACCGGAACGGGGCGTTGTTTTCTTTTTCCTTTAAAGATAACAAACAATAAAACACCGATGAGCAAGGAGTAATAGGCCCATTTTAGACTCCTTGTTTTAAATAGTATGTGCAAAGGCGATACATCCACTCGACCCCCTGTTTTGTAATAATTATCCCAATAAATGAAGCCATCTGAGTTTATATAGGATAACACTTTAGCCGATAAAGTGTTCTTTGAGGAGTCAAGTAATATGAAATTGGTAAAAATCTCGGGTTGGTTGTAAAAGAAAATTTGTCCCTTTTCAAAGGGTACTTTTAAGAAATTTACCTCGGGTGTTTTTGATGTTTCTTCCTCTTCAAAAGCTTGTGAAAACCCTAGAACACGATTTGTAAGCGTGTCAATACTGTTGAAATAAGAAACTCTTAAATTTCGTTCAATATGAACGCTTGCTGCAGGTTTTTGGTTTTTATCAACCAAACTTAAAACGGGTTGGGTTTGAAAACGGTCATAAAAAAAGAAATTCTTCATATCCAAGCCCAGCGTGTCGAGCAGGTTTTTACTGTAGCTGTTTGCAGATAAAAACAGGGTATTTCCTTGTGCTGTCCAGGTCAACAGGCTCTCTAATTCTACTTCATCAAACCCCAGATAGTTATTGATAAATACATACGTTCCAACAGATGCTTCATTTTGTAGAAAAAGATAGGGAGGATTGTCAACATCAATGAGGTTTTCCTGAAAATGTTGCTTCAATAAATCGTGCAACACAAATGTTCCCAGCGGAATTTTATCATTTTTATTGTAACTGGGATACCAGTTAACAGGCACTGGTTTTGTAGCTTCAACATAGACCAAAAGCCCAATTAAAACCAGGAAAAAAACAAACGCTATTTTTTGAAAATTACTCAACTTCCTGTTTTATTTTGGAATGCAAAGCTGCAAATTGTTTGCTTGCTTTTGCATAATCGTTTTCATTGACTAAAAAATTACCATACCAGGTATATTCATAAAGCGTCGATACTTTTTTAAAAAGGGATAAAATGGGGTCACTTTTAATTTCTTTTTTATAGTCTGAATTGGTCTTATCAAACTCATAAGCTATGATTTCAGTTTCACTGAGTCGTTTTAAAAGCAAAAGAAAACCATAGCGCACTGCAAGCCGGTAGTCTTTATTTGAAAGCGCTTGATCAATGAGTTCTTGAATGTTTTTGGATTTTATGATTTCTTCCTCATCAGTATAAAAAACTTCGGGAGGTTCTTTAGACAACAGTAATTTTGAACCCGGATTGATTTTGTAAAATAACCAGATTATAAAAACAAGAATTCCGCCCAGAATGATATAGGGAAGGGCTTGAAATAAAAAAACCAAAAACGCATTGGATTCATAATCGCCAAAAAGCCAGGTCCAGAATTTAGACCACAATCCGGATAACCAAGATTTAAATTGGCTCCACCAATTCTCATCAGGATTCACCTCTGTATAATCAAAGTGTGGATCTTCTTTATATGTTTCGAGAATACTTTGATCAAAGGGCAGGGGTTTTACTGAAGAGGATTCCTCATAAATTACGGGTATGGGTGCTTCATTGGATTCAAGTGAATCTTGAGCTTGTGAAAACAAACCTAAAAAAAGCATCAATACTATGAGGAAACACTTTTTCATCTTACAATTCCCGTGATCCCAGTTTATCTATGTTTTCAAGTGTTCCTGTGAAATTTTTCTTTTCGTTGAGGTGAAAATAAACAAAAGCAATAGCGATGAGTATAAATGTAAACAACAAATACCCGGCAACCATGGCAATCACATCCAGGGTAATTGAAACCCAATCAATGATATCAAATGGATTTGCTGAAACTTCGTTGCTCATAGCAAAACCTTTTATGAAGAAATAAAGTAATTGTGGAATTTGAAAAATCAATGTGACTATAGAATACAGTATGTATATCACAATAAAAGTGGCAAAAGTATTCCACCATTCATCTTTAATGAGTTTAAAACTGTTACTTATCGCGTCCCCAATGGAGTTACGCTCAAATATGAGAATGGGATAAGCAAGCGTGAGGCAAACCATTAGATAGATGCCCGGCAAAACACAGAAAAGAAACCCAACAGCAACAATAACAGCAATGAGTAAATTCAACCCAAGCATACCCCAGAAATAGTCTTTTATCTCCCGGCTAACAGTATCAATTTGAACAGTACCTTGATTAGCAATGTAAGACTTGATATAGAGTAAAACAGTACAATAAATGAGGGCATAAAAAACAACTACAGAACCCATTAGCAAAAAAACAGATAAAATCATGTCTGTGCTAAAATCTTCCTGTATCAATATGTTTTCAAAATTTCCAAGGGTGGACTGCGTATAATACACATAACTAAATATAACAGCCAGTAAGGCCGGACCGGTGATTTTTAAAATCAAGCTACCCAGTTCTTTGCCTTCAAGTCGTATAAATTTGAACGCATCTGTGATGATGGCACCCAGTTCTCGTTGTTTTTTAAAATCAATAGTTTCTTTCATGATTAAGATTTAGGTTGATTCAGGTATTGTTTTGAATTTAATTTTTTGTGCAGTTGAATGGGGTAAAATACATAGTAATAGAGAATGAGGTATAATGAACCACCAATAATCAATATAGCAAGCCAGTCCGGCATTTGTGTCTGACGGGTAACAAAGCCTTCCAGAAATCCTGCAACGATAAAAAATGGAATGGTACTTATAAGGATTTTAAGTCCGTCTTTAGCTCCCCTCACAAAGGATTGCAAGCGTGTGTATGTGCCCGGAAAAAGGATGCTATTACCAATTACCAAACCCGCACAACCCGCTATGATAATCACAGAAATTTCTATCGTTCCGTGAATCCAGATGGTTCTCACAGATTCCCATAAAAGCCCCTGATCATAAAAAAAGTACTGAAATGAGCCAATCATCACAGCATTATTCATCAAAACATATAAAGTTCCGATGCTTAATAACATTCCAAACACAAATGCATAAAGCGCCACACGAATGTTATTAATAGTTATTCCCAAAAACATTTCTACTTCACCCATTTGTTTGTAAACAGCCATTGGGTCTCCTTTTTCGATATTGTCCAAGGTCATGTTTACGTAAGCATCACCCATTATCAATCTCACAAAATCTCCATCTGTTGCTGCAGAAAAAGCTCCAATCAAGCTGAACAGTGCAAATGTGATAAAAGAAATAAGCAATTGCTTGTGGTATGCTTTAAAAAGTTGTGGGAACTCTTTAGTGTAAAAAGTAATAAACCGCCGACGGGATTCGCGTTTTGTTTTGTAAATTTTTTGATGGGCGAGGATTGCCAGGTTGTTTAGGTAACTTAGAGTGCTGCTTTTTGGATAAAATGTTTGGGCATAACTCAAATGGTCTGTAACTTCAATATACAATGCACTGAGCTCATCTGGTGAAATTTGAATATTATTCTTGAGAACACTTTCAAATCTTAACCATTTATCTTTATTTTGTTTTACAAAAGCCGCTTCGCGCATTAAAAAAATATTAGCTGCTCAAAGAAACATATTTAATGGATAATTTTCAAATAGAAACCGCACAAAATGTCACAATTTCTCAAAATGTTGCGGGGGTTATGGATCGCATTCTTGCCTTTATTGTTGATAATCTCATTATAGCAGCTTATCTGTTTGTTGTCATTTTCATTTTTGCGCAAACTAATATGGATCAAGATGCAGTATTTGTTTATTATTTCACCATTGGGCTTCCTTTGTTTTTATATCATTTGCTGTGGGAAACATTTTGGAACGGCCAAAGCCCCGGTAAAGCTGCCTTAAAGATAAGAGTTGTGAAACTCGATGGCTCCAAACCGGCTTTTTCAAACTATCTGTTACGCTGGTTATTGCGCACAGTTGATATAGCTATTGGTTTTGGCTCTGTTGCTATTGTCACTATGTTGCTTAACGGAAAAGGCCAGCGACTTGGGGATATTGCAGCTACAACAACCGTTATTTCAGAAAAAATTACTACAGGCATAAGTGCCATTGCCATCAACCAATTACCCGAAGATTATATCCCCAAATACCCTCAAGTTATGGTTTTTAAAGACGATGAAATCCAATCGATGAAATCCATTTACAGAAATGCCTTAGCTTATGGAAATCACCACATAATTTTAAAACTTGCTGCTAAAGTTTCAGGAGTTATGGAGGTTTCTTATGATGAAAAACCCATTGATTTTATCAGGAGAGTTATTGACGATTACACCTTTTATACCCAACAATAATGAGTTTATATCTGATCATAGACATTTTAGGAACCGTCGCTTTTGCTATTTCAGGGGTGTTGACGGCCATGCACAAGCGCCTTGACCTCTTTGGAATATTTATTATTGCTTTTGTGACCTCTGTGGGCGGTGGAACGTTGCGGGATGTATTGCTGGATGTGAATATCGTATGGATGCATACTATGACGTATGTGTATGTGATTTTCTTTTCGGCGGTGTTTGCCATAATTTTTAGGGAGAAACTCAATTATTTTAGAAAAACTTTGTTTTTGTTTGACACAATTGGAATTGCACTATTTACAATGGTGGGCATAGAAAAAGGCGTTCAAATGGATTTGCATCCCATAATCTGTATTTTTTTAGGAACGATGTCGGCTTGTTTTGGTGGGGTCATCAGGGATATATTGTGTAATGAAATCCCTATTATTTTTAGAAAAGAAATCTATGCTACCGCTTGTATTCTTGGGGGAGTTTTTTATTTCCTTTTAAGCTTTACAACACTTGACACAAATTGGATTGTAATTATATCTGGTTCTGTTGTGATTACTGTGCGGTTGCTGGCCGTCAAATTCAAACTATCCCTGCCTTCAGTTTATAAAAACGTTTGAACTAAAAATGTCTAAATCATTATAATTTGACTGGTTATTTTTAATAAATCTGCGCTTATCCGCTTAATCCGTGTAATCTGCGTTCTATTTGTTGATTGATATAGCACGCTGATGACGCGGATTTGACTGATTTTCACTGATAAACTTTTATAAAACAATTTAGGAAACTTACAATTAACTTGTTCATTTTAAGTTAGAAATGTTATGTGTGTATACCTTAAATGTTCCACAAACAATAATCATTTATGGTACTAATAAGCTACAAAAGTTTTTTTACTTGTCAAGAAATGCCTTTATAAACACATTGTAAAGTGGCCAGTCGCCATCATCTGTTTCCAGTTTTGCAATTTTGTCAACGACCTCCATACCTGAGATTACTTTGCCAAAAACGGTGTAATTTTTATCCAAATGGTAGGCTCCATTAGGGCTTTGAACAATGTAAAATTCAAAAGCAGACGAGCGGTCATCAGGGTTTTCCCTGTATTCCTTTGCAGCAGCCAACGCCCCGCGATGATGCCGGTGAATAATTTCTGCCGACAGGGTATATTTCCCCATTTTACCGCGCATTCTGGCAGTTTCCATTCGGTCACTGTTTCCACCCTGAATCATAAAATTTGTGACCACCCGATGAAAAACTGTGGTATTTAAATAGCCATTCTTTATCAAATAGATAAAATGGGCCCGGTGAAGGGGTGTGTTGTCATAAAGTTCAAGTTTTATAGAACCCTCTGTAGTTTCCAGCGTTACAAAGCGTTCCGGATTTTCCTGCCCATAAGGCACTAAAAATTCTTCAAGGGTTGAATTTGTTAATTTGACCAGGGGTTGTAATGTATCTTTGGTGTCTTCTTTAGGCGTTTTTTCTGCATCTGTAACAGAAACTTTTAAGGAGTCCTCCACGGGTGACTCCTGGGTTGTTTGATTGGATTTTTTACTATCTTCACAATTCAAAAAGCAAAAGCAAATACATAAAATGGAAATTAATTTTTTCATTTTTTTATAAATATAATCTTCTTTAAGTTTTAAACGCCCTTTGCCGGCTTGCATTTATGGAGTTTAACAGTTTTAAAAAGGCACTTTTAAAAGTACAAAACACGGCACTTCCCGGCGAGGAAGTTCAGCTAAAAATGGCTCCTATAGAACGTTTGCAAGAACTTAAAAATTTAGCACAATCCCAAAATAATGCAAGTAAAGCAGGTGTGATGGCTCTTTTTTACCCAAACAAGCAACAGGAAACAAATTTAATATTAATACTCAGAAAAACTTACAAAGGTGTGCATTCGGGTCAAGTGGGTTTTCCGGGAGGGCGGTTTGAACCACAAGATGGAAATCTCACCGTGACTGCTTTACGCGAAACAGAAGAAGAGATAGGCGTTCCAAAATCAGAAATTCAGGTCGTAAAAAAATTGACAGAAATGTACATTCCGCCGAGTAATTTTATAGTGCAGCCTTTTATGGGTTTTGTCGAAAATTACCCCCAATTTAAAGCACAGCCCTCAGAAGTGGAAGCACTCATTGAAATTCCTTTAACACATTTTCTGGATGACAAAGTGATTGTCACAAAAACCTTGACAACCTCTTATGCGATTGATATTGAAGTGCCTGCCTATCATTTAAACAATCATGTGGTGTGGGGGGCTACTGCTATGATTTTAAGCGAAGTGAGACACATGTTAAAAGGAGCTTTATAAAAATAGGATTTTGTATATTAGCCACCCGTTTTTCTGTGATAGAAAAGCGCAACCTCAAACATTAATTTATGGGATTGTTTAAAAAAAATCCTTTTGGTCACACGCTTTTTTTAAAGCGATGGTTAATTCGTTTTATGGGTGCAATAACACACCGTAGATTTAAAGGGTTTAACGAATTGCAAATCGAGGGGTCAGACAACTTGCGTGTCCTTCCCGAAAGGAATGTTCTCTTTGTTTCCAATCACCAAACTTATTTTGCAGATGTAGTCGCCATGTTTCACGTTTTCAATGCGAGCCTTCATGGTCGGGAAGACTCCATTAAAAACATTGGTTACCTATGGAAACCAAAATTGAATATATATTATGTTGCAGCCAGTGAAACCATGAGGTCAGGTTTACTTCCTAAAATCCTTTCCTACGCGGGAGCTATCCCCATTGAGCGCACCTGGCGAGCAGATGGTAAAGAAGTCAATCGTCAAGTAAAAATGAGTGATATTTCAAATATTGGGAAAGCACTTGACGATGGTTGGGTAATCACCTTTCCACAAGGCACTACAAAACCATGGAAACCCATCAGAAGAGGCACAGCACACATCATAAAAAAATACAAACCCATTGTGGTTCCCATCGTGATAGATGGTTTTAGAAGGTCTTTTGACAAAAAAGGGATCAACATCAAAAAAAGAGGTATCCTCCAATCAATGGAAATCAAAGAACCCCTTGAAATTGATTATGACAACGAGACCATCGAAGAAATCGTAAACAAATTGGAGCACGCCATCGAGCAACATCCTTCCTTCTTAAAAGTAATTCCGGTTGAAGAACTGGAACAAGCCGAAGAAATGAATACAAAACGAAAGTGGACGTATTAGGGTTTCTGGTTTCTGGTTTCAAGTTTTGCCTAGTAAAGTTCGATTCGTTGCCCGATGAGTCGGGGCAGGCTGTGTCTTGTTTTAAGTTTAAACTACTATATTCAATATTCAAATATCGTTCAAAGCTATAAATAAATTAGACCCGAAACCCGAAACCCGAAACCCGAAACATTTTCACCTACATTTCTATCCGTTCCAGCTCCTTGTAGTTCTTTTTGAGTTTTCTCAACAAAATACCATATACCAGTCTATAAAACAGAAGTAGTAATAGTATGAGGATGACACCCACAACAATTTGTGAGATAAGAAAAATTGTTAGAAACTGTGGATCGTCAGGCACAATTCCATAAGTTTCATCTAGTGCTTGCATCAATACATCACTCTTTGTATAATAAAAGTAATTGATAACAATCAGCGTAGTTGCAAAGGCGGCAACATTGTAAATTACAAAATAGCGAACCGTTCTGCGTGTGCTTAATATACGTTCCATCAACGTTTTAGTGTTTTCAGTAACTTTTATAGACACATAGTTTTTATAAAAATAGTAGATAAAAATCAATACGATGATATAATGTATTACATTAAAAACAATCATAAAGGTTTTCATTCCCAGCTTTTCTATGACTTCAAATGAATCTTTAGGAGTAATAAAATATAAGCCCGACCAGAACAAGAGTTCCAGAACACTAATGATAAATATCCACTTTACGATGGAAGTTGATTTTTTAAACAACATATCATAAATCTGGTCATAGCTAAGATTGGGGTATTCTTGCTCCCGTTTTTTCCAGTTTTGTTTTAATAATTCTAATTGATCCATAGCATCACGGATTGAGGATTGTTCTTAATTTTTCTTTTATACGGTTCATTTTTACTCGGGCATTGACTTCGGTGATACCTAATGTATCAGCAATTTCACGATAGTTTTTATCTTCCAGATACAAAAACACCAGCGCCTTGTCAATATCATTGAGTTGTTTTACGGCATCATACATCAATCTCAACTGCACTTCAACGGTGTCGTCATATTCATCTGCCGTAATTTTAAAACTCACACTTTCAAAATCGTGTGTGTCAGGTCGGCGTTTTGATTTTCGATACAGTGTTATTGCGGTGTTCAAGCCCACTCTATACATCCAGGTACTAAACTTAGAATCGCCCCTAAACTTTGGAAATGCTTTCCACAACTGTATGGTAATCTCCTGAAACAAATCATTGTGGGCATCTGCATCGTTTGTATACAAACGGCAGATTTTATGCACAATGTTTTGGTTCTCCTCCAGCTGGGTTACAAAACTATGTTCCAGTTCTTTGCTCAAAAGTTTTTTGGTGTTAGTTACCAGTTAGTAATCATAAAGCTGTTATTGTTACAATTACTTGTCAAATTTACATAAATAAAGAGTTTAGGTGTGCTGCAATCTGTATCTTTGCATTCAATTTCAATTCTATGAATATTCCGGATACAGAGCACCCCAGGATAGTGATCATCGGTGGTGGTTTCGGGGGCATTTCCTTTCTTAAAACATTAAAGAATAAGCCGGTTCAGCTGGTGTTGCTGGACAGGCATAATTACCACACCTTTCAGCCTTTACTCTATCAGGTTTCAACTTCTGGGCTGGAACCAGATTCGATTGCCTATCCGCTGCGAAAAATATTCAAATTCTACCGTGATTTTCATTTCCGCATGGCCACGGTTGAAGGCATTGATCCGGAAGCCAAAGTAGTGAAAACATCCATCGGAAACATTTCTTATGACTATCTGGTAATTGCTAGTGGCACCAAAACCAATTATTTCGGTAACACCGAAATTGAACAGAATTGCATGCCTATGAAAACTGTTCCCCAGGCTCTGAACATTAGAAGCCTGGTGCTGGAGAATTTTGAAAGAGCCGTAATAACTGAAGATGTGGAAACCCGAAAAAGTCTTATGAACTTCGTCATTGCCGGTGCAGGACCCACAGGTGTGGAACTGGCCGGCGCTTTGGCCGAATTTAAAAACGGCATCATCAATAGCGATTATCCCAACCTGAACCCGCAGGAAATGACTATCCATCTCATTGAAGGCGAAGCAAGGGTCCTGCCACCTATGAGCGAATTTGCTTCTAAAAAAGCAGAAAAATTCCTAAAAAAAATGGGTGTATTCATTCACCTGAACACTTTTGTTAAGAACTATGATGGAAAAAGAGTCACTACCAATACAGACCTCACCATAGATACTGATACGTTTATCTGGTCTGCAGGAGTTACAGGCGCTGCAATACAAGGTTTAACAAAAGAGACCTTTACTGAAAGAGGCAACCGTTATAAAGTGGATGAGTACAGTAAAGTGGTGGGTTATGAAAACATATTTGCCATTGGTGATATTGCTTTTATGGCTACAGAACGGTACCCAAACGGACACCCCATGGTAGCGCAACCGGCCATCCAGCAGGGAAGAGCACTTGGGAAAAACTTTGGGCGCATTTTAAAGAACAAACCATTGAAACCCTTTCGCTACAAAGATAAAGGCACTATGGCCACCGTGGGAAGAAACAAAGCCGTGGTCGATTTTAAAAAACTAAGTTTTGGTGGTTTTTTTGCCTGGTTTTTATGGATGTTTGTACATCTTTGGTTTTTGGTGGGTTTCAGAAACCGCATCGTTACTTTTTTTAACTGGACATACAACTACATTAATTTTGACCAGGCTGCACGATTGATTATTCGCCCGTTTGTCAGGGAAAAGCCTAAAAAGTAATTAACAATCTCTATATTTATCGTGCAACCCCTTGCCTTCAAGGATCATAGGGATGGACTTTTCCAGCCGGTTGATCCTGGTTTTTTCTTGCTTTGCACCTGCAATATGCTCTTTGTATTCTTTTTGCTTGTAAGGTGTCAAAGCCTCAAAACTCTTTTGAAGTGCCTGGTTTTTTTCAAAAGCTTTTTTAAGTTCTTCAGGAAGGGGAAGGTCTTTCTTTTTCTCGGGTTTGACCTCTTTGCCGGCTTTGGCGTTTGCTATGCTTTCCTTCATATAATCAAGCACTAGTTTTTCGTCAATTTCTTCAGCAGAAAAAAAGCGCCACTGACGCATGGCTTTGGCTGTGGTTTCTTCTTCAGAAACCAATTTTTTATGGGTGTCCTTTAAAAACACACCCTGAAAAAACCAAATGGAAAAATGATTTTTAAAACTGGCTAAACCAGCAATATTTTTACCGTCAACCACATAAACGGGACTTCCCCATTTCAGGGTTTCTTCAGCTCCGGTTTTGAGCATTATATCCCGCAATGCCTTGAGGGGTTCTTTCCACTTTTTCTGTTTTTCTATATAGGTTGTGACCTTGGCGTTATTTTTCATAAAATGAATTTTTTACAGAATTAGAATCCGGTAATTTCTGATACTAAAATTAAAAAAAAACTTTTAGTTAATTTATTCCTAATGGAAAATCAACAACTCACTTCTGTTGTATATTTACTATGTTATTTAAAACAACGCTACTATGGCACAAAACAAGTCAAACAGCAAGCCTCAGCCCAAAAAAGCTGCGCCGAAACCGGCTAACAAGGCTCCGCAGACTGCTTCAAAGAAGAAGTAATCCCTGCAACCCTTTCGCTTTAAGCGAAAATTGTATCAGAAATCAAATACAGGCCACCCCAAAAAGGTGGCTTTATATATTTTAGACAACTCATCCAACTTTTCTAACAATTGGGTCAGTAATTTTTAGAGAATCGCTCACAACATCGCACTTTTGACCCAAAACAAATCAAGATGCGAAACCACAGCTTTTTTATCCTCTTCTTATTTTCGGTTCAACTTTTTTCACAAACCACCATTTCGGGAAAAGTGACAGACCCCAAAGGTTTTCCCATTCTTGGGGCAAATGTTTTCATTGAAGGCACTTATGACGGTACTACCACAACTGAAGACGGAAATTTTTCCTTTTCAACCCTTTCAGAAGGAGTGCAAACACTTCAGGTGTCCTACCTTTCTTTTGAGACCTACAAAATCACTAAAGAAGTATCCGAATTGAACCTTTTAGACATTCGCTTACGCGAAAGCGTGGATGCCCTTGATGCCGTTGTACTTTCTGCCGGAACATTTGAAGCGGGTGATAAAGCACGCAACTCCGTTTTAAAGCCTCTGGATATCGTGACCACCGCCGGAAGTGCCGGTGATATTGTGGGCGCCCTGCAAACCCTTCCCGGAGCACAAACCGTGGGGGAGAGCGGCAGGCTGTTTGTGAGAGGCGGCGAGGCAGATGAAACTCAAACGTTTATTGACGGCATTAGAGTCGCACAACCTTATGGCGCTTCTGTGCAAAATCTGCCCACAAGAGGACGCTTTTCTCCTTTTCTATTTAGCGGAATCTCCTTTTCTACAGGTGGATACAGCGCAGAATATGGCGAAGCACTTTCCAGTGTATTGCTCTTAAATACCAAAGACGAAGCCGAACAAAACCAAACCGAACTTTCCCTAATGACCGTTGGTCTGGGAGTGGGACATTCATTCAAAAAGGAAAGCAGCAGTTTTACCATCAACACGGCATACATCAATTTGGAACCCTATCAGGCACTGGTTTCTCAGGACCTCAACTGGAACAAAGCCTTTGAATCAATAAGCGGCGAGGCCGTGTATGTAAACAGATTTGAAAAGGGCATTTTGAAATCCTATGCCGCTTTTGATACCTCAAGTTTTGACTTCAATCAAGAGGACATCAACAGTCCGTCATCACAACGCATCGATTTGAAAAACAACAACTTCTATACAAACACCTCCTATAAAAGTTACTGGAACAACAATTGGCAGTTTTACAACGGATTTAGTTATGGGTATGGAGCCAATACTATTTTTATCAATTCAGACAGGGTACAAAACGATGAGCACGCCATCCATCTCAAGTTAAAAGCAAGTAAGCGTTTTTCAAACAGAATAAAACTGGATGTGGGAGCCGATTTTTTCAGCACTCATTTTGATGAAGGTTTTAAAAATGCGACCGGTGAATTTGAGAGTGGATTCTCTTCAAATAGTTTGGCGCTCTATGCAGAAGGCGATTTTTTCTTCTCTAAAAAGCTGGCTGCAAAAGTGGGGGTAAGAGCGTCACAACAGTTTTTGCTTGATGAAACACGCGTTTCACCCCGCGTTTCTTTGGCATACAAATTTGGGGAACATTCTCAATTTGCATTGGCTTATGGTCGCTTTTCCCAAACACCAAAACAAGACTATCTAAAGTACAACACCGGGATAGATTCAGAAAATGCGACACATTACATTTTAAATTATCAGTTTGACAAAAATGGACGCACCTTGCGCCTGGAGGGCTATTACAAAGACTACAATGACCTGATTCGTTTTGACGAAACATTTCCTCAGTTTGACTCACAATTCAACAACACCGGAACCGGCTATGCTGCCGGGCTTGATTTTTTTTGGAGAGATAACAAAACCATTAAAAATTTGCAGTATTGGGTTTCTTATTCGTTTATCGATACCGAGCGCTTGTACCGCAATTTTCCTAAGCAGGCAACGCCTTCCTTTGTAGCGCAACACACGGCTTCCTTAGTGACAAAATACTGGGTAGAAAACTGGCGTTCCCAGCTCGGTTTTTCTCATACGTTTCATACGGGCAGACCTTATAACAACCCCAACGAACCGATATTTATGAACGGAAAAACAAAAACCTATAACAGTTTGGCGTTTAACTGGGCTTACTTACTTAGCGAACAACAGATTCTCTACTTTTCAGTATCCAATGTGCTGGGCACTCAAAATGTATTTGGTTATGAATATGCCAACACAGCCAATGCAAACGGCACTTTTGACAGGCGCGCCATCACACCAACAGCCGACCGGTTTTTCTTTATTGGCTTTTTCTGGACCATTAGTGATGATAAACAAAAAAATCAACTGGATAATTTATAAATTTTGAAGTTGGAAGTAAAAAATTAGATGATAAAACTGAAAACCTTCATAAATAAACAAGAAACAATCAATCTAATCACGCCCTTCAAACCCCATACTCAATGAGTTCACACAATACCGTTGCCCGGTAGAAGTAGGGCCATCGTTAAAAACGTGTCCCAGATGACTTCCACAGTTGGCACAAAGGATTTCAGTGCGCTGCATACCATAGCTGGTATCTTTAACATATTCAATACTTCCTTCTACAGATTGGTCAAAAGCGGGCCAGCCACAGCCACTGTCAAATTTTGCATTGCTTTCAAAAAGCAACGAATTGCAGGCGGCACAGTGATACCTTCCTTTTTCATTGTGAAGATTGTAAGTGCCGGTAAAAGGACGTTCTGTGCCTTTTTCACGTAAGATGCGGTACTTTTCTTCACCTAATAACTCCAGCCATTCAGCTTCTGTTTTTTGTAACGGATATTTTTTGGTTTCCATGCTGTTACTTTTCAGGCTTAAAACTCAGTGCGGCCCCATTGATACAATGTCTTTTTCCGGTGGTATTTTTGGGTCCATCATCAAAGCGGTGCCCCAGATGACTGCCACAATTCCCACATTTTAACTCGGTGCGGGCATAACCCACATCGTAATCTACATCCAGTTCAAGATTTTCATCGATACCCCTGTCAAAAGATGGCCAGCCGGTACCCGAATCAAATTTGTGCTCACTTTCATATAGCTTAATATCACAGGCTTTGCAGTGGTATGTGCCGGGTTCGTAGATTTTGTCCAGCGGACTGGTAAAAGCGCGCTCTGTGCCGGCTTGTCGCAAGACATAATATTCAAGCTCACTCAACTGTGTTTTCCATTCAGCATCTGTTTTAACGACGTTATATGGGGTCTCTTTCTCGGTTTCATTTTGGGCTTTGCCGTTGCAGCTCCAGAGGCATATAGCCAGCAGGCTTAGGATGATTTTTGATGTCATAACTCTTTTTTTAACGAATTTAATTGATATATATACGATTTAAAAGTATCCGGGGTTCTTTTAACGAAAATTTAGTCTTCACAAAAAACCTCCCAATTAAAAAAATCAGGAGGTTTCTATTTTAATTCTTAACAGTTCTTAATCCAATTGAAGTGCCTGCATCACAGCGTTGTAATCACTTATGTCAACACCGGATTTGTTGGCAAAATCTGAAGGAACGACCACAAACCGGAAGGTTTGATTTTGGGTAAAGTTTGAAGGAACCGTTGATAAATCAAAGTTTCCGTCAATCTGAAGCATGATGTCAAAAAAGGTATGGTTATACACATATTGAATAATATCGCCGTTGTCTAAAAAGAAGTTTTGAGGAATCAAACTCCACAAGTCAACATTATCAGGCAATTGGCCTTCGAGTCGATAGACCAATATGGCATCAGATTCAAATACTTCTACTGAATTTGGTATAGTGACCAAAACTTCCTGTAGCCCGTTTTGATTGTTAAACTGAAAATTTACAGTGCGTTCAAAAGTTTGTCCCAGTATATTGATGCCATCCAATCCCGGAGGTCCTTGTGGTCCTTCACAAGCTGTGAATAAAAAGAAAACGGTTCCTAAAGTAAATATGAGCTTTTTCATAATAGATAATTTTAATTTCTAAATAGTAAACAAATTGCGTACCGAAAATTTTTAAAAAACTAAAATAGGTACAATTTTTGAATGAGGTAGCTAAATAGGTCACAATTTTAGTAAGTGACTTACACTAAACTTTAATTGTTAATAACGATACAAATTCAATTTAATAGAACAAAGTTTTTGTATTTTTACAAAGGCAGTTAAAAAAACACTATGAAATGCCATTAACGAATTCTAAAACTAACCACCTTGCTCCGCCAAAAGACGAATTCAGGCGTCGATGCTGATATGTTCAAATGGCATTCCTCCCGATAGTTATCGGGATGACCTTTAATAAACAATAAATTCAAACAAATGAAAACAAAAAGCGTCTTTACTATATTATCGATGATGGTCTTGCTTATTGCTTGTACCACAAACCCGTTTACCGGAAAAAGCACCTTAGCTTTGGTTCCAAATTCCCAAATTTTACCCATGGCTTTTCAGCAATACAACCAATTTTTATCTGAAAATAAAGTTGTAAAAGGAACTTCAGACGCCCAGATGATCCAAAATGTGGGTCAGAAAATTGCCACTGCCTCAGAGCGCTGGCTCAATGCAAACGGTTATCAGGGTTATTTAAAAGAATATCAATGGGAATATAATTTGGTTGAGGATGAAGCCGTAAATGCCTGGTGTATGCCGGGTGGTAAAATTGTATTTTATACCGGAATTTTACCCATTGCAAATACAGAGGCACGTGTTGCCGCCATTATGGGTCATGAAGTGGCGCATGCCCTTGCCAATCACGGCCAGCAACGTATGAGCGCCGGACAACTACAACAAATTGGTGCGGTTGCAGGCAACATTGCTTTAGCAAACGACCCCGAAAATCAGGCGTTGTTTAATACAGCTTATGGTGTGGGTTCCACTGTGGGGGTGATGCTTCCATTTAGCAGAAGCCACGAAACCGAAGCAGATAAAATAGGCTTAATACTAATGGCCATTGCCGGTTATGACCCCGCTGAAGCCGCAGAATTATGGCGCAGAATGCAACAAAATGCGGGCGGTGCAGCACCACCTGAATTCCTCAGTACACACCCTGCAAGTCAAACACGTATCAATAACATTATGGCCTGGGTAGAGGAATCAAAAGCAGAAGCACGTAAGTTTGGAGTTACTACTTTTAAAAAGTAACAAAAAAACAAGCTGATTCATCAACATATTTTTTATTTTAGGAGCTGCCTTTTAAGGCAGCTTTTTTTATATAATATCGATGACAAAACAAACACTCCAAAAAGGAAGCAAAAAACTCTTATTTGCCTGGGCATTTTACGATTGGGCAAACTCAGTCTATAGCCTGGTAATTGCATCGGCGATATTTCCCATATATTATGCTGCGTTGTTTGATGCGGCAAATACAGAAACCGTAATTGTTTTCGGTGGTGAAATACGCAGTACACCTCTCATCAGTTATGTGACTGCTGCGGCCTTTTTGCTGGTTGCATTTATGTCGCCCTTACTATCAGGAATCGCAGATTATGTGGGGAATAAGAAAAAGTTTATGCAGTTTTTTTGTTATCTGGGCAGTGCTTCCTGTATTGGTTTGTTTTGGTTTAGTCTGGACACGATTTATTTCAGCCTGCTGTGTTATTTTTTGGCTCTGATTGGCTTTTGGGGTAGCTTGGTGTTTTACAATTCCTATTTGCCTGACATTGCATACAATGAACAACAAGATAAAGCAAGCGCACGTGGATTTTCTATGGGATATGTGGGAAGTGTCCTTTTGTTGCTTTTTAATCTTTGGATGGTCATGAAGCCGGAGGTTTTTGGACTTGGAGAAGGAGGAGAGGCAGCTATGCTGGCAATGAAAATTTCGTTTGTAACCGTGGGCGTTTGGTGGGTACTTTTTAGTCAATACAGTTTTTATTACTTACCGGTGGGTCCAAAAAATACCAACAGAATTACCCGCAATGTATTGCTAAACGGTTTCAGGGAACTTCAAAAAGTGCAAAAATCTCTTTTGGAAAACATCCAACTCAAACGCTATCTGTCGGCCTTTTTTGTTTACAGTATGGCGGTACAAACAGTAATGCTAGTTGCGACTTATTTTGGCGAACAGGAAATCAACTGGGCAGACTCCACAGAAAAAACAATGGGACTCATTATAAGTATTCTTATCATTCAACTGGTTGCTGTGCTTGGCGCCGAAATGACCTCAAGATCCTCACAACGCTTTGGAAACATCCCCACACTCATAGTTATTAACAGTATTTGGCTGGTGATTTGTATCGTTGCATACACCATAACAGAACCCATACAGTTTTATGTAACCGCCGGTGTGGTGGGACTGGTAATGGGCGGAATCCAATCACTCTCGCGTTCTACATACTCCAAGTTTTTACCGGAAACCAAAGACACCACGTCCTATTTCAGTTTTTTTGATGTTACCGAAAAAATTGGGATTGTTATTGGGATGATGATTTATGGCTTCATAGATCAAATTACCGGAAATATGCGTAACTCGGTATTGTTTCTGGTCGTCTTTTTCTTTCTGGGAATCGTTTTGTTGTTACGCGTTCCGCGAAAGCCCTCTACTGAAAGTAAAGAGTGAAATAATGTTAAGAACTTTTCTTAAAATCAGCTACCTTTTTTTAAGGCAATTTTTTATCAAAAAATGAGTTGTATAAAGAAATTGAACTTCAAATAAATATTTTTTACTTAAGTTTGCGAAGCATCCAACTAGTTTAAAAATCTACTTATGAACCTGAAACATATTTTCAAAACAGTATTTTTTATTGCATTTGCTTTCATTTCCTGTGACAATGAGCCCCTTGAAGGGGAGTTTGTTGTTGAGGACCCCACACTCCTTACACCTGAATTTACAGCAGAAATTGAAGGTTTTACCTTCATTGCAGATACCGCCCGGGCGCAAACTGTTCAGGGTGTTACAACAATAACCGGAATTAGAAGCAACGGAGATGTAATTGATTTGAGACTCAATGGTGCCGGTGTAGGTACTTTTAATATGGTTACTGAGGGAGAGGCTATTTTTGGAATCAATGTAGACCCAACGGCTTTTTCATCGCGAAACCAAGGCGGTTCCGGGCAGGTTGTGGTCACTCAATATGATACCGAACTGGAAGTGATTTCAGGCACATTCTCGTTTACAGCTACCCGTCCTTTGCTGGATGCTAACGGTCAGCCCATACTCGATGGAACCGGTAACCCCACTTTTGATGTTGTTGTCATAACCGAAGGAACTTTTACAAATATCGCTCTTGAAAGTGATGGATCCGTAGGAGGAGGAGATGAACCTGAATTCTTTGCTGAGGTTGATGGCTTGCCCTTTGTTGCCGGCAGTGAAAATGCAGGAGCCACTTACATTGAAGAGACAAACACACTCATAATCCAAGGGATTAACAACGAAAGACTCATACAAATCAATATCATAAACCCCGAATTAGGGACATTTGACCTGGGGGCAGAAACTGAAGATGACAGCAAAGCAACTTACATTATTGATGAACAAGAACCCTATACAAGTCTTCTTTCAGAAGGAGGCTCCGGAACAATAACAATCACTACCCTCGATTTTGAAAACAGCACAGTATCGGGTACATTCTCATTTACTGCCGGAAGAAACGAAGGTACAGAAACCGTGACCGTTGAAAACGGCTTTTTTAACAACCTGATTATCGCTGCCGGTTTGCCCGGAGAGGGAGACGACTTTATGTTTGCCTTTATTGATGACATTTCTTTTTCTGCAGATGATATAACGGTCATAACCGAAGAAAACCATACCATTCAAGCACTAAAAACAAGCACAGGAGAGGTAATTACATTTACGTTCCCGGCCAATTTAGAAACAGGAACTTACCAATTGACTTTTAACGGTGAAATCAATGCTGAATATTTTGACGGCGAAACTACTTACGGTTCACAAACGGGTCTGTTGGTTTTACTCGAGAACAATGCTCAGTTGATTAGGTTTGCTTTTAATATGCAAACTGCCCAAGAACCCGGAGGCGAAATCATACACAGTATTACTGAAGGTTCATTTAAGTTTTCTTTGTAACTAAGTTCAGCTAAACAGATAAAAAAAAGCCGCTTTCAAATCGAAAGCGGCTTTTTTATAGATTAATATTAGTAATTAAATAACCGGCCTACGAAAGGGTTTCGTTAAGAAAATGAAGTGAGCGAAGGAGCAAGTAAAAATCTTTGACATTTCAAAACAATATAGCGATTCAAGAGTGTTGTTAAGTTTACAAAGTAATAAATTATTGAAGTAACTTTCTTTTTACGCCGCAGTGAACGAAATTTTTAGGAACGCTTTCGTCAGCCTAGACTTTTTTGTTTCTTTTTTGGGCGATGCAAAAAAGAAAAGAGCGTAAATCAAATCTCAGAATCATAATGTTAGATTTGATTTGCTGAGGAGTCCGCAATTTATCAGGTTTGCCTTTAACTTCCAAACCTCAGAAGAAGTGGGTGGAGAGATCATACATCAGATTTCTGAAGGTTCATTTAAATTTGCCTTGTAACTAAGTTTTACCAATCACAAAAAAAAGCCGCTTTCAAATCGAAAGCGGCTTTTTAGCTATTCAAAAGTTGATTAATTAACCATTTTTATTCTCCCTGAACCGGCGACTTTACTGTCAATTTTAGTGGGTTTGCCTTTGTAACTTATAGATCCCGATCCACTCACTCTTCCTTTAAAATCACCACTGCAATTCAGTTTGTAATCTCCGGACCCTGCTATGCTTATGTTGGCATTCCCCGCATTCAATCTGTAAGCATCGACTGTCCCGGAGCCGGCAATACTCCCACTGAGATTACTTGCCAGTCCGTTTAAAATAACATCTCCTGAACCGGCAACTTTGGTCTCTAAGTCAGTTACTTCTATGTTTAATTTAATGTCTCCGGAGCCAGCCAGTTTTACACTGAGTGCATCAGACTTCAGGTTGAAATTGTTTTTAATTTCTCCTGATCCTGCCAAAGCAATTTTAGAGAGCCGGCTTGCCGGTACGGTTATTTCGATTTTCTTTCCGCGGCTTGGTTTTAAGTTGGTTTTGTTTTCTGTTTTGATGTGCAGGACGTTTTCTTTCACTTCAACAAAGACCTCTTCAAGCAAATTGGATTCACCCGTTAAAGTGATGTTTCCCTTCCGGCCTTCCACAATGGTGACATAAAAATTTCCGGCTACAGATAGTCCGTCATAATTTGCTGTTTGAACGTTTATTGTGGTGACCTCTCCATTGCCTTGAATGCTATTTGAACTCCACCATTGTGCTTGAAGCGATGTGAAACTGAATAGAACGAGCAAACTTGTTAAAAGAATTGAATTTTTCATGCTGTACGTTTTTTAGATTGATGATTATTTATAGTGATTTATTGTTTTTGGATTTTGACCCCACCATAGCTTGAGGAAACCTGAATACTGTTCCCTGAATTTCTTTTACCGTGGTGTCCTTCATAGGTACTGCGGTTGCCTTGAATGTCTCTTACAGAAAAGTCAATATCGTCATTTGTTTTTAAACTTGCATAAGAGAGCTGTGCGCTCAAATCAAATGCAGCACGTGCATCATAGGTCAAATCTACAGAAGTGTATTTAGCAGCGATGCTTACATTTTTGATAGTCTCTTCCAGGAGATCCACACTTATTTTTCCATAGTTAGCATTCAAATCCAGATTGTGTGAAATCTCACCAAAAGCGGTGGTTACATAACGGCTTCTTCCTTTTACATTTTTTGCTTTTCCAACGTTGAGTCTTCCGTAAGAGGTGTTGAAATCAAGATTGGAAAGGACCTCCATCAATTCAGCACGGCTGTAGTTGCCCTTGTATGTTATGTTTTCGGCTTTATTGATTACATATTCAGAATAATCGGCATCAATGATG
This sequence comes from Flavobacteriaceae bacterium, assembly GCA_040880345.1. Taxonomy (GTDB): domain Bacteria; phylum Bacteroidota; class Bacteroidia; order Flavobacteriales; family Flavobacteriaceae; genus Planktosalinus. Next base: position 357,518 of record JBBDIQ010000029.1, read on the forward strand.
GCATTTTTAACAAAGCCTATGGTGGCTCCATTTGTATAATCAAAAGAGAGATCATTGGAATCACCGTTGAGTTCGCCAATGATAAACGAACCATAATTGCATGAAAGCGTGGCGTTTCCATTTAAGCGGTTGAGGCTGATGGCTCCATAATGATTTTTGATATCCAGACTGTTTGAAACAGGCATTTTCACAAGGTAATTGATTTTAATGTTCACATTATTTGATTTGGAACCCCAAAACGTCCAGTTATTACGCTGGTTCGCAATACTGGTTACCGCACTTACACGTGAAGAAGTGGCTTCAAATTCAACAGATATTTCATCGAGTCTTTTTTGAACTTCCTGTTCGTTGTTACCATTGGTAATGATGGTGACTTCAATTTCAATGCGGTTTTGATTCCAGGTAGCGATATCGACATTTCCATAGCGGTTATCAATGTGCAGTAAAGCATTTTTATTGACATCAAATTGTCTTTCAATTTTCTTTTCCTTGGTGTGTTTGCCACTCAATTTGCTGTCATTGGCAAAAGCCAGTACAGGCAGCAGTAGCAGTAGTATTATTATGAGTTTAGATAGTGGTCTCATGGGTTTCTTGTTTTAAGGTTTTTAATTGGTCTATTTGTTCCAAAACGTTTTGCAATAATTCAATGCGGCTTTGAAAATTGGAAATCATAGCGTGTATGACACGATCATCTTCACCGCTTTTAACCAGGTCTTTTTTTAAGGTTGCATAGTCTTCTTCCAGCACTTCCATTTGTTCCAGTGCATCTTCAATGAGAATAATGGTTTCGGGGGACTTTTCACGTTTTAAAGTAGCGAGCTCCCGTTTGATGGTTGAGGTAAAAAATTGCTGTGTTTGAGCAAATTCGGGCGAGATACTAGCCAGGTCTGCCTGAGCCGATCCCGGATTCATAAACGGAACCGCCAAAGCGATAATGATTAAAAAGGATGCTGCAATGGCAAGGGGTTTCCATAAAATCATTCGTTTGACGGGCTTTTTGTCCTGCTCATTCAGCTTTTGTAAAAAGCGCAATCGATGACCGTCTTTGGGTTCCGCTTGGGGCAGCTCCTGCTCGTGAAAGAGCTCTTTTAAGCGGGTATCTAAATTTGTATTGTTCATATTTTTATATTTTTCGCGTAAGCGTTTTATTTTAAATCTTTTGCAAGCTTAACTTTTTTCGCAGGCTTTCCCGGGCTCTGGAGAGCAAGGTTCTGCTATTTGCATAACTGATGTTCATAATTTGTGCAATCTCTTCATAATCATACCCTTCAATATAATGCAGTGTTAAAACTGCGCTGTAATTGGTTTTCAAATCGTTGATGGCGTGCAGCACTTCATTTGCTTTTAACTCACTGTAACTCTCGCTGCTATCATCAAAGGGGGCTTCTGCAATCTCTGTCATTTTATAGTCTTCCCATTCTTCATTGTGCTCCATTTTTCTGGATTTTGTGATGCTTTGATTCACCACGATACGTTTTAACCAGGCACCAAAACTAGCCTCTCCTTTGAAGGTATGCAGTTTATGAAAGGCTGTTAAAAAAGCCTCTTGCATAATATCTTCTGCTTCATCGGTTTGCTTTACAATGCGCAGGGCTGTGTTGTACATCGCCCCATAATAGCGGTTGTAAACTTCCATTTGAGCAAACTGATTTCCTTGAAGGCAAAGCGCAAGCAAGTCGTCAATATGTGTTTTGGTTAGTGTCAATTAATGGGTTGTTTGTATTAAAGATGTGTTTAAAACGAATTTGTTACAGTTTTAGAAAAAACCTTTGAAATAATTTTATAAAAAAATAAAAATAGTTCTTGTTTCGCGTTCAGGTACTATTTACTCAATGATGCTTCTTTAAAATTAATGAGAATTAAGCCCCCGCTGGCACAACTATTGCCTAATTATGTTGGATATTTGCCGTAAAATATCCGATACAACGCATTTTGCCGTTTGTAAGTTATATAAAACATTCTATAAATCCCTAAATTCACATTGTGTTGTATGACACAATGACTTAAATATACATATGTCAAATTCAAAAATTATAGATTTAGACAGTTTGTCATTTCAGGAAATCAATGAAGAAGCTGAGTTGATTCCCTTAATGACGCCTGAAGATGAAGATGCAATTAATAAAGAAGTTTTACCCGACGAACTTGCCATATTGCCGTTGCGCAATACGGTTTTGTTTCCCGGGGTGGTGATTCCCATCACAGCCGGTCGCGATAAGTCCATTAAACTTATTAATGAGGCAAATAAAAAATCAAAAGTGATTGGCGTGGTTTCCCAAAAGGCCGAAGGCGTTGAAGAACCCGAAGAAGGAGACATCAACAGACTGGGAACCGTTGCCCGTATATTGCGAGTCCTAAAAATGCCCGATGGAAACGTAACAGTAATCCTTCAGGGGAAAAAGCGTTTTGAAATCGATAAAATAACGAATTCTGAACCTTACTTTAAAGCCAAAGTAAAGGAAGTCGCAGAAGCACGCCCGGCAAAAAACAACAAAGAGTTCAAAGCGGTCATTGAGTCCATCAAGGATCTGGCATTGCAAATCATCAATGAAAGCCCCAACATTCCTTCAGAGGCTTCCTTTGCTATCAAGAATATTGAAAGCAACTCGTTTTTAATCAATTTTGTGTCTTCAAATTTAAATGTGGATGTAGAAGACAAACAAAAGTTACTTGAAATCAATTCGCTGGAAGAGCGCGCCATGGAAACCCTGAAGTTTATGAATATTGAATTTCAGAAACTGGCGTTGAAGAATGATATACAATCCAAGGTGCGTTATGACTTGGACCAACAGCAACGTGAGTATTTCCTGCATCAGCAAATGAAAACCATCCAGGAAGAACTGGGTGGTGTTTCACACGAAGAAGAGCTGGACGAAATGCAGCAACGTGCCAAAAAGAAAAAATGGTCTGAAGCAGTCGCCAAGCACTTTGAAAAGGAATTGGCCAAAATGCAGCGAATGAATCCGCAGGTAGCAGAATATTCCATTCAGCGCAATTACCTTGATTTATTTCTCGACCTTCCGTGGAACCATTTTTCCAAAGACAAATTTGATTTAAAACGCGCCAAACGCATCCTTGACAGAGACCATTATGGATTGGACGACGTCAAAAAACGGATCGTTGAATACCTGGCCGTTTTGAAACTGCGTAACGATATGAAATCGCCCATCCTTTGTTTGTATGGACCTCCGGGAGTGGGTAAAACCTCTTTGGGGAAATCAATTGCCGAGGCATTGGGACGTAAATATGTGAGAGTTTCTTTGGGTGGTTTACGAGATGAATCTGAAATAAGAGGCCACAGAAAAACTTATATTGGAGCAATGCCCGGTCGTATTGTGCAGAGCATTAAAAAGGCAGAGACCTCCAATCCGGTTTTTGTACTGGACGAAATTGACAAACTTTCACTGGGCAATCAGGGCGATCCTTCTTCAGCTTTGCTGGAAGTGTTGGACCCTGAACAAAACAGTGATTTTCACGATAATTTCCTCGAAGTCGGTTTCGACTTGTCTAAAGTGATGTTTGTCGCCACGGCAAACACCTTGAATACCATACAGCCTGCCTTGCGTGACCGTATGGAAATCATCAATGTAACCGGCTATACCATTGAGGAAAAAGTAGAAATTGCCAAACAGCACTTGCTACCTAAACAACTCAAGGAACACGGTCTTGACAAATCACACTTAAAAATTGCCAAACCCCAACTGGAAAAAATTGTGGAAGGCTACACAAGAGAATCAGGTGTGCGCGGACTGGAAAAACAAATCGCTAAAATGGTGCGTCATGCGGCGATGAACATTGCGATGGAGGAAGAGTACAACATCAAAGTGACTAATGAAGATGTGATTAAGGTGTTGGGATCCCCCAAGCTGGAACGCGACAAATATGAAAACAATGAAGTAGCAGGTGTTGTTACCGGACTCGCCTGGACTCAGGTGGGTGGTGATATTTTATTTATCGAGTCCACCCTTTCAAAGGGAAAAGGAAACCTTAGCATCACCGGAAATCTGGGCAAAGTGATGAAAGAGTCGGCTACCATCGCGATGGAGTTTATCAAATCAAATGCTGAAAGTTTAGGTATTGACCCCAATGTGTTTGAAAGTTACAATGTACATATCCACGTGCCTGAAGGAGCCACTCCCAAAGACGGTCCCAGTGCCGGAATCACGATGTTAACATCTTTAGTATCTCTGTTTACTCAGCGTAAGGTTAAGAAAAGCCTTGCAATGACGGGTGAAATTACCTTAAGAGGTAAAGTGCTTCCTGTGGGAGGAATTAAAGAAAAAATTCTCGCTGCGAAACGCGCCAGAATCAAAGAAATTTTACTTTGTGAAGACAATAAAAGCGACATAGCAGAAATCAAAGAAGACTATTTGAAAGGGCTTACGTTTCACTATGTAAAAGATATGAGTGAGGTCCTTCAGCTGGCATTGACAAAGGAAAAGGTAAAAAACCCTAAAAAGCTATAAGTTCAATTAAAATCTGACAGGATTAAAATAGTGTCAACGTTTATTCGATTCATAATCTGTTGAAAAACAAATTGTAACAATAGACGTTTATCTTAAATACTTTGAACCATTAAGGAATTAAGAACATTAAGGGTTGCATTAAGTTTTTCTTAATGACCTTAATTTAATGTTTTTTAATACTATTTGATAATAAGCGATAAACGCTTCTTGGCTAAAATTGAAATCAGGTTGTTTCGTTTACAAAACCTATTTTTTAAATCTTAAAAAATAAATTATACTTGCACTCGTTTAGAAGATAAGCTTTTTCTCATTATCGGGAGGATAAAAACCCAGACCTCATTTATGCAAACCAAGATAGTTGTTGCTTTCTTATTGTTTTTTACAGTTTTGAGTTCGGCTCAAATCGGGGGGAAGGGCACCTATCAATTTCTAAATTTGGTCAATTCGCCGCGACAAGCTGCTTTGGGTGGAAAAATAATCACAAATTATGACTATGACCCCAGCCAGGGGCTCTACAATCCTGCCACCATCAATCCCGAGATGGACAACCAGCTTTCAGTAAATTACACCAATTATTTTGCCGATGTTAATTATGGCACTGCTTCCTATGCGTATTTGTGGGACAGACGCACACAGGTTTTTCATACAGGCGTGACCTACATCAATTATGGACGTTTTGACGGTTTTGACGAGCAAGGAGAATCTACGGGGAAATTTGGTGGAGGCGAAGTCGCCCTCTCTTTTGGATATGCTCGCAACATCCCCTGGACCGACTTTCACGTGGGTGTAAACGTCAAACTCATCTCCTCAAAACTGGAAGAATATAGTTCGCTGGGAGGCGCTATTGATATCGGATTGATTTATGTTTATGAACCCTGGGATTTGCATATTGCAGCGGTTGCCCGAAACATAGGAACTCAATTTACACCTTTTGCCGAAACCTATGAAAAACTTCCTTTTGAAGTCGATTTTGGTATTTCCCAAAGTCTTCAAAACGTACCACTAAGATGGCACTTCACGCTGGAAAACCTGCAAACCTGGAACATTGCTTTTGCAAATCCTGCACGAGATGAGTTTGACCTGGAAGGCAATGTGGAACAAGAAAACATTACGTTTATAGACAATATCTTTAGGCGTGCCATTGTTGGAATCGAGTTGTTTCCTGAAAGCGGGTTTAACATTCGTTTGGGATACAATGTGAGACGGTCTGAGGAATTACGCATTGTGGAGCAAAGAGCTTTTGCCGGTTTGAGTGCCGGTTTTGGTATCAAACTGAGAAAGGTGAGAGTGAGTTATTCTTATTCTAAATACAGCACTGCAGCAGCAGCCAATTTTTTTGGATTGAATATCGATTTGCAATAGTGAGAAGCTCATAATGGGTGGTTTAAGAATGGATAAGGACAACAGATATAAGTAATTAATAAACATATACCCGTTGGGTGAAATTGGATAAAACAAAAAAAGATATTGGTTAAGATACTGAA
>JBBDIQ010000030.1:0-4024 GCA_040880345.1 Flavobacteriaceae bacterium
GCTGAAGGCCAAACAGCCTCTTATCAGGTGATTAAAAAATAAAGTAAATTTTTTTTATTTGGTTTAATTATTTTAAGCCTCAATGGTTTACTGTTGAGGCTTTTTTTAGTAATAATTCAAAAATGAGTTCATTAAAAGAATTAGCAAAACTCTTAGGTGTATCAATTTCAACAGTATCAAAAGCACTGAATGATGCTGATGATATTTCTGAAAACACTAAAATAAGAGTAAGAGAACTTGCAGATGCCATGAATTACCAACCCAATAAGATGGGTGCCGGTTTGCGTAATAAAAAATCAAAAACCATTGGAGTCATCATTCCGGATATTTTAAATTCATTTTTTGCTGAAGTACTTTTTGGAATTGAAAAACAATGCTCCAAAAAAGGCTATGACACGCTGGTTTGTATCAGTAATGAATTATCAAAAAATGAAGCTGAAAAAGTAAGACTTTTAAAAAGTGGCAGTGTGGATGGATTTTTGATTTCATTGTCTGCTCAAACCCTTAAGACAGGTGATATTACCCATATTAAGAATAACATCGATCCACAAAAACTAGTCTTATTCGACCGTTTATCAGACCAAATAAACTGTGACAAAGTGGGTGTAGATGATCAAAAAATCACATATCAGGTCACAAAACAACTCATTGAAAAGGGTTATAAAAAAATTGCATTTTTAAGTTCGATAAACAATTTAAATTTAGGCAAACTCAGAATGAAAGGCTACTTAAAAGCTTTATCAGAGTCTTCAATTGCAAAAGAAAATATCATGGAACTCTGCTTGGAAAGCCGGGCCGCTATGCATAAAAAATTAGTTGATTGGGTTCAAAAAAACCCTGTAGATGCTGTAATAGCTGCAGACAACAGCTCCGGAATTATGTTTCAAAACTGTTTGCTAACTCAAAATGCCAGAAAAGCCAAAAAAGTAACTGTGATTGGTTTTTCAAATGAGAAGAATGCGCTGTTGACCTTCCCGAAAATGAACTATATTGATCAAAATGCAAGTATGATTGGCGAAAAAGCAGCCGCATTACTCATCAAAAGACTCGAAAACAATTCAAAGGAACTTCCTTTTGTCGATGTAAAAATTGACGCAAAAGTCAACTTTTTTGAGTGAGAAGTTCTTAGGACTTGGTCTTTTGAATCAAGCGTTCTGTAGAAGGGTGTAATTTTTCTGAGTCCTTATCTTGTATCGCATTGAGCGTTCCTTTCGCTAATTTCTTCCCTAGTTCAACACCCCATTGATCATAACTGTAAATATTCCAAACAACTCCCTGTACAAAGAGCTTGTGTTCATACAAGGCAATGAGTGCTCCAAGATTTTCAGGGGTGAGTTGTTTAACAAGAAGTGTGTTTGAAGGTCTGTTTCCGGTAAATTGTCTGAAAGGACTATCGATTTGTTCCCCAATCGTTCCGTTTAAAAGGGCTTCAGACTGGGCAAAGCAATTGGCCAATAAAATCTCCTGATGGTGGTCCTGTTTGTGCAACGCTTTCGCGAAAGCGATAAAATCAACCGGAATGAGCTTTGTACCCTGGTGCAACAATTGAAAAAAAGCGTGCTGCGCATTGGTACCCGTACTTCCCCAAATGATGGTTCCGGTTTGATAATTTACAGCGTTTTGATTTCTGTCAACCTGTTTTCCGTTACTTTCCATAATGGCTTGCTGTAAATAAGGAACAAACTTGGAAAGGTATTGTGAATAAGGAACGATAGCTTCAGATTCTGATTGATAAAAATTGTTATACCAAATGGACAACAATGCCATAACAACAGGCATATTCTCTTCAAAAGGGGCGTTTTTAAAGTGGTGATCCATTTGATGGGCGCCTTGCAAAAGCTTTTCAAAATTTGAATAGCCCACCGCACAACAAATAGAAAGCCCAACGGCACTCCATAAAGAAAAACGACCGCCAACCCAATCCCACATAGGGAAAATGTTTTCGGGGGCGATACCAAAATTTTGGACATCCTTCAGGTTTGTTGAAACAGCTACAAAATGAGATTCAATATCTAATATGGTTGCTTTTTGTAAAAACCAATTTCTTACAGACGAAGCATTGGTAAGGGTTTCTTGAGTGGTAAAGGTTTTGGAAACTATGATAAATAATGTGGTCTCCCTGTCGAGTTTTTTTAAGGTTTCCTGAACGTGGTCGCCATCTACATTGGATATGTAATGCACGCTTAAGTGATTTTTGTAAAAACTGAGTGCTTCTGTAACCATATCAGGACCCAAATCACTTCCGCCGATGCCTATATTGACAATGTCTGTGATGGGTTTACCGGTGTACCCTTTCCAGCTTTTATCAATCACTTTTTTTGAGAAAACACGCATTTTTTTGAGGGCCTGCTTGACCTCTTTAGGCATATTTTCAAAATCACGCAGTGCTGTATGTCTCACGGCTCTGTCTTCCGTTTGATTGATGTGTTCTACTGAAAATTGTGCCTCAATGGCTTCTCTTAGCCGGACTTCCTCAGCAAGTTGATGCAATAAGTGCATGGTTTGTGAGCTTATCCTGTTTTTAGAATAATCAAGGTAAAAGTCTTTCCATTCCAAAGAAAAACGGGCTGCACGGCTATCATCTTCAGCAAAATGGGTTTGCATAGATTTGTCCTTCACCGCATCAAAATGGGTTTGTAGCATTGCCCAGGCTTTCGTATTGATGGGGTTTATGGATGGGAAACTCATTCGTTGTTTAATTTATTCTTTCTGTAATATTCAATCAATCCGCCAATGGGTCGTTGAACAACATTGCCCAATTCCAAATGATACCTGTTGAGACAGTCCTTGATAATGTCTTTGGAAAAGTGTGCAATAGATCCAATAAAGTGAATGGGTACCTGTTGTGCTTCTTTGTAACAAAGAATTTTGTATTCAATAAATTTGAGTACACCTTCACTGATCAGGTTGTAAAAATAACCATTTACTTCTTCTCTGGTGAATATAAATTCGGCAAAAGAGGCCAAATAGGTATTGGGATTTGGTTTTTTGTACAAATTGGTTTTGATGACATCCGGGGTGAGGTCAAATCTTTTTTCAAAATCGGCTGCAATTTGAGCAGGCATTTTTTTATAAAAATAATCCCTGATGAGTCGTTTGCCAAAATAATTCCCACTGGCTTCATCCATTAAAATATACCCAAGGGAATCCACACTGGTTCGGGTGGTTTTTCCGTCAAAATAGCAACTGTTTGAACCCGTTCCAAAGATACAAACAATACCGGGTTTGTCTGTCACAGCCAGTGCTGCTGCCACCATATCTTCGGCTACGGTCACTTTAGCGTTGACAAATAAGGACTCAAGTATTTTATGTAAAATTTCTCTGGGGGTTACCGTGCCACAACCGGCACCATAGAAATCGACTACCTTTACCTGATTGAAAACTTCTTGTAAATCGGTATTTTCATTGATGCGGCTTAACAGTTCTTCCTCCGGAACCACCGATGGGTTGAGTCCTAAGGTTCGGGTTTTAAATACTTGATTGCCTGAGTTGTCTAGCAATACCCAGTCACATTTTGTAGAGCCGCCGTCTGCGATTAATGTCATTGTAGATGTATTTAAAATGTATTTTTACACAGAGAAAAAAATCCGTGAAAACCCGCTTAATCAGCGTCATCAGCGTTCTATTACCGATAACGAAAAAGGCACGCTGATGACGCGGATGCAACTGATAATCACTGATTTCAATTCTTTTTAATTCAATAATAGTTCTTATCCAAAAACATTTTGAACTAAAAAATAATCTTTGTAAAGTACTAAACTTTTATTTATGTTTTTAATTTTTAACACCCTTTCGGGCATCGCCTTCGGCGCTCCGTCGCTGAAGCTATGAAGCATAAGCCACAAGCCTATAGCGACCGAAGGGGTTTGGGGATTTATAGTTTAGCTACATACTCAGCCAAATCAACCAGTTTTGCCGAATAGCCATACTCGTTGTCATACCAAGCCACTAACTTAAAGAAATTATCATTAAGGGCAATACTTGCCTCTGCATCAAACGTACAAATGTGCTCATCTGAAACAAA
>JBBDIQ010000031.1:0-3420 GCA_040880345.1 Flavobacteriaceae bacterium
TTCACGCTTCCACCGCCTCCAAGGTGTTTAATGTGCCGCTTGAAGAAGTGACCCGTGAGCAACGTGGTAACGCCAAAACGGTCAACTTTGGAATTATTTATGGAGTTTCGGCTTTTGGCCTGAGCAATCAAACCGACCTGAACCGCACCGAAGCCAAAGAATTGATTGATACGTATTATGAGACCTACCCAAAGCTAAAAAGCTATATGGCAGAGCAAGTCGATTTTGCCCGTGAAAATGGCTATGTACAAACCGTTTTAGGCAGAAGACGTTATTTAAAAGACATCAACTCCCAGAATGCCGTGGTGCGAGGTGGTGCAGAGCGCAATGCGGTGAATGCTCCCATACAAGGAAGTGCGGCTGACATCATCAAAATCGCGATGATCAATATATATAATAAACTGGTTGCGGGAAATTACAAATCCAAGATGCTGCTTCAGGTGCATGACGAATTGGTCTTTGACGCTTACAAACCCGAACTTGAAAAGTTAAAAACCCTCATCAAAACCGAAATGGAAAACGCATTCAAACTGGAGGTGCCTTTGGATGTGGATTTGGGTGCAGGTGACAACTGGTTGGAGGCACATTAAAAATCAAAAGCCCCTTGAACTATCAAGAGGCTTTTAATTTCAGTTAATTTAAACAGAGTTACTGTTTAGTATATTCAATAGTCAAATTTTCAGTAACTGTTGCCGTGCCTCCACCTTGTTCAACCGGAATCTCAAAACCATTAGGTACAACTAGTGTTAATTTGTTTCCATCCTGAGCTGCTGAAGCAGTTACACCCGACTCGGTTACAGTTACAGTATCTCCATTTTGAGACCAGGTAAAAGCAGTTGTTGAGTTTTCATTTACACAATCAACTGAGTATTCATACTCATCGGCGGTTCCTGCAACAATTTCTAAAGAAATTACTGCGTAAGAAGTTGACATATTTGCACCGGTACCATTTGAATTAAAAATTAAGGTTTCATTTTGATAACAGTTGGTTTCACCCATTATGTCATTTGAGATCACACCATCTCCGTTCAAATCATATGCATTTTGGGATTTAAATGCCGTCATTTTCCAGGTTCCTTCAATCGCCACTCCATTATCATCATCATCTGATGAACAACTTGCAAATAACACGGCAAGGAGAACCAAACTAAATACTTTTTTCATAATTATATAAATTTTTAAATTTTGTGCAAAACAAACATTATTATTTGAATTGGCAATATCATTTAACGTATTCTGCAACTTATTTATTTTATTGCAACTAGTAACCTGAGTTTGATTATTCCCATTTGAAGCTAACTTAATGTTCTTTTGGAAGAAAAAAATTCAAAATACACCATTTGTAAATCAAATTTATAGTTGTACATTTGCACCCCAATTCTCGTTAGTAGAATTAATTAGGAATGTTTAACGCGCCTGTTGAGAGACAGGTTTAAAAAGAAATTAGTTTGGACACATTAAGTTACAAAACAGTATCTGCAAACAAAGCCACCGTTTCAAAAGAGTGGTTGCATGTTGATGCTGAGGGTCAGACTTTAGGACGTCTTTCTTCAGAAGTTGCAAAACTTTTGAGAGGAAAGCACAAGCCAAACTTCACTCCTCACGTTGATTGTGGTGATAACGTTGTTATTACCAACGCAGAAAAAATCAACTTAACCGGAAAAAAGTGGGATGCAAAAGAATACATCCGTCACACTGGCTATCCCGGAGGACAAAGAAGTTTGACAGCTAAAGAACTTTTCGCTAAGAATCCGGAGCGATTGATTGAAAAATCGGTAAAAGGAATGTTACCTAAAAACAAATTAGGAGCAGAACTTTTTAGAAATTTAAAGGTTTATGCAGGTGCATCACACGATCACGAAGCGCAAAAGCCAAGAACTATTAACTTTAATGAAAGTAAATAATGGAAGTTATTCACAAAATTGGCAGAAGAAAAACTGCAGTGGCACGTGTGTATTTGTCTCCCGGAAAAGGAACAATCACCGTAAACAAAAGAACCTTTGACAACTACTTCTCGACAGATACTTTAAAGTACAAAGTGATGCAGCCCCTGGCAATGACCAACAATGCTGAAAACTTTGACATAAAAGTAAATGTATTTGGAGGCGGAATCACAGGTCAGGCCGAAGCGATTCGTCTTGCTCTATCAAGAGCAATGTGTGAAGTTGACGAAGAAAACCGTGCAACTCTTAAACCTGAAGGTTTATTAACGAGAGACCCAAGAATGGTAGAGCGCAAAAAATTCGGACAGAAAAAAGCGCGTAAGAAATTCCAGTTCTCTAAACGTTAATCCCATTCCGCACTTGGTGCGAAACCTCATCAAGGCTGTAACAGTCTTTTTGAACAAGTTCTAAAATTATTATAAACGCTGTTCTTTCCGTCAAATGCGGAAAAAATTAGTTTAGCATCTAAATGTGTAAGACCTCGTGAAAACGGCTACTTGTACATTGCTAAATTACAGAACGTAAACTATTAAAAAATGGCAAAAAAAATCGAAGTAAAAGAATTACTTGATGCAGGTGTACATTTTGGTCACCTCACCAGAAAATGGAATCCAAACATGGCTCCTTACATCTATATGGAGCGTAACGGGATTCACATCATCAATCTCTACAAAACTGCTGCAAAACTTGAAGAAGCTGCTGAAGCTCTTAAGAAAATAGCAGGTAGCGGACGAAAAATCCTTTTCGTAGCGACAAAAAAACAAGCAAAAGACATTGTTGCTGAAAACGCAAAAAATGCAAATCAGCCTTACATCACAGAAAGATGGCCCGGTGGTATGCTTACAAACTTTGTCACTATCAGAAAAGCCGTTAAAAAAATGGCTGCTATCGACAGGATGAAACAAGACGGAACTTTTGAAACCCTTTCTAAGAAAGAGCGTTTACAGGTGTCCCGTCAAAGAGAGAAACTTGAGAAAAACTTAGGTTCTATCTCAGAGATGAGTCGTTTGCCCGCTGCACTTTTTATCGTTGATACTTTGCGCGAGCACATCGCCGTGAAGGAAGCACAGAAGTTAAACATTCCTATTTTTGCAATGGTCGATACCAACTCTGATCCCAGAGAGATTGACTTTGCAATTCCTTCTAACGATGATGCTTCAAAATCAATTGAAAAAATCTTAGGATATGTAAGCGCTTCAATCACCGAAGCCCTTTCAGAAAGAAAAGCTGATAAGGCTGAGAAAGACGCTGCAGATGAAGATCAGGAAGGTGCAAAACCAGCTAAAAAGGCGAAGAAAAAAGCGAAGGCAGAAGTAGAAGAAGATTCAACAGAAAAAGCTCCTAAGAAAGCCAAGAAAGAGTCTAAAGCTAAAAAAGAAGAGGTAGATGTAGAAGTCCCTTCAACAGATCCTGAAGACAAAAAAGCAATGAAAGAAGCCAAAAAAGAGGTGAAGCTTGAGTCTAAAAAGGAGACTTT
>JBBDIQ010000031.1:3520-103374 GCA_040880345.1 Flavobacteriaceae bacterium
AAACACAAAACTATGGCAACTATTACAGCTGCAGAAGTAAATAAATTAAGACAAGCTACCGGTGCCGGTATGATGGATTGTAAAAAAGCATTGGTAGAAGCTGATGGCGATTTTGACAAAGCCATTGAACTACTTAGAAAAAAAGGACAAAAAGTGGCTGCAAACCGTGCAGACCGTGAATCAACTGAAGGAGCCGTTATTGCAAAAGTAAACAATGACAATACCCGAGGTGTAATTGTATCCTTGAATTGTGAAACAGATTTTGTTGCCAAAAACGAATCGTTTGTAAACTTTGCAACCGATCTTGCTGAATTGGCTTTAAGCACTTCAACAAAAGAAGAATTGCTTGCAAAAGAGTACAAAGGAATAACCGTTGCAGAAAAATTGATTGAGCAAACCGGAGTGATTGGTGAAAAAATCGAAATTGGTGACTACAGAACGCTGGAAGCTCCATTTGTTGGATTTTACATCCACGCAGGTAACAAGATTGCTGTTTTAAGCGGTCTTTCAAAAGGTGGCGACAACGCAGAAGAAGTTGCTAAAAACGTTTCGATGCAAGCTGCTGCAATGAATCCTGTTGCATTAAATGAAGAAGGTGTTGATCAGGAAACCATTGATAAAGAAATTGAAATTGCTAAAGACCAATTGCGTCAGGAAGGCAAGCCGGAAGCTATGCTTGATAACATCGCTAAAGGAAAACTAAATCGTTTCTTTAAAGACAACACTTTGGTAAACCAAGACTTTATCAAGGACAACAAACAAAGTGTTGCCGCTTATGTAAAAGCAGAAGCCGGCGCTGAAGTTGTTGGATTTGAAAGAGTGGCTTTGGGATAAGATACCATTCTACTTACAATATAAAATCCGTTTCATTTTTTTGAGGCGGTTTTTTTTTGTTTTTTAGTATCTTTAGTATTCATTTCATCATCAATATGGACAGAAAAGAATTTCAAGATTTTTTCGAAAAAAACAAAGATAAATTTATTTCCGGCATTCATAATTATTGCGATCGCTGGTGTGAGCGCTGCAATTATACCACTAAATGCAGTGTGTTTGCCATGGAAGAACAAAGAAGCAGCAAAACCGATGATGAAAATGAAGATTTCATAAACCACGTAAGCGAAAACTTTAAAATCGTTATGGAAATGCTCCTGGAAATGGCCGAAGAAAAAGGCATTGACCTCAACGCGATTGACAATGAAGTGGATGAAAAAGAAGAGCAACTTGAAGAATTAGCAAAGAATCACCCATTATCAGTCCAAAGCATGGAGTATTCAAAACTTGTGAGAACATGGTTTGATGAAAATGAAGCAACGCTCGATACATTCACTCAAGAAATCAACCAATCTATCGAACTCGGTTTGGCTGGTGAAGACACAATCAGTGAATTTGAATCGGTCAAAGATGCTATAGAAATCATTCGTTGGTACTGTTTTCAAATTCATGTAAAACTGATGCGTGCATTAAGACATGGAGAGCCGGATTTGGATTTTGAAGACCTCATTCAAAATGATGCCAACGGTTCGGCAAAAGTGGCATTGATTGGCACAGAACGATCTCTGGGTGCCTGGGGTGTTTTATACAGGCAATTTCCTGAGCAGGAAGATGAAATTCTCAACAGATTAAGAATGCTTGAAAAAATTAGAAAAGGAATTTTTAAAGCATTCCCTCAAGTCAATGAATTTGTAAGGCCGGGATTTGATGAATAAACAACACTGTTCTTTTAACTAGGGTACATAAAACCCTTATTTTAAAACACTTCAGTTGACGCTATTTAGCTAAATTCGGTCAGCCCATTGACGTAATTAATATTTTTAGCACTCAATATCTCTAAATTCCTGTCATCCCCGCTTCCCAAAAATATTTTTCCCTATTTTTGCAACAGTTTAAAACAAACTCTTTTAAAATTCAACGCTAAACTATGCAATACAAAAGAATCTTACTCAAACTTTCCGGTGAAGCATTAATGGGCAATCGCCAATATGGCATTGACCCGGAACGACTCGCAGAGTATGCTGAGGAAATTAAAACCGTAGTCGATAGAGGTGTTGAGGTAGCAATAGTTATTGGTGGTGGAAATATTTTTAGAGGTGTAGCAGGAGCCAGCAAAGGAATGGACCGCGTGCAAGGCGACCATATGGGCATGCTTGCCACAGTAATCAACGGCCTCGCCCTTCAAGGTGCTTGTGAAGATGCCGGGCTGCAAACACGTTTACAATCTGCAATCCAAATGAATGAAGTGGCAGAACCGTTTATTAGACGACGTGCCATTCGTCACCTTGAAAAAGGCCGGGTAGTTATTTTTGGAGGAGGAACAGGAAACCCCTATTTCACTACAGATTCTGCAGCCGTTTTGAGAGCTATTGAAATACACGCCGATGTCATCCTAAAAGGAACTCGTGTGGATGGAATCTATACCGCCGACCCTGAAAAAGACGCAATGGCAACAAAATTTGATTATATTACCTTTGACGATGTGTTGCGTAAAGGATTGAAAGTAATGGATACAACAGCATTTACCTTAAGCCAGGAAAATGAATTGCCCATCATCGTTTTTGATATGAATACCAAAGGAAACCTGTTGCGCATTGTAAACGGTGAAAAAATAGGTACAAAAGTAAATTTATAATATTTTTGTATTCACAGAGTTTAATTTCCATTTTAAAGAATTAAGAAAATGACCGAAGAAATAAAATTTATTCTAGAAACTACAGAAGAGTCCATGCTAAAAGCACTCAAGTTTCTTGAAAAACAACTTATGAACATAAGAGCAGGAAAAGCAAGCCCCGGCATGTTGGGCGGTGTGACAGTTGATTATTATGGCACACCCACTCCACTATCACAAGTGGCAAACATCAACACACCCGATGGAAGAACCCTTTCAATTCAACCCTGGGAAAAAAGTCTAATTCAGGAAATTGAAAAAGGAATTTTGAAAGCCAATTTAGGCTTTAACCCAATGAATAATGGTGACAACATCATTATCAATATCCCGCCATTGACAGAAGAACGCAGACGCGAACTTGCAAAAGTTGCAAAATCTGAAGCTGAAGATGCTAAAATAAGCATTAGAAACGACCGTAAAGTTGCCAACAGTGAAGCCAAAGAACTTGAAATCTCTGAAGATTTACTTAAAATTGTTGAAACAGATATTCAAAAGTTGACAGACAGCTATATCGCTCGTGTTGATGAAATCCTTGCCATAAAGGAAAAAGAAATTATGACGGTTTAGTTAAACTTAAAACAATTAGTGACTTGAGGGCGGCTTTTTTAATACTTTTACAGCGCCTAACTGTTATAAGATACTATGCGTTTTAAAATATTATTGATTTTATTAACGGTTTCGGTTTTTTCTTACGGTCAGAATTCCCTTTCTGATGCTCAGGAAATTATCCAAAACGCATTGGCTCAAATTCAAAACAATAAACCCAATTTGGCATTGGAATCCTTTCAGTACAATGCTTATTCTAAAGGTGTTTTTAAAACACAGGATAAAAATTCGCTTCAGCTTATCCCTTCAAAAAGTAATTATATTCTTGAAGAACTAGCTCTTCACCGCTTTGACCAAAAACAAAAACATCAAAAAGTAATTTTAGGAGCTTCTGTTCCCGGTTTTGAAACTCCATTTTATGGGCTTTTTAATGAACGTTTTCATTCAAATTCTATCTATGAAAACGATTATATGATTTTTGACTTGCGATTTTATGGTCCCCTTTCTAATAGTGGTTTCAAAAACTATGTTTTTGAGTTAAAAGAAACGGTAACTCAAGCCCAAAGACCTTATTACATCATACATTTCTCACCGGCTAATAAAAAAGATGCTTCTCAACTTTCCGGGATTTTGCATATTGACTCAAAAAGTTTTGCACTGCAAAAAGCAGAAATCACCCACCAGAAAAATATAGAAGCGACCATCATCCATGAATTTTCTTTTATTGAAGAAAATGAGTTTTGGTTTCCGGTAAAAACAACTGCAGATATTTTCCTTTTAAACGCCAAAGAAAATTATAATCTTTTTGGAAACAGAATTCCACCTGCCAGAATGAACTATGAGGAAGGAGAAAAGGTTTCGCTTACTTTAGAATCGCACAACACAAATATCACGTTTCAGGAAGAAGAATTATGGGAGAAAAACCACATTGATGTGGTAGCTACTATTGAAAACAATGAAACTGATCAAGCTTTATGGAATCGCTTCCGCGAAAGCAATCTCACCTCAGAAGAATTGGCAATTGAAAACAATGCTGAAACTTTTGTAAGAGAGAACAATGTAGAAAAACGCATTCAACGCCTGAAAGATTTTGGCTTAGGTTATTACGAATTGGGTTTCTTTGATTTTGATTTAAAGCTTCTGGTAAAATACAACAACTATGAAGGTTTCAGGACAGGTGTGGGTGGTAAAACAAATGAAAAACTATCTGAACACTTTAGTATGGGAGGTTACCTTGTGAGAGGATTTAAAGACAAACAGTTTAAATATCAAATTTCTACAGATTTTAATCTTCACAAAAAAACTGAAACCGTTTTAGGGTTTGCTTATACTAATGATGTAACTGAGCTGGGAACCAATGAATATTTAACAGACAGCAGAACGTTTTCATTGTTTGAACCCAGACTTTTAAATATCATTGAGTTTTATAAACATGAAACCTGGAAATCAAATTTAGCTCATCAATTGAGCCCAAAAGTGAATGCTGACATTCAATTATCAAGAAGCCAGATTGAACAAACCCTTGATTATCAATTTTTAAATGAGGGCGTTCTTTTTTCAGACTATACACTTAGTGAAGTGAAGACCTCTGTTGTTTGGTCGCCATTTGGTCAATTTATGGAAACCCCGGGTGGTGTCAACGAATTTAAAATGGGGTATCCAAGGTTTACATCACAAATCACTCAAAGTTTCAAAAATGTCCTTGATGGGGATTTTAATTACACAAAAATAGATGTTAGAGCAGATTACTTCCATAATCATATAAACCGGTCAACTACAGAGGTTATAGTAGAAGGAAATCTTGGTTTTGGAGATATTCCCTTGACTCATATGTATCACGCTTATCCAAATAGCCCCATCAAAGAAACCATTATGAAACGCTTTTCTGTAGCGGGCATTAAAAGCTTTGAGACGATGTATTTTGGTGAATTTTTTTCAGATAAACTGGCAACTGTCCATGTCAAACATCAGTTGAAACCCTTTTTGATTGCCTCGTGGCTCAAGCCAGAATTGGTATTGATTTCAAGACACGCCATTGGTACTGCTTCTGATGTTGATAATCATCAAAATATTAAATTTGACACGCTAGAGAAAGTCTATTCAGAATCCGGTTTAGAACTCAATAAACTCCTTTTTGGTTTTGGAATGAGTTTTGCATATCGATATGGAGCCTATCATCTTCCCGAGTTTGAAGACAATGTTTCGTTTAAGTTTACTTTCAATCTGAAACTGTAATTCCTCCCGCTCCGGCGCTAAAGCTATTGAGCGTAAGCGACCTAATCCCTCCTAAGGAGGGGGACTTATGAAACTGGAACCCTTTGAGTATTTTTTGAGTTTTCAAGCGATACATAGTTTAAAGAACACTGTAAAGTTCACAAAAACATAACGAGTAAAGACTCACTTATATACCAACATCTTGCAAAAGAATTCTACCTTTGCAACTATTTTTTAAATATCTAAATGAACAAGCGCACCCAAGCCAACAAACAAAGCCCTTTTTGGGGCAAAACTGCAGGGATAATTCTTAGAAACAGAACCGTTTTTCTGATTTTAATTGTTATTGCCACCCTGCTTTTTTCAACCCAGTGGAAACATATGCGCTTTTCAAATACTGAAGCCAATCTGCTGCCCGATGACCATCCCATCAATCTGGAATATCTAGACTTTGTAAACATTTTTGGGGAAGAAGGCAATCTCATTGTAATGGGTGTTAAAGACTCAACTGTATTTTCATCTGAAAAATTTAAAGCCTGGAATGAACTTTCAGATAAAATAAAAAGTTATGATGAGGTTGAGTTAGTCATTGGTTTAAACAATTTAAAGAAACTTCAAAAAAATGAAGACTCCCTTCGTTTTGATTTGATTCCCTTTTTAGCAGAAAAAACTGATTCGACAGACCGTATTGAAGATATTGAACATAAGTTATACAACCGCCTGCCTTTTTATGAAGGCTTAATTTACAGTTCCAACAAAGAAGGTTTCAGAACCATTATTTATCTTAAAAAAGACATTGTCAACACTAGTGCCAGAAAAGATTTTATTCTCAATAAGCTCATTCCGCTTATTGAAACTTTTGAAAAAGATCACACTATCAATGTGCACACCTCAGGGATGCCCTACATTCGCACGCTGAATTCTCAAAACATCATTGATGAAATAGGTTTGTTTATCGCTGCGGCCTTGATTGTAACCTCCTTGATTTTCTTTTTCTTTTTTCGCTCGATTAGAGCCACTGTTATCACGATGGTTACTGTAATGATTGGTGTGATGTGGTGTTTTGGAATTCTGGGGTTATTGAAGTATGAAATTACCGTCCTCACCGCTTTAATTCCTCCGTTAATCATTGTCATTGGCGTTGCCAATTGTATTTTTCTGATCAACAAATATCAAAATGAAATCAAAATTCATGGCAATCAGGCAAAATCGCTTCAACGGGTAATCACAAAAACTGGGAATGCAACACTACTTACCAATGCGACAACAGCTTCAGGTTTTGCTACCTTCACTTTGACACATAGCTCGCTTTTAATAGAATTTGGAACGGTCGCTTCTCTAAGTATTTTGGCGGTTTTTATATTGTCGCTGCTTATCATTCCGATAGTGTATAGCTTTATGGCTATTCCCAAATACAAGCATTTAAAACACCTCAATAAAAATTGGATAGGGAAACTTGTAAACTGGTTGACTAATATGGTGCGTCATCATCGATTTGCCATCTATACGACCACTGTAATTTTACTTTGCTTGAGTATTGTGGGTATTTACAACATGAAGGTTTCCGGAAGCATTGTTGAAGATATGCCAAAAAGCGCCGATTTCTTCAAGGACATCCGTTTTTTTGAGGAAGAGTATAACGGAATTATGCCTCTTGAAATCCTCATTGACACGAAAAGAAAGGAAGGTGTAATGGCAGCAGCTACGCTCCGCAGAATGGATGAACTCCAGAACTTTATCACAGAGATTCCTGAATATTCAAAACCCATATCTGTGGTTGAAACCGTAAAATATGCCAAACAGGCTTTTTACAATGGCAACCCTGAATATTACCAATTACCCACCTCGCAGGAACGCAATTTCATTATGCCTTATGCTAAAAACAGCATCAAGGAAAACAACCTGCTGGAGAGTTACATTGATTCCACGGGGCAATTTGCACGCATCACCACCTTTATGAAGGACACAGAAATGGACCGTATGCGGCGCATTGAGGAAGAACTACATACTGAAATTGCCAAGATTTTTCCGGAAGACCGCTACACGGTCACACTCACAGGAAAAGCTGTGCTCTATCAAAAAGGAACCACTTACTTGATATACAATCTCATTATTTCGTTGTCATTAGCCATACTCCTCATTGCTATTTTTATGGCGTGGATGTTTAGAAGTGTGCGTATGGTCTTGATTTCATTGATACCCAATTTGCTTCCCTTGTTAATCACTGCAGGAGCGATGGGCTTTTTGGGTGTTCCCATCAAACCCTCAACCATACTTGTTTTTAGTATTGCCTTTGGAATTTCGGTAGATGATACCATTCACTTTCTGGCTAAATACCGGCAAGAGCTCATTGCCAACAATTGGAAAATTAAAAGGTCTGTTTACAATGCCTTAAAAGAAACCGGTGTGAGTATGTTCTACACTTCCATTGTCTTGTTTTTTGGATTTTCAGTATTTATGATTTCCAGTTTTGGAGGGACAGTCGCTCTTGGCGGACTGGTTTCGGCTACATTGCTTTTTGCGATGTTATCCAATTTGTTGCTATTGCCTTCTTTATTGCTTTCGCTGGAAAAGAGTATTGCCAATCAAAAAACGTTTAAAGAACCTGCACTGGATATAATTGATGATGAGGTAAGTGATTTAAATTAGCGGCTTATAAACCTTGTAATCTAAAAATCTTAAAAGTATCTTTGCAACTTAAAATTACTAACACATGCAAACAAAAAAAGTTTTAGAGTTATTGAATTCAGAACCTTCATTGATTGAGGTGAATGTAAAAGGCTGGGTGAGAAGTTTTAGAAGCAATCGTTTTATTGCTCTCAATGACGGTTCGACCATCAACAACTTGCAATGTGTGGTTGATTTTGAAAACTTTGATGAAGAACTCTTAAAGCGTGTTAGTGTGGGTGCTGCTATTTCCGTTTCCGGAAATCTGGTGGAGAGCCAGGGACAAGGACAAAAAGTAGAATTACAAGTATCTAAACTTGAAATTCTGGGAGATGCAGATACTGAAGATGTAAAACTCACCATACTTTCGCCAAAGCGTCACTCACTTGAAAAATTAAGAGAACAAGCTCATTTAAGAATTAGAACAAATACTTTTGGGGCAGTGATGCGCGTTCGGTCTGTGCTGTCTTTTGCAGTTCACGACTATTTCCGTCAAAAAGGATTTTTTCATGTCCACACGCCAATTATCACCGGAAGCGATGCCGAAGGTGCCGGTGAAATGTTCAGGGTTACCACAATGGATTTGAAAAACGCTCCAAAAAATGAAGACGGAAGCATCAATTTTAAAGAAGACTTTTTTGGAAAAGAAACCAACCTTACCGTAAGCGGTCAACTGGAAGCCGAAACCTATGCAATGGGTCTTGGGCAGGTCTATACCTTTGGCCCCACTTTTAGAGCTGAAAACTCAAACACTTCAAGACACCTTGCCGAGTTTTGGATGATTGAACCCGAGGTGGCTTTTAATGACCTCGCCGCAAATATGGATTTGGCAGAAGATTTTATCAAGCATGTCGTCAAATATGTCATGGCGCACTGCAAAGACGATATGGCTTTTCTTCAACAGCGTCAAGAACAAGAAGACAAAACAAAGCCAGAAGCTGAACGTAGCCCGATGCCTTTGCTTGAAAAGCTTCAGTTTGTTCTTGAAAACAACTTTAAACGTGTGAGCTATACCGAAGCCATCGATATTTTAAAAGCATCAAAACCCAATAAGAAAAAACAGTTCAAGTACCTCATTGAAGAATGGGGCGCAGATTTACAAAGCGAGCACGAGCGTTTTCTGGTTGAAAAACACTTTAAATGCCCGGTGATTTTGTTTGATTATCCCGCAAAAATTAAGGCTTTTTATATGCGTTTGAACGACGACAAAAAAACCGTAAGAGCGATGGACATCCTTTTTCCCGGCATTGGTGAAATTGTGGGTGGTTCACAACGTGAGGAGCGCTATGATGTGCTGAAACAAAAAATCGCCGATATGGGCATTGATGAAGAGGAATTATGGTGGTATCTGGAAACAAGAAAGTTTGGCACCTGCATTCATAGCGGATTTGGA
Source organism: Flavobacteriaceae bacterium (assembly GCA_040880345.1). Classification (GTDB taxonomy): domain Bacteria; phylum Bacteroidota; class Bacteroidia; order Flavobacteriales; family Flavobacteriaceae; genus Planktosalinus. The sequence goes on from JBBDIQ010000031.1 coordinate 13,003, forward strand.
CTTGGTTTTGAACGTCTGGTACTTTTTGTAACCGGAATGACCAACGTGAGAGACGTGATTCCTTATCCAAGAACTCCATTGAACGCCGAGTTTTAAAGAAAATAAAAAACAATTACTTTGTGAAACTTAGTGCCTTGGTGCCTTTGTGGCAAAGTGAAGTACCACTAAGTGATAGACTTTAAATAAAACTTTTTGACCTTCCAAAGCACAATAAAATGCAGTAATTGCGGGCACTTTAATACCAATCGTGACTACTGTGAAAATTGTGGCGAACTCATCAATCCAAAACTAAAGCGGGAGCTAAGTGATAAAAAAAGAGTTGAAGATCGGGAAGAGGAAGATAGAAACCGGGAACAAAGCAAATTTGAACTTTTTATACAACGCAACCGCAATCACAAAAACATTTTTATTCGCCTGTTTTTTCAACTGTTGTATGGTATTTGGTTTATTGTGATGGCCATTGGCGCCTTCATTGCCTGGTTGTTTGCAGCCGTTGCCGCATGATTTTGTTTAAAAAACCCATAGTCCTTTTTATATTCTCATCGGCATTTGCTGTCTATTTGATGCAACACTTTGGTATTCAATTACCTGCGTTAATCAATAATTACTACAACAACCTTTTGTGTATGCCATTGGTTTTGACGACTTGTTTGATAGTTTTACAGTTCATTAAGAAAAACAATAGACTAACTATCCCTATCTTTGCCATAGCAAGTATTACACTTTATTACATTCTTTATTTTGAATGGTATTTACCAAATGTAAATGAACGATACACTTCAGACCCCATTGATGGTGTATTGTATGTTATCGGAGCCATTAGTTTTTATGGTATGCAAAAAAGATGGGTTGGAGAAACGAAATAAATCAAAAACACTTGTTTAAATACACAAACTAATGTAATTTAAGGATTGCAAAAGAATTAAAAATGCTGAAGCAACACTTACAGTTTAAATTATCTCAAAAGTTATCACCTCAACAAATCCAGTTGATGAAGTTGATACAATTGCCCACACAGCAATTTGAGCAACGTGTTTCTCAGGAGATGGAAGAGAATCCTGCTTTAGAGGGCGGCAAGGAAGAAGAGGAAAAGTTTGATGATGACTTCAATAATGAGGAATATGAAAGCGATAGTGAACACATAGAAGCTGATGACATCAATATTGATGAATACTTAAGTGATGATGACGTGCCGGATTATAAGCTTCAGGCAAATAATTACAGTGCTGATGATGAAGAAAAGCAGCTGCCCTATGCCTCTGGCGTTTCCTTTACTGAGTATCTTCAAACACAACTCAACACAGTTCAACTTTCAGAAGAGGAAGAAGACATTGCTGAATTTCTTGTAGGCAGCATTGACGAAAGCGGCTATATAAGAAGACCCATTCAGGATATTATGGATGATTTGGCTTTTACCCAAAACGTGTTTACGACTGAAAAAGCCATTGAAAAAGTACTTGAAATTGTTCAGGATTTGGACCCGGCGGGAGTGGGTGCTCGTGATTTACAGGAGTGTTTATTGCTTCAGCTGGAGCGAAAAACACCAACAGCAACTGTAAATTTGGCAATACGCATCCTCGACGAAGCTTTTGATGCTTTTAGTAAAAAGCATTACGATAAATTAATTCAAAAATTTGAAATTACTGAAGATGAACTAAGAGGGGCTATCAGCGAAATTGAACGACTCAACCCAAAACCCGGTGGGACTTATTCAGGAAATAACAGAATGGTGGAACACATCATTCCTGATTTTGCCATTCGCATCGTGGACGGCGAACTCGACCTCACCCTCAACGGAAGAAACGCTCCCGAACTCCACGTTTCAAGAGAATATACCAATATGCTCAAAGGCTATAAAGAAGCCTCTGAAAAGTCAAAATCTCAAAAAGATGCCGTTCAGTTTATCAAACAAAAACTCGATGCTGCAAAATGGTTTATTGACGCTATAAAGCAGCGCCAACAAACACTTTTTGTGACGATGAATGCAATTATGCATTACCAAAAAGAATATTTTTTAAGTGGTGACGAGCGCAAATTGCGCCCTATGATTCTAAAAGACATTGCTGACGAAATCAATATGGATATTTCTACCGTTTCTCGTGTTGCAAACAGCAAATATGTTGACACTCCTTATGGCACAAAGCTCATCAAAGAGTTTTTCTCAGAATCGATGAAAAATGATCAGGGTGAGGATGTTTCTACACGTGAAATTAAAAAGATACTTGAAATAACCATTGGCGAAGAAGACAAAAGAAAGCCGCTAACAGACGACAAGCTTGCAAAGATTTTAAAAGAAAAAGGCTACCCCATTGCACGCCGCACCGTTGCAAAATACAGAGAGCAACTTGATATACCCGTTGCCAGAATGCGTAAAGAAATCTAATGAATGGCTTCCTTAAAATAGGAGCCTGGTTATTTCATCCATTGTTGATGCCTCTTTTGGGTGTCGCACTTTATTATAGGGTTACTCCTCGTTATGTCATTCCTGAAATGATGTACTCTAAATTACTGGTGGTGTTCATTCTTACTTTTTTAATTCCGGTTTTGCTTTTTTTTCTTCTGAAAACTATAGGGGTCATAAACTCAATTCATCTAAAAGAGTTAAGAGAACGCAGGCTTCCGTTGATGCTGCAGTGTTTTCTTTTTGTAATTGTGATAAAAATGGTGTTTGAGCCCTACCACTACCCTGAGTTGTATTATTTTTTTGTGGCCACACTCATTTCAGCTATTTCTGCCTTTGTGCTCGTTTTGATTCAATTTAAAGTGAGTTTACACATGATTGGTATAGCAGGAGTGACCATGTTTTTGATTGCTTTGAGTATTCATTTTAAAATCAATACTTTGGTATTAATAAGTATTCTTTTCCTGCTGAATGGCTGGGTGGCAAGTTCAAGACTGCATACAAAATCTCATACCCCGGTTGAGTTGATTTTTGGCTTCCTGATAGGTTTTATTCCACAAATAATTTTGGTAAACTACTGGTTATAAAATATAAAACATAAGACCGAGTTTAATGGCGGTCATATTTATGGGCACTCCATCTATTTGTGCCTCATCATTGAAAAAAGAGTTGATTGTATATTGAATCTGAAGGTTGAAGGTATTGTAACCAAAATTTAGAAAAGCGGTATATCTCAATCTTTCAAATTCGTCAATTTTAGTTTCTCTAAATTTATCACCATCTTGTTTAAAGACCGATTTAAAATGAAAGGCATAGCCCAGTTTTACGCCTCCATATATACGCCAAAATTTGTATTCTTCGGGAGTTGAGGTGCGCCATCTTAGTTCAACGGGTAGTTCTATTTCATGAGTTTCAAACCGGTTTTTATCATAATCAATAAGGTCACTATCCAAAACTGTAAATATGGACTCGCCGGAAGCGTCTTTTCCCACAAAGAGACTATGTCCATAATTATTATATGCATAACCCAAACCTGCAGCAATGGCTACATTTCTTCTTTCGTTTAATGGCATATCTCTTAAAAATCCGAAATTGATTCCTCCCACAAAGCTTTCTGTAACAACTCCTTTGGGTCTTTCATTTAAAAAATTGACGGTAATACCCAGGTAAATTTGATCTTCCCTATACAATGAATCTACCGTTTGACCCTTTTCGAGCATTGTAGCTTGTGCAACAGCGCATAGTGGTGAAATGAGCAAAGCAGATAAAAGGAATAAACTGAATTTCATTTCTTAAAAAATATTTTTGAAAGTTTACACCAAAATTTCTTTGGTTTGTAAAGTAACATTTGAAAAAATCATAACGTCTGGCTAAGATACTTTATTTTAGACCGAAAAAAAACGCCTTGAATGAAATTCAATCAAGGCGTTTTTCTAATTTATGACAAATACTTTCTATTGAAGGTTAGCCGCAGCAGTACCCTCTCTTGTTGTATAATTAATCTTGAGGGCATTTGCTTCTCTTAGTTCTTGTTTAATATCAGAAATTAATCCCATATTTGTTTCTCCGTCCACTTTTAATGCAGTTGTTAAAAAGGGCACTAATTCTTCACGTTTGCTGGCGCGTTCTGCTTCAATAAATGCTTGAACATCACTCACCTCTGCAAACTTATCATTGAGTTGTATTCTCGCTTCAGTTCCAAATTGATCTTGATATCTGGGTAAAGGCTTTCCGGCATAGATATACATAACCAAATCCTTTTTGTCAAGCTTTTCAACTTCGTCTGCTGTGGGCAATACGTTTTCAATTAATGGAGTGGTTTGTCTTAATACGGTTACAACCATAAAGAAAAACAAGAGCATAAATACAATATCGGGTAAGGATGCTGTTGAAATTCCCGGTGTTCCGCCACCTGTTTTTTTCTTAAACTTAGACATAGTCTTTTATTGAATTTTTATTGTCTTTTTTTAGGTTCTGCCTCAGATAGTTTTTGAGGATACATCGCTTTGAGCACATCAAGCTGTTCCTTGAGCCTTTCTTTGTCTCCTCCCCAAGTTGCATCTGCAAAATTCTTTTCCATTACTCTGTAAGGTTGACCATAAAGTCGCTGCGCTTCTCTATCTCTCAAATCATTGTATGCTGCTACCAATTCATTTTGAACGGCAATATACATTTTGTATGAAGTAAGTCTGTCGTTTTGTAAGGAGATTACTGCTTTATCCGGATTGTCTGATGATGTGGGATCATTTGTTCCCTGGCAGTAATTACACGCTTCTTCACCAACGCCACCACCATTGTCAAGAAACCTCATTGCTCTTTCTCTTAGGTTTTCCAGCTCGGCAGGTTCATCATTCACAAGTAATTGATCATCTTTATTTACTAAAACAATAAAAATATTTTTTTTCTTGATAGGTGGAATATCGGGGTCAACCTCAATAGGAGGAAGTCGTCTGCTGATACCACTATCTGTCTCAATGGTTGTGGTAACCAAAAAGAAGATGAGCAGCAAGAAGGCGATATCTGCCATTGAGCCCGCGTTAACTTCCGGTGCTGATCTTTTAGCCATAATTAATTTTTAATTAATTTTTTAACTCCAGAATAAATCATGAGTCCAATTGCAATTAATGTTAAGATGTAAAAGGTTCTCAATCCTGTACCCACCCATTTTGAGCCGCTTTCAGAAACCACGAGAACTCCGTCTTTGTACACTTCTACTCCTTCTGAAAGAACAAAGGAAATCACGATTACAAGAGCAAAAAGTCCAATTGAAATAAGTGTTTTCTTTAATGTGTCTTTATTGGTAAATAGTTGAGCAAATGAGAATAGCAACGTAAAAAGGATTGCAATTCCCAGCACTACATATGCAATGGTCATGTATGATGAAATCATATCTTGATTTCCTGTTAAAATTGTAGCTAAAAGAGCAATCCCAATGAGTGCTAATATCAAAACTACAATTCGTATAATTTTATGTAAAGCCATAGTATAGAATTATGGTATTAATGATTATTTGTTTTTGTGAGCCACCAAAATATCAATCAAAGTGATGGATGCATCTTCCATATCGTTTACAATTCTGTCAATTTTTGCAACGATGTAGTTGTAAAAAACCTGAAGAATGATCGCTACAATAAGACCAAATACAGTTGTTAAAAGTGCTACTTTAATACCACCTGCAACAAGGGAAGGTTGCATATCGCCGGCTGCTTCAATTTTGTCAAAGGCAATAATCATACCGATTACAGTACCCATGAAACCAAGCATTGGAGCCAATGCGATAAATAAGGAGATCCAGGAAACGTTTTTCTCAAGTTGTCCCATTTGGACACCTCCATAAGACACAACCGCTTTTTCTGCGGCATCAACGCTTTCATGTGCTCTGTCAAGACCTTGGTAATAAATGGAAGCAACAGGTCCTTTTGTATTTCTACAAACTTCCTTAGCCGCTTCAACACCACCGCTTTGTAAAGCATCTTCTACTTCTTGAGCTAGTTTCTTGGTGTTTGTTGTAGAAAGGTTTAAGTATATGATTCTTTCGATAGCAATTGCCAAACCTAAAATCAAACATAAAAGTACAATCCCCATAAAGCCGGGACCACCTTCAATAAAACGCTTCTTTAATTCTTGATGAAATCCAAGGGATTCCTCAGCTTCGGGCATATCCTCTTGAAGGGATGCTGCACTGACTGTTGTTGTGATTGTTTGAATGTCTTCAGGAAAAACCTGAGGTTCATTGTAATCATTTGCATTTACTGATACAGTAAGCATTACTGCTGCAACTGTTAAAATAGAAAATAATCTTTTCATTGCTATCGTCTTAAAGTTTGTTATTAGTTAAGGGTTTAAAGATATAAAAATTATTATTTAAAATACAATTAAATATTTTGCAGAGAGGAAGGGATTCGAACCCTCGATACGCTTTTGGCGTATACACACTTTCCAGGCGTGCGCCTTCGACCACTCGGCCACCTCTCTAAATTTTCACACGCCACCAGAATGGTTGATGTATTACAGCGTGCCAAATAACAAAAAAAATCTTACTTAGTGAAATTTTCTTTGGTTAAATTTACATCATTTCTCCTCTTAATGAAGTTTCAAATATGGTTTTGAAGACTTTAGCTGAAATATTTTGTCCAAGCAGATACATTAATTTTGTTACAGCGGCTTCTGTCGTGATGTCTTTTCCTGAAATGACTCCTATTTTTTTTAGCTTTACACTGGTTTCATATTGCCCCATCGTGACACTTCCACCGGAACATTGTGTTACATTGATGACGGGAGTTCCTTTTTTGATTACTTGTTGAATTAATTCAACAAACCAATCTTCATCAGTTGCATTACCGGCACCATAGGTTTCCAAAACGACACCTTTTAAAGTCGAAATTGCTAGAATTTGAGTTAAAATCTCCTTAGATATTCCGGGAAAAAGCTTGATGAGAATAACATTTGTATCAAGTTGGGTATGTACTTTAAAAGGTTTCTTTTTGGTGTTCTTCCAAAGCTTGCTTTCGTTAACAGAAAGATGAACCCCGCTTTCAATTAAATGTGTATAATTTAAAGAGGCAAAGGCTTCAAAATGTTCTGCATTGATTTTTGTGGTTCGGTTTGCCCGATACAGTTTGTATTCAAAATAAAGGCCCACCTCTGTGATTGTTGGTTTGTTGTTTTCGCATAAGCTAGCTATCTGAATGCTCGTAATTAAATTTTCCTTTGCATCTGTGCGCAAATCACCAATGGGCAATTGTGAACCTGTGAAAATAACCGGTTTATCAAGATTTTCAAGCATAAAACTCATTGCAGAGGCGGTGTATGACATGGTATCACTACCGTGCAGCACGACAAAACCATCGTGCTCTTTGTAATTGTCTCTTATAATTTCAGCCAACTGAACCCAGTATTTGGGATGCATATTTGAACTGTCAATGGGCTTATCAAAACTTTTTGTTGAAATGGTGCAGTCCAATAATTTCAACTCAGGTATATGAGCTAACAATTCATCAAAATTAAAACTCTTCAAGGCTCCGGATTCAAAATCCTTGATCATACCGATGGTGCCACCGGTGTAAATGAGTAGTATGTTGGGTTTTTTGTTCAATTTTTCTGGTTTTTGGCTTCGCCCACCGGAGCTTAAGCGGAGGTGGGTTTCAAGTTACCCTCCCCCCTAAATCCCTCCCGATAAAAGATCGGGACAAGCTATCCAAAAGAGGGAGACTTTCAAAGTTTTTTGGGTTTCAAATGTAGCAATTCAAAATTTGAGATTTTGAGATTTGAAATGAAAAATTTGAAATATCTTTAATTTAAGTAATCATTTAACTCAAAGACTCACAAACTCAAAACTAAACACCAAAAACATCTTTTGAATTTTGTGTCGTGATGGCTGCGACCTCTTCAAATGTGATTCCATACAAGGTTGCTACCTTTTCTGCAACTAGTTTTACATAACTACTTTCATTACGCTTGCCGCGAAAAGGTGCCGGCGCCAGATAGGGAGCGTCTGTTTCTAAAACAAGCTGCTCAATTGGTATTTGATTGAGAAATTGATCAATCTTTCCGTTTTTAAAAGTGACCACTCCCCCGATGCCCAGTTTCATATTGTAAGAAATAGCTTGGTTTGCCTGTTCCTGAGTTCCCGTAAAGCAGTGAAAAATGCCGAATAAGTCATCAGATTTTTCGGTTTCTAATACTTCAAATATTTCATCAAAAGCGTCCCTGCAATGAATCACGATGGGGAGTTTTTTTTTCTTTGCCAGTTGAATCTGTCTTCTAAAAGCGTCCTGCTGAATGGATAATGTCGATTTGTCCCAATAGAGGTCAATCCCAATTTCGCCCACGGCATAAAAATCACGCTTTTTAAATTGTTCTTCTACAAAAGTCAACTCCTCCTCATAATTTTCCTTGACCGATGTGGGGTGCAAACCCATCATTAAAAATATATTTTCAGGATACTTTTTTTCCAATTCATACATAGCCGCTGCATAACCGGAATCAATCGCAGGAATAAAAAAACGTTTGATTTCTTGGTCAAAAGCGCGTTGCATCATAGCATCACGGTCGTCATCAAATTGAGAACTATAAAGATGTGTGTGGGTATCAGTTAAAATCATAAATGCAAAACTAATTGATTTTGATGAGTTATCTTTGCAAAAGCCCCAAAGAGGCATTAAAAAAAATAAAAAATACGTGAATAGCTTAAGACAATTCTTAGAATCCAAAAACTTTAAACGCATTGCTTTAAAGAAAATAAACTCAAATCATTTTGAAATCAAGGCAAAAGTAAATGGCATTTTAGGCACATTTATTCTTGACACAGGTGCCTCAAATAGTTGTATTGGTATGGATAGCATTGCACATTTTGGCCTTGATGTGTTGGAAAGTGAAGTGAAAGCGGCCGGTGCAGGCGCCACTAATATGGTGACACAGATTGCTGAAGGATATTCACTTGAAATCGGTGAATGGAATCAGAAAAAAGTTGATTTTGTGGTGTTTGATTTAACCCATGTAAATGAGGCACTCCAAATTGCTGAAGCAGATGCAGTCAATGGAATCATTGGTGCAGATGTTTTAAAACAAGCAAGGGCAGTGATTGATTATGGAAGAAATTGTGTCTATTTAAAAAAATAGTTCACATCAGTCCTTGTTTTTTGTATCTTTAAATAAAATTTTGCCCCAAGTGAAAAAAAAACTCCTTGTTTTTATATTCTTTTTATGTTTATCACTTTTTACTTCCAACGCTCAGGTGGAGATGGAATATTACAAAAAAGTGATTGACACTACTTCTGATGTAACCTTAAAACTCGCCGCTATCGATTCCTTACTCACCATTCAATGGAAAGGGAGCAATTTTGAAGAATTTCTAGAGTATTCAATTACTTATATCAACCTTGCAGAGGAAGAGGGTCGCTATGATGATATGACAAAAAAAGCAATGAATGTTTCTTTTCCGTTAATCAATTATTTAAGCGACCCAGAAAAATCAATTGATTTGTTAAATCGGGTTATTAAACATGAAGATAAGCTAACCGATAGTTTTTTAAGAGGAGGAATTTATTTAAAACGTGGTGGTGCTTATTTCAATATTAACACACAAAAGGCGATTGATGATTACAGCCTTGCCATTGAAATCTATGAAGAAAAAGATGCCATCTACAAAGCTGATGCTTATTTGTTCAGAGGGCAGGCTTATTCTGCTTTGGGTCAATTTGTAGCTGCCAGTGAGGATTACAAAGCTGCTTATGATCTTTTTGAAAAAGAAAAAGACTATGAGTATATGCTTCACGCTCGCAGTGGTGAAATAGTCATGTACAGTAAAAACGGGTTTTTAGAAAAGTCTCTTGAACAAAGAACTTCATTAATTAAAAGTCTTTTGGATTTAAAATTATTTCAATATTTGAGTACTCAATACTACAACCAATCCATCGATTACAAAAAACTTCAAAAATATGATTTGCGCTATGAGTATCTTCAAGAAGCTTTAAAATATGCAGATTCAGCTATGAACCCTCCTTTTGTATATGCTGCTGTTTACAGTTCACTATCAGATCATTTCAGTTTAACTAAAAACCCCAAAGAAGCTTTAAATTTTTTGGAAAAAGCACAGGATTACCTGAGTGAGATTCCAAATGACAAATATGCCAACTCAATTTATTTAGGAGCATTGATTCAGTATCAAAAGGAGAAGAAACAATGGGCAGAAGCTAAAGAAAATGGAATTAAGAGACTTGCGCTTATTGAAAGTATTGGTCTGGATGAAGAAAATATAAATACCCATAAGTCACTCTCTGAAATTTACTCAAATTTGAATGATAATGAACGAGCTTTTTATCATTTAGAAAAGCACTCCAATCTAAAAGACTCTCTTTACAATCAAAGCAATACAAATGCCCTGATTTATTACCAAACTCTCTATGAAACTGAAAGGAAAGAAAAAGAAATCACCGAGAAAAAAAGCAGTATTGCAATTTTGGAGGAAAAAAACAGCTCTATCAAAAAACAATTTTTATATGGAGGCGTTGCCTTAACCTTTGGTTTTCTCCTCATATTTCTTTATAAAAATCAGAAAAGCCTGAAGGTTAAAAAAGAACTTCAGGAAAAATATACTCAGGATTTACTTTTGGCTCAAGAAGAAGAAAGAAAAAGAGTTTCAAAAGATTTGCACGATGGTATTGGTCAAAGTTTGCTTCTCATTAAAAATAAAGTGGTTTTGAATAAAGATGATTCAACAAAAAATCTGGTAGAAAATGCCATTGAGGAAGTTCGTTCCATTTCAAGGGCTCTCCATCCCTTTCAACTGGAGGAACTTGGAATCACCAAAGCCATTGAAAACATTTTCTATCAAATTGACGAAACCACAGAGCTATTCATTACTACAGAAATCGAAAACATTGATGGTATTTTCAGTATAGAAAAAGAAGTGAATATATATCGCATTGTTCAGGAAAGTTTGAATAATGTTTTGAAACATTCAAAAGCATCTGCTGTAAAGATTGAAATTACTAACAATGAAAAGAATGTTCAAATGTGCATTCGTGATAACGGTGTTGGATTTGATTTTTCTGAACGAAAAAATGACTTTAATAGCCTCGGCTTAAAAACGCTGAAAGAAAGAACACGACTTCTTCAAGGTGTTATGAAAATTGACTCAGAAACAACCGGCAAAGGAACTACACTTACATTTATCATACCCAAAAAATGAGTTTAAACTCCATAATAACTGCAGATGATCATCCACTTTTGTTAAAAGGTCTGAATGACTTTTTAATTGAAAAGAAGTACAACATAATTGGTAGTGCTTCAGATGGGAAACAAGCATTAGAATTGATTGAAAAATTAAACCCTGACATTGCGATACTTGACATCCAAATGCCTAACTTATCAGGGATAGAAATTGCAAAAAAATGCAATGAAAAAAGTATTAAAACCAAAATAATACTAATGACTTTTCACAAAGAAGCATCACTGTATTTTGAAGCAAAAGAATTGCATATTTATGGATATTTATTAAAGGATTTTGCCATAGAGGAAATTGAAAACTGTATCGCTTCTGTTTTACAAAACAAGCCTTATTTCAGCAACAAAATTAAGGAACTGCTTCAACTCAATACAACAAAAAATAATGATTTGGAATCGCTTACTCCCTCAGAAAGAAAAATACTGAAATTCATTGCAAAAGACAAAACCAATAAAGAGATTGCAGATGTGTTGTTTATATCTCCTCGAACGGTTGAAAAACATCGCAGCAACATCATTCAAAAATTAAACTTGGAACCCAAAACAAATTCTCTACTCATTTGGGCAAAAGAAAATCAAGACAAAATAAATTTCTAAAATACGTAATTCTACGTATGTCTTATATCATAAAATATACTATATTTGTAGGAAAATAAGTCAGTTGCTTCTTTACCTCCCCATAAAAAGTGATATTTAGACGATGTATTGTTAACATCTAAATTTATTTTTATGAAATTATCATTACCGTTATTAGTAAAATCTGCCTCGATTCTAGTAATACTACTTAACCTAATTACATTTTTATTATACTATTAAAATTAGGTCACAATGTTGTCAAGAGATAAAATAACTTCAACGAAATTAATTATTAGTAAATCTCAATTAGTTGCAATTTTTATTGTTGCAGCCATTGTTATTATTCTGAACTTGATTTTTTTGTTTTAAAACTTTAGGGTAGGGTAAATGAAACCTTAGGTGTTTTGTTATTGTATTCCGGTAACAAAATAATTATGCTTCATCCCCAAAAACTTTTTAGAAGATTTTCTATTCTATTATTTAGCGCTTTTATATTGCAATCCTGCACAGTTGAGGATAGCTCTGAAAACGAGCCTACAACTTACAATGTTTCTCAAGCTCAGGTTGTGTTTCAAAAAGATTTAGCATTTGAAAGCAACTTATTACAAACCATAAATGAATATCTGGCATCCATAAACCAGAGCGAAGTAACATTGAGTCCTGAAGCCAATCAAATTGCATTTGAACACACAAAACATCTTATTGAAAGTAATTCTCTTCACCACGAAAATTTTCCGGAACGACAGAGTTATTTTTATTCCCTTGGGTTTTCAGGAGTGAGGGAAAATGTCGCCATGGGCATAGATAATGCTCCTCAATTAATTCAAGCGTGGCTTCAGAGCCCTTCTCACCGGCAAGCCATCGAAGCAAACAATACACATACGGGAATAAGTGTTTTAAAAAATGAAAATGGAATGTATTTCATAACACAAATTTACCTCAAATAAAAAAACCCACTTTAAAAAGTGGGTTTGAAAAATCTCTCAAAGTATATCTCTTTAGTCGTGGATCACTCTCACCTGAGCTGCAACCACTCCTTTTCTACCTTCTTCTTCAACGTACTCTACTTTGTCACCCTCGTTTAATGCTTCACCATTAAGTCCTGAGGCGTGTACAAAAATGTCTTTACCTGTTTCGTCGTTAGTTATAAAACCATAACCTTTTGACTCATTAAAAAATTTTACTGTTCCTTCCATTGTAATAAAATAATAAATTAATAAAGTGTAAATATAACAGAATAATAGCTGAATTGTTAAAAAAAACCAAAAATTTTTTCATTTTTCTTCAATAAATAAGCTAATTGAAACCAAAATTAGATTAACTAAAACCACTTCATCAACTAAAAACACAAAGCTTTTTGATTCCTTTTCAAAGTAGTTTAAAAGAATACATTAAAACAATCCTTTCAAAATGCCCCCTTGTTGGATTAATCAATTGGAGAATAATCATAATTTTGTATTAAATGATAGCTCTTTAAAAAATAGGAGTCTTATTTTAGTGCCAAACCATAAATAAAAATCATATTCAAATGCAAATCCAAATCAATTCAGACAAAAACATTGAAATTACTAAAGAGACTAAAGATGACTTAAAATCTAAAGTTGAAAAAAAATTGGACCGTTTTGACAATCTCATCACCCGTGTTGAAGTTCACTTGAGTGATGAAAACAGTGACAAATCAGGTTTGAGCGATAAAAAGTGCCTTATGGAAGCACGCTTATTAAACAGGCAACCGATTATTGTTACAGATCACTCTGATAATGTTGGAAAATCGTTTGTGTCTTGTCTTAACAAACTAAAAAGAAAAGTTGATGGTATAGTGGGTAAAATGCGTGATAATTAGAATTAACAGATTGTAGCTATTTCATTTTTTTGTTGCCTTTAAAGAATATATCATCGGAATTTTATTTTCCAAATGAGATATTCTGTATTTATTAGGTTCGATTTCGACCATTTTATTAAAACAGTTATGTGGTGAATAATCAAATTCATTAATAGAATTTATTTCCATTGAATTGCAAATGAGACTATTCAAAACATCACTTATACTGTGGTTCCAAGTAACATTTTTTTGGGATATATCGGCAGTTTTATCTGCATAGGTTCCACTTTCAGTATCTTCAATAGCTCCTTTATTAAAATAGCTGTAGTCAATTTTTTCAAAATTGTCATCAAACATCCAAACAAAGGGATGAAACTCTACAAAAACCAATTGCCCGTTTGGTTTTAAAAAGTGGGAAATTACTTTTGCCCATTTATTTAAATCTGGCAACCAGCCTATAACTCCATAGCTTGTAAAAACAATGTCAAATTGTTTATCTAAGTGGTTATAAAGATCGTAAAGATCACAACATATAAATTTTGTGGTAGATTGGGTGCTTTTTGCTAGTTGACAGGCAGTTTCAATTGCTTTATCAGACAAATCAACTCCTGTAACTTCTGCGCCAAGTCTACTCAGCGAAATGGTATCTTGACCAAAATGACATTGCAAATGCAAAATTGACTTCCCTTTTATATCTCCGAGTAATTCTAACTCAATAGAGTTTAAAGTAGTTTTACCCTTAATAAAATTTTTGAGATCATAAAAATCAGATTTCAAATGTGCTTCCAATCTGTTGTTCCAAGAAGCTCTATTAATCTCTAAATAGTTTTTATTATTGGTCATTTTTCAATGATTGTTTTGCTTCGTCGTCCACTTTCTCCCTGTCTTTATTGGCTTCATATTCTCTCATTTTTTTGAAGCTGTCTTTGGTAAGCATATAGTCTTTAACGTCCCTGTCTTTCCAGCGATTGTATAAAAAAAGTGGCATGGTGATTAAAAATCCGCAAACAACCCCCAATCCAATAAAAAGATTCCCTTTGGCAAGATCCTCCGTTTTGAAATAAAAACCCAAAACAACTAAAACCACCGACAGAAAAAAGAAAAAAGGAATCGCTATTTTCATAATTGTAAATTAGTTTGTTTTATCGTTAAATAATTTTTTTGGCGGGATGCTGGATGCTGGGTGCTGGGTGCTTAAAATAGTTTCCTCTTGTAGCCAACCAATTTTTTAGTGCTAAACAAAATATATAATTTTATAAATTATTTACTTTACCAAAGCTAAATCTATATATCCAACTTTAAATGTAACTCCTTAAGTTGGGCATCATCAATGGTCGCTGGCGCATCGATCATCACATCTCTACCCGAATTATTCTTCGGAAAGGCAATAAAATCTCTGATAGTTTCCTGCCCGCCCAAAATCGATACGAGCCTGTCTAGTCCAAAAGCAATACCGCCGTGTGGAGGTGCTCCATATTGAAAGGCTTCCATTAAGAAACCAAACTGTGCTTGTGCTTCTTCAGGTGTAAAGCCTAAATAATCAAACATTTGTTCCTGTACTTTTCGGTCGTGAATTCTTATCGAGCCACCGCCAATTTCGTTTCCGTTTAAAACCAAATCATAAGCATTGGCTTTCACATCACCGGGATTGGTTTTGAGCAACTCCATTTGCCCGGGTTTTGGCGAAGTAAAGGGATGGTGCATCGCGTGATATCTTTGAGTCTCTTCGTCCCAATCCAAAAGGGGAAAATCTACCACCCACAGAGGCGCAAATTCATTGGATTTTCTTAAACCTAAACGGTTTGCAAGTTCCATCCTCAGTGCACTGAGTTGTGCCCGCACTTTATTCGTTTCACCTGAAAGCACACAAATCAAAGCACCGGGTTTTGCTCCGGTTTTTTCTGCCCACTTTACAAAATCTTCTTCATCATAAAATTTATCTACTGAAGATTTGAAGCTGCCGTCTTCATTGCATTTTACATAAACCATGCCTAAAGCACCCACTTGTGGACGTTTCACCCAATCAATAAGTGCATCAATTTCTTTTCGGGTGTAATTTGCGCCTCCAGGCACTGCAATTCCTACTACCAATTCTGCGTCGTTAAAAACGTTGAATTCCTTGTGTTGTGCAACATCATTGAGTTCTCCAAACTCCATCCCAAATCGTATATCAGGTTTATCGTTTCCATAGGTTTGCATCGCCTCATCATAAGTCATTCTCGGGAATTTTTCAACAGTAACGCCTTTGATTTCTTTTAAAAGATGTCTTGTCAATCCTTCAAAAGTATTTAGGATATCTTCCTGTTCTACAAATGCCATTTCGCAGTCAATCTGAGTAAACTCCGGTTGACGGTCGGCTCTTAGGTCTTCATCTCTAAAGCATTTTACGATTTGAAAATACTTATCCATTCCGCCCACCATCAAGAGTTGCTTGAAGGTTTGAGGCGATTGAGGCAAGGCGTAAAACTGACCTTCATTCATTCTCGAAGGAACCACAAAATCACGGGCACCTTCAGGAGTTGATTTGATTAAATAAGGTGTTTCAACATCCACAAAACCTTTGTCTGAAAGATATTTTCTTACTTCCATACTTACCTTGTGGCGAAAGATCAAATTGTTTCTTACAGGATTGCGGCGTATGTCCAAATAACGGTATTTCATTCGCAAATCATCACCACCGTCTGTTTTGTCTTCAATGGTAAAGGGAGGCGTTAAGGAAGCATTTAATATGTTGAGGTTTGTGACCAAAATTTCAATTTCGCCGGTAGGCATTTGATAGTTTTTTGATTCACGTTCTATCACATTTCCGGTGATTTGAATGACAAATTCACGACCCAATTCTCTGGCTTTAGCAACCATTTCTTTTGGGGTGCGTTCTTCATCAAAAATGAGTTGGGTGATGCCATAGCGGTCGCGTAAATCTACCCAAACCATAAATCCTTTATCACGGGTTTTTTGAACCCATCCGGCTAGCGTAACTTGGTTGCCTATGTGTGTTGCTCTTAATTCGCCACAGGTGTGTGATCTGTACATGCTTTTGTTATTTTGAGGTGCAAATTTAATATAAAAAAAATCCCCAACTTAGGTTGGGGACATTTTCTTAAGCAATTTGTTCAGCTTGAATTACATTTTTATCATTATAGAACCTGATTTTTGCCCGGTTCAACAAATAAAACATCGTTGGAACAATCACTAAAGTCAGGAATGTGGCAAAGGTCAATCCGAAAATGATGGTCCAGGACATAGGTTTCCAAAAGATATTGTTGTCACCACCCACATAAATTTGGGGGTCAAATTCGGTAAATAATGTAAAAAAGTTAAGGTTTAAGCCCACGGCAAGTGGTAACAAACCAAGTATCGTTGTGATTGCAGTAAGCAATACCGGGCGCAATCTGTTTGTTCCTGCTGCTATAATGGCTTCTCTGTATTGCTCTCGTGTGAGTAGTTTATCATAAGGCACATCCAGTTCATCCTTTTTTCGATCGATGAGGAGCTGGGTATAGTCAATCAAAACGATGGCATTGTTAACCACAATTCCCGCCAGGGATATAATTCCCATCATCGTCATCAACACCACAAACTCCATTTGGAAAATAACCAGTCCAAAAAACACCCCAATAAAACTCAAAACAATCGATACAAAAATCATAATCGGTTTTGAAATGGAATTGAATTGACCCACAATAATCAATAGAATAAGAAGCAAAGCAATCACTAGAGCACCGGAAAGAAACTCCATGTTTTTTGCCATTTCTTCTTGTTCACCGGTAAAGGCATAACTAATGTTTCTGGGCATAGGATAATTTTCAAGGGCAGCTTCAATTTTTTGAACGGTCTCTGTTGGATTGAAACCTTCCAAAACATTTGAATAGACTGTAATCACTCGCTTTAAATCTTTCCGTTTTATGGAACTGAATGTAGCTATGTTTTTGGTTGTAACCAAAGTAGAAAGCGGAATTTGCTTCAATTTCCCTTGATTATCTCTAAAGGTGATATTCTGATTAAACAACGCACTTTCATCATACCTGCTGTCACCGTCTAAACGCACGATGATATCAAAATCATCATCTCCATCCTTAAATGTGGAAGCATCAAATCCATAAATTGCAGAACGCAGAGCTTGCCCCACTTGTGCAGTACTTACACCCAGTTCGCCGGCTTTCATTCGGTCAACCACGACTTCCATTTCGGGCTTGCTTTGGTTTACATCGAGATTCAATTCTTCAATTCCCGGTATTCCAAGATTGTTAATGTAAGACTGCACATTTCTGGCTTCCTCAATCAATTCATAATAATCCTCCCCTTTCAATTCCAGGTTAATGGCATAACCTGCCGGTGGTCCCGCCTGGTCTTTATCTGTAATAATACTGGCGCCCGGATAGCCTTGTACAGCATTCCTGATTTCTGTAAGCACATCACTACTGCTTATTTTATTTCCACTTTCGTCAAAACGGTATTTGTATTGTCTGAACAAAACCATGACTTTCCCCCTGTGAGGCATTTCATTTTGTGATGCCCCATCAACCATTGGGTTTCCTGAGCCTTCACCCACCTGAGAAATAATGGACTCTGCCATATAATTATAGGTTTCACCATCCTCAGTGGTGTATTTATATTGATCCAAAACGTCAAATACCTGCTGCTCCACTATAGCAGTGAGTTCATTGGTCTTTTCAATATCGGTTCCTTCGGGATATTCAATATAAACAATGGCTTGATTGGGTTGGTTTTCAGGAAAGAAAAGCACCGGCGGCGTAAAAACCCTAAACACCCCTATTGCCACGATCAGCAAACCAACCGTTCCGAAAAAGAATTTATACGCATTGCTTCCCTTAAGGGCGAAATCTAAAAACCGTTGATAAAATCGCTCTACTCTGGGGATGGTTTTAAACTGAAAACGTTTGGAAGCCGGTATCAGCATATATTTGAAAAACCACAACGAAATGGATACAAAAATAAAAAGGTTTCCAAAACCAATAAGCGCTTTGGGACCGCCCACAAAACCTAAAATGGCAAACAAAACACCCACTGCAAAAATTGCAATACCTCTTTTTAATAAGGCTGTTTTGGTTCTGTCTTTCCATCCTCTGTAAATGAGCACTATGGAGCCCAATAAAATAATGGAGCCCAAAATCTTAAAAATAATATGCGTATCAAACAAACCTGAAATTAATAGCAAGATTCCAAAAATAAAAAGCGCTCCACTTATTTTGATAATTGTCGCCCGGGTCATTTCTTCCTCATGCGTTTTCATAAACGCCGAAGTCAAAGTCGCATTGATGACCAATGCCACAAACAAGGAAGAAAACAACACCACCGAAAGCGTTAGCGGAAAAAAGATCATAAACTTACCCATGATTCCGGGCCAGAAACCAAGCGGTAAAAATGCTGCCAGCGTGGTTGCTGTTGATGCAATAATGGGCCAGGCGATTTCGCCCACACCTTGTTTTGCGGCCTCCATTCTGGGAACTCCCTCATCCATCAATCGATAGACGTTTTCTACCACGACTATCCCGTTATCAACGAGCATCCCAAGCCCCATTACGGTTGCAAAAAGAACCATGGTATTTAAGGTGAGGTTTACACCTACGATGTCTCCTGCAATGGGCAGGATTAAAAACGAAAGCAGTATCGATAAGGGAATGGCAATTCCCACAAACAAGGCATTTCTAAAGCCCAGAAAAAACATCAAAACACTAATCACGAGAATCACCCCAAAAATGATACTGTTTTCCAGCTCTGCTACCTGGTCTTTAGTTCTTGTTGATTCGTCGCTTGTAATTGTAATATCAAGAGTTGAGGGCAAATAAGTATCTAAAGCTTCAGGGATGTGTTCCTTGATTTTTTGCATCGCCGTAATCATATTTTCCCCGGCTTTCTTTTTTATGCTCAACATTACCACCGGCTGTCCATATTCCCGGGCATAAGTGGTAGCATCTTTGGGTCTGAAGTTTATGGTGGCAATATCCCTCAAATAAACGGCTCCTTTGTCTTCTTTGACGACGATGTTTTCTAAATCATTTGGGCTTTTTATTTCGCCGATGACTCTAATATTTCGGCGTAAGCCATTTTCTATAATATTCCCGCCGGAAATGGTTTTATTTTCATCCTGAATAGCTGATATTATTTGACCAAAGCTCACTTCTGCTGCCATCATTTTATAGACGTCAACCGCTACTTCAACTTCTTTGTCCTGAACCCCCAGTAAAGTAGCTTCTTTTACTTCCGGAAATTCTTCAAGTCGGTCCTGAAGGTTTTCTGCAAATTTTTTGAGTTGCTCCTGAGTAAAATCACCTTTTAGGTTGATTTGGGCAACGGGCATAATCTCGGAAATATTGAGGTCAAACACATTGGGTTCCACTTTCACACCTCCGTCAAGGGTTGGCCAGTCTTGAAGTGCTTTTACCGCATCCACTTTATCTTTCACCCTTGTTTTGGCTTCTTCAATCGTCAGAGATTCTTCAAACTCCACTGTAATCATAGAGTAATCCTGTAGCGAATTTGAGGTAATTTTTAACACCCCGGAAATGTCATTAATTTCGTCTTCAAGAGGTTTGGTGACACGTCGCTCAACATCTTCTGCTGAATTACCGGGAAGAAGTGAGCTCACATAAACCTTATTTTCAATCACCTCAGGAAAGGATTCACGTGGTAAATTTAAATAAGACAAAAGCCCGCCAAAGGTTACGATGGCAATCAACACAAACACAGTCATCCGGTTGTTTATCGACCAGTTTGAGAGTCCAAAATATTTTATTTTTTTATCTGCCATAACGCTTTAGTTTGCTGATTGAATCGTAATTCTTGCTCCATCTTTTAAAGTCAACGCTCCGCCCTGAACAATGACATCTTCATTTGAAAGTCCGTTTAAAACTTCTACAAAGCCGTTGTTCTTTTTTCCGGTTTCAATTTGTGTGCGTTCTACTTGAGCAGTGCTTCCTTCCCTTTCTTTAAGGACATAAACAAAAGTTTCTCCAGTGGCATTTTCAATAATACAATTTGAGGGAATTGCCAGTGCCGTTTCATTTGTATAATCGTTAATCTGAAGATTTGCCATCAGATTGGGTTTGATTTTTTGTTGGGTATTTGGTATTTCAACTTCAATCTGAAATGTTCTGTTTGTGGGATTAATAAAACTTCCCACCACCGAAATTTTACCATCAACCGTTTCCTGAATGGCAGGAAAATTTATTTTCACTGGATCTCCTTTTGCCACACTTTGCAGGTAATTTTCAGGAACTGCGGCTTTCACACGCATATCACCCAAATTCACCAAGCGCATCAATGCCATTCCGCCGGGACTGACAACACTTCCCTGTTCTGTAATAATCTCATCAATGACTCCCGAAAATGGAGCGCGAATGGTTGTTTTTCCCAATTGAGAACGCAATTGATTAACCGCACTTGCTGACGACTCCATATTGGTTTTTGCCTGAAGCAGTTGTATTTCACTCCCTATTTGCTGGTCCCACAAACGCTGTTGTCTTTCATAAGTTGTCTTTGCTAATTCATACTGTGTTTCCAACTGGGCTAACTGACTCGACAACCCACCGTCATCAATTTTTGCTAGGGTTTGCCCTTTGCTTACTTGTTGTCCTTGCTTCACATAAACTTGAGAAAGCACGCCCTGATATTCCGGATAGATAAGGATATTTTCTGAAGTCTCTACACTTCCCTGTATGGCAACAAATCTTGAGAATACAGTGTCTTTTACTTCAAAAACAGTCACCAGTGGATATCTTGATGTGGTGTCTTTTTCGGCGATAGCCAATTCAAGTTGAGTTAACAACTTACCAATACTGTCATAAGAAGTAAGTATTTGTTCTCTTTTTTGAATCATTACGTTCAAATCGCCCGTGTCAATTGCTTCCTGAACACTTTGGTTTGTGTTTGAGTTTGAGCAAGAAGCGACAATTACCGCGGTAAATAAAAAATATAGGGTCTTTTTCATGGGTACTATTTTTAGTTGGTGGTATTTAAAATGCGTTCCAATTCTGCTTTTTGGACAATCACATCGAGGATGGACTGAAGGTATTCTTGTTGAGCCGTATAAAGTTGAAGTTGTGCTTGACGTAAATCAAAACTGCTGCTAAGCCCTTCAAAAAATTTGATTTGATTTTTTCGCTCAATGCGTTCGGCTAGGTTTAAATTGTTTTTTGAGTTTTCATATTTTTCAATGGCAAATTGATAGCTGTTTTTAGCGGAATGTGCTTCGAGTTTGATGCGTTGAACGGTCTCGTCAAATTCTGTTTTTGCCTGGTCAAAAGCGATTTCGGCACGCTGGGTTTTGGCAGTTCTTCCCAACGAACTAAAAATGGGAACCTGCAAACTCACCCCGGCTATAGAGGATTGAAACCAGCGTTGGTCTGAATCCAGAAAGGTAAATGTATTGCTGTTTGCCTGAGTTCCATAGTTTATAAATGCGCTAAGCGTGGGCAGGGCTTTGAATTTTTCAAGTTTTAGTTCCAGACGACGCTGCTCTGTGAAGTTGTTTGCAATTTTGTAATCAATATTATTTTCCAGAGAAAGATCTTCAGCCAGCAGTTGCAGATCGATGTTTTGAATTATTAAGTTGTCTAAACTTTCAGTGAGTGTCACATTTGCATCTAAATCGATTCCCAGAGTGATATTAAAAAGCTGTTGCGAAAGTTCCAAAACTCGTTTTGAATTGTTCAGCTGGGTTTCAATATTTGAAAGTGTGATCTGCAGTTGCTCAACATCTTCTTCTTCAGCGAGACCATTTTTAAAAATTTCTGAGGTTTCATTTAAGTTTTTTGCCAGGGTTTCTTGATTGCTCTCCAGAATTTTTATGTTTTCTTGCGAAAGCAATACAGTTCCATAAGCATTTATTACCTCTTTCCTCACCATGGAAGTGGTTTTTTCTTCGAGGTTTTTTGAGTATTCCAAAAAGGTTTTTGATGCCTGAAGTGCCACAATATAGGAACCATCAAACAACAATTGATTGAGTGTGGCAGTAGCCGTCATTGTTTGTGGCACCCCAAAAATAACAGGTTCAAAAGTACCCGGCTCTCCACCTGTAAACTCAGCAGGTATTAAGCTCACAGGCTGTTTTAAATTATTTCTGTAATCAACACCGGCATTGATTTGAGGCAAACCTGTAGCGGTAGTTTCCCATTTTTGTTTGAGTGCAGCCAATACTTCCCGCTTTGCATTAATGGCGGTGTAATTGCTGTCTATCGCAAAATTGACAGCCTCTTCCAGCGAGAAATTATAGGATTTTTGCTCCTGTGCAAAACCAATGACACTTATCAAAAATAAACTGATTATCAAGAAGTTCTTCATAGTTAAGTGGGTCTATTTAATTGATTTGACTGATGTATTTCATGAGTTCTTTTTCTCCTTTTTTTGTTACAATTCCGCGTAAGTGATATTCCAAAAATAGATCTACAACTTCGTTAGGGCTATAACTATCCGGCGGAAATAAATCCTGATCTTTGATCCCTGTGGCTGCTAAAAAATAAAACCTGCCTATAATTTCCGGTTTAATACTTTCTCTGTATAACCCCATTTCCATTCCTGTTTTTAAATTTTCAATAACACACTCATGCATAATCGAAAATTGATTTTCCTTCAATTTTTTGTATATGCGGGGATAATACTTTTGCAGTTGGTGTTGCGGAGAAGCTTTTTCATTTTTAAGTAACTGTTTAATAAATGTATTAATCTGAAAAAGCTCTGCTATGGGATTTTTGTTTTCAGCCCTTATACAGTCAATCCCGGTGCATACAAAATGAAACACATAATCTGTGGTAGCTTCCACCAGTTTGGTTTTATTATCAAAATGTTGGTAAATGGTTTTTTTGGAGATACCCATTTCATTGGCAATATCATCCATAGTAACGCTTTTAAACCCCAGGTTTAAAAACAGTTCGCTTGCTATTTCTAAAATTTTTTCTCTCATAAAAGTCAGCAAATATAAGATGGAAACTTTAGATACAAAAATAGTTTCCAAAGTTTTACACTTTATTAACATAGAAAAATTTTGAAGATTCCAAGAATTAATCAGAAAGAAGTATTTTAGCAAAAAATATGAAGTGCATGATCCCATTAGAGAATTACAAAACTACTTTTCTTAACTACCTTTCTGAAAACATCAAAACCAAGGAGCCTCACAATCTTTATGAACCCATTTCATACATACTGGCTCTGGGAGGTAAGCGTTTGAGACCCATTCTCACTTTAATGTCGTGTGAACTTTTTAATACTCCCCATCAAAAAGCTTTGAATGCAGCACTCGCTGTTGAGTTGTTTCACAATTTTTCTTTAATCCATGATGATATTATGGATAATGCTCCCTTGCGAAGAGGAAAAGAAACCGTCCATGAAAAATGGGATATCAATACGGGCATTCTTTCCGGTGACGCTATGTTGATCTTGGCGTATCAATTGTTTGAAAGTTATGAGGCAAACACTTTTCAGCAGTTGGCAAAACTTTTTAGTAAAACTGCTATTGAGGTCTGTGAAGGACAGCAATATGATGTAGATTTTGAAGAAAGGGACAGTGTCTCTACAGAAGAATATCTCCATATGATTAATTTTAAAACAGCAGTACTCGTGGGTGCTTCTATGCAAATGGGGGCTATCATTGCCGGCGCTTCAGAGCAGTGTCAAAATGCTATTTATGAGTTTGGAAGAAATCTGGGCATCGCTTTTCAAATACAAGATGATTATCTGGATGTTTTTGGTGACCCTAAAAGTTTTGGAAAACAAGTGGGTGGTGATATCATGTCAAATAAAAAAACCTATTTATATCTCACCGCTAAAAATGAGGCTTCTGCATCTGACAGGGAAGAATTAAATCATCTATACAGCATACAGCCTAACAATTCTGCAGATAAAATTGAAGCTGTAAAGCAAATTTTTAGTAGTTCAGGTGCACAAGAAAAAACCAATTTAAAAATAAAACACTTTACAGAAGTTGCCATCAATCTTCTCAACGATATGAAAATAAGTGAATCAGGAAAAAAACAACTCACTCAGTTTGCCAATCAATTGATTTACAGAACAACTTAGAAATAAACCCTTACAAAAGGCAAGAAAGCTGAGCCGTAAATACTGCGATTGCTGTCATGAAGGATATTATATTTCACTCCCATTGTCAGATTTCCGGTTCTAAAACCGGCTCCCAGAAAAAGGGCTTCCTGAAAAAAATCATCTTTCACTTCGCCATCTGTAAATAAAAATGTGCGATCTACCTGTATGCCCTCAAGTTCTGCAGAAAGCTGAATTTCTCTAATGGGATGAAACAATGTGATCACACTTCCACCGTAAGCAGTTGATTTATAATCAGGATTGCTGCGTTTGTCACTCAAATAATTGTAGGTCAATCCCAAGCCCGCACTTACATACTGATTGAAATTATATACAGCACCGGGTGAAATACCCCCTGAAAAATACCCACTTCCAATACTAAGCCCCAGTCCACCTCCAAAACTAACCTGCTCCCAAAAGTCCTTCTTGGGAGATTGCGCAGAAGAGAGGTCTATTTGTGCAAATGAATTGAAATTAAAAAAAGATGCTGCAATTAATAAAAGCATCGCTTTAAGTGCCATAATTTTAGCTTTACTAAATGATTCCTAAATATAAAAACATTTTTTTAGTATGATTTGGAATTATTGTACTTTTGTCACAATTTATTTGAAACGTTAAGTACGTACCCATATTATGGATAAATTTTCCTTCTTAAACGCAGCACACTCTCAATATTTTGCTGACCTCTATGACCAATATTCAGAAAACCCCGATGCCGTAGAACCTAGCTGGCGCGCTTTTTTTCAAGGGTTTGATTTTGGCCAAAATGGAAGTTCATTAAACAAAATTACAGTAGAAAATCCCGATGCTTTCTGCGAACCGCAACTTGAAAATCTCGAAAAAGAATTTCAGGTCATTAAACTTATTGAAGGCTATCGCAAACGCGGACACCTTTTTACACTCACAAATCCCGTGCGGGAGCGCAGACAATATACACCAAGTTTAGATTTGGAAAATTTCGCTTTAAGCGAAAATGATTTGGATACCGTTTTCAATGCCGGCGAACTTATAGGTATTGGCAAAGCCAGCTTACGCGAAATCATTTCGCATCTAAACAAGATTTACTGCCAATCTATCGGTGTTGAATACACTTACATCAGAAAACCAGAAGAAATTCAATGGATTCAAAACTGGCTGCACAAAAATGACAACCACCCCAATTTTTCAGATGCTGAAAAAAAACACATCCTTGAAAAACTCAACGAAGCCGTATCATTTGAATCCTTTTTACACACCAAGTATGTAGGTCAAAAGCGATTTTCTTTAGAAGGTGGCGAAAGCTTTATTCCTGCCATAGATACCATTATTGAAAAAGCATCCACAATGGGTGTTGAACAATTTGTAATGGGTATGGCACACCGTGGACGCCTTAACACCCTGGTGAATGTTTTCGGAAAAAGCGCCAAAGATATTTTTAGTGAATTTGACGGTAAAGACTATGAACAAGAGTTCTTTGACGGCGATGTGAAATACCACCTCGGCTGGACTGCAAATCAGGAAACCCAAAACGGAAAAAAAATAAACATCAACATAGCACCCAATCCCTCACATCTGGAAACTGTGGGTGCCGTTGTGCAAGGTATTGTTCGTGCAAAGCAAGACCGTCACTTTAAAGGAAATTTACAAAAAGTACTGCCCATCGTGGTTCACGGCGATGCCGCCATTGCCGGTCAAGGTATTGTTTATGAAATCGTGCAAATGGCACAACTCGACGGCTACAAAACCGGCGGAACCATCCATATTGTAATCAACAACCAGGTGGGATTCACTACAAACTACCTTGACGGCCGCTCATCAACCTATTGTACAGATGTGGCCAAAGTAACGCTGTCTCCCGTTTTACACGTAAATGCAGACGATGTGGAAGCCGTGGTTCACGCAGCTACTTTTGCTTTGGAATTCAGAATGGCTTTTGGACGTGATGTATTTATCGATTTACTGGGTTACAGAAAGTATGGGCACAACGAGGGCGATGAACCCCGTTTTACACAACCCAAACTTTACAAAGCCATTGCAAAACATAAAAATCCGCGTGATCTTTATGCTGAAAAACTGCAAAGTGAAGGCATCATTGATGATCAATTTGTCTCACAACTGGAAGAAACTTATAAAAACCAACTGGAAGAAAAGCTTGAGATTTCGCGTAAGCAGGAAAAAACAACGGTAACTCCTTTTATGCAGGATGAGTGGCAAGGTTTTACAACTGCCAATCAGGATGAAATGCGAAAAGATGTGGATACTTCTTTTGATATAAAAAAGCTTACAGAAATTGCCAAAGTCATCACCAAATTACCCGAAGATAAAAAGTTTTTACGCAAAATAGAACGACTCATTGAAGCTCGGGAAGCCATGTACTTTAAAGACAACAAACTCGACTGGGCAATGGGCGAGTTATTGGCTTACGGCTCCCTTTTGACTGAAGGTTATGATGTACGCATAAGCGGACAAGACGTTGAACGAGGCACATTCTCACACCGCCACGCCGTCATAAAAGTGGAGGACAGTGAAGAAGAAGTGATTTTGCACAATCAAATTCAAGAAGAACAAGGCGATTTTTATATCTACAATTCACTGTTATCAGAATATGGTGTGGTGGGCTTTGATTATGGATATGCAATGGCAAGCCCTGATACACTTGCCATTTGGGAGGCGCAGTTTGGAGATTTTAGTAACGGAGCTCAAATAATGCTCGATCAATACATTTCTGCCGCAGAAGACAAATGGAAACTTCAAAACGGTCTAGTGATGCTTTTGCCTCACGGTTATGAAGGACAAGGTGCAGAACACAGTTCGGCTCGCATGGAACGCTATCTGCAATTGTGCTCCAGAGAAAATCTGTTTGTAGCAGATGTTACCACCCCGGCAAACCTCTTCCATTTGCTAAGAAGGCAAATGAAAACCAAGTACCGAAAACCTTTGATTGTGTTTACACCCAAAAGTTTGCTTCGCCATCCCAAAGTAGTTTCTACCAAAGAAGAAATGGCTAATGGAAGTTTTCAGGAAATGATTGACGACCCTTCTGCAGATGTCAAAAAAGTAAAATCGCTGGTATTCTGTACCGGGAAATTCTATTATGACTTACTTGAGGTTAAAGAAGAAAACAAAAGAGATGATGTCGCCTTGGTGAGGCTGGAACAGTTATTTCCATTGCCTGTTGACAAGATGCGCGCTTTCATTAAAAAATATAAAAATGCAGACGATGTGGTGTGGGCTCAGGAAGAGCCTAGAAACATGGGAGCTTACAGCTTTTTAATGATGCATTTTAAAGAAGCTAAAAGTTTCAGGATTTGCAGCCGTAAGTTCTACAGTGCACCGGCCGCCGGAAGTGCTGTGCGTTCAAAACGCCGTCACCAACGTGTTATTGACAGCGTGTTTGATAAATCATTAACTTTGGAATCGTAATGCAATTACAAAAAATACAAAGTAAAATTCACACGGTCAGAAATCAAAATGTAATGTTTGATTTTGATTTAGCTACTTTGTATCAGGTTGAAACACGGGTTTTAAAACAAGCTGTAAGGAGAAATTTAGACAGATTTCCTGATGATTTTATGTTTGAATTGACAAAAAAAGAATGGGATGAGCTTATCACAATTTGTGATAACCTTCCTGAAAACATAAAATATAGTCCGTCCAGGCCATTTGTATTTACTGAACAAGGAGTCGCAATGTTATCAAGTGTTTTACGCAGTAAAACAGCCATTGAAATCAATATATCAATAATGAGAGCCTTTGTTTATATTAGGCAATATGCGCTAACTTATAAGGATTTAAGCGAAAAGTTAAGTCAATTAGAAAGTAAATACAATAAACAATTTAAAGATATTTCTGAAGCCATCAATTTTTTATTGCAGAAAGAAATTTCAACCAAAGAACAACCAGCAAGAAAGAAAATAGGATACAAATAAAACAATCATCCATGATATTAGAAATGAAAGTTCCCTCACCGGGAGAATCCATCACCGAAGTAGAAATCGCCCAATGGCTTGTTGCCGATGGCGATTATGTTGAAAAAGATCAGGCCATTGCCGAAGTTGACAGCGACAAAGCAACCCTCGAACTACCCGCAGAAGCCAGCGGAACCATCACGCTCAAAGCGGAAGAAGGCGATGCGGTAGAAGTAGGAGCCGTTGTTTGCTTGATTGACACAAGTGCAGAAGCCCCTTCTAACTCCTCGCCTAAAGGCGGGGGAGAAACAAAAACTCCTGAAAAAGAGAAAGAAACTGAAAAAGATTCTAAAAAAGACACCAAAGAAGCACCAAAACAAAAAACCTCTACCACAGAAGAGAAAAAGGAAGCTTCCTATGCCTCCGGCACACCCTCACCTTCTGCCAAGAAAATTCTTGATGAAAAAGGAGTTTCTCCCAAAGACGTAAAAGGAACAGGACGTGATGGACGCATCACTAAAGAAGATGCTTCACAAGCTTCAAAACCGGCTATGGGAACTCCCGGCCCCGGAAAACGAGGTGAAGAGCGCAAAAAACTTTCTATGTTGCGTCGCAAAGTAGCTGAACGTCTGGTAAGTGCTAAAAATGAAACTGCTATGCTCACCACGTTTAATGAGGTGGATATGACAGCTATTTTCGCTTTACGCGAGCAATACAAAGAAGATTTTAAAAACAAACATGGTGTGGGTCTGGGCTTTATGTCTTTCTTTACCCTCGCCGTAGTGAGAGCACTGGAAATGTATCCGGATGTGAACTCAATGATAGACGGGGACTATAAAATTACCTACGATTATAAAGACATCAGCATTGCTGTTTCAGGACCTAAAGGATTGATGGTTCCCGTGATTAGAAATGCAGAAAATCTCTCTTTCAGAGGAATTGAAAACGATGTAAAACGCTTGGCAATTCGTGCAAGGGAAGGTGAAATCACCGTTGACGAAATGACCGGAGGCACCTTTACCATTACCAATGGAGGTGTGTTTGGATCGATGCTTTCAACGCCCATCATCAATCCACCACAAAGCGCCATTCTGGGAATGCACAACATCGTGGAGCGCGCCATCGTCAAAGATGGAGGCATTATTGTCGCTCCCGTGATGTATGTGGCCTTGTCTTATGACCACCGCATCATCGACGGCAAAGAATCGGTTGGTTTTCTTGTGGCTGTTAAAGAAGCGCTGGAAAGTCCGGAAGAATTATTGATGAATAACGATGTGAAAAAAGCGTTGGAACTCTAAATAATCGCGAAAGCGGTTATCCCGTTAATCAAAACTTCTTCTCTAAAATCATTTTTTATAAACCCGAAAAGCAACTCTTTTCGGGTTTTTTGTTACATTTAAGTTTTAATTTTCAACCATGAACCACGGCACCCATAACTCACTAGAAGACCCCCGCAATAAAAACATCAAAATCTTTATCAACGGGCAACTCCATCATCGCGAAGATGCAAAAATTTCTGTTTTTGACAGTGGTTATCTCGTGGGCGATGGCGTTTGGGAGGCTTTTAGAGTGCATCGTGGAAAAATGATTTTTGCACACAAACACCTCGACCGACTTTGGCAGTCTGCTAAGGTGGTGGGGATTACAATTCCTTTCAGTCGGGAGGAGTTGTTGCAAAACATTCAAACCACGCTGGATGCAAATGGCATGAAAGACCACATCCATGTACGAGTGATGCTCACACGAGGGATTAAGAAAACCCCATCACAAGACCCACGGCTTACCATTTCAGGCCCTAATCTGGTCATCATCGCCGAACACAAAACAGCTTCTCCTGAAACCAAAACAAAAGGAATCAACTTGTTTACTTCCACTTTTCGAAGAGGTTCGCCTGATTATCTCGACCCACGACTCAATTGCCACAGCAAACTACACGAAGTGCAAGCCTTGATGCAAGCCCTGGAAGCCGGAGCCGATGAAGCCCTGATGCTCGATATTCACGGTTTTGTGTCCACCTGCAATGCCACCAATTTTTTTATGGTAAAAGACGGCGAGGTATGGACCTCAACCGGGAACTACTGTATGAACGGCATCACCCGGGGAAATGTGATTGCACTTTGCGAGCAAAACAAGATTGTTTGCAAGCAGAAAAACTTTTCACTTTTTGATGTGTATGGCGCTGGTGAAGCTTTTGTTACCGGCACCTTTGGTGGACTCACACCCGTTACAAAAATCGATGGGAAACCAATTGGTGACGGAAAACAAAAACCGGTGATTGAGCGACTAAGCACACTCTATCAAGAGCTTATTGAAAACGAAATTCAATCTTCCTAAATGGAAACTTCGGTAAAACGTATTTCAATCTGGTCCGGTCCGAGGAATATTTCCACGGCAATGATGTATTCTTTTGCACAACGAAAGGATACCCAAGTATTTGACGAACCTTTGTATGGCTATTACTTAAAAAACAGTACAGCCAAAGAATACCATCCCGGAGCCGATGAAATCATCAATACGATGGAAATTGATGGCAACAAAGTTGTCGAAATGATGCTTAGCAACAATGAAAAACCGGTACTGTTTTTTAAAAACATGACGCATCATCTGCTACCTGAGCTTAACCGGTCATTTTTGAAAAATTTAGTAAATGTCATTCTTACCCGCGACCCTGTTGAAATGCTTCCCTCTTATGCCGAAGTGGTAGAAACGCCCTCACTGTATGACGTGGGTTACAAATTACATCTCGATATTGTGGAACAATTACAATCAGAAAATTTACCTGTGATTGTATTGGACTCGAAAGCGGTTTTATTAAATCCAATGAAGCAATTGAAAAAATTATGTGACGCCATAAACATCCCGTTTGACCCGGCTATGCTGAGCTGGACTCCCGGCGCACGTCCTGAAGATGGATGCTGGGCAAAATACTGGTATGGAAACATTCATCAATCAACAGGGTTTATTCCCTACAAACCTAAAACCAAACCTTTCCCTGAAAAACTGAAGCCTTTACTGGAGGAGTGTTTGCCTTATTATAAAGAGTTAGTCAAACTTGCATTATAACATTGGTGGTCTAGAAAAATTCACTTTATAAAACCTGACTTACATCAGTTTTTTTTAGAATTACAAGCAATACCTTGTGCACAAAATCAGAAAAAATGATTTCACAATCTCTATTAAACCCTGAAAATATTGTTATTGTAGGCGGTTCAGATGACATTACAAAGCCCGGAGGCAAAGTGCTTCAAAATATCTTAGAACACGGTTTTAAAGGAGACTTACTGTGTGTAAATCCCAAAATGCCAAAGATAAAAGGTGTTTCTAGCTTTACTTCTTGCGAGCAGCTTCCTAATGTGAGTCTTGCCATAATAGCAATAGCTTCTAAATATGTAGAAGAAACAATGCGTGTTTTGATTAACCAAAAAAAATGCAAAACATTTATTGTGTTTTCTGCAGGTTTTAGTGAAACGGGTACGGAGGGAAAAGCGCTTGAACAAACCTGTGTTAAAATGGTTCAGGAAGTTGGGGGAACTTTAATTGGTCCAAACTGCATTGGTGTTATAACTGAAAATTATAAAGGTGTTTTTGCCGGTCCCATCCCAAAATATGACCTTAGAGGATGTGACTTTGCCTCTGAATCTGGTGCTACATTGGTGTTTATTCTTGAAATGGCCATTCCAAGAGGGTTGAAGTTTCGGGATATTTTTTCAATTGGAAACAGTGCACAAATTGGTGTCGAAGACATCCTTGAGTATTGGGACACAACTTTTGATGCTAATAAAAGTTCTAAGATTAAATTGCTCTATTTGGAAAAGATATCTCAGCCGGATAGATTTTTAAAACACGCACGGTCTTTAATTGCCAAAGGCTGTAGGATTGCGGCCATCAAGTCTGGAGCTACAGATGCCGGTTCCAGAGCGGTCTCTTCACATACCGGATCACTTTCGGGTTCTAATATCGCCGTGAGCGCACTTTTTAGAAAAGCAGGAGTCATTCGCTGTTTCAGTCGTGTGGAACTCGTTTATATGGCTTGTGTTTTTACGTACACTGCTTTAAAAGGAAAAAATATTGCCGTTATTACTCACGCAGGGGGACCGGGGGTAATGCTCACTGATGCTTTGATTAAAGGAGGGTTGAATGTGCCAACAATTGAAGGTCCTGATGCCGATGCTTTATTGGCAAAATTACATCCGGGTTCTACGGTTTCAAATCCCATTGACTTTTTGGCAACCGGCACTGCTGAACAACTTGGAAACATATTGGATTCTGTGGAAAATTCATTTGACCATATAGATGCTTCGGCCGTAGTTTTTGGCACAACGGGAATGTGGAAAGTGGGAGATGTTTATACGGTATTACACAAAAAAATGAAAAGCTGTAAAAAACCCATTTATCCCATTTTGCCTTCAATCATTCAGGCTGCTGAGGAAGTAAACCTTTTTCAAGAAATGGGGCATGTGAACTTTACAGACGAAGTAAGTTTTGGGTATGTGCTTTCAAGAGCATACAAAATACAAAAGCCTTACCCGGTCCCCACTTTACCAGAAGTTGACACAAAAACCATTCGTCAAATAATTGAAAATAACAAAGAGGGTTATTTAAATCCTACAGCCATTGAAAAATTATTCTTGGCAGCAAATATTCCATTTGTAAATCAAAAAACTGTTCACTCTATTCAAGAAGCTATAAATGTAGGAGCGTGTTTTCAATCTCCATTGGTAATGAAAGTAAATGGACCCATTCATAAGTCTGATTT
Source organism: Flavobacteriaceae bacterium (assembly GCA_040880345.1). Lineage (GTDB taxonomy): Bacteria > Bacteroidota > Bacteroidia > Flavobacteriales > Flavobacteriaceae > Planktosalinus. Next base: position 46,224 of record JBBDIQ010000031.1, read on the forward strand.
AAAAGGTGTGATATTGGATATAAACAACAATGAGGATATAAAAATTGCGTATGAGAAATTGATTGCCATAAAGGGTGCTGATTCGGTTTTGATTCAAGAACAAAAATCAGGTATCGAATTGTTTATTGGCGCATCCAGAGAGGATGCTTACGGTCATGTTATACTCTGTGGTTTGGGAGGCATCTATGTTGAGGTTTTCAAAGATGTTACGTCTGCTCTCGCCCCCATTGGAAATCAAGAAGCCTTAAATATGATTCGGCATTTAAAATCTTATCCTATTATTCAAGGAGTAAGAGGTAAAAAGGGTGTGAACGAGGAGCTATTTGCAAATACAATTGTTAATCTTTCTGCCTTACTCCAATGCGCCCCAGAAATTAAAGAACTTGACATCAACCCGCTAATAGGAAATGCTTACAGCTTAATTGCGGTAGATGCAAGAGTACTTATTTCTAAAAATTAAGAAATCCATTTTAAAAGAAAGTATAAATAACTTAATTCAAATTCCGTTTTTCAATAAAAAACCGTTTTAGGATTTCTGAAGCTTCTTCGGCTAGAATGCCGCCTTCCATTTTGGTTTTGGGATGCAGTTGGGTTTTCATAGTAATGCAACCGCGCTGCTCATCACGAGCACCAAAAACCACACGGTCTATTTGGCTCCAAAACAGAGCTCCGGCACACATTTGGCACGGTTCAATGGTAACGTAAAGCGTGCATTTTTTGAGGTATTTTCCGCCTAGGTAATCGGCAGCGGCAGTGATGGCTTGCATTTCGGCGTGAGCGGTGACGTCATTTAACGTTTCTGTAAGGTTATGTGCACGGGCAATGATTTTATTTTCCACAACAATCACAGCACCAATGGGGATTTCGCCTTTCGCGAAAGCGTTTTCAGCCTCCTGCAAAGCACGTTTCATAAAATAAGTATCATCAAAGGGCTCAATCATTCTTTATTTCAAATTTTTTATTTCAAATTTCAAATAGTGCTACTGCTTTCGTCACCCAGCATCCAGCACCCAGCATCCAACATCCAAACATCGGTCATCCCATCAATCTCACATCTAGTGTCTAACATCTAAAATCTATTCTGTCAAAAATACAACTTCATTTGTTTACTTTTGCAGTATGGCAATATCTTTATTAGACGACATCCATTTTCCGGAGGATTTACGAAAACTGACTCCGGGGCAACTCCCTGAGCTTGCCAAAGAATTGCGCAAGTTTATCATTGATATTGTCGCTACTAAAGAAGGGCATTTGGGCGCCAGTCTGGGTGTGGTGGAATTGACCATTGCCTTACATTATGTTTTCAACACACCTGAGGATTTATTGGTTTGGGATGTTGGGCATCAGGCGTATGGACATAAGATACTTACAGGGCGCAAAAATGTTTTTCACACAAACAGACGCTTGAATGGCATTTCCGGTTTTCCGAAAAGGGAAGAGAGTATTTATGATGCTTTTGGCGTGGGACACAGTTCGACAGCCATTTCTGCCACTTTAGGAATGGCCATTGCTGCCCAACTCAACGGAAATACCAAACGGCAACATATCGCTGTAGTGGGTGATGCTTCCATCGCTTCAGGAATGGCTTTTGAGGGGCTCAATCACGCCGGCGTTACCGATACAAACCTTTTGGTGATTCTCAACGACAACGCCATTGGCATCGACCCAAGTGTGGGTGCTTTAAAAGAATATTTGACCAAGGCTACACTTAAAAAAACACCCAATCAGGATACTATTTTTGAGGCTTTGAATTTTGATTGTTCCGGGCCGGTTGACGGCCATAATGTATTGGAATTGCTTCAGGAGCTGGAGCGATTGAAAAATGTGCCGGGACCGAAACTGCTTCACGTTATTACTAAAAAAGGAAAAGGCCTCCGTCAAGCGGAAGAAGACCAGGTAAAATACCACGCACCGGGGAAATTCAATAAAGACACCGGTGATTTACTACCAAAATCTTCAGTACTTCAACCACCCAAATTTCAGGATGTTTTTGGCATTACACTTGTTGAGCTTGCCGAACAAAATCCTAAAATAATGGGCATTACCCCGGCGATGCCTACCGGTAGTTCCCTGAAATTTATGATGGATAAATTCCCGGCTCGCGCTTTTGATGTGGGTATTGCCGAACAGCATGCGGTCACGTTTTCTGCGGGCCTTGTTACTCAGGGAATGATCGTGTTTTGCAACATTTACTCTACTTTTTTGCAACGCGCTTACGATCAGGTGATTCACGATGTGTGTTTGCAGAAATTACCCGTTATTTTTTGTTTGGACAGAGCCGGAATCGTAGGCGAAGATGGTGCTACCCATCACGGTATTTTTGATTTGGCTTATTTGAGATGTATCCCTAATTTGATTGTTTTTGCCCCGAGTAATGAACTCGAATTACGCAATATAATCTACACCGCTTCACTGGGGCTTGAATTACCCATTGCGATAAGATATCCCCGTGGTCGTGGCAGAATGATGGATTGGAAAAAGCCTTTCTCAAAAATTGAAATCGGAAAAGGAGAACAACTTAAAAAGGGAAGTTCAATAGCTGTGCTTACTATGGGCACAATTGTTAATAATGTTTTGGATGCATTAGAATCAATTGATAAAAATGATATTGCCCTGTATAATATGCGTTTTGTAAAACCTTTGGATGAAGTTTTATTACATGAAATTTTTAAAAAGTATCACACCCTTGTTACCGTTGAAGACGGGGTAAAATCCGGCGGATTTGGAAGTACCGTTCTTGAGTTTGCCGCTTTACACAACTACAAAAACAACATTCATTTACTGGGTATTTCTGATGGTTTTCCGGAACACGGAAGTGTTGAAGAACTAATAGATTTGAATGGGCTTTCGCCAAAGAAAATAGCTGTATTTCTAAGCAATCTTAAATAAAAAAAGACTGCCATTTCTGACAGCCTTCTTCTAATAAACAATTAAACTAATACTAAAATTATCTGATAATCAATTTTGAATTGTGGGTGTAGTTTTCACCTTCAATCTGAATGATATAGACACCCGTATTTAAATTACCTGCTTGCAAGTTAACGGTGCCTGTCATATTCACTTCCTCAGAGAATACTATGCGTCCATTGATATCATAGATTGAGACAGTACTTTGTCCCATATTTTGTCTTGAAACGATATTGATATCTCCTTGTGAAGGATTAGGATAAATCATAAAGTTGTTGAGTGACTGATCTTGAGTGCTCAATAAACAATCTTGAGGTACATCAAAAGCTTCAACCTGATCAAAACGGTTGTTTGAACTTCCCTGACTCGCACTTAAACCAAGTCCTCTATTTGCAAAAACGTTCCAAATCAAACATCTGTTAACTCCGTTATTTGCCAACTCATCTGCTTGAAGAATTGCATCTCTTCCTGTAACAAAACCAGGGTTACATCCCTGAAGTTTTAAACCGTCAACAACAAGTTGTAGTGCGATGTTATTTCCGCCTGTACCTTCGTAGATATCAGGGTCAAAACCATATTCATCAATCAACGCCCAAGTTAGATCCCAAATCATCGTTGCCCACACAAATCCGATGCCGTGTGGTTGAGAAATTCCGGCATTATTTGTCGCGGCATATGTAAAAGGGTTGATTGAAAAATCTGTACTATAAGGTGCGGGTCTGATTCCGTTTCCGTCAATGGGTTGTCCTACCGCAAAAGTTCCTATACCCCTTCTTTGGCCGGGTGTATCCCCTTCTTTCATCGTGAGTATTAAACCAAAGTAGTCACTCCAGCCTTCACCCATTTGCTCTGCATTTTGGAGACATCCGCTATTAAAAGCGCCTCCTGTTAACCGAATGGAAATTCCGTGTCCATATTCATGAGCGATAATTCCGTTATCTAAAGTTCCGTCAATATTGTAAGGTCCAGCATCTACAAGAGTTCCATTGATTGTTGCTCCTCCAGCTAAGGCTGTAATAACTGCTTCACCATCAGCCTGGTTGACCATTAATGAAGGAATCGTTACACTACCGCCTACGTCACCAGGTGCCATTGCTATTGGGTCTCCCGGCACATTATTAACGATTATTACTGCGACAGCTCCTTGGTTTTCTGCAGCCAAAACTTTGAATCCAAACTGGCATTCTCCTCTTCTAATCACAACAATTTTACCTGTTAAATCCCCTCCGTTAGTAATCGCATCACAGGCGTCATTTGGATCTGTTGAAGGTCCTGCGTTATCATCAATTGCCAACGCGAGGTCTGCTGTGAGGGGTGAGGTTGGCAAAGGCGCTCCAAAATTGGCGCCAATTCCTCCATAACCTCCGGCTAGTGGTCCATTGTTTATTGTTAAAACCTCTCCTGGAGGTCCTTGAGCACTCCAAAGAAACATTTGCATTCTGGGTCTATTCCCTTCTGGAGGCGTTCCAAAATTAGCGTTATTCAATCCACTACCATCCTGAGCATCTGCATTTACAGAGTCATTTCCAAGACCACTCCCTGAGTAATTTGTTTCTTGAAAATTACCACTGGCTTCGTCAAAACCATATCTGGCAAAAACATCGTGAATGATGTTATTCCAATAGAATAAATTGGTCGTTGAGCCGTCAACATAACCCACAGGTTGTTGATTGAGATCAAAAGGAAAGTCAAAGTTTAAATCGGGGCCACCCTCTGCTGAGTTTCCGCCGTTGTTTCCGGCTAAATCTGCCCGGGCTCTTACGTTGTTTCCTCTGGTTATTGTAAATTCAGGGCCGGCAACCCCATTGGTATCATGCCACCCAAAAGGAGACGTAAGAGGATCTGCAGGTTCCAGAATTAGTTCATCATCACCGTGGTTAGGGCTTTCATTGGGCATTCCAAATACACGGTATTGAGCATCGTCAACAAGACTGTTTGTTGTATTGACTTCAAGAATACTTTTTTCGATGATTCGTGATGCAGCCATATTGTGTTCTGTCAAATGAGCTTCTCCAAAATTACAACTTGTCACCCAATCGTGAGTATCTAATAATTGTCCTGTTTGAGCGTCAATGCGAACACTGTACCAGTGACTTCCGTCAAGGATAAAAATGTCTATATCCCATGCTAGGCGCAATGTTGTTTGCTCTTCGTTGGGTTGTAAAACCAATTTCACATTGATGTTTTCCTGTGAAATTGCCCCGTTATTGAAAACATATTTATTTGCTTCGGGGGTTTCGATTAACTCAAGTCCACTTGGTGTGTTTAAGCCCAATTGAGAAGCTGCTTGAGAAATTGCTTGTTCCGGCGTGAGACCGGGACTTGTTGTATTTACCTTTTGTGAAAGAAGCGGAATAAAACTTTGCGTAAGGTGTTTTATTTCATTGTTGTTTGCAATTGCAAAATTTGCAATTGCATTAAAAATCTCAATACCCTGATAACGCTGCACACTATAAACGTGATTTAGTTCGGTGCTTTTTGAGTAATGCTGACTGTAAATTTGAATGTCTGATACATCCTGAGAAGTGAGTCCCAGTGCCGATCGGTTTTCATTAAAATAGGAATCGATGACTCCCGAAAAATCTTGTGCGTTTAAAAATCCAAAGGAAACAAACGCAACGAATAGAATAATTTTTTTCATTTAAAAAAGGAATAGTGGCTTTAAGCCGTTAAAATTTAGAAAATTGAAGGCTAAATATAATAGAAACTTACTAAACTAACAAATGTTTGTTTTGTTTTAACTTTTAATATTTTTACTAAACATTCTTGCCGTTTAACTTATTAAATATCAACAAAGCATTACCATCTGTCAATCCGGCGATGTGTGTACAGGTATTTATCAGTAAATCATAAAGTGTGGCTTCATCATCCCTAACTAAAAAATCAAGGTCTTCAAGGAGTAGCTTGTCATAATGAGAACTGTTTGATTGAAGGTTGTTTTCAACAGCATGCGTGTAGGCATCGAGCAAGGTTGATAATATTTTATAGCCGGCGATTTCCTTATCGATAACTTCCCTGCTTTTATATATTTTTTTTATACTAATTTTGATAATATCATTGATTTGAGCCTCAAATGAACTTTTATCCAAAAGCGATTGAGTAAATTCTCCTTTGAGAATCTTTTCTTCATTTTCGATAAAAATGGTGACGGCCTCGTTGATGAGCCTGTTGATGGCAAGCGACCTTAAATAACTTATCCTATCTGATGTGTTTTTTAATTGATGGTATTTTGCAACATTTAAATTATCCTTCACAAGTTTTGTTAGATATTCCAGTGCATATTCTTCGTCAATCCAACCCAGATTGATACCGTCTTCAAAATCAATAATGGTGTAACAGATATCATCGGCGGCTTCCACTAAAAATGCCAAGGGGTGTCTGTTATAATGTATATCTTCTTTATTGCCGCGTTTTAGCAGTCCCAGTTCCTGAGCAACTTCATTGAAAAAGGAAGCATCTGATTGGAAAACTCCAAATTTTTTATCACAGATATCGGTTGTGGGCTTTTTGGGAAGTGATTCTTTTGGGTATTTCATAAAAGCACCCAGCGTGGCATAAGTGAGTCGCAAACCACCTTCGACTCCTACTCTGCTTTGGGTTAAAATTTTAAACCCGTTGGCGTTTCCTTCAAAATCGATGAGATCCTGATATTGTTTTACAGTGAGTTGATTTTTAAAACGTTTTCCATTTCCGTTAAGGAAATAATTGCCTATTGCTTTTTCACCGCTGTGACCAAAGGGCGGATTGCCTATGTCATGAGCCAATGCGGCGGCTGCAACAATAGCTCCAAAATCATTGATAGTATAACCAAGAGTGTCTTTTAAATGAGGGTGCTTTTCCAAAATGGCTTTACCTACCTGCCGACCCAGTGACCGTCCCACAACCGAAACTTCCAGACTGTGAGTCAAACGGGTATGAACAAAATCTGTTTTTGATAAGGGAATCACCTGCGTTTTGTCTTGCAAACTTCTAAAGGCAGATGAAAAAATAATCCGGTCATAATCAACTTCAAAAGCCAGGCGGGTTTCATCCTGCTCTTTTCGGATTCTTTTTGTGGTATCGCCTTGTTTTTTTAGTGATAAGAGTTGTTCCCAGTTCATGGTGTTTCTTGTTTCAGGTTTTGCTTCGCACAGTTCGCTGCGCTCGTGTCAAGTTTCAAGTTTCAAAATTTTGGAATTTGGAATTTGGAATTTAATTTTTTGTGCTTGCCATTTGGTGCTTTTTTTAAAATTGCAAGATACCAATTCCTGAGATAAAAACTCCAGTGTTAAGAGAAATAGGCGGTCTTAACATTGAGGTAACTATTATGTGACAAACTATTAATTTTTAGGTAACATCAACTTTACAGTGTTGGGGTTTCTTTGCATCAAAATTAATACACACAGATGAAAAAAATAGTTTTGATATTATTTATTGCTTTTACCAATTTAATGTTCTCTCAAGAAACAGGATCAATTGTTGGTAAAATAACAGACAAGGATTTCAACAATGAACCTCTTCCGTTTGTTACTATAGCTATTAAAGATACCAACAAAGGAACTACTTCAGATTTGGATGGATTGTTTAATCTTGATGATATTGTTGTAGGCACTTACTCCCTAGAATTCAGTTTTGTTGGATATGAAACTACACTAATTGACAATGTCATTGTTGAGGCCAATAAAGTTACCACTGTTAATCTTGCTATGGGATCGAGTGCTGCGACTTTAGATGAGGTTGTTATTAAAACTACTACCAGGCGAGATTCTGAGGTTGCTTCGCTGTTAGACCAGAAAAAAGCTGTTGAAATTAAACAAACAATTGGTGCTGATGAGCTTTCAAGAAAAGCAGCATCGACTGTCGAACAAGGTTTGACCAAAATCTCAGGTATTACAAATGTACAAGATAGAGGTATTTTTGTAAGAGGTTTGGATGATAGATATAATTTTTTATTGATAAACGGCTTGCCCTTGGCTTCATCAGATCCTGATAATAAGATTATCCCTTTAAACTACATTTCTACAAATATAGTTGAAACCATAAATGTTTTTAAAACATTTAATGCCGCTTTATACCAGGATTTTGCTGGAGCAACATTTCAAATAAATACAAAATCAATACCCATAAATCCCATAACTGTTATTAGTATTGGAGTAGAAGCAAATACAAACACAACTTTTAAGGATTTCTTTACGGATGATTCCGGAGCATCTGATTTTTTTGGATTTACCGGCAACAAAAGAAACTTACCCTCCCAATTTGGAGAAGGGCAACAAACAGCATTTACCGCCACACCAGCTGAGTCTGCAACATTATTTGACACTTCTTGGACGCCAAAAAACGAATCTGCGGCACCGGCAACAAGTTTTGGAATATCTCACGGACAGAATCTTTACAGAGGAGATGACAGCAATTTGGGCTTTTTCTTCAGCTTGAACTATAAGAATAATTTTTCTACAGAAAAGGGTGTAGAACGGGTCTTAAATTCTGAAGGAACAGCTCAGCAGGATTTCCAAACTAGCAACTACTCTTTTGATACTCAAAAATCTGCATTATTTACACTAGAGTACCAAAAATATGAGAAATACAATTTAACCTTCAACACAATCTACCTTCAAAACAGCACAAACTCTATAAGAGAAGCTGAAGGTCTTAACGATAGTTTTACCCAGTTAAACAACATTCCTTTCTTTATAAGAGATACAAAATATACTGAAAATGATGTGCTGGCTTTACAGTTATTTGGAGATTTTCAATGGAATGATAAAAAACATCAAATTCACTTTGCAGCGTCTGCATCTCAAGGAAATAATGAAATACCCGACAGAAGAGTATTAAGAGCTGCAGGTTCTGGTGAAAATGCAGAATATATAACCACCAACGGTATTGACCCTTTCAAGTTTTTTCAAACTTTAGAAAATACAAACTTCAATGCCAAGTTAGAATATGAATTAGGGCTTCAAAAAAATGAAGATGATGACCGATTCAATAGCAATCTAAAAGTTGGATATAATGCAGATTTTATTGAATATGATTTCTTTAACAGATTCATTACAGTAAATGTAGGAAACAGCGCTCCTATACCCCTTCCAGATCTTAATACCAATGACCCGGAGGCATTTTTTCAAGAAGGTTTCCAAAACGGATATCTCTTTTACAGAAACACGCTAGACCCTACAGCAACCAATAACATAAAACAATTTACAAATGCAGGATATTTAAATTTTGCAAAATCATGGGAAAAATTATTGGTAGAAATTGGTGTTAGAGCAGAGCAGTTAGTCAGAGAAATAAGTTTTAGAGAACCACTTTCGAGCCCATCATCACCGTTTGAAGTTTTAGAATTTGACCCCTTTGAAATAAGCCCTAGCCTAAACTTAAAATACAATGTAAATGAATACAGTAATCTAAGATTTGCAGCTTCCAAAACAAATACAAGACCCCGTTTGAGAGAAATTATACCAACAACCTATCAAGATGGTGACGGTAATCAAACAATTGGTAATGAAAATCTAATCAACTCAACCAATTATAATGCAGATTTGAAATATGAGATTTTCCCAACAAGATCTGAGGTATTCACAATTGGTGTTTTTGGAAAATATATCCAAGATCCTATTGAGAGATTAGCACTCACTACAACCATTGGAACCAGAACTTTCTTCGGTAATTTTGATGAAGCCACTTTATTTGGAGCAGAAATTGAAGCCAGAATCAATATGGGAAATATTTTTAAAACAGAAGCTTTAAATCCCTTTAATCTTGGTTTTAATGGAATCATTATGACATCAAATGCAACCGCAAACGTAAACGATCCGAGGTTTGCAGCAGTTACTAACAAGGACAGAAAACTACAAGGTGCCTCTGATTGGGGTATAAATGCAGATTTAAGTTATAATTTCTTAAATACTGAAAAGACAAAATCAACTGTAAACCTAATCTTCAACACATTTGGCGAACGCATTTATGCCGTGGGTGTTGAAGGTGCTGATGAAATTTTTGAAAAGCCTATAAACCAACTTGACCTTTCCTGGCAAACAGATTTCAATGATAAAATTGGTGTACGCATCAATGTGAAAAACATTTTAAACGAAGACACTTTATTCACTCAAGACCCAACTCAAGAAGTTGCTTTTCCAGACAGATTTACAAATGTCATAGAGAGCTTTGATGTTGGCACCACTATTGGACTCAACATTTCTTATAAATTTTAACCTAGTAATCATAAATTAAATTAATCTTTTAAAACAAAAATCATGAAAAACCAATTTTTAAAATCAATTTTCATCTTATCAATAATATTTGGCTTTTCTGCCTGTAGTGGTGATGATGACCAACCAATTGTAGATGATGATACTAATGATGGTGTTATTGTGGGAACTGTAATAACAGGTGATATTACTGAAGACTTGTTAGTGCCAACAGGAAACTATACACTAAAAGGTTCTGTTTTCGTAAAAGACGGAGCGACACTAACTATTGAAAAAGGATCAACAATTACTGTAACCGCTGCAGATCAAGCGGCAGGTGTAAACCTCATTATCGTTGAAAGAGGCGGTAAAATTATCGCTGACGGTACTGCAGCAGAACCAATTGTGTTTACTTCAGAAAATCAAAACGCTGAAGGTGGCGATGGTGACTGGGGTGGCATTGGAATACACGGAAAAGCCCGTATCAATGCTCCTGGTGGTGAATCATTATCTGAAGCAGGACAAGTGCCTTATGGTGGAAATGATGACGCAGACAGCTCTGGTATTCTGAGATTCGTTCGTATAGAATATGCAGGCGCAGCCTCTTCTGACGGTTCTTTTGAATTTAATGCCTTCTCTTTCTTTGGTGTTGGTAGTGGTACTATTTTACAAAACTGTGAAGCATTTGAAGGTGCCGATGATGGTTTCGAATTTTTTGGTGGTACTGTAAATGGCACTAACTTATCTATGGTAGGTATGGAAGATGATTCTATAGACTGGGATGAAGGTTATAGAGGAACTCTAAACAACATCGTTATTTATCAATATGACAACATTGGTGATTTTGCCTTTGAACTTGCCAACAGAAGTGGCGAAAATAATGCAACTCCTCGTTCTAGAGCCAATGTAAACGATGTAACTGTTCGTGGAAGTAATCGATCTGGTAAAGCCGCATTTGACTTAAAACAGGGCACAGGTGGTATATTTAATAATATTGTTGTTACCAATGTTGAATCTGTAATATTCTTGAACAATCAACTTCAGGAGGTACAAAACGGAGATTTGGAATTTACAAACGCTAACTTTACATACAGTACAAATTTAGTTGTTAATAACGTTGATGGTACAGATGTATCTGCTTTGTTTATTTCTGAAAACCCAAGTGCGACAGGAGCTAATACAAATGCATTTACAGGTTGGTCAAGATTTGACGAATTATAATTGTATAAAAACTTAAACAAAAAAAGGCTTCCAAAATATGGAAGCCTTTTTCTTTTAAGGGAACAGTACTTTTATTCTAAATTGCTCACAATTTGTGTCTCACCTTCTTTCCAGGTGGTGACTTGAGCCACTTTGCTGTTTGTGTATTTTACTTCTTTAAGCACATCGCCTTCATAAAAAAACCAAGTGCCTACTTTTTCTCCTTTATTGTATTTTGCAACGGCTGTTTTGTTTCCGTTGACATCATAACTAATCCAAGTACCTTGTAAAGTTCCATCTAGATTGTATTGGCCTTCCTGGCTTACAATTCCATTGTCGTGAAATATCTTTGCTTCAATAACATCTCCATTTTTCACGAGTTCTCTTTTCTGAGTTTCCTGGGCAAATAGCCCTGCTGCGCATATCAATGCAACCAGCAAAATAAGTATCTTTTTCATAATCTAAAAGATTTAATTAATAATAACTTTACAAATATATGTATAAATTTACAATAAATATACTATTTGGTAACGTTAAATTTACATTAAGCCCATAACTATCTATTTTACAGGTTTTTATTATTATTATTTTAAACTGATTAAGGATTGTTAATTTAACTTTTGATTGTGTTATTTGCTATATTGAAACTGTACTTTTATATTTCAAAACAGCTCTTAAAAAAAGGAGCAAACTTGAATGAATTCTAAAAAATGGAGCATTTCTATTTCTTTTTAATTGGTATCATTGGTGTTTTAGCCGTTGTTGATTTGGTGGTAGGTTTGAGTAATGATGCCGTAAATTTTTTAAATTCTGCTATTGGTTCAAAAGCTTTTTCTCAAAGAAGTATTTTGATCGTGGCCAGTTTTGGATTGGGAATTGGTGCTTTGTTTTCGTCGGGACTTCTGGAAATAGCACGCACAGGAATTTTTGAACCCTCCTTTTTTACGTTTCATCAAATCATCATTGTTTTTGTCGCTGCTATGGTGGCTGATATTTTTATTTTAAATTTTTTTAATACCCTTGGCATTCCCACTTCCACAACAGTTTCAATCCTTTTTTGTTTATTGGGTGCTGCACTGGTTATGGGATTGATTGCACTATGGAATACTTCGCAAGATTTTTCGCTTCTAGCACAGTATATAAACACCTCAAAAGTCTCCCAAATTTTTGTGGGTATCTTTCTTTCTATTTTTATTGCTTTTAGTATCGGTGCTTTTGTCCAATTTATCACACGCCTCTTTTTCACTTTTGAATATGAAAAAAATATAAAGTACTTTGGCGCTCTATTTGCAGGGGTTGCCATTAGTTGTGTTACCGGCTTTATTGTTTTAAAGGGGTTTAAGGGCATCAGCTTAATTAACGATGCATTTATTGACTGGACTTTTGAAAGGCTTCCCATACTCATAATTATTAGTCTTTGTTTTTGGTCTGTCTGCTCCTACATTGCTATTACATATTTCAAATTCCCCATTTTAAAGTTTATTATTTTGTTGGGCTTGTTTGGTTTGGCTCTTTCCTTTGCCGGAAATGATTTGGTTAATTTCATTGGAGTTCCCATTGCCGCCTATCAATCGTTTGAAATCTGGCAAGCGGCTTCCCTTTCAACGGGAATTTCGGCTATGGAGTTTAGGATGGGTTCCCTGAGTTTGGATACTGCTGTACCTTACAGTTTCTTAATCATTTCGGGATTTATAATGATTCTCACCCTTTGGTTTTCTAAAAGTGTCTTGTTTGTCACCAAAACAGAAATTGAACTTGCAAGTCAAAAATTCACTAGAGAACGATTCAGGCCAAATAAACTTTCAAGAGTTATAGTTAGAAATTCTATTCAGTTTAGCTCTTTAACAGAAAAGATGATGCCTATTAGATTGAAGAAGCAGATTGACAAACGTTTTATACTTTCTAAAGATGTACCGGAAGAGTCCAAAGACCCCTCATTTGACCTGATAAGAGCTGCTGTAAATTTAACTGTTGCAAGTGTACTGATTTCTTTTGCAACTTCGTTAAAACTACCGCTTTCAACTACTTATGTAACGTTTATGGTTGCTATGGGAACCGCCCTTGCTGATAGAGCCTGGACCAGAGAAAGTGCTGTTTACAGAGTTGCCGGCGTGTTGAATGTGATTGGCAGTTGGTTTTTGACATCTTTGGTGGCATTACTTTTAGCCGGAAGTATCACGTTTTTAATTTTTTATGGAGAATGGTTTGCGACGCTGCCGATTTTAGCCTTGCTGTTTTTTGTTTTGTATAAAAGTTATCGTTCCCATCAAAAACGAATTGAAGAAGAAAAAACAAAGATGGGACTTCTTAACCAAGATTTGAAAAGCGTTCAGGATATAACAGCAACTAATTCTGAAACCATTTTAGTCTCGCTTAAAAAAATGACCAATTTATTTGAAGAGATTATTCAAAATTTAGCTACCCAAAAGAAGAAAAAGTTAAAAAAGAACAAAAAGAGTCTTCAAAAACTGGCCAGTGAAATTGAATCTTTAAAAGATGAAATCATCATACATATTCAAACAAAAGATACGGCTTCATTTGTAGCAAATCGATTTTATGTTTTAAACCTTGGTAGTTTGGAAGATATGATTGAGGCCATTTTACAAATCACCAAAAGCAGTTATAACCACGTAAACAACAATCATAAAAACTTGACTTTTAATCAAATCAGAGGATTAAAATCCAGTGTGAGTCAAAATAAAGTTCTCTTTTCAAAAATTGAAAATGCCTTAAAAAAATCTGAGGCAAACTCATTGAAGCCGGTGATACAAATGGCATCAAAACTAGTTGAAGAAATAAATTTTCAAATTGAAGACCATATTGACAGTATCAATAAAAATACCTCAAGCCCAAAAAACATCAAACTTTACATAAGACTTCAAAAAAAGTCTATCGATTACACAAAGCACCAAGTCCTTTTATTAAAAAGATATGTCGCTTTTTATGAAAAAGTAGCCGATAACAACTTACCGAATGAAATTGAATTCTAAAAAAATTAGCTGCTGAAAAGATTTACAAAAAATCCCCAAACTTCGTTTCTAATGCCCTCATTTGCTCCAGATGCCAATGCAACAGAAATAAACAAACCAATCATCGCGTAAGAGAAATCTCTCCCGACCATACGCCACGCTTTTTTCTTGTGTCGTTTGCCGGTTTTTCTACGTATCATACTGATCGCAATCTCTCTACCTCCAATGATACCTAGAAACACCCAAGTGGTGCTCATGGGCACAGTACTGATGAATAATTTATAAATAAGCAATATAACATAAGAGGCGTCTACAAGTGTTGCAGCTCTTACATCTGAAATACGCACTTTTTCACTAACAACGCGCTGAATTTTATCTCCTCTTAAATAATATAATAATCCAAGACCTATGAAAATTGTTGAAGCAAAAATGATAAATTCAAATCCACTTTGTTGTCTTGGTAAAAATACAGCTATGTTGGCACCATCTTGCATTACCCAAACACCCCAAAGTGTACCACTCACAATCCATTGAACTACTGTCCAGCCTATATGGGTTTTTCGACTTTTAAAGTATTTGCGTATAAAATTATAAGACAGGTACCAAATTAAAAATGACAAGATAAATGCCATTACATATCCCGACCAACTTTTAATCACAATGGAAGTAATTCCATCTGAGCTGGCACTAAAAACACTTAACAACAAGAAAGTGGTTGACACCGGCATCCTCAATCGTGTGAGCATTATCAATACAAGAGGAGCAACGATTTGAAAGAAGCTAAACTCATTGGGGTGAGGATATTTTGTTACTCCTTCATCATTTAACAATCGTTGATAAGTAACATCTCCGTCAAAATAAAACCAACTGAAAGTAACCACGGCAACAAAGATTGTTCCGGTAAAGAGCCATAAAATCCACCATTTTCTGTGCTTATTACTTTCAATAAAGGTACCTAGAGATTGAATACTGTCATTAGCAACAGCCGCATAAGCAGCAAAGAAAAAACCAACCCACATCGCAGATTGGCCAAAATTGACAGATACTATCGAAAGAAGTATCCCTAAAATGATAATGCCTAAAAATACTTTTTCTTGAACTAAATACTCAAGTACGTTAAGATAGGGGCGCTTTCGATTATGAATTTTATCTTTCATGAAATCTAGTCTTTCGTTATGGTATTAAAAGCGCAAAACTAAATTAATTTTAGTTTTTATTTATAGGTAGTAATGTTGTCTTATTGTTAAGTTTTTAAATTAAAAAAAGAAGGGCGGTGCCCTTCTTTTTATTAACACTCATAATTCTAATTATGAACCACACATTAAGCAATCATCATCCTCTTCTGCATTCTTTGATTTTGCAAGCATTTCACGTAATTCCTGAGGTGAAAGCGGCTTGTTATTTACCACATTGGTAGCATCTTCCAAAATCGCTTCTTTTGGATTTGGCACCTCCTTTTTAACTTCTTTATTGAGCGTAAACTTAATAGCATCAACAGCAGATTTGGTTCTCAGATAGTACATACCTGTTTTTAAACCGCTCTTCCAGGCGTAAAAGTGCATCGAAGTCAATTTTGCCATGTTTGCATTCTCCATAAACAAATTGAGAGATTGCGACTGGTCAATAAAATAACCTCTGTGACGCGACATATCAATGATATCTTTCATACTCAATTCCCAAACTGTTTTGTAAAGTTCCTTTAAGTCCTGTGGAATTTCATCAATATGCTGAATGGATCCGTTTGCACGCATGACTTCCTGTTTTAAATCTTCGTTCCACAGCCCAAGTTCTACGAGGTCTTCCAGCAAATGCTTGTTGACAACGATAAACTCTCCAGAGAGCACTCTTCTGGTATAAATATTCGAAGTGTAAGGTTCAAACGCCTCATTGTTTCCAAGAATTTGAGAGGTTGACGCCGTTGGCATAGGCGCTACAAGCAATGAGTTTCTCACGCCGTGTTTTTTAATGTCCTTGCGCAGTTTGCCCCAGTCCCATCGTCCACTGAGTTCTTCATCTTTTATTCCCCAAAGGTTGTGTTGAAACTCCCCTTGAGAGATGGGCGAGCCTTTATACGACTGGTAAGGGCCTTCCACTTTTGCCTCTTCCATAGAAGCAGTTACTGCTGCAAAATAAAGGGTTTCAAATATTTCCTGATTGAGTTTTTTTGCTTCATCGCTGGTGAAAGGAAGCCTTAACATAATAAAGGCATCTGCCAATCCCTGAACACCCAGCCCAATGGGACGGTGGCGCATATTTGAGTTTTCGGCTTCTATAACAGGGTAGTAATTTCTGTCGATGACCCGGTTTAAGTTTTTTGTAACCCTTTTAGTTACTTTGAATAATTCTTTGTGGTCAAACGCCCCGTTTTTAATGTACATGGGTAAAGCAATAGAAGCCAGATTACACACCGCAATTTCATCTGCAGAAGTGTATTCCATAATCTCTGTACAAAGATTTGAAGAGCGAATAGTCCCCAAGTTTTTCTGATTAGACTTTCTGTTTGCGGCATCTTTGTAAAGCATATAAGGAGTACCTGTTTCTATTTGAGATTCCAGGATTTTTTCCCACAATTCTCTTGCTCTGATGGTTTTTCGGCCTTTTCCGGCTTCTTCATACGCAAGGTATTTTGCATCAAACTCTTCACTGTGGCAGTCATAAAGCCCAGGGCACTCATTGGGACACATCAACGTCCAGTTTGCATCTTCCTGAACGCGTTTCATAAACAAATCAGGAATCCACATGGCGTAGAATAAATCACGGGCGCGCATTTCTTCTTTACCGTGGTTTTTCTTTAGGTCAAGAAAATCAAAAATATCGGCGTGCCATGGCTCCACATAAATAGCGAAGGAGCCTTTGCGCTTTCCTCCTCCCTGATCGACATAGCGTGCTGTATCGTTAAAAACGCGCAACATAGGAACAATTCCGTTTGAGGTACCATTAGTTCCGGCAATGTAGGATCCGGTAGCTCTTATGTTATGAATTGAAAGCCCTATTCCCCCGGCAGATTGCGAAATTTTTGCTGTATTTTTCAAGGTGTCATAAATACCGTCGATACTGTCATCTTTCATTGCGAGAAGAAAACAAGACGACATTTGTGGCTTGGGTGTTCCTGAGTTGAACAGTGTGGGTGTCGCGTGAGTAAAATACTTTTTAGACATCAACTCATAGGTTTCTTTTGCTGCTTCCAGGTCATTGAGGTGAATCCCGATGGATACACGCATCAACATATGTTGTGGGCGCTCAGCAACTTTCCCGTTTATTTTTAGGAGGTAAGAACGTTCTAACGTTTTAAACCCAAAGTAATCGTAATTAAAATCGCGGTTGTATATAATGGCAGAGTTGAGTTCGTCTGCATTTTTTTGAATCACTTCATATACCTCATCGCTTACCATGGGTGCTTTTTTTCCGGTTCTGGGATTGACGTATTCATAAAGGTCTGTCATCACTTCAGAAAAAGTTTTCTTGGTGTTTTTGTGCAGGTTTGACACCGAAATGCGCGCCGCCAGTTTTGCATAATCCGGATGTGAAATGGTGAGTGTTGCTGCGATTTCTGCAGCCAGATTATCAAGTTCTGAAGTGGTTACACCATCATAAAGTCCTTCTATGACACGCATAGCAACTTTAACAGGGTCAACGTGGTCATTCAACCCATAACACATTTTTTTGATTCGCGATGTGATTTTATCAAACATCACGGGCTCTTTTCTGCCGTCTCTTTTTACTACATACATACTATTTTGATTTTAATTCAATTTATTCTTTTATTATTTTTTTTAAAGATGTTTTTTTCTCCGTTTGGATTGTTAAAATATATACCCCTTTAGGTAATTGTGATACATCAATATGGTTTAGGCTACTCCTCAATGTCCCTGTTAGAATGGATTTCCCCTGCATATCTACTAATGTATATAAAGCGGATAAACGCGCCAAAACTATTACTGAGTCTTTTGTTGGATTTGGATATAAAATAAACGGTTCTCTGTCAAAAGATAATGTACTGAGTGCATCACATTTTTCTTCATTATTAACAAAATGAGTGTCTGGGTCTTTAAACCAATCTTCAAGATATGGCGCGCTTGCATCATCTACAAAAATGCAATCCAAATCAGTTTGTATTGCACTAAAACTACCTATGCTTGAATTATTGCCATTACGTATATCAAGAAAACTTAATTGAGGATTAAATGGTACTAAGACATTTGTTAAATTGATATTTTGTGAAAGATCTAATTCGGTAATATTTGTATATCCTGAAATTAAAGAGGTTAAAAGTGCATTTTGGCTGGTGTCTAAACCTGTTAATGGATTATCACTGATTCTTAAAAAGCTTAAACTAGCATTTTGAGAAATATCCAAATGAGTAAGGTTATTAGATTCACAATCTAAATATTCTAAGGAGGGACTATTTGTAAGGTCTAAGCTTGTTAATTGATTTTCAAAACATTCCAGTATTGTTAAGTGCTCGCTATTAAGCAGCAAGCTTGTCAACTGATCATTGCTTGGGCAATAAAGCATCATTAAAGATGTATTTTGAGATAAATCTAAACTTGTCAAACTAGTAAATGCACAACCTAAAATACTCAAGGACGAGTTTTGAGAAAGGTCTAATTGTACTATCGGATTAAAACTGCAATTTAAAAATTCCAAAGCCGCAAAATCTTCTATTCCCGTTAAATCTGTAATCCCGGCAAAATTAGGAAGGTTGAGATTAGTTACAGTATCAATATTAGCTGTTAATACCAGTCCGTTATCGGGAATACCATCTCCCATGCCGTTAGCTTCCAGGTAAGCTTCAAAATTGGTATCGGGTACAGCAGTAAACTGTGCCTGCATATATTGAGTAGCACAAAAAAGACAAGATATCAATATAAAGGGTTTCATTATTTTTATTTTTAACTTTGATCTTTTGATTTATTAACGGTCAATAACTATTTGTCTGATGATTAAATCCCCATTTTCATAAAAATGAAGAAAATAGACTCCTACATCCAAGGCTGAAATATCAATGGTTTTTAATATATTTTGGCTTTGCCCTGACAAAACAATATTGCCGATATTGTTATATATTTGATAATTATATGTTGCGGTGGGCTTATCTCTTAGGTCTAAATGCAGAATTTCATTTGCTGAATTAGGATAGTAAATCAGACCTGAATCAACAGCCAAACATGGATTTCCTAAAGGGTGGTAGTAAGACACTAACTTCAAATGAGATAATAAGGCAAGAGCTGTTTTCATTCTTGCCGATTGTTTTGGGGTAAAATAATCCATACACACTGGCTCAGTATAAGACATTCTGTTAAGCTCGTCCGGGGTATAGGGGTCATTGTTTACATCCACTCCACTTCCCAGCCATTCGCAGGTATTAATATCAACATTATACCCCATACCTGGAACAGCAGATGTATCAGAAATATAATCCCCGCACAGCACGCGATTATATATATCTCCATTTACAAGTTCAGCGCATTGATCTGGATCTCCTGCTTCTATTACAGTTCCATGATGGGTATGCCATAAAAACAATACATGACCCATTTCATGGGAAAGAATGTGCGACCTCACCAAAGGGTGTTCCAAATTATCTCCCCAAGAACCAGTTACCAAAAGTTTAGATGACAAACCAATACCATCTGTTGAGCCATACCCGTGTCCCGAAACTGGATGATTGGTTTCATCGTCAAACAGATAGATATCAACACCGTCACTATGATCATAAGTAGTAATATTCAGAATACCTCCAGGATGATTATATAAATTAGTATTATTAATATAATTAATTGAATTATTCCAATTAAAAAATATATTGTGTGGATTAAAAGCTGCGTCAAGATACCCTAATGCTTCGATAATATTTGAATGAGACTGCCCGCCTGTGCCATCATTTTTTCTAATCACATGGATATAAATCTTCACACAGAATGAATACTGTGAAAAGTCAACATGTCTGTATGTATCTAATATAAGTTCTTTATATTCAGACGAAGCGGGCGCTGTGCAAAAATCTTGAGAATTTGAACTCATCGTCAGTAAAATAAATGTCAATATTAAAAGCAGTCGATTTCTCATAATGAATGAACTATAGGTTAACCTATATACATAAGATTAACCACTATTTTAGTTGTTTTTTGTCCGCTAGGTAAGAAAAAGATCAACTCGCTCGTTCAATCCATAACACATTTTTCTTACCCGCGATGTGATTTTATCAAACATCACGGGCTCTTTTCTGCCGTCTCTTTTTACTACATACATACGCTTTACTTTTTTGTTGGGAGGTTAGTTATTTGAGAAAACAATGCTTATGCGCCTTAACAGAGCACATTATTTTCTTATTTGTAAATTATATTTTTTTGAACCTTTTTAGCTTCTAAAAGTCTTCGTCAAAGCTAATTTTATTGGTTTCTTTGTCTTTGTTTGTAACCCCTGCTTTTTGATATTCAGAAACACGTTTTTCAAAGAAGTTTGTTTTTCCCTGAAGCGAAATCATTTCCATAAAATCAAATGGGTTTGTCACATTGTACTCTTTTTCACATTCCAGTTCGACAAGAAGTCTGTCTGTTACAAACTCAAGGTATTGGGTCATGAGTTTTGCGTTCATCCCAATGAGGCTTGCGGGAAGTGATTCAGTAATGAACTCACGTTCAATGTTCAAGGCATCTATGATTATTTCGCGAATGCGTTCTTTTGAAACCTTGTTTTTGAGGTGGTGGTTGTGAAGGTGAACGGCAAAATCACAGTGCACGCCTTCATCACGGGAAATCAATTCATTTGAGAAAGTCAGTCCGGGCATCAAACCACGTTTTTTCAGCCAGAAAATAGAGCAAAATGCACCGGAAAAGAAGATTCCTTCTACTGCTGCAAAGGCAATGAGCCTTTCGGCGAAAGAATCTGAATCAATCCATTTTAATGCCCAGTCTGCTTTTTTCTTGATTGCAGGAAAATTTTCGATGGCATTGAAGAGCTTGTCTTTTTCGACTTCGTCTTTCACGTAGGTGTCAATGAGAAGAGAATAGGTTTCTGAGTGGATGTTTTCCATCATAATCTGAAATCCATAGAAGAATTTGGCTTCAGGATACTGCACTTCGTTCACAAAGTTTTCAGCGAGGTTTTCATTTACAATACCATCTGATGCAGCAAAAAATGCCAAAATATGTTTTATGAAGTAGCGTTCATCATCATTGAGCTTGTTTACCCAGTCTGTCATATCCTGATGAAGGTCAATTTCTTCTGCTGTCCAGAAACTGGCTTCACTTTTTTTATACCATTCCCAAATGTCATGGTGTTGTATGGGAAATATTACAAATCGTCCTGGGTTGTCTGTTAAAATGGGCTCTGCTGCATTCATAATTTCTTTTCGGTTTTAAAATTTTTTACGTGTTTTTTAACTTCGTGTCGGGACTAACAAATATGAAGAATCACTATTGATTTTGAAAGAAATTTTTAGAAACGTTGTCAACAAAGTTTTCAACATATCAACAAACAAGCGTTCATGAGGTTTTGTTAAAATATAGTTTTAACTTACTGATTGACAGTTTTTTAAAATTTATTTATTGACCTCATCAACACTTTTATGAGCAATGACGTTAAGCCTTGCTGCAAGGGTGAATAGCCCTTTTTTGAGGTAAAATAAAATATTAAAAAAGAGGGTGTTTTTAGCAAAAAAAAAGTCGCCTTGGAGACGACTTAATAATTGGTTTGATTTTTGGATTAGGCTAAATCCTCAGCATTCATTTTGTCAATCAAGTCCCATAATTCATCCATTTCCATATTGGTGCCCGTGGCTTTAATATAGAAACGATTGTCTTGCATAAATTGAATCACAGACTGGTTTCTTCTCTTGTCATATTCTTCAATGGCTTTCACTCCGTTTTTTGTTACCGTTTTTCTGGTTTTGGTTTCTGATTCTTCTTCAAAGTCCATAGAGAAAGCCATTCTTAGCCCTGCTGTAGAAAGTGCTCCCATCTCACCGGCTCCGTCAATAACTTCCACTTTAAACTTGCGGCTTTTGTCTTCTTCTGCATAAGTGGCTTCTACTGATGCAATTTTCATCATCCCCATGGCTCCTGTTTTGAATGCGGTGCGTTTCATGCCGTCAACATCCTCTGGCAGCCAGGCTTTCATTTCATCATTGGTGAGTGGTGTTGCTTCAGAAAGTTCTTTGATGTCATCCTGCATTTTTGTGGATTCTTTAATCACGTTTTGAGTGTTGGTCACATTGTCTTTAACTTCTTTTGCTTTTTTTACGACCGGGTTGTCTTTGCAGGCTGTAAAAAGAAAGATACACATAATAAAAATACTAGCTTTTTTCATAGGTAAAATATTTGTTTAATGGTTGATAGCTCTAATTTAAAAAAAATAATTGCTAAATCTGGTTGAAATGATCTTTTGTTTTCATTTGGATTCCCTTTAAAAATAAATTAGCCCCTATAAACCTCTCTTCTTACTATTTTGTCATCCCCAATTAAAAATATTTCGAAGAGAGGCTTGGGCTAAATTTTTAAATATTTTTAAACCAGTCTGTAAATTTTTCACCCAAAAAGGGCACCGGCTCTAACTTATGATTAATGGCATTCATTAAACCCACAATCCACATATACAATAAGATAATAAATCCAAGTATGTAGGCAATCCAACCAATAACCGGGATTAAACTTACAATGCCCAACACAATACCAACCATCGTGAGCCCGAGCGATTGTTGTATATGAAAACTCACAAGCGTATCTTTTTTTTCGTTATTCATCAGATAAGCTATAATGAGCCCTATGATTGTGATGTATGCTATCATTGCAATGTTGTTTTGGGCTGGAGGTGTATTTGTTTGTGATACGTTTTTTTGCATTGAAACTATACTTACATAAATCGATACCCACTAGTGTTGAATGAAAAGTCTGTGGGTTCAAGAGCTGTACATTCCATCGTTCCTGAAGTATTTCTCTTGCCTTTGTTTTTTTTGTCCTTCATATCCATATACATCATCAATGCGTCTTCTGCTCCCTCAAATTGACTTTTGACCGCATCGGGGATTCTCTCAGGATCTGTTTTGTATACATCGTTGAAGCTTACCTCAGCATCGTTTGTATAATAAATGATGAAGACATAATCCTCATTTTCCATCTTCTTTCCTTCACAGTTGTATCCTAAAAAAGTTTTGTTGGGCAGGTCAGTTACTGTGTAGTCACTCATGTCGTAGTCATCTGTATCAGTAATATCTGATGCGTCAAGCGAGGTTGCTGTTCCTATTTTATTGCCCCCGGATTCCATAAACATGTAATTGATGTTTTTTTCTCCATCCATTACCATAAACATCTCCATTCCCTGGTTCATCTTTACGCCCAGATATGGTGTATTTGGTTTTAAAAAGTAATCCATTTTCATTTGTCCCTGGCTTGTGGTCATGGTCATTTGATATCGGTAATCGAAATCAAAGGATCCCGGCACATCTGTCGGGGTCACTTTTTTTCCGCTTTGAGCCCCGCCCAGTTTGGGATCAAAAACTTTGTCCATGGATTGACTGGTCTTTTGGGCAGCTTTATCTGCAGTCTTATTGATAACTGTTTGCTCCACTCTTTTCTCGACTTTTTTTGTGAGCTTATCGAGAAATTGTGCATTGGCATTTGGTATGGAAACCATAAACGCGATACTGACAGAAATAAATATGTTGGTTTTCATAATAGTTACATTTGTTATTATTGAAAACAAATATGATTATAAACAGTGACTTAGACTTGTTAAATTGTACCGCTCCCTTATAAAAGTTTATAACCCGTCCACTTTATTATATAGCACGTAAATCTCAAAAAGCAAATCAAACTTTGACCGGAAATAATTGATTCTAAACCTTTTATCACAAATATCAAACTATCCACACATATTATAACTCAGAACTCATTGATTTTTTATAATTTAATGGATTAAATAACCGCTATCATGTCACTTAAAGCTATCATAATAGATGATGAACCAAAATCAATAACCAGTTTAAAATGGGAATTACAAAATTTTTGTGAAGAATTGAATATTCTTGAAGCCTTTTCAGATCCCGAAAAAGCTTTGTCCTATTTAAAAAACAATGCAGTGGATTGTATTTTTTTAGATATTGAAATGCCCAAAATGGACGGTTTCCAGTTTTTGGAGCATTTTCCCGAGAGGCAATTCTCCGTGATATTTACTACTGCATATGACCAGTATGCCATCAATGCCATAAAAGAGCGGGCTTTGGACTACCTCTTGAAACCCATTGATTCTGATGACTTAAAGCAAACCATTGATAAAATAAAAGCCCAACAAAAGTCTTTTGATATAAAAAAATCACTTGAAGAGACCCTCCTTTCCTTATCCAAAAACAATCATCAGTCATCAAAAAAAATTGCCATCTCCATAGACGGTAAACTTATCTTTTTCAAACCCGAAGAAATTATCTATTGCGAAAGTGACGGAAATTACTGCCATATCTTTTTAGAAAACAACGAGAAACTTTTTGTGACAAAAAAATTAAAAGAAATGGAAGAAATGCTTCCGGCTGAAAATTTTTACAGAGTGCACAACTCCTTTGTGGTCAACCTCAATAAAGTGAGGGAATTTGTCAAAACAGATGGGTATCTGGTTTTAGACAACAAGCAAAAAATACCGGTTTCAAGAAACAAAAAAAGCGATTTTCTGGATAAAATTTAAAACCTGATGAATGGAGTCATTTAAAGAAACGCTTTTCATTCTTGAAAACACAAATTACAACGGTATTGCCTGGGGCATCACCTGTATTCTTTTCTATCTTTCTGTCTATCATTTAATTATTTTTTTTAAAGCCCGGGAACGGTATTTCCTTTTTTACAGTTTGTATGCGTTTGTCAATGCCCTGAATATTTTAAAATTTCTCAAGAATGTGTTTTTTGAAGAAAGCATAGAAGCAAATATTGGTATCTTTATTCATCTTCATTTTCCGTTGCAATTTGCCAGTTATGTTTTCTTTGCATTGTTTATTTTAGAGATCCTTCAGTTTAAGATCAAGTTTCCAAAATTCTATAAGAGTGTCTACCTGTTTGTTTATGCAATAACGTTTGTCTTTCTGCTCCTGGTCATAAACAGATATACTTTTGACGGGTATGTCTATCTCAGGGGATTTTACTTTTATGTCTTTATGCCCATATGCTTTTTAATTACTGTTTACTCTATTTTTTTAATTATAAAGATTGAGGATCGCATCAAACACTATATTTTGCTGGGCATGTTAATCATCTCTTTTGCGTCAATAAGCGTTGCTTTATTGACTATTAATAAGGGGATTGAAGCCACTAATAAATATTACTATATTTTCTATTTATCCTTATTGATTGAAAACCTGCTTTTTACTTATGCCCTCTCCATTAAACAACGTGAGGTTTTTACCGAAAAAATGAGTTTGCAAAAGAAATATTTAAATCAGTTGCTTGAAAATGAAATCATAAAAACACAACAGAACACTTTTTTAGAGGCTGAACTTGCCAAAAAAGAAAAAAAACTGATAGATATTTCAACAAAAGCTGAAGAAGAGCGCGTTGCCAAACTAAAATCTGAATTTAACAACGAGATTCAATTTTTACACCTCGCCTTTTTGCAGAGTCAAATGAATCCGCATTTTATATTCAATGCACTCAACTCCATCAAGGTCTTTCTCATAGAAAACAAAAAAGAAGAAGCAGTTTACTACCTGAACAAGTTCTCCAAATTA
This sequence comes from Flavobacteriaceae bacterium, assembly GCA_040880345.1. Classification (GTDB taxonomy): domain Bacteria; phylum Bacteroidota; class Bacteroidia; order Flavobacteriales; family Flavobacteriaceae; genus Planktosalinus. Next base: position 72,176 of record JBBDIQ010000031.1, read on the forward strand.
ATCAGGAAAATACTGGAAAGTTCCCGCATTGAGAGCCATAGCCTTGAAGAGGAACTGAATATCATAACGTTGTACTTAAGTATCGAAAACATACGGTTTGAAGATGAAATCAATTATACTATTGAGAAAGCACCTTCCCTTTCATTGTCAACAATAAAAGTGCCTCCCCTGCTGTTACAACCTTTTGTGGAGAATGCCATCTGGCACGGTTTAATGTTGAGTGATAAGGAAAAGAAAATAACCATCAAGGTTTATGAAGAAGAAGGCATTTTAAAACTCTCACTCATAGACAATGGCATTGGCCGAGAAGCCTCCCGGCAACTGAAGCAAAAAAAATCTTTTAAAAAAGAATCTGTAGGCCTTAAAATGACTGAGGAACGCATTTCGTTTTTCAATCAAAAACACGGGTTGAACTACCGTTTTGAGTTTATTGATTTAAAAGATGAAAAAGGAAATGCTAAAGGTACTCAGGTACGGTTTAATTTTTTGTAGTAGTAATTTTAAAAGATTCTTCCAACTCTTAATAACACACAACTATTTTTTCCAAAGAATAAAAAAATAGAAACACATGAATGCTCAACAAAATTTAAACGTCATTATTACTCAAAACGAATACATATCTAATAATAATCTAATTACCTGATAAAACTATTGTTATACTCAAAATTGTATGGTGTTTTTTGTGAAGCATTTTATATAAGAAAGACAACAGGGAGTAAAATCGTAAACTCCCTGTTGTCTAGTATATACAAAGTAAAATTTGTATTTATTTTTTGATGATTTTTTCAGTTTTTGTAAAATTATTTCCTGTAACTTTAACATAATACATTCCAGAACTTAACTCAGACACATCATAAGAAAAACTAGTAGTATTGGGATGAAAATCAAATATTATCTGTCCCAAATTATTTAAAATTACTACTTTTTCAATTGCAAATGACGCTTGAAAATTGATTTCGTTTAAAGCTGGATTTGGAAAGATTTTTAATTTATCCAAATTATTATCCACAGTGCCAAGCAACTCTGTTTCTGCATCAAAATAAAGTCCTCTGCCTGGAAAACCTCCGGCTCCACTTCCCGAGAAAGCAACACAGGGCAACCCATCAAGGGTTTCAGCGACAGCTGTGGAGATGCTTGAAAAGATATTATTTACAGCATCAGACACCTGTTCTCCTACTTCTCCCATCTTTTGAACAAACACAAAATTATTTGCGCCGTTAGCTTCCACACCAACAGAGTATGAAAAAGGTGTTTGCCCACTTTCTTTTTTTATCCAAAGGTCTGGTAACCTAAATTCATAATCTGTGAATCCATTCAAAATCGACGCAAGTGCTAGAGGTACATTATTTTCTATGGGATAAACAAGCAAGTAGTTATCTCCTAGATACTGTGAATTTGTAAATATATATGCAACGTCATTGGGTGCTTCAAATCTTTCTGCAATAATAGATGCTTCCTGTGTAAAAAAATCGGGGTCTGTTTCAATACTTATTCTGGCGCTCCAGGATGCCGGGTCATTGTAATTACTGTTTGCATTGTAGTATAAAAAATTTGAGGTTTGCCCACGGTGTGATGTATAAACTCCACCATTCATACCATAAGCAACACTCACATCAATGCTGCAACTGTTTTGAACAGTAGCCTCATCCACCCAGTTGAATCCATAGGTGCCATTTGTAGAGCGAGCACTGTATATTCTATGGCAACCACCTGTAGATAATTTATCATAAACAGCAAACACGCGTTGCAAATCTGTATTTGAATTAAAGTTTCTGTCAACATCAAAATAGTTCACTGTAGAGGCAATGACTGTCGCTTCAAAACTACTATCTTCAATGCCCCATTTTAACACTTGAAAATTATTAGTTTCTGTTAAAAAATAGACATTTATATAATTCCAGGTTGATCCCGGTCCATCGATAGAAATTAACTTGGCTCTGGTGACCGGGGCGGTTATATTTGCTGTTTTCCACAACTCAAAAGTATTTCCTCCATCGAGGGATCTGTGCACATAGATAATATCAAAGGGTCCTCCAAAAACGATGTCATTTTTGTAATGAGAAATATAAATATGACCTTCATGGGTGACTTCCATATCAATCCCTCCATCTACCCAGTCATCGAGAAGAAGGTTGTCAAGACCCCAATCTCTTGTAGGAGCCGGATCCTCTCTGTGTTTAATTTCTGTGGGCACAAAAACACCGTTTATATGAATATTCTCTTCAATTTCAGGTAGTTTTCCACCATTATCAACCGGCTTATACAAAGTGGCAATTTCCGGGTTTACTTCCATCCACGCATTTATTATGGCAAGTCTGTTTTGTTCCAAATCCTGGACAGTGGTCTGCGGATTTTCCTCCAATTGTTTGGATTGTGCATACAAAGTTTCCAAAAGAGGTGTTTTTTGAATACTTGATGGGTCGATGTTACTTCTGGATTCTGTATCCATGTTTTGAGCCTGACTCAAAGAAATGAATGCAATACATAAAATAAGGATTGTTTTTTTCATGATAAAATTGATTTAATAATTATAAATAATTGGTTAATATCTTCTTGATTTTTTCTCATAGAGGTTCACTTTGTAATAAGGGTTGTTGCCGGGATATTTTGTGCCTACTACCAGCGTAGTTTTAGCGAGCTCTTTATTTGAAGCTGCCAAAAGTTTTAATTCCCAAGTGCCTTTGGGTAATTGAAAATCATACTTACCATTTTTTGCGTCAATTCTAAATCTGATTATTCCGTCTTGTAATACGACTATCTCATGTTCAGAATTCATCTGAGCCCCATTTTGACTGTAGTGATGAAGTATCACTCTATAGAATTTATCGAGGGTAGGTTTTGAAGATGAAACTTTAGTTCCGTTCCAAGGGGACCAATTAGTAACTGGCCAAGTCCATTTACCTTCAAAGGTATTGGGTCGTTTTATTTCAAAATTGACAATACCTTTTCTATTGAGTTTGTAATTTTCAAAGTTGCCAGAAAAAATGTGTTTTCCGTTTTTAATTTCTATACCTCCATACAAAACTCCCGTATCTGAATAGTCGCCAAAAACCATATTATTGTATGCGACCAATCTCAATTCACCATAAGTGGAATTCCACGTTCCTTGAAACTTTTGAGCTTCTTGGCTGGCTTGTGGTTTCATGGAAAACACAAAACACAATAAGAAACTAAAACTGAGTATTACTTTTAAATTTTTCATTTACATTTTTTTTAGGATTATATATTTAATTTTTACTCACTTAACATTGCATTCCCGGAATTCCTCCCCCGCCCATTAAGCCAATGAGGTTGTCGATGCCACCTATTACAGTGCCCACAGGTCCCATTGTGGCGAGGATGATTTCCTTTTTTACGTTGCAAGCGAGTTGCTTCATCGCTTCAGCAATTTTTTCATCCATACCTGAAGTGTCCATGATGATAATGGCTTCACTTGCAATTGCGTATAACTTTACCAATGTTAAGCCATAAGCGGTAACAATGCCAATAGGAAGTGTGCCAACTCCCATCGCTGAGAATAGCAAGGAGTACATATTCATAACCTTACTTAATTCGTCGAGTTGTACTTGTATTCGATTTGTCCCACCACCTGATAAATCTGGCAGCATTCCATAAAGTTCTCCTGTTTGGTTGTCAACTCTCCAAAATGCCTTTTCGGAAGCAGAGGCATCAAAAGATTTGTAACTTCCATCTCCCCGGTAAATTCTTTCACGCCAGTAGTTGGCATCAGGACCTTCCCGGTATAATTGTTTGAACCATTCGGTATTTTTTGCCTCTGTAACAGAAATAATACTTTTAGAGGATAATGCTGAAAGTGTACTTGTTTCAAAAAAATAGTTTTCCAAAATGGCCAGTTGTGCTGTTTTTTCCATTGTAATTTTAAACCCTTCCAGCGCATTGTTTGTCAACGTAGTATAATTTGATGTAGGTAGAAAATCAAAACTGTATTTGGAGAATTCCCGGTTAATTCCCGCCCAGGTTTTGACAATCGCAATTCGCGGACCGGCAGCAAAGGTCATACTTTGAGAGGTCACGGAATTTTGCAGAGGCTGCATTAGCGACGCAAGATTTTCATCGTAAATTAAACCTCCTTCCTCATAAGCTTCTACCGCGTTTTTAATTTCATTTTTTAGTACTGCTTCTCCCCATTTTCGGGTGCTTAAGCGGTATTTTAAAATGTCGCTTAACGCATTTGCAAACGTTGGCCCTTGCCCTTCAATAGAAATCAGTACATTCCCCAATAACATATTTTGTACATCAGTGAAATCTTTGAACGTGGGTTTTCGATTTTTATCCACTATATGATCCCAACCAGACAATACCCTTCTCACGGTTTGATTGCCTACTTTTACTGAGAGATACAGCCCAATAATATGTTCGCCGGCCTCAGTATCCTTTACAGGTATTAGTTTAAAATTATATTCATCACTTGCTTTTACTCGTTGATTATCAGCATGTACTTCAACTTTATGATTGGCCTCTTTTTCTGTCGCATGATAAGTGAACACATAAGATGGGATTTCCCTTTCGTCAATATATTTGGTAATATTTGTAATGGTTTTTTCCTGGTCTTTTGCATCTAAAACAAGCCCATTTGTAGCGTTTGCCATATTTTGAAATGATTCTTTTCTATGGCTGTCGGTTGAATTGGATACATTTAAAACGAGTGCTGGCGGACCAAACTTCAGTTTTTCCATTTTAACGGCATCATATTTATCACCGTTGTCACCATCGGTTGCATATATGATGAGATCATTGCTTGTGTAAGATGCTTTGGTGAGCCAGGTGTATAAATCAGAATTTGTTTTCCATTTGGTAATTTGTGTTTCCGGATATTTTTCAAGAATGGCTTTTTGTAAGTTTTCTACAAAGGCGTCCATGTTTTCACCGAAATAAGTCTTGGGCATGCTCAGAGAAGTGTCAGAAAGAATAATAACTCTTGGTGTTCGCTGATTACTTTCCATTATAGCCTGGACCGGCATATTATTATCAGAGACTGAAAAATCTGCTGCAGAAAGACCATCAATTATTTCCCCATTTTCATTGCGTGGCGATACATGCAGTTTTACGGAAGGATAACTACCGGGAATTGCTTTTACTTCAATTTGCCGGATTTCTTTTTGAAGGTTTGGGTTGGGTTTAGTGAGTAAGGTTGAATTGCCGATTGATGCTTCTTTGCCACTAACATCAATTATTTTGCCTTCAAGTGTTACAGGATTTCCTAAAAATGAGCGGGCTTCCATAAAAGATTTTTCGGCATCGAAGGATTGGTAAGAAAGTGCCGGAGTAAAAATTCTCAAATTACCCACCGCAGTTGTTATTTGTTTTTGCACATTTAATCCATTTAAAAAGGAAAGCACAACTTGGTTTCCTGCCAATTCATGTGTAGGCCACTCTCCCTGAACAAGTATTTTTTCTTCCAAAGGGTTAATTCCGTCGCGGTAGGAAAGTTCGATGGCCACATTTTCATTGTCATATTGAGCTTCTTTGGCAGGAGAGGTTCTGCCATTTTCCAATTTTAGGTTTCCAAAAGGCACACTAGGATCAAAAAGATGGGCATATTTTGTTTCCCCTTCCCACTCAAATTCCAGAGCCGGAGAAGCGGAGTTGTCCCATCTATAGTTAAATGATTTTGCCCGAATCTTATCCTTTTCCGGAAGCTTTTCCCAGAGTTTTTGAGCTAGATTTTTGCTTTCTGTTAAATCAGGATCAGGATTTGCCAGTTCAGCATTGGACTCTTCTGCTCCCATCTCACTGCTCCACCTTTTCAGTGTTTTTTTATCAATTAAGGGTTCAAACTTTCGTTGGAATGGACGGTAAAAAAAAGGGAGTACTTCTTCGGGTTGAAAATTGGTTTGTTCATAAATAACTTTTGAAGTGATATTGGCTTTTGTGAACATAAAATTCAGTAATTCTGCTTTTTCTCTTGGAGTGGCAAAACCATATCGTAAAACCCCTTTTAAACCATATCGCATAGTATCCCGCATCTGGATCAAGGAAGTTGCTGAAGAAGGCATTAAAAATAGTTCGTCTTTTACAAAATGAAACATGGCTTCGGGATTGCCTTCCTCAATAAGTCGCTGCATTCTGCCTTCCAGAAAATCAGGACTTGTTTTTATGGCCATCAACATTTCTTCCCAAACTTTATAAGGAGCAAGACCAGTGCCTTGATAGTCGATATTTGGCGCATCTTTTCCACAGCTAAAAAATGACAACGGCAACATAGATGCCATGCCTAATAAGGACATTTGTTCTATAAACTCGCGTCTTGTGGTGCCGATGTTATTTTTTGGTTTCATTTAGTTTGATTTTAACGTTTAAAAATATTTTGCGATCCATTTTATTTTTGAAAAGTCGTCAACGTTTTTGATCAAAACTTTACTTGGCTTTGAGGAGGTTTCACTTGGGTTTGTTTTATAAATCTTTTGTATTTGATATTCTAAAAAGTTGAAACCTTCTTGGAGGGAAAAATTATAAGTGTGTTCAGCTTCAATTTTTTTATCTTTTAAATGCCAGGTATTTGTGCAGATGGTATTTATTTCAACCGGTTCAGAGACATAGGTAATTTCATAATAGGAGCCTAAAACCGGCTCAATATAGGCTTCATCTTCCTGCCAGTGTATTAGCTCTTCGTGAGTAACAGGGAAGATTGTACCTGCCCAACGGTTTCTATACCATAATCCAATATACCCACCTCTTTGTGCTTTTAAGTTTTCAGGTTGTTGAAATTCAGTTGAACTATCGCATTTCAATGAAAGGTTCTCGTTTAAGTACTCACTTAGAAACATTTCCAGATGTTCTTGAGGGATACTACTAATGTCACTGTTTGACAAGTCAAAAGAAAGTGTACCATCTTTTTTTAGCACCCCAATTTTAATAGGGTAATCCATCCCAAAAGGAAGTAACACCACATCCATTTCAGGCATTCCGGATAGTGGATTATCTAATTTTGCACTAAAAGTTTGTGCTTGAGCATTCATAAAAAAAATGCAAAAAATGATTTTGATTATTAGTAACTTCATCTCTTTAAAATTAAATTGGGTTGTATTCAAACTCCCCGGTTAAAATGTGTGTGTATTCCTCATTTGTTGCAGAATCTACATAAACTACTATCCCTGTAAAAGTGCCTTTTGCTTCAAAGGATCCGCCAAAACTAATTAAAGAGCTTTCCTTTTTTTTGAACTTTGTAATATTAAGTGATACCTGTTTGGACACCAGTATTAGCTCCTCATTTAAAAATGTGATTGAGATATACTCATCAATTTCATCAAATAATAGTTCATTGAGTCCCTTTTTAGCAGGAAAGGCAAATCCTACTGATAAATCTTGATCGAAGTCTTGAAATGTTAAAAGTGCAGTTTCTACATTTGTTTCTTCATTGGGTATAAATAAACCTGTAGCGTTTTGAAAATTGTCGACAGCCCCCCCTGTTTCAATTTTGAAGGATCCGTTCTTTAATGGCCCTGCCAGCTCAACGATTACAAAGCTTTTTTTGTTTGTCAGCTCATCTTTAATTGAACAACCAGAATAGATTAATAGCAATAAAATTCCTGGAATAATAAGTAAAAGATTTCTTGCTTTCATATAATTAATGGTTTCGGTTATTGTATTGATCAAGAACTTTTAATGAGGAGAGTATGCCCACATCAAAAAGCTCCCATAGTTGGTCTGGTGTCATTTTTTTTCCCTCAAGGGTAATCATAAATCGGTTCAGGTAAACAAATATGATTTCGCTATTTTCATTCTGGTAAATGCTTTTGGTTTTTATATGCTCTCTTTCTTTGTAAATTATTTTAGAACCTAAATTCATATCATAAGTTTCGATGAAATAAGAGATAGCACTTGCTTCTGTACCTGCAAAATCCTGTATTGTCAATTTTATTGAATTGCCAAAATTTCCTGTGACCATTGCAATTCCCGGGACTACTTTGACATTTTCTGAAGAATATTCTTGAATTCTGAATGGAAAAATATCTAATAGCTCTTGTTGATTAAGCGGTTGTTTATCTTTTAAAATGACTTTTATCAGATTTTTTTTGTTTTCATTCTCTGAAAGTTCCTTCCGTAAACTGCTATCGCTTGATTGTTTAAGGGTGTCCACCTTGTGTATCTCATTGCTGGTATTCTTCTCAGAAAAAACACAGCTAATCGAAAGTATTGCACAAAAAACAGAAGTAGTTATATTAAAAAAGTTTGTTTTCATTTTATTTAGGAAATTTTATTTTTTCAACTGAGTCGAGCACCTCATACAATTCATCAGCAGAAAAGTTTCTCGCAAATATTTTTATATGATAGCGACCATCTTTGATAAACTCTATTTCTGAAATCAGCTTTTCTTTGATTCTTCGTTGTCTTACTAGAATTTTTTGTTCATTTCTATGAAAGATTTTCAAAATATTATCTCCTTCTTCCTTATTTGAAGGAAACCTCATCATATTATTAACTCCATTGATATGCTGAAAACCCCTTTCCCCGGCACCATCAATAATTCCTAACTCTATTTTTGTACTGTTTAAATCTGGATCTTTATCATTGCTATAAGTTACTAGGATGCTTGTTGCTCCTTGTGAAGGCACTTCATTACTTTTTACCTTTGGAAGATTTTTTAAACTTGCGGGAGCAACCTCTTCTAGCTGCTTAACTGAAAGAGGTTCTTTAGAAGCCAAAATTTGTAACCAGTTTCCATTAATTATAATTTTTTCAGAAATTTCTTCTGTTTGTTCGGTTCCTTCTTCTTTTTCCTTAACTGTTTCATTGCATGAAACAAATACTATAAATAAGAATAGGACAAATAAAGATGCTTTATTAAAGTTCATATCTATTGTTTTTAATTTGACCCTGTTCTTTCAACCTGAAATTCACCATTAGTAATAACCATCTCTTCCCCGGAAATTGGGCTCAATAAAGTTCCGGAGAAAGTTCCCTTTATGACTGAATTGTTTATGGTTGTAATGGTTACTGATGATTGGGGATCATCTAAGTTTGTACTGTAAACAGCTTGCTCGACTTGATCAAAATAAATTAATTGTACCCCATAAAATAAACCTCCATTATGAAATTCCTGATAACCTGAGTATGTTTGAGTTCCTATGGGTTCATCATCATAAACATAAATTAAAAATGTCCTGGTATCACCCCCCGATGTTATAATTGTTTGGGCGACTATTTGAGAGCCATAATATGTAAAATTAGGAGTTGATATAGTCTCAACAAAACCATCCAACTGCTCTTTGTTGGTGTTGTCCACTTCAAAATTTATGTTGCCAAATGAAGCTTTAAAGTAGAGTTCACCACCTGAAGAATTTCCGTTGTCATCATCGCTACTGCAAGATGTTGTCAGCCCATAACTAAGCAAAAGTGTAAATACAATTGCAATTTTTTTTAGTTGATTTTTTATAGATTGTCTCATAATTATTACTTTAGTTTCTATTAAATTCCTTTAAACCATTCTGAAAATTTATCGCCTAATAAGGGTACTGTTTGTTCTTTTTCATTGATGGCATTCATCAAGCCCATTATCCACATATAGCCCAACACAATAACACCTAGAATGTAGATAATCCATCCCAGATAGGGTATCATACTAATTATTCCAATAGCAAGACCTGTTATTCCTAAACCCAGCGATTGCCTGATGTGAAATGCCGCAAAAGGATTTCTTTTATCATTGTTCATAACAAAAGCTATGATGAGACCCACTATAGTGATATAGGCTATTATGGCAATGTTTTTTCCTTCATTTGAAGTGGTTGTTTGTGTGTCTTGTGTACTTTCCATTTTGCTTTAATTTTTGATTATTTATTTTATGCATTTTAGAAATCATGCAACTTACATCACTGTGTACCCTGCTGTGCTAAAGGTGAATTTCTTGGGCTGCAACAAGGTGCACTCCATCGTTGCTGATGATGATTTTTTACCCTTATTCTTCTTGTCAACCATATCCATATACATCATTAATGCGCCATCAGCAGAGTTAAAATGTGCCTTCATAGCATCAGGTATCTGATCGTTTCCAGATTGAAAAACATCATTGAAACTCACTTTGGCTTCGGTAGTGAAATACATTTTGATCAAATACTCGTCATTCTCCATTTGCTTGCCAATGCAGTTGTATCCCAATATGGTTTTGGGTGGTAAATCTGTTATGGTATAATCATTTTCGTGATTTGTGGAATTGATGATGTCATTGCCTTTGAGTGATGTGGCCATCGCAATTTTATTACCCCCAGAATCCATAAACATATAGTTGGTATTTGAATCTCCATCCATCACCATAAACATCTCAACTCCTTGATTCATTTTTGTTCCCATATAAGAGGCTCCCGGTTTTAAAAAGTAATCTATATCCATTTTACCCTGAGTAGTAGTCATTGTTAAACGGTACTGATAATCAAACTCATAGTTGGAAGGTAGCTTTTTTGAAGCCTTAGGAGTACTTGACTTCTTTTGATCCTTTTTGTTGTTTGTCTCTGGTTCTAATACTTTGTCTACCGCTTTGCCGGTTTCTTTTCCGGCTTTGTTAGAGGTCTTATTAATGACTGTGTTTTCAACTTTATTCTCTACTTTTTTACCAAGCTTTTTAAGGAACTGAGCATGAGTATCAGAGAATGCCAGTAGAAACAAAGTGACTGTTAAAAGAATTATTTTAGTTTTCATAACCTCAACTTTTTTAGTTAATCATTTATTGAGGTACAAATATTTGAAGAAACAACACACTCTTGTATCAATTATGTAACAATTGATATAACATATGTAACTTTGGGAGGGATTGTGGGTTTTTTACCCTTTCATATACTCAGATGGAGGCTTTCCATAAACTTCCTTAAAGCTTTTTATAAAATAAGAAGGAGAATTAAACCCAGACTCATAAGCAATTTCTGAGATCGTGTAGTCTGAATTCTTGAGTAATTGCAGAGCAAGTTTTAATCTTTGGGATTTTATAAAATTTGAAGTGCTTAATCCGGTAAGTGCATTGAGTTTTCTATGAAGTTGCATTCTGCTCATTCCAGTTTCCTTACTGAAGGATTCTGCATTAAAAGCAGGATTGGTGAGATTAATGTCAAGTATTTTCTGTAAACGTTTAAAAAATTTCTCATCGGTAGAGGTTATTGCAATATCTTTTGGTTTTAAGAGTACATTTTGCTGGTATCTGTTTTTGAGATTGTTTCTGATTTCAATAAGCTTTTGGACTCTAATTATTATTTTTTCAGGATTAAAAGGCTTTAAAATATAATCATCGGCACCGGTTTTTAATCCTTTAAGTTCAAATTCTTCACTGCTTTTTGCAGTTAATAAAATAATGGGTATGTGGGATGTTTTTTCATCTTCCTTTAGTGTTTTACAGAGTTGAATACCATCTGTTTTGGGCATCATTATATCAGAAATAATTAAATCTGGGATGTTTTGAAGTGCTTTTTTAATTCCTTCATCCCCATTTTCTGCTTCCAAAACTTTATACTGATTTATAAATAATGATTTTAAAAAATGTCTTAAATCTTTATTGTCTTCTACTATTAAAATGATGTTATTAGAAGGTGTTGAAGTGTCATACTCTGGAATTGAAAATTGACTTTCTTCATTGTTTTGAACTGCATCTATGGGTTTAAGTTCGTGAGCTGCAAAACTTTCTTTAGTAATGGGAATTTCTAAAGTGAATGTGATTTGATTTTTATCATTTTGAGAAGCCCTTACAGTCCCGTGATGTAAAGTGGTTAACTCTTTCACCAAAGAAAGCCCAATTCCAAAACCTTCTTTTTCAGAATTTTCCTGATAAAAGCGCTCAAAATATTTTTGCAAATCTATGGTTTTTGATTCTTCATTTTCATTTGTAATTGTAACAATCAAATGGTTATTCTTGACAGTAGCCTCAAATAGAATTTCGCTTTTAATTGGCGCATATTTTAATGCATTTGTCATTAGGTTATTAATTATTTTTTCAATTGCATCAACATCAATCCAAGCAAATTGCGGTGTATTTATTTGAATTTTTAGACTCACAGGTTTCTGTGTAGCAATGGGAATAAAAGACGCTGTAATTGATTTTAAAAGTAATTTAAGGTTTTCATTTGAAACCTTTAAATTGATATTACCTGTTTCCAATTTTGAGAGCTCAAGTAACTGATTTACGAGATTTATAAGTAAAGTGGAATTTCTCTCAACGAGCATTAAATCATTTTTTGCATCAATGGGCAGGGCCTCATTTTTTAAGTGCTTTTTTATGGGTGCAGAAATTAATGTCAAAGGTGTTCTAAATTCGTGAGATAAATTTGTGTAAAGCCTGGTTTTGTATTCATTGAGTTGCTTAAGACGCTCAGAACGATCATATTCCATTTTTAATTCCAGTTGCATTTGCCATTTCCATTTAAAATAACTGTAGATTAAAAACATTAAAAAGAAAAAGAGAAAAATATAAAACAGATAAGCTAGTCTTGTTTTATACCAAGGGTTTAAAATGGAAAAGTAAAAAACCTCTGGGGTATGGTTCCATATACCATCATAATTGCTCGACTTTACATAAAAGGCATACTCTCCCGGTGGGAGGTTTGTGTATCTGGCATAATCCATATTGCCGGAAAATATCCATTTTTCTTCATATCCATCCAAGCGGTATTGAAATTGGTTTTTTTGGGGCAATGCATATTGCAAACTTGAAAATGTAAATGATATGGTGTTTTGATTGTGTTTTAAAACTGTATGCTGAACTAGATCAACGGGGTCGTTGTACACTTCAAAACCTGTAATTGCTGTTTTAACAATAATATCATTTTCAAAAATATATGAAGGGTTGAACCAATAAAAACCCTCTAATCCTCCAAAATACAAGTTTCCGTTTTTAGCTTTAAAATAAGCTCCGGTGTTAAATTCTGTTGCCAAACCATCATAATTTGCATAGTTTTTTATGTGTAGTGTGTCAAGAAGGTTTTTTGGTGGTGAGAACTTTGTAATCCCTTTATTTGAACTAAGCCATAAATCTCCAAGCTCATCGGGAAGAATTGCATAAATAACATTATTAGACAATCCGTATTCTGTGGTATAATAATAATAGGAATCAGAATTTAAGTCAATGACATTTAACCCTCCGCCATTTGTCCCCACCCAAAGTCTATCAAGTACCTCATCATAATAAAGGGATTTAATCCCATTAGTATTAAGTCCTTTTTTTTCTGCCGGACTATAACCATAAACCTTATGGTTTCCTGTTTCTGTATTTAATAATATTACCCCATCCTCTTCAGTTCCAAGCCACAGGTGATCTTTGTTTTTTTCTATAATGACTCTTATGTTATTTGTGGGTAAGCCTGAAAAGTCAGGGTGTTTCATAAAATGTTTTTGGATTCCCTCTCTTTTATCATATTGAAAAATACCCATATCACGGGTTGCTAACCAAATTTGATCCTTACTGTCCTGAAAAATATTCCAGATTGTACTGTTTTTTATGATGTTTTCATCAGAAAGTTTTATCTCATTAAAAGATTCATCTGTAGTCATTATCTGCAAGCCTCTTTCTTGAGTACCTATCCAGATGTCGTTTTCAGTATCAGTTATAAGACTCATTATTCTGTTTGATTTCAAAGAACTATTTTCGATTAAAAATGTGTGCCAATTCCCTGAATCTACACTGTATTTTGTTAGACCTTTACCACTGGTGCCTATCCAGATATTGTTTTTTTGATCAATCGTAATTGCTCTTACAACATCAATATTAACCCCTTCAGGAGTTTGGTTATTTGTAAAAGAATTGAATTTTTCCAGGTATTCGTCATAGTAACTTACTCCTGCACCATCTGTACCAAACCAAATGGTGCCGGTATAATCTTCATAAATAGAAAGAATATCATTATAGTGAATGGCACGAGGGTCATGTTTTCTAATTGTATATTGATTGATAGTGGAATCATTTGGATTGAATTTTATCAAACCATTCCCATAAGTCCCCATCCAGAGCCTTTCTTTTGAATCTACAAAAAGATCTAATACATATAAATTATCAGGAATCCTTTGAAACTTAAAACCTAAATCCTGAACAGCCGTAAAATCTGATTCCCCATTTTTTCTAAACCATAGTCCTTCTCCAAAACTTCCCACCCATTGGTTACCTCCTTTATCAAATACAACATCACTGTAATTGACTTCATAACTATTTTTATGTGGATTGTATATTGTGTGATTCAATGTTTCCCTATCAATTTGAATCAATTTTGAGTTTGTGCTTATCCAAATATCTCCAGAAGGACCTTCAGTTATATTAAAAATTGTACCTGTCTCATTACTATTTAAAACCTGTAATATTTCTCCTGTGTCTTTTGACTTTTTAAATAATCCTAAACTGTAAGTCCCAAACCACAAGTTGAGTTGGTTATCCTGAAATATGGCACTAACATCGTTGATTTTTTCATATTCAATAAATGAATCAGAATCAAGATCATAAAAGTGAGGAATACGATTTATAGGAAGACTCCACAATCTATTTTCCTTATCTAAATAAATTTTTCCTAAAAAACTATAATCAGGTTTAGTGATATCAACAAAATACTGATTGTATATGGTAAACTTCTTCCCATCATATTTATTAAGACCATCCTGGGTTGCAAACCATATAAACCCAATGCTGTCCTGAGCAATTGAAACCACGCTGTTCTGAGACAAACCCTCTTTTACTGATAGTTGTCTGAATGTAACATTGGATTGTGAATTTACAACAAGGGGAGTCAACAATGTGACAAACAAGTAAAATAAGCAGTTTAAGATATTTCTATAATGCATTTTTCACCGTCAAAATAATTTTACGTATAAAAATACAATAAAAACCAATCTAATTAACTCACACTTATGTTTTTAATCTTACGGCCACTTCTTCCAACTCCCCATACCAATCCTCCCCAAACTTCCTGACTAAAGCATCCTTCACAAATTTATAAACCGGCACTTGAAGTTCTTTTCCCAAGACACATGCATCATCACAAATAGGCCATTTGTGGTAGTTTACTGCTGCAAAAGAACTGTAATTTTGAACTCTAACGGGATATAAATGACAGGAAATGGGTTTTCTGAAATGGGTTTTTCCGGCGTTGTAAGCATCTTCTAAACCACAACTGGCAATGCCTTTATCTGTAAATGTAACATAGGCACATTCTGCTCCGTCAACCAATGGGGTTTCAAGAGCGCACTTATCGGTTTCAATAAAAGTGCCTTGTTTTTCAATAGCAGCGATGCCTTCAGGACGTAAAAAAGGCTTTACATCCTCATAAATTCCCTTAAGAATCTGAACCTCTTCTTCTTCCAGAGGAGCACCTGCCTCACCGGCTATGCAACACTCCCCTTTGCAAGCACTGAGATTACAAACAAAATCTTTTTCGATGATGTCTTCAGAAACGATGGTTTTTCCTATTTGAAACATGCCGCAAAGATAATAATTCTACTCTCTTTTTTCTATCCAAAAATAGTTGCTGTTTTATGCCTTTAAAAGTCCTTTTTGTTTGTACTTTTGCAGGCTTAAAAATTTCAAAATAAGATAGCTATGTTTTTAGGATTTGACTGGAGAGAAACACTCACCGCTACAATGGTACTTTTTGCTGTGATAGATATCATTGGCAGCATTCCCATTATTGTTGATTTGCGCAAAAAAGTGGGACACATTCAAAGTGAAAAAGCCTCTATTGTTGCCGCTATATTGATGGTAGTTTTCCTCTTTGTGGGAAAAGAATTACTAAACCTCATTGGTATTGATGTAAACTCTTTCGCCGTAGCCGGAGCATTGATCATATTCTTCCTTGCCATAGAAATGATTCTGGGCATCAAACTTTATCGGGATGAAAGCCCTCAAACAGCTTCCATTGTTCCAATTGCCTTTCCATTGATTGCAGGTGCAGGTACTTTAACAACCATTTTATCTTTTAGAGCAGAATTTGAAGTTGTCAATATCATTATTGCCATCATTTTAAATACTATCTTTGTATATGGTGTTTTAAAGTCTTCCGGGAAAATTGAGCGATTGTTCGGCACTAACGGAATCAGCGTGATCAGAAAGATTTTTGGAGTGATTTTACTTGCCATCGCAGTTAAATTATTTGCCTCAAACGTTATGGGGCTCTTTCAACAAAATCTATAAAAATGAACATTTTTAAAAGTATTCTTGCTGTTGTCGCTCTGGGACTTCTTATTTTTAACCTAACAATTATAGACTTTTCTGATGTGACAGGAAAAGAAAGCATCGTCGCCCTTATTGGAATTGTGGCTTGTATTTGTGCTTTGTTACTCTTAGCAATCTTATTTACTTCCAAAAAGATTGACAAGAAAATCAAAGAAAAAAGCAGTTAACTCGCTACCTGTCAACTATATTTTAAGTCCTCAACAAAAAGTCATAAAAAAATAGGTGTAACTTCATTTTCCAGTTGTAGAAAATAGTTGATAACACTAACTTTGCCGCCCATGAGCAAAGCCATCATCGATTCGCTTTTTGCACAGTCTTCGGAAACCCGAAAACTGGGGGATTCTATTGGCCGTTCTGAAAAAAATATACCTATTACATCACTTGTGGGTGCCGCTTCATCATTAGTTTTGGCTGAAGCTTTCAAAAAAACAGAACTCCCTTTCCTGCTTATATTTAACGACAAAGAAGAAGCCGCTTATCACCTCAATGATTTGGAAGCCATTCTGGGCGATACCCATGTGCTTTTCTATCCCGGAAGTTACCGTCGTCCTTATCAGATTGAAGAAACTGATAATGCTAATGTATTGCTGCGCTCTGAAGTTCTAAACCGCATCAACTCACGAAAAAAACCGGCGGTGATTGTTACCTATCCCGATGCGCTTTTTGAAAAAGTAGTCACCAAAAAAGAACTGGAAAAAAACACCCTGAAAATTAGTGTGGGCGACCAACTTTCCATCGATTTTGTAAACGAAGTGCTTTTTGAATACCAGTTTCACCGCACCGATTTTGTGACTGAACCCGGTGAATTCTCAGTAAGAGGCGGGATACTCGATGTGTTTTCTTTCTCAAATGATGAGCCTTACCGCATCGAGTTTTTTGGTGACGAAGTGGAGAGTATTCGAAGCTTTGATGTGGAAACCCAGCTTTCACTGGATCAGGTAAAAAAAATCAGTGTTATTCCAAATGTCGATGCTTCCACCTCGCAACGAAACCGCATCCCTTTTTTAAAGTATATCAACGATAAAACCGTGGTATTCATTAAAAACCCGGATTTGCTTTACAGCGGAATTGATTCGCTTTTCGCGAAAGCGGAAGAAGCTTTTTCATCCCTAAATGAAGGCATCAAACAACTGGAACCCAAAACCTTGTTTTGCACCTCGTCTTTAATGAAAGAGGATTTAAAAGGCTTTACCACAGTAGTGATGCAAAATGGCCTTTCGGCTGAAGCCATTGACTTTAAAACGAAACCCCAACCCTCATTCAACAAGCAATTTGACCTGCTCATTGAAAACCTAAATCAAAATACTGAAAAAGGATACAATAATTATATTTTCTGCTCCTCAGAACAGCAAGCAAAGCGTTTTCACGATATTTTTGAGGATGCACATCTTAACGTTAAGCAATTCCAAACGGTTGTGTTTCCGTTGCATCAGGGATTTGTTGATGATGCCCAAAAGAACGTGTGCTACACAGACCACCAAATTTTTGAACGCTATCACAAATTTCAGCTCAAAAATGGCTATGCTAAAAAACAAGCCATCACGCTCAAGGAACTCACCAATCTTGAAATAGGTGATTATGTCACACATATTGACCACGGTATCGGGAAGTTTGGCGGCTTGCAAAAAATTGATGTGGAAGGCAAAAAGCAGGAAGCCATCAAATTGATTTACGGCGAGCGCGACATTTTGTACCTCAGCATTCACTCACTGCATAAAATCTCAAAATACAACGGAAAAGACGGTAAGCCGCCTAAAATTTACAAACTGGGTTCCAACGCCTGGAAAGCACTCAAACAGAAAACGAAAACACGGGTTAAGGAAATTGCATTTAACCTAATCGAATTGTACGCAAAGCGAAAACTTCAAAAAGGCTTCGGGTATGACCCCGATACGTATTTGCAACACGAGCTGGAATCTTCCTTTATTTATGAAGATACACCCGATCAAATGACGGCTACCGAAGACGTAAAGCGTGATATGGAAAGCGAGCAACCTATGGACCGCCTGGTGTGTGGTGATGTGGGCTTTGGTAAAACCGAAGTCGCCATTCGAGCGGCTTTTAAAGCTGTTGATAACGGGAAGCAAGTCGCTGTTTTGGTTCCCACAACTATTCTCGCCTTTCAGCATTTTAAAACCTTTACCGAACGCTTGAAAGAAATGCCTGTCACTGTCGATTACCTCAACCGTTTCAGAACAGCAAAAGAACGAAAAACGACTTTGGAGAACCTCGCCTCCGGAAAGCTGGACATTGTCATCGGGACACATCAATTGGTAAACAAAGCCGTAAAATTCAAAGATCTGGGCTTGCTCATTATTGACGAAGAGCAAAAATTTGGTGTCGCTGTCAAAGACAAATTGAAACTCATTAAAGAAAACGTCGATACACTTACGCTCACAGCGACTCCCATTCCCAGAACGTTGCAATTTAGTTTGATGGCAGCACGTGATTTATCGGTTATTACCACGCCGCCGCCCAACAGATATCCTATTGAAACCAATGTGGTTCGGTTTTCAGAAGAGACCATTCGCGATGGAATTCGCTATGAAATTTCGCGTGGCGGACAAGTTTTTTTTGTACACAACCGCATTGAGAACATCAAAGAAGTCGCCGGATTGATTCAAAGAATGGTTCCTGATGCCAAAGTCGGGATTGGTCATGGGCAAATGGAAGGAAAAAAACTGGAAAACCTGATGCTGGCTTTTATGAACGGCGAGTTTGATGTGCTGGTTTCCACAACCATTATAGAAAGCGGTCTCGATGTACCCAATGCCAACACCATATTTATCAACAATGCCAACAATTTTGGTCTGAGTGATTTGCACCAGATGCGTGGCCGTGTGGGAAGAAGTAACAAAAAAGCCTTCTGCTATTTCATCACCCCGGAATATTCTGCCATGACCGAAGATGCCCGAAAGCGCATCACCGCCCTTGAGCAATTTTCAGAACTGGGAAGCGGGTTAAATATTGCCATGAAGGATTTGGAGATACGCGGTGCCGGTGATTTACTGGGTGGTGAACAAAGCGGTTTTATCAACGAAATTGGTTTTGATACTTATCAAAAAATATTGGCTGAAGCCATTGATGAATTGAAGGAAAAAGAGTTTAAAGACTTGTACAAAGACCAAAAAGACAAGAAATACATCAAAGAAACCGTCATCGACACCGACTTTGAAATCCTCTTCCCCGATGATTATGTCAATAATATTACTGAAAGGCTCAATCTCTACAACAAACTTTCCGATTTAAAAACCGAGGAAGAACTGAAAGGGTTTGAAAAGGAATTGCAGGACCGCTTTGGCGAATTGCCTTTGCAAGTGGTGGATTTGCTCAACAGTGTGCGTGTCAAATGGATTGCCATCAAAATGGGACTGGAACGCGTGGTGATGAAGCATGGCAAGTTTGTGGGATATTTTATTGCCGACCAGCAATCTAATTTTTACCAAAGTGATGGGTTCAACAAAGTCTTGCAGTTTGTTCAAAGCCAGTCGGGTCTTGTGAAAATTAAAGAAAAACAAACCCGCACCGGATTGAGGTTGCTGTTGAGTTTTGACCACGTAAAATCGGTGAAGCAAGCGTTGGTGGTTCTGGAGCGGTTTCCAGGGTCTGAAGATTCTTAGTATAGTTTAAACCCGCATTATGTATTAGAAAATCTATTCCGGGTTAAAAATAAAAAAACCCTATCCATTACAGACAGGGTTCTTTTGGTTGGTTAGTTAATTAGTTAGCGCTTTACAATAATAAATTCTGATCTTCTGTTTTGTTGGTGTTGAGCCTCTGTACAGTTAGTTCCACATTTCACTGCCGGTCTGTCTTCTCCAAAACCTTCACCGCTAATTCTGCCGGCATCGATTCCTTTGGAAATTACATATTGAACTGTTGCTTGTGCTCTTCTGTTTGATAGTTGATTGTTGTAATCTACTTTACCACGAATGTCTGTATGGCTTTCCACTTTAATAACCATTTCAGTATGCTTTTTCATTAACTGAACGAGTTTATCGAGTTCTGTAGCAGCTTGTGGCTTGATGTTATGTCTGTCAAAATCAAACAAAATAGGGTTTAAAACCACTTGATCATCAACAATTATTTCATCAATGGGTCTCAATAGAATTTCCGTATTCACATTTTTATCTGCAGTGGATACAGTAGTTGCATTCGACTCATAACCGTTTAGTGATGCCTGAACGCTAACGCTTTGGTCACATTCTATCTCAAATGTTGCTTTGCCGTCGGCACCGGTCATTTTTGAAGTTAATCTGTTTTGATTGCTGTCATAAATTGCAACAGTTGCTCCGCCAAGGGGTCTGTTTGTATTGGCGTCTTTTACAATACTGTTAATTGTAGATACACATATTTCTCTCGTGCTGTAGATATTATCAACCCCTCCATCTCTGTTTGAAGAAACAAATCCTTCCTGAGTTGCATCCTTAATGCTAAAGGAAAAGTCATCAAATGAACTATTGATGGGCACTCCAATATTTTGAACAGCACCAAATCCTGAACCCGATTTTGGCGCTTTGAACACGTCAAGACCTCCCAGTCCAAGGTGACCATCACTGGAAAAATAAAGAGTCCCGTCATCACCGATGAATGGGAAGACTTCTTTTCCTTCTGTGTTAATAGCAGCCCCTAAATTCTCAGGTTGACCAAAACTTCCGTCTGTGCTTATTGTTACTTTATAAATGTCTGAATCTCCATTTCCGCCGGGTCTGTCTGACACAAAATAAAGTGTATTTCCATCCGGACTCAATGCAGGGTGACCTTCAGAGTGTTCTGTAGAGTTGAAGGGTACTGGTTGTACATCCCGCCACTGACCGTCAATCAGGTCTACATAATAAATATTTAGCTGATTGATGCCTTCGTCATCTTTTTTGTATTTTCCGTTATAGAAATCATTTCTGTCAAAATACATTCTTTTTCCATCGGCAGTTACGGTAACAACTCCTTCGTGGTATTTGGTGTTGACATCACCTTTTACCGCTTGCACATTGGTAGCCAACCCATTTACATAAGTGGCTTCATATATATCCAAATAAGGTTCCTGACTTCTTCCATAAGTCTTGTTTGAGGTATTTCTTGCTGTTGAAAAGTAAATTTTATCCCCCACTTTATGTACGCCAAAATCAGAAAAAGAGCTGTTTAATCCTCCCACCTGTTTTAGAGAAAATCTGGGTTTGCCTTCCATAATTTGCGGGATGTAGTTTGGATTTCTTTTGTATTCAATAGCTCTGGAATCATTTGGGCTCATTTGAGCAAATTGATCCATTATGGAATTTGATTCTTCAAACTTTCCGTTTGCTTTTAGGGTTTGGGCATAGTTGTAAACCGTTTCGGGGCTCACACCTTTTCTACTCGAAACCCTTTTGTAAAAAGGCTCAGCCTTTTTAGTATCATTGATAAGAAAGTAGGCATCTGCAAGACGGGTGTAAACATACGTATCTGCTTTTCCTCTTTTGATTACTTTTTGATATTCTTCTGCGGCTTTGACATATTCAAATCTATCGAAGTACTTGTCTGCAGTTTTTGTGTCTCTATTTTGAGCAAATACTATAGTGGTGCTCGCTACTAAAAGAAATACTAGTGTGTATAATTTTTTCATGTCGTTTTGCTTAGTTGTTTAAAAGAATCTTGGTGAACGTAAAACACGCTTGTTGAAAAATAAATCAAAGGATACTATAACTTCGTGAGAGGCTGGTGCTACCACGTCTAAATCTGAAACCACGTGGTCATAAGCATAACCTATTCTGATATTATCTGTTACCTGAAATCCTACCAGACCACTAAATGAATCATCCAATCTGTATGATGCACCAATTTCAAATTTGTCAAAAAACAGTGCGTTTAAATTAGCATCAAATGAAAGAGGAGCTTCAAAAGCTGATTTCACCATTACAGAGGGCTTTAACTTAAATGTTTCACTAACATTAAATACATATCCTGTTGTGGCAAAAAAGTGTTGGGTTTCTGAACCAATTTTTAATTCATTTTCATCAAGGTGAACTGAGCTTAAGAAGTTTGGCACAGATACTCCCAAATAAAAATTGTCTGTGTAAAAGAAGGCTCCTGCGCCTATGTTTGGATAGGTTTGATTGATGTCCTGAGAGAAGAAAGGATCGTTTGGATCCTGTAATTCAAGACTGGTCAAGCCCACATCGTGAAAAGTGGCACCTGCTTTTAAACCCAAAGCCAGTTTTGCTTGCTCACCCATTCTCAACGTATAAGAAAAGTCAACATAAACATTTGTTTCTTTAATGGGACCCAATTCATCTTTGATGGCAGACAAACCTAAACCCACTTTTTCACCAATGGGTGAATGTGCAGAAAAGGTAAATGTTTCAGGAGCTCCATCAAGACCAGACCATTGATTTCTGTACAAAGCTGTTAAAGAAAGGCTTTCTTTTGAACCCGCATAGGCAGGGTTTACCACATTCATATTGTACATATATTGTGTGTACTGTGGATCTTGCTGTGCACTCAAATCCTGAAAGCCAAGGACTATAACTAAGATGAGTAAAAGAGAGAATTTTTTCATTATATATTATTTGATTGTTATGTTAGTGATTATTTATTTAAGTATATGTATCCTGTTTTAGGATCTTCATTCTGTATCTTAATGACATAAAAGTAGTTTCCTACCGGAAGCAACTCACCATCGTCAGACTGTCCACACCATTCATCAACATAATTGTTTTGTTCAAAAACAACACGGCCGTGACGATTGAGAATAACCAGTTCCAACGGACCTGATTTATCATTTAAAAACTGTAAATCAAAGCAGTCGTTTAATCCGTCATTGTTGGGAGAAATTCCTTGAGTGATGACACAATTCTCATTGGCGTAAAAAGTAACAACTATATCGTCTCCTCCAATACAACCATCATCATTTACTTCAACAGCATAAATACCAGCATCAGTCACATCAATTGTTGGTGTTGTTGCTCCTGTGATAACACCGCCATTAAAAAACCAAGTATAGGTTACGTTTTCGGAAGTTTCATTTGAAGGTGTAGCGTTTAAAGTAAGTATTTCTTGTGCACATTTTAAAGTGTTTTCTCCTAAATTGACTTCCGGAATATTTCTAAAGTTTACAGAAACAGTATCAGATTCAACACAGTTAAAAAAGATAACATCCAAACTATAGTTGCCGGATTCAGTGACTACAATACTGAAAGTGGTTTCACCGGTACTCCAGAGAAAACTTGCCTGAGAGGGATCAATACCTTCAATAACAGGAACTATTTCATAGGATTCTCCATCACAAAGTAAAACATCCTCTCCTAAATCAACGCTGTAATTTGCAACAAAAACTGAAATTTCATCCGTCCCAACACATTCTTGGTCTGAAGTAACTTCTACAGCATAGTCTCCAATTTCAGTAACATCTAAAGTAGCTTCATTTTCGCCAACAATTAACGCTCCATTAAAAAACCATTCATAAGTTACACTTCCCAACTCATTGATGTTCTCAGGAGTAGCATCAAGCGTTGCAAACAACTCATCACAAAAATAAACGTCACCGCCCAAATCAACCAGTGGTTGTGGGGCAAAAGTTACATTGATATCATCTGTTTCAACACAGTCTGAGAAGGTCACTTCAACACTGTAGTTACCGGTTTCACTAACCGTGATTGTTTGGGTTGTCTCTCCTGTACTCCACAAATAAGTGGCGTCTGCAGGATTAATTCCTTCAATGGTGGGTATGATTTCAAATGTGTCTTCACAAACTATGGCATCTTCGCCCAGGTCAACTGTAAATTCTACTATAATTACTGATACGGTATCACTTCTAAGACATCCCAAATCTGAGGTTACTTCAGCAGTATAATCTCCAGCTTCAGTTACTTCCAGAGTGGGTTCATTTTCGCCGGGGATTAGCTCGCCGTTAAAAAACCACTCATAAGTAGCACCGCCCAGGTCATTAATATTTGAAGGTGTGGCGTCGAGTATAGCAAAAACGTTATCACATACTAAAACATCTTCCCCTAAATTAACAATTGGAGCTGTTATAAATTCAACAATAACTTCATCTGTTATGATACAATCAGGTGCATCCGGATTTTGAATTTCAACTCCATAAGTCCCTGATTCAGTTACAATGAGTTCAGGGCCATTTTCATCGGGTATTATTTCACCATTGAAGAACCAGGTTATAATGGAATCCGGGGAGGTTTCGACACTCAAAATAACTTCTTCGTCGTCACAGGGTGCGTTGCCGTTTGCAACGGTTAAATCATCGCCCAAGTCTGCACTACCAATAAAGAAACTTCCGCCTTCAATAAATACAGCAGAGTCCCAGGAAGAGTCGTTTCTGTCTGCTACAACGAGTTTCATTCTGTAGGGGTTATTTGGCGTGACAAACTGCCAGGCTTGCATTAAAACTGTTAGACCATTTAAATTAACGGGTGCAGATGCCGGAGGTTGTCCTGTTGTTCCATAAAAAACATCAAAAAATTCAGGATTTTCTGAGGAACAGCTTCCATTGTGAATTGCATCTCTTATAGTTGTAACTGAAATTGGCACTTCACCGGGGGTATCTGGAACCAAAGCCATGTTTACAATATCACCTGTTACCATATCTTCCAGGAAGAAAGCAAATGCATCAGAAAACGAGCACTGAAATGTTCCATATTCATTAGATCCAAATACAAAATTGAAGCTTATGGAATCTGTTAATGGTGTAAAGTCAAATTCCATAATTGTAGCATCATTGTATGATGTCAATCCGGGATCAATCCCTAAACCCTGAATGTAATTAAAAAGTTGTGGGTCTCCGTCCCATCCACCTCCTGCAAAAGTATTTGATGTATTGGGACCTGGAGCATCATTAACACTTCCAGTTGCCAAAATAACACCATTTTGCATAGGGAAATTTGGGTTGGTATTTTCAAAATAACCAATACCATTTCCTAACCCAAAATTAGTACCCGTAATAGTTGAAATATTATCAACTATCGCACAAGGTGAATTAATCAAAACCTCTGTAACCAATTCTTCATTAGTAAATTCAGTTGTTGAAACTGTAATTACCTGAGCTTGAACAATGGGAACATAAATCAAAAAAACAATAAAAAACAGATAATTTTTCATTTTTGGTTCGTTTCAAATTTTATTAATTAGAATCTCTATTGATATAAATCCATCCGGTTTTTTGAGTTCCGTAAACGGGGTCTTCACCGGCAAAACTTAATATATAAAAATAAGTTCCTGTGGGTAATTTGTCGCCTTCATCGGTTTGTCCCGCCCATTGGTTTACATAATTATCAAGGCTATAGACTTCTCTTCCGTGCCGGTTGAGAATTTGCAAGTTTGCTATTCCTGTTCTACTGGCCAGAAACTCCAGGTCCAGGTTGTCGTTAAACCCTATAGAACCATCCGGTGAGAGTCCTTCTGATATGACACAGTTTGGATTGTTTGGAAATGCACTCACCAAAACTTCAGCAGTTGTTGAACAGCCATTTACAGTTACCTCAACCCCATAAATAATTGAAGAGGTTGAAATACTTTGCGGTACAACTATTGTTAAACTATTTCCTGTTTCTCCTGTAATCTCAACGCCATCTTCAAACCAAACAAAGGTGGCATCAACAGCGTCTGTTATTGCAACAATGGTTTGCGTTTCATTAGGACAGGTAAAAATAGTGGGACCCAGTTCAACTGAAGGTAAATCTCCAAATGTTATTGTAATCTCATCGCTTACTATACACAAACCGTCTGTGATTTCTAAGGTATAAGTTCCCGAAGTATTCACCACAATAGTAGATGTCGTTTCACCGGTGCTCCACAAATAAGTTGTATTTGCAGAATTACCTGAAATGATAGGGACAATTTCAATGCTATTACCATCACACAGGATTTCATCTTCACCGAGATCTAATATGGGTGCTTCTTGGATAGTTACATCAATATCTACAGTTAGTTCACTACAACCATCATATAAAATAATCACCGTATAGACTCCGCTTGTTGCAGGGGTTATTTCTGCTTCTTGGGAAATCAATTCCCCATCAAAAAACCATTCATAGGTCACGAGAGACAAATCAATACCGGGGTTTGTGGGTGTGGCATCTAAACTTTGAGAGGGCTCATTGTCACAATAAGAAAGCGAATCAGGCAAATTGGTTTCCAGGTCAATACCCGGTTCAACTATTAAATCAAATTGAACAGTGCTGTAACAAGAAGGAAAATCTGCAAACTCAACCCTCACATAAATTGTTTGGGGGTTTTCTGTATTTTCATAAGCATCAGGTGTGGCAATTGGGTTTGTATTTGTTAGTGCCTCATCTTCTGTAAGGTGAAAAGTAACATTAAAATCAGCCGGGTCTTGACCATCTAGAATCACCGGGATTTGAGTAGTTAAATCAAAAGTGCTTGTAGTGCCTGTGATGTCACATTGAGTTATATTTTCAGGAGTGACTACCAACGGTGGGCCTGAATTGTAAGTTAATGAAATATCATCAATCGCTAAGTCATTTCCGCAGTCATTAATCCCTAAGTTAATAAAGACAAACTGAATTTCAGTATTGTCCAGAGAGTTAAAATTGGCTGAAAATTCTAACCAGTTTGGCGCAGAACCATTGGGGACATCACCGGTTCCTGATTCAACAATCAAATTGCCATCAACATCTTCTATTCTCAACAAAATATTTGAAGGGTCGCCTGTACCGGGACAGATGTTAGTGTCAACATTATAGACTGTTGTCATAAAATAACTAAGGGTATAATCTGTATTGGGCAATACATCAATTGTTCTTCTATACAATTCATCATCAACACCTTGTGGGGCTAAAGGATTGACTACAAACATTCTTCCATCAGGATCGCCTGTATGGTCTGTCATCAGGTGCCAACCCACATTCATTCCTGCGGTTGTGTTTGATATGGCATATTCTCCCCCATCTATTTCACCAACGCCATCAAAAATATAATTTGTAAAAGGGGTTTCAAAACGACCCACGCCGGTGCCAAAGTCCTCCACGAAATCAATTCTCAAACAATCGGGTTCTGTTATTTCACAGGTGGTAACTGTTACAGTATCTTCTTCAACAACCACATCTCCATTACAATTTGTATAAGTTGCACGGGCAGTATAAATTGTATCTTCAGTGGGGCATACTTCTAATACAGCAGTATTTCCAATTTCAATTCCATCGCCATCGAGCCAAACAAAGTCAACATTAGATTCGCCATTAGGAGTAAACCTCCAAGCCTCTTCTGTTGCAGACCAATCACCGGTGTTTCTTCCCGGAGCTACAAAGCCATCTGTTCCTCCAACATTTTGAATACCAATGACTGCATTCCCACTATTCCAGGTACAACCTGAAGGTCTGTTTTCGACATACACATCAATGATGTTTGTCGTTTCATAAAAAACAATCTGAGAGGTCATTGTTAAGTCGGTGCAACTAAAGTAGGGTATGTCAGGAAAATTAACAACCAACGTTCTGGCAGGAGCCTCTCCAAAAAAAGTAAAATTAATAATCCCAGACCCTGCCACAGCCGGATTTATGTCCATATAAGCACCATTTATAGAAGCTGAAATTAAATCAGGGCTTGGAAGAGAAGCACTAAACGACCATGGACAAAAGCCACCGGGTGAATTACTGTTAGTATCAAAAGTTACCACCCCGTTTGAGCCTATAAGGAATTCTGTATAGGTCTCACCAAAAAAACAAAAATCAAAGGGTAAGGGTATAATATCAGACCAAACATCATCGGTATTTACAGATACAGATGTTCCTCCGGTAAAAGGAAAAGGTGGGGCATAGTCAATTTCTGTAACTTCATAGGAGGTGGTTTCTCCTGTATCAAAAAAAGTTGCCGAGAGTTCTGTACAAGGAGTTTCGCAATCTAACTCTACATCTGGACCCGCATCAACAAATGGAAAACCGGGATTTTGAGCCATTAAATTAAAGCTGAGAAAAAGAAAAACAAGTAGCGCAAGTTTACTTGTATAATTGGTTTTTGTTGTAGGTGTGTTTTTTAAATTTTCAGCAAAC
Organism: Flavobacteriaceae bacterium; assembly: GCA_040880345.1. Lineage (GTDB taxonomy): Bacteria > Bacteroidota > Bacteroidia > Flavobacteriales > Flavobacteriaceae > Planktosalinus. The sequence goes on from JBBDIQ010000031.1 coordinate 100,322, forward strand.
TTAAAAAAGTCGCGTAGTTGTCTTTTCATAGTAAAATGAGTTATTTTTGAAGTAGAAGCCCCTAAAGTAATAAATAAATATAGATTAAGAAATAGTTAACTTTTCAAATCAGATGTACTGCGTTTTTTAACGACAAAATGCTTAATTATGTAGAACAATTTTAAGTTTATTAAACAAGACTTCTTTTTTGATTCTAAATATGTAATTTTACACATTATAAATAATGTATGCTCGAAAAACTCGAAATAGGCTATGAAAAAGCCATCCTTATTGGCTTAATTACCCAAAACCAAGACGAAGATAAAGCAATTGAATATCTCGACGAACTTGAATTTCTGACTTACACTGCCGGCGGTGAGGTCTTGAAACGTTATCTTCAAAAAATGCAAAAGCCAAATCCCAAAACATTTATCGGTACCGGGAAACTGGAAGAAGTGCGCAAATATGTTGAAGAAAACGAAATCGGTGCCGCCATTTTTGATGACGAACTCTCCCCTGCCCAACAAAAAAACATTGAAAAAATATTAAAGTGTAAAATCATTGACCGCACCAATCTAATCCTTGATATTTTTGCTCAACGTGCCCAAACAAGTTATGCCTCAACTCAAGTGGAATTGGCTCAATATGAATACCTTCTTCCCCGACTTGCCGGAATGTGGACTCACCTTGAGCGTCAGCGTGGAGGCATCGGGATGCGAGGCCCCGGTGAAACTGAAATCGAAACAGACAGACGTATTGTGCGTGACCGCATTGCGCTCTTAAAAGACAAACTCAAAACCATCGACAAACAAATGGCCGTACAACGCGGCAATCGGGGTGCCTTAGTAAGAGTCGCTTTGGTGGGGTATACCAATGTGGGCAAATCAACCTTGATGAACGTCATCAGTAAGTCTGAGGTCTTCGCCGAAAACAAATTATTTGCCACTCTTGATACCACCGTGAGAAAAGTAGTCATTGGCAACTTACCTTTTTTGCTTACAGACACCGTGGGTTTTATCAGAAAATTACCCACCCAACTGGTAGAATCCTTTAAAAGCACACTCGACGAGGTGCGCGAAGCCGATTTACTCCTTCACGTGGTTGATATTTCTCACCCCAATTTTGAAGACCACATCAACTCGGTGCATCAAACACTCGACGAAATTGACGGGCGTGACAAACCCATAATTATGGTCTTTAACAAAGTTGATGCTTATCAACCCGAAAAAATAGATGAGGACGACCTCATTACCGAAAAAACTTCAGCTCATTACTCTCTGGAAGACTGGAAAAATACCTGGATGAACAGATTGAATGGTGAAGCTGTTTTTATTTCAGCGACTGAGAAAACCAACCTAGAGGAATTTAGAAAAAAAGTGTATGATAAGGTGCGTGATATCCACGTAAAACGATTTCCATATAATAATTTCCTTTATCCTGATTATGATGAGGCAGAATAGTTAAAAAATTTTTAATTTTTTAATTTTTTTATATATTGAGCTTGTATTAACATTTAAAACTCAATTATATGCCAATTCAAATTATTTCAAAAGTAGTAAACGGTTTAAAAGGTGGTGTTGAAGCTACTTTAAAAGGAACCGCAGACGTTGGGAGCTCTGTTGCTAATGTCGTAAAAGAACTTGCAGTCACTACCATTAAAGGTGCAGGTGACCTTGTTGTTAAGGGTATTCAAGTACCGGCATCTATTGTTGCCGGAGCACTTAGTGGTGTTGCAGTCATTGGCACAACGGTTATCCGTTCTGTAAAAGGAGTTGTTGATGGTGCCATTCAAGGTGCTATGAAGTCCGGGGTGTCACAGGACGATGCTGTTAAGGGCGCAGTACAACAAGCCATTCACTCTGCAAAAGAGTTAGGACAAGATACTGTTGGTGTTGGCGTTGAAGCCATCAAAGGGGCCGTAAATGGTGTTAAACAAGTGGGCGGAGATTCAGTTTCAGCAACAAAGCAAGCCATTATTGCTGCTCTTGAAGCTGCCAAAGAAATTGGGGATGAGACCGTTGATTCTTTAAGAAAAGCGATTCATGAAGGAGTCGATGGTTCAAAAGAAATTCTTGACGAAATTAAAAAGTAATTCTTTATTACAGTTTATTTTCTTAAATGTATGAGCGGAGTTTTACCTCCGCTCATTTTTTTTTGAATTCAACACTAAAATATTCATCTGAAACGATTAATTCCACTTCCCTACCCAAAATCAACGCTCGGTTATCGTTAGTATGCCCCGCAGGAAAATCAAAACACACCGGAAAATCATAGTCTGAAACCACTTCATCAATAATTTCTTTAGCGGTTTTCCCAAAAGGATTATCCGTTTTAAAACCAAAAGCTTTGGTGTTGTCCCTCATATCATCCATTCCCCCCACGATCAAACCGGCCAGTTCTTCAAAATACCCGTTTCGTTTCAGGTTTTGCATCATACGATCGATATGATACAGATATTCATCCAAGTCCTCAATAAATAAAATTTTCCCTTTAGTGTCTATCGCCGACGCACTTCCGCAAAGGGAATAAAGGATGGAAAGATTTCCGCCCACGAGCTGCCCCACACCAATTCCAGGCCGCGACCGGGTATCTCGTGAATCATAGTTAATTGTTAACTCCTCACCAAACAACGTCTTTTTTAAACAGCTTACTGCTTCATCACTTTGTTTCGCAACATCAACAGGCATTGGCGCGTGAAGCGTTTCATAACCCAAATTGTGCAGATGACTATGCAAAACGGTTACATCACTATAACCCACAATCCATTTGGGCGATTTTTTATATTCCGAAAAATCCAGTCGGTCTAATATTCGCACAGTTCCATAACCACCACGCGCACACCAGATGGCTTTGATTTCTGGATTGTCAAGCATTGATTGAAAATCGCTTTCGCGAAAAGTATCACTACCCGCAAACTGGTTTTCTTCAGCACCAATCGTCTTACCCAAAACCGGAATCAAACCCCACGACTTGAGCAAATCAATTGCCGGTTGAATTTCATCTTTTGAAATTTTTCGCGCTGTTGAAACGATTGTGACTGCGTCCCCTTTTTTAAGTTTCGGAATTGAAATCAT
>JBBDIQ010000031.1:103474-105955 GCA_040880345.1 Flavobacteriaceae bacterium
CTGTTGAAACGATTGTGACTGCGTCCCCTTTTTTAAGTTTCGGAATTGAAATCATGATACTTTTATTTCTTACACTGCAAAATAAAGAATTTCTCCTTGTGAATCCTTATTTTTGTTGCTTCAAAAACACAAAAACTTATGGTCACACCCAAACGCTATACCATCACCGCAGCACTGCCCTATACAAACGGCCCCATTCATATTGGCCATTTGGCAGGAGTTTACGTGCCTTCAGATATTTATGCCCGCTATTTGCGCCTGCAAGGCAAAGATGTCGCCTTTATCTGCGGAAGTGACGAGCACGGCGTGGCGATTTCCATGAAAGCAAGAAAAGAAGGAGTAACCCCACTTGAGATTACAGATAAATTTCATGGCATTGTAAAGAAATCTTTTGAAGATTTTGGAATCACCTTTGACAACTATTCCCGCACTTCGGCAAAAATCCATCACGAAACAGCTTCTGAATTCTTCAAAAAACTCCACACTGAAGGAAAATTCATAGAAGAAGTAACAGAACAACTCTATGACCCCGAAGCAGACCAGTTTCTCGCAGACCGTTTCGTCACCGGAACCTGCCCAAAATGCGGTCACGATGAAGCTTATGGCGACCAGTGTGAAAAATGCGGCACCTCATTAAATGCAACAGATTTAATCAACCCAAAATCAACAATAAGTGGCGCAATTCCGATACTAAAAAAGACCAAACATTGGTTTCTTCCTTTGGAAAACTACGAAGCATTCTTAAAAGAATGGATTCTCGTGGGTCACAAAAAAGACTGGAAACCCAATGTGTACGGTCAAGTAAAATCCTGGATTGACGATGGCTTACGCCCGCGTGCCGTGACCCGTGACTTGGATTGGGGAATTCCTGTTCCCGTTGAAGGTGCTGAAGGAAAAGTACTTTATGTGTGGTTTGATGCGCCCATTGGCTATATTTCCTCTACCAAAGAATGGGCCGCCCGCGAAGGGAAAGACTGGGAACCCTACTGGAAAAGCGACGACACCAAACTGGTACATTTCATAGGTAAAGACAACATCGTGTTTCATTGTGTGATATTCCCGGCGATGCTTAAAGCGGAAGGAAGCTATATCCTCCCCGACAATGTTCCGGCTAACGAATTTTTAAACCTCGAAGGCAACAAACTCTCCACTTCCAAAAACTGGGCAGTTTGGTTGCATGAATATCTGGAAGATTTTCCCGGACAACAGGATGTGTTGCGCTACACCTTAACCGCAACTGCTCCGGAGACCAAAGACAACGACTTTACCTGGAAAGACTTTCAGGCGAGAAATAATAATGAATTGGTTGCCATTTTTGGAAATTTCATCAACCGTGTGGTGGTGTTGACCCATAAATATTATGAAGGCCACGTGCCGCAACCTTCCGATTTTAAGGATATTGACACACAAGCTTTAAACGAACTAAAAGCCTATCCCGATGTGATAGCAAGTTCGATTGAACGCTACCGCTTTCGCGAAGCGCAAGGCGAGTTGATGAATTTGGCGCGTTTAGGAAACAAATACCTCGCCGATGAAGAGCCCTGGAAAACCATCAAAACTGATGAAGAGCGTACCAAAACAGTAATGTATGTAGCCTTGCAAATCGCCACGGCACTGGCTGTTTTAAGCGAGCCGTTTATTCCATTTACTTCGCAAAAGTTGAAGAAAATGCTGAATCTTACTCCTTCACTTGGTTGGGAAGACATTTCCAAAACCACCTCTTTATTACCAACACAACATCAAATAGGCGAAGCCGAATTGTTATTTTCAAAAATTGAAGACGAGCAAATCCAACAACAATTGGACAAACTGGAAGCGACCAAAGCATCTAACAAAACCGAAAAAACCACTTCAGAAAAACCGAAACTCATGCCACAAAAAGAGACCATCAATTTTGACGATTTCACAAAACTCGATATGCGTGTAGGCACCATCATCGAAGCAGAAAAAATGCCCAAAGCAGATAAACTACTAGTATTAAAAGTAGACACCGGCCTCGATGTGCGCACCGTAGTTTCGGGCATCGCTGAAAGTTTCACTGCAGAAGAAGTTATTGGAAAGCAAGTAACCATATTAATCAACCTCGCCCCAAGAAAATTGCGCGGTGTGGAAAGCCAGGGAATGATTCTTATGACCGAAAACGCGGAAGGCAAACTCGTTTTCCTCAACCCGGATATTAATGGTGTTGGGAATGGAATGACAATAAATTAAATGTTCAGTGGTTTTTCTCCCGCAGATAGCGCAGATGCGCGCAGAAAAAATAATAAATAAAATCTGCGAATATCAGCGTGATCTGCGGGCAATTATTTTTCATCCATAATTATGTAAGAAAAGCTAAAACCCTTTGTGTTACTTTGTGACTTGGTGTCTTTGTGGCAAAAAACCCTAATTTAAAATTATGGAGCAACTCCTCCAATACATTTCCCAAAACACCCAACTGCCCGCAGGTAGTATAAAAAACACCGTTCAGTTACTAAATGA
>JBBDIQ010000031.1:106055-110048 GCA_040880345.1 Flavobacteriaceae bacterium
AAAACACCCAACTGCCCGCAGGTAGTATAAAAAACACCGTTCAGTTACTAAATGAAGACTGCACCATTCCCTTCATTGCCCGCTACCGAAAGGAACGCACCGGCAATCTCGATGAAGTGCAGATTGAAGACATCGTGCGATTTAAGGAACAGTTTGAAGCCCTTGAAAAACGCAAAAAAACCATCTTAAAAGCACTGGAAGAACAGGACGTTTTAACCCCCGAGTTACAGCAATCCATTGAAAATGCCCAGGACCTCACAACTCTGGAAGACCTCTACCTTCCCTTCAAAAAAAGCCGAAAAACCAAAGCCGAAACCGCCCGCAAAAACGGACTCGAACCCCTCGCCAAAATCATCATGGCGCAAAACACAAGAGACATAGAAGCGGTTGCACAAAAGTATGCAAAAGGCGAAATTGCTTCCGCGGAAGCGGCACTGGAAGGCGCCAGACACATCATCGCAGAATGGGTCAATGAGCGTACAGACATTAGAAACGCGCTTCGCAATCAGTTGGAAAAAGAGGCCATCATCAGTTCTAAAGTCATCAAAGACAAAACCGAAGACGAAAAAGCACAGAAATACCGCGATTACTTTCAATGGGAAGAAAGTCTAAAAAACTGCCCTTCACACCGTCTGCTCGCGATTTTAAGAGCAGAAACCGAAGGATTTATCAAAGTAAAAATAGACATTGACGAAGAAAAAGCACTTTCTGCAATAGAAAGAAGGGTCATCAAATCCCAAAACGAATGTGCCGAACAGATTGAAATCGCCATCAAAGACAGTTACAAACGGCTGTTGTTTAAGGCATTGTCTAATGAACGGTTGAACGCCGCCAAAGAAGCTGCAGATGAAACCGCCATCACTGTTTTTGCAAAAAATCTCAAGCAATTATTGCTGGGAGCGCCTTTGGGCGAAAAACGCATTATGGCTATCGATCCGGGATTTAGGACGGGTTGTAAGCTGGTGTGTCTGGACGCACAAGGCAACCTGAAACACAACGAAACTATTTTTCCCCACGCACCCCAAAACGATGAGAAAGGAGCCATCAAAAAAATAAGTTCGCTGGCAGATGCCCATAAAATCGAAGCCATCGCCATTGGTAACGGCACCGCTTCCCGCGAAACGGAACGCCTTATCCGGAAAATTCAATTTAAAAATGACATTCAGGTGTTTGTGGTAAGTGAGGCAGGGGCGTCTATTTATTCGGCATCTAAAATTGCGCGGGAGGAATTTCCCAATTATGATGTGACAGTACGCGGGGCAGTTTCCATTGGAAGAAGACTTGCCGACCCACTTGCTGAACTGGTTAAACTCGAACCCAAATCCATTGGCGTAGGTCAATACCAGCACGATGTGAATCAAACAAAATTACAAACTTCGCTGGACAGGGTTGTGGAAAATTGTGTAAATGCAGTGGGTGTGAATATCAATACAGCGAGTAGCTCGTTACTTGCTTACGTCTCAGGAATCGGACCCAAACTGGCGGAAAATATTTTCGCTTATCGGGAGGAAAATGGTGCTTTTACTTCGCGTGAGGAAATTAAAAAAGTCCCCAGACTGGGCGGAAAAGCCTTTGAACAAAGCGCCGGATTTTTACGCATCAAAAATGGAAAGAATCCGCTGGACAATTCTGCTGTGCATCCTGAGAGCTATGGGTTGGTAAAGCAAATGGCAAAAGACAAAAAGATGGAAGTCATAGAATTAATCGGCAATACCGAAATTTTAAAATCCATTCCGAAAGAAAAATATGTGAGTGAAACCGTGGGATTACTCACGCTGGAAGACATTATCAAAGAATTAGAAAAACCCGGACTTGACACGCGCGAACAGGCCAAAGTGTTTACTTTTAACCAAAGCATAAAAACCATTCACGACCTGAAAGAGGGACAATTACTTCCCGGAATAGTCAATAATGTCACTAATTTTGGATGTTTTGTAGACATCGGCATCAAAGAAAGCGGCTTGATTCACGTTTCCAATTTATCTGATGGTTTTGTAAGTGATGTGAGCGCCCACGTGAGTTTACACCAGCAAATAGTAGTAAAAGTACTCGATGTGGATGTGGAACGAAAACGGATACAGTTGAAGTTGCATAAACTATAAAGGAAATTGAAACTCAATCGCATTTATAATCCTATCCCTTTTTTCAACATTAAGAAATTAAGAATAGTTAAGGGGATAATTCTTAATGTCCCTTAATTTCTTAATGTTTTATATTTAAAGTGTTCTAAAAAAACCTGTTTCGCCATAAAATATTTTTACCTTAGTTTGTTGCCGTAAATAAAATTAAATGCTCAAAATCGCCTACCATCACATCTATAAACATCCACTTCCGGAAGGACACCGTTTCCCGATGGATAAATATGAATTAATCCCTCAGCAACTGTTGCACGAGGGCACTTGTACCCCCGAGAACTTTTTTGAACCGGGAATTCCTGAGGAAAAAGACATCCTTGCCGTGCACACCAAAGCCTATATAAACGACCTCAACACCCTCAATCTCACCAAAAGTGCTGCGCGAAAAATTGGTTTTCCGTTATCCAAAACCCTTGTAAAACGAGAAGGGATTATCGCCCAAGGAACCATTACAGGAAGTAAATATGCTTTAGAATATGGTATTTCCATGAATATCGCTGGTGGCACCCACCACGCCTATTCCAATCGGGCTGAAGCTTTTTGTATTTTCAATGATCAAGCGATTGGCGCCAGGTTTTTACAAAACAACGGCTTAGCCAAAAAAATCCTTATCGTCGATCTCGATGTGCATCAAGGCAATGGCACTGCTGAAATATTTCAAAATGACCCTTCGGTATTTACATTTTCCATGCACGGCGCAGGAAACTATCCGTTTCAGAAGGAAAAATCAGATTTGGATATTGGTTTGGCAGATGGCACGGGAGATAGCGACTATTTAAAAATCCTGAAAGAAACCCTTCCAAAGTTAATCAAAGAACAACAACCTGATTTTATTTATTATTTGTGTGGGGTCGATATTTTAGCCGGTGATAAACTGGGCAGGCTGGGCTGCTCTCTAGAAGGCTGCAAAGAGCGCGACCGGTTTGTGCTTCAAATGTGTAAAGACCACAACATACCCGTGATGTGTAGCATGGGTGGCGGCTATTCCGCAGATATAAAAATTATTGTGGAAGCGCACGCCAATATCTACAGGCTGGCGCAGGAGATTTATTTTTGGTGAATCTTATTTCTATATTCTTAAAGTTTTCTTTACTTTTTTTATAAACCCTCTGCAAACCTTATCTTTATAAAAATGAGAGAAAAAGCAGCCCAAAAATATCTGTATTTTACACCTGTCTTAGCTTTTTTCCTTTTCCAAACCTATGAACGATACTACCTTTTTAAACAACAAAGTAATCCCGGAATCCATATTAAAAGAAGTTACGATCGCCTTATCCCACTACCCAGAACTGGCTGATACACCTATCGAATTCAAATTCAAAACCAATATCAAAAGATCTTTCATGCAGGCGCAGCCCAAGTTTATGGATGTTTTTAAAAACAAGAAAAAGAGGGCTTATTTTGTAATGATGAGTGAAAGTGTAACCATTGAAGGAGAAGTGTTTACTGTTGCTGAAGTACCAACAGATGTGCTGATTGGCTGGATAGGCCACGAACTGGGGCATATTATGGACTACAGAGAACGCAGCGGATTCGATATGATAGTTTTCGGAATTCGGTATTTATTTTCTAACGGTTTTATTAAAGAAGCTGAAAGAGCTGCAGATACTTATGCGGTAAATCATGGCATGGGAAATTACATTTTGGCTACTAAAGATTTTATCCTGAACCATACCAGCCTTTCCGATAACTACAAAAACCGAATCAAACGCTTATATATGTCCCCTGAGGAAATTATGGTGCTTGTAGATGAACTTAATGCATTGGAAAATGACGTGAATTAACTGTTCTTCTGTTGCTTTTTTACAAAAGCTTCCCAATCTGCAAATTTTTCTTCATTCATGACTTTTTCCATTTT
>JBBDIQ010000031.1:110148-113889 GCA_040880345.1 Flavobacteriaceae bacterium
CCGAAACCAAAACGGAATATTGCTGGCAGAAATACCACTGATTTCCCCTTCCTGATGGTCACCCTCCTCCTGAAGATCTGTAGAGCTTCCCAGCATCATAATCTCTTTTTCGAAAAAATCTGCAGGAAGGTCAAAGTTGGCGAGGGCACCCACTTGCTGAATACCGGTTTTTCTGATGGCATCCAGCATTTCGTCAGTCACAGGAATGCGCTTACTGCTCTTACCGGTCGTGCCCGAACTCAAGGCATAATAAGGCGGACTGCCCGGCCAGGTCACGTTTTTTTCTCCTTTGTGAAGTTTGTACCACCATTCCTCCTGAATTTTATTGTAATCAAAATAAGGCACACTTGCTGCAAACATAACCTCAGGGTTTGAGGATTCAAGGATTTTTTTAAAATTATAATGCCTTCCAAAAAATGTATCCTTTGCCTTCTCTAAAAGTTCTTTCAGTACTTCTTGCTGTGCTTTTACCGCATCAGGTTCTGAGACAACCTTGTCGCGCAAATCAATGAGGCCTTTTATAATAGAACCGATAATCGCCATGGGTGGTGTATAAAATTAAATTGTTTTCCCTAAAATAAAGAAAACTCAAAAAACCATTGCTTTGATTTTATTAATTATAATGAATTTAACCTTTTAAAGCGTTGACTCATTGCCTGAAAAAAAGGTGTTAAAGTTTATTTAGAATCATTACAAACAAGTACTTTTGTAGCTGTTTCAATAAGGTAGCTGTGGGAAAGAAAAAAGACAAAAAGCTCAAAGCAAAACACAAAAAGGACAAGCTAAGCAAAGGACCAAAATCCAAATGCTGCGAGAAATTCCTAAAATGTGAAAGCAAACGCTGTTGCCGTTGCCCGCACACCTGGGTTCCTGCCGTGACCGCTGCCTGATTTTTTTATGAATAAACCTGCTTTCCTCCCAGATACAATCCCATCCTGATTTTCCAATAGGGAACCTCTTCTTTCAGGTGTTCAAAAATGGGTTTGAGGCTCTCCTCATCGTGTTGCAACTCTTTTTTAGCTTGCTGTAAAAGTGAGATTTCATCCTTATTGATAAAATCAAGAAGTTCTATGGGTTTGCCTTCTGCGTGCATCTTTTGTAAATGACCATAAATAGTATCCTCTTTGAGGTTTCGTTGCAGTGCAATTTCAGAAACAGACAGTCCCTTTTCATACAGTTCATAGCTTAGCAATTGCGTGGGGATTTTTGATTCTTTTGCTTGTGATTCCACTTCATCGGCGATCAAATGGGCTTTGATGGCTGCCAGAAATCGCTGTCCGTATTTTTCATTTTTGGCCATACCCACGCCGCTCACTTGCAGAAATTCTGCTTCAGTTTCAGGGAGAATGGCTTCCATATCTTTTAAAGCTGCGTCACTGAAAACAATATAGGCGGCCACATTTTCTTCTATAGCGATTTCGCGTCTCAGCTGACGGAGTTTTTCAAAAAGTCCGAAGGTTTCGGCTTTAGGCACCCGCTCTTTTTTGGTGATTTTCTCTTTGGGCTGCAGGGAAGCCAGTTTGACTTTTCGGCCTTCAAACAGGATTTTTTTAGCCAATGGAGTCAACAACAAACGCCCCTTTTCGTGAAAACGGATTTCAAGAATCCCCTGATTGACCATTTGAATGATGTATTGCTGCAAATCCAGCCACGGTATGTCTTTTGCAGCACCATAGGTCTTGACGTTTTGGTAGCCCTTGTCATAAACCTGAGCATTTTTTGAGCCTCGCAATACATCAACAAGCATCCCCAATGGTTCATTTTCTGAAAGGCGATAGACTGCCGAGCACACTTTCTGCGCAAGCACGGTGCCGTCCATAAATTGTGGCGGTGTTTTGCAGTTGTCGCAGTTGCCACAATCCTCAGAGATATGTTCGCCAAAGTAATTGAGAAGGGCAATGCGCCGGCAGCTTAAGGCCTCGGCAAACTGTTGCATGCGCTCGAGTTTTGCCAGTTGAAAATCACGGGTAGCCGATTCCTCAATAAACTGTTGGAGTTTCACCACATCGGCAAAGCTGTAAAACAGCAAAGTTTGTGCGGGCAGTCCGTCACGACCACTTCTTCCGATTTCCTGGTAGTAGCCTTCGATATTTTTGGGCATATTGTAATGAATCACCCAGCGCACATTGCTTTTGTCTATTCCCATTCCGAAAGCGATGGTTGCTACGATAATGGGAGTTCTGTCATTGACGAAATTTTCCTGAATGCGTGTGCGTTCTTCACTGTCAAGACCTGCGTGATATGCTTTTGCTTTGTAGCCGCTTGACTTGAGTTTTTGAGCCAGGGTTTCAGTGCTTTTTCTACTGAGGCAATAGATGATACCGCTTTCATCGTGGCGGTTTCTCAAAAATTGCAGGATTTGAGGGAGCCTGTTGGTGCCGGGGCGCACTTCCAGAAAGAGGTTTTTTCGGTCGAAAGAAGCTAAGTGTTTTTTGGCTTTGGGAATGTGGAGTTGTTTGACGATATCATCCTGAGTGGCGCTATCTGCTGTGGCGGTGAAAGCGGCAACCGGCACTTCCGGAAACGTGTTTTTTAGAGTTCCCAATTGGGTGTATGCCGGACGAAAGTCATGTCCCCAGGCCGAAATGCAATGGGCTTCGTCGATGGCAAAAAGGGAAACGTTGTTAGTATTGAGATGTGGCATCAGAAAAGACAGACTTTCCGGAGCGACATAGAGGAGTTTTATCTTTTGGTTGTGGAGGTTTTGAAGGACTTCATTTTGCACTTCGGGGCTTTGGGTGCTGTTGTAAAACGCTGCAGGAATACCGTTGGCGTGCAAAGCATCTACCTGATCTTTCATCAGGGCAATTAGCGGTGAAATCACAATGGCCGTACCGGGCAACATCAAAGCCGGGAGCTGAAAGCAAACCGACTTCCCGCCACCGGTGGGCATAATGGCGATAACATCATTTCCTGAAAGGATGTCTTTGACAACCGCCTCCTGATTGAGCCTAAAACTGTCAAAACCAAAGTGCGTTTTTAAAAGGGAAAGGGAATTTTCTATTGCAATCATGATACAAATTTAAGGTTAATTTTTTAAGGATTAAATTTCTCGCAAAGGCGCAGAGGCGCAAAGATTTTATTTGGTCTTTTCATTGCGTCTTGGCGTCTTAGCAAGCTAAAAAGAGTTGCATTATAAGTTATTTACAATTCTTTTGATCCCGGTTTTAATCAAGGGTTCATTAAAGTTGATTAATAAGCCTAATTTTAATCCGGTTATTTTTAAATAGGTAAGTAATTGTTTAGGATGAACAGGTGCAATTTGCTCAACCGATTTTATTTCAACTATTACTTTATCTTCAACTATTAAGTCTGCTCTGAATCCAAGTTCCATTTTAATTTCATTCCAAAAAACAGGAATGGGTCTTTGCCTTTCAACTTTTAAACCTTGTTCAGAAAGTTCAAAAAACAATATAGTTTCATAAACCGATTCTAAAAGTCCGGGGCCAAGTTGAACGTGAAGTCTATAACACGCATCAACTATTATTTTAGCGATTTGATTTTCTGACATACTGCTGGTTTTTGAGTTCTCGCAAAGGCGCAAAGGCGCAAAGCTTTTAATTTGATATTAGATTGCGTCTTAGCGTCTTGGCGAGAAAAACAGAATTACTCAAGCGATTTGATTTTCTGAAAGATTCTTACTGTCGTTTTCATATTCTCCTAAAGACGCAAGAGCCGCAAAATTCCAAGCACCAAATTCCAAACGGTTATAGCTTGGAATTTGGATTTTGAAATTTGTGA
>JBBDIQ010000032.1:0-23642 GCA_040880345.1 Flavobacteriaceae bacterium
ATCCCCAAATATACTGGGGATTTTCTATTTTTATAGAGGAGGATTCATATCCGCCGATGGCGGACGGGGGATCGTGCCCCCCTCTCGCTACAAAAAATCCCCAAATATACTGGGGATTTTCTATTTTTATAGAGGAGGATTCATATCCGCCTGAGGCGGACGGGGGATCGTGCCCCCCTCTCGCTACAAAAAATCCCCAAATATACTGGGGATTTTCTATTTTTATAGAGGAGGATTCATATCCGCCGATGGCGGACGGGGGATCGTGCCCCCCTCTCACTACTAAAAAATCCCTAAATAAATTGGGGATTTTTTTATTTTTATAGAATGAGTTTGTGACTTATTTTTTTAAATGGTAATAAAATCGTAACGAAAAAATTGCCCAAAACTGTATGAACAGATAGGAATAAATTAAATAACTATAAATAGCATACGAAAAATACTTCCCTCCAACAAAAATCACATTATCAGAAAAAATTGCATACGTTAGGTAAATAACCCAAAATAGTGAGAGTATTAAAGCTGTCAGTAATGTTAATCTCTTATCAGTGTTTGTATCTGTTTTTAATTCAAAACGAAAAATTAAATACGATAAAAAAATTAATAGAAGTGAGATCATATTTGCGCTTAAAGCCAACCAAAAGTTATCTATATATTGATTTAAATCCTTCAAAAATAAAGGCATATAGCAAAATAATATTATATAAATATTTCTCGAAGAATCTAGATTAATCATTGGTTTTTAATTGGTAATTAAAACGCTGCCTCAAAGATTTTTTATATAAGTTTCTAGAAGTCCCTAAAACATAACCTTCTCAATAAGTTCATTTAAGTCAACTGTAACCTGCTCTCCACTTTTCATATTTTTTAAGGTGTAGCGATTGGCTTTTATTTCATTTCCACCGGCGAGCACTACAAAAGGGATATCTCTTTTGTCGGCATAGGTCATTTGTTTGCCCATTTTGGCTGTATCAGGATACAACTCCGCCGGGATATTTTTTGCTCTGAGGCTTGATATGGCTTGCATAGCATACAAAGCTTCTGCTTCACCAAAATTGATAAAAAGCACTTTGGTGTTTGCCTCTACTGTTTCAGGAAATAATTGAAGTTCTTCCAAAACCAAATAAATGCGGTCCAAACCAAAAGATATTCCCACACCGCTCACGCCTTTCAATCCAAAAATTCCGGTGAGGTCATCATAACGTCCGCCGCCGCCAATGCTGCCCATTTGAACGTCTTTGGGAGCACTTACCTCAAAAATGGCTCCGGTGTAATAATCGAGTCCGCGTGCTAAAGTCACATCCAAAGTGAGCTGAGCAACTTTCAATCCTAATGTATGCGCATTTTGAATAACAAATGTCACTTCTTCTATACCCTTTTTTCCGGTTTCGGAAGTAGTTAGAAGCGTTGAAAGACTTTTTAATTTATCTTCATTGGAACCGTCAAAACTGAAAAGCGGCTTAAGTTTTTCAATGGCGTTTTGAGAGATTCCTTTTTCAAGCATTTCTTTTTTTACGCCCTCTTCCCCTATTTTGTCGAGTTTATCCAGTGCTACTGTGAAATCAATCAATTTATCTTCGGCACCAATGACTTCGGCAATTCCTGAAAGGATTTTACGGTTGTTTATTTTGATGGTGATTCCTTTGAGTCCCAAATCAGCAAAAACGGCATCATACAATTGCACCAACTCTATTTCCTGCCACAACGAGTCTGAGCCCACCACATCGGCATCACATTGCCAGAATTCTCTGAAACGTCCTTTTTGAGGCCGGTCTGCACGCCACACAGGTTGCATCTGGTATCGTTTAAACGGAAAGGTAATGTCATTTTGGTGTTGCACTACATAACGAGCAAAGGGAACAGTGAGGTCGTAGCGCAGGGCTTTTTCGGAGATTTTGGTAGTGATTTTTAGACTGTCTTTTTCGCTGTAAAGCGTTTCTTCAACTTTGGATAAAAAATCCCCACTATTCAATATTTTAAAAATCAAGCGGTCGCCTTCTTCTCCATATTTCCCCATCAAGGTGTCTGAATTTTCAAAAGAGGGCGTTTCAATGGGCTGAAAACCATAAAGTTTAAAACTTTTTTTAATGGTTTCCATTATGTAGTTGCGCTTTGCGACTTCTTGTGGGGAGAAGTCTCTTGTGCCTTTGGGTACTGAAGGTTTTTTTGCCATTGTTTTGTCTAAAGCACAAATATCTGATTATATATTCCAAAATGCAAGCATCAATTATCAATAAAGTCTTTTGAGTTCTTGAGGTTGGGAGTTTAAAATAGAGTTTGGGCTTTGTTATACCACAGAGATTCACAGAGATTTCACAAAGTTACACAGAGGGATTCGTTAAAATAGTTACAATTAGTACTATTACTTGGAATTTGGTGCTTTGGATTTTGGTGCTTTTAAATTTGCCACAGAGTTACACAGAGGGGGTTATTTAAATTAATTTATATTTTCAATATTTGTAACTTTAGCTGTCTAAAAGAGACTTATTTTAAAAACCGGGGATTTATGTTTAAACTTCTCAGAGAAAACATACGCATTGCTTTAAATTCAATTCGCACACAACTGTTGCGCACCATACTCACGATACTCATCATCGCCATTGGTGTCTTTGCTCTTGTGATGATTTTAAGTGCTGTCAAATCTCTTGAAAACACCATTGCCGGAGACTTTGCTTCGATGGGGTCAAATACCTTTACGCTACAGCGATATGATTTTGAAATTCAACGCTCCGGCGAAAGACAAAAAGTAAATCCCGTCTTGAGCTACCGGGATATCAAGGATTTTGAAGAGAGCTATAATTTTCCTTTGACCCGAACAGCCGTTTCATTTACAGGAACCATTTCTGCAGAAATCAAATATGAAAACCTTAAAACAGATCCTGAGGTTCAGGTTTTAGGGATTAATGAAAACTTTTTAAACAATTCAGGTCTCGAAGTTGATTTGGGACGCAACTTTAACTCCTTTGACGTTTCAAACAACAACAATGTGTGTATCATTGGTTCAGATATTGTCAAAAGCCTTTTTAAGGACGAAAACCCTATCGATAAAGTCATTAGTGTGCGGGGTGCAAAATACACCATTGTGGGTGTGTTGAAATCCAAAGGGTCCACTTTTGGAAACAATCAGGATTTGCGTGTGATGATTCCCATACAAGCCGCCCGAAGTATTTTTACCCAACCCAATATCAATTATAACATCAGCGTGATGGTTGATAATGCTGAAATGCTGGACAGTGCTCAGGAGGAGGCGATTATAACTTTTAGAAACATACGGGGCTTGAGTCCATTGGAAGAAAACAATTTTGGAATGGTGCGCAGTGATGATTTAATCAATCGCATCGCCAGTATTACAGGCTATCTTGAAGCAGCAGCCTGGATTATTAGTATCATCACTATTTTTGGTTCATCCATTGCTTTGATGAATATTATGCTCGTTTCAGTGACAGAGCGCACCCGGGAAATTGGGGTTAGAAAATCACTGGGTGCAAAACGAAAAACCATAGCCAACCAATTTATCATTGAAACAGTACTCATTGGGCAAATGGGAGGTGCTTTGGGAATTTTTCTGGGAGTAGTGGGTGGATTCTTATTTGCTTATTTTTTAAAATTTGAATATTCCCTGCCCTGGACTGCGATGATTGCTGCTGCGATTATATCATTTATAGTCGCGGTGATTGCCGGGTCTTATCCGGCGGCAAAAGCGGCTGCTCTGGATCCCATTGAGTCCTTGCGGTATGAGTAAGCTTTTAAAGTAATTCTTTGAGGTTGCTGTAAAATCCGCCCTTGGTGATAATGGCTCCTTGCTTTATAAAATTAAAGATTTCAAGATTTTTTTCTAGAGTGTACTCTTTAGTTCCTTCATAAATTTCTACGGTGTCCTCCCCTATGTTTTTTTCGAGCCAATCGATTCCTTCCTGTGTTGTGAAATCTATGTTTTTATTGGTGGTTTTAACGGCAATAAGAGCTATTTGGCTTTCGTCGAAAAAAAATAAATAGACCTGGTTTTTACTCCAGTTTTCAAGATAAGTAACTTTTGAGAGGGTTCCTTCCCATATTAAATCACTGAATACATCGAGTTCTTCATCTGCCACTTCCGGTTTTTGGAGTTTTATTTTTTCCCATTCATCTGCTGTGATTGACTGGCTTGCTAAAAATCGAGCAAACTCCTGATGAAGTTCTTCAAATTGTTCTTTTGTGAGTCTGGTGTATTTCATGTTCAAAGAAAAAGCCTTAAGAATTTCTTCAAAAGGCTTTTGTAATTAAAATAGTTTGTATTTTTATTTTGCTTCAGCAATTACCTGAAAAGTAAGGGTTGCAACCACATCTCTGTGAAAACGAACCGCTGCATCATATTGACCTGTTCTTTTAATCAAGCCACCGGCAACATTTATATATTTCTTTTCCAGTGTGATTCCCTCATTTTCAAGGGCAGCTGCTACATCAGCATTTGAGATAGAACCAAATAATTTGTCTCCTTCTCCAGTTTTTGCTGTTAATTTTATTTCTAATTCAGCCATTTTTGCCGCTTGCTTTTTAGCATCGTCAACAAGTTTTTGCTCTTTGTAAGCACGTTGCTTGAGTGTTTCAGCCAATACTTTTTTAGCAGATGATGTCGCTAAAATAGCGTGTCCTTGCGGAATTAAAAAGTTTCTAGCATAACCATTTTTAACAGTTACCAAGTCGTCTGTAAATCCTAGATTTTCAACGTCATTCTTTAATATAACTTCCATGTCGTGCTCTTTTTATTTTAATAAATCTGCTACATAAGGCATTAATGCCAGGTGACGTGCTCTCTTTACAGCTACCGCCACTTTTCTTTGGTATTTCAATGAAGTACCAGTAAGTCTTCTGGGCAATAATTTTCCTTGCTCATTGACAAATTTCAATAAGAAATCTGCATCCTTATAATCGATGTATTTGATACCTGATTTTTTAAATCGACAGTATTTTTTGTTTTTGCTGGTATCAATGTTAAGCGGAGTCAAATATCTGATTTCTCCGTCTTTTTTACCTTTTGATTGTTGTTCTAATGTTGCCATAATTAAGCGGTTGCTTTTTCATTATTTCTATTTCTTCTCTTCTCAGCCCAGGCAATCGCATGTTTATCTAACTTCACAGTTAAATAACGCATAATGCGCTCGTCTCTTCTGAATGCTAGCTCATAAGGAGTGATAATCTCTCCCGGAGCTGTAAATTCAAATAAGTGATAAAAACCACTTTTTTTGTGTTGAATTGGATACGCTAATTTTTTCAAGCCCCAATTTTCTTTGGATATCATCTTAGCGCCGTTAGAAACGAGAAAATCTTCAAATTTCTTTACTGCTTCCTTTATCTGGTCTTCAGATAAAACGGGATTTAAGATGAAAACAGTTTCATAATGATTCATAAAAATTTGTTTATAAAGTTGTTATTAATTTCACTCATCATTTTTCGTTTTGATAAATGAGGGTGCAAAAATAGTGTTTTATTTAGAATCTACAAAAGCTTTTGATAGGCAATTTCTTCCTACATATTTTCCTATACTTTTGAAATTTAATTCGTTAAATAATGAAAATAGTTGCACTTTATCGATAATTTAACTAATATTGCCCTATTAAAATATAAGGGGAATTTGTGGAAAAAGTAGTACTAAACTGTGTCATAGTTGATGATTCTAGCTTGCAAAGGCTGTCTATTGTTAGATTGGTCCAAAGCCATCCATCATTAAATCTCGTCTCAGAATACAACAACGCCATTGAAGCAAAAATGGGATTGTTAAACAATAAAATTGACCTTGTTTTTTTGGACATTGAAATGCCAATCCTTTCTGGGTTTGATTTGCTTGATGATTTAAATCAAAAACCCCAAATCATTTTTATTACCGGAAAAACAAAATATGCTTTCAAGGCATTTGACTATGATGCTGTTGATTATTTAAGAAAACCCATCACTAAAGAGCGCTTCCTCAATGCCGTTCACAAGGCAATTACAAATTACAAACTCAAAAATGACGAAGGCTTTGACGATGAAGATTTTATTTTTGTAAAAAGCAATCTCAAAAAACGGAAAGTATTTCTCAACGAATTAAAATACATTGAAGCGTTAGGAGATTATGTCAAGCTGGTCACAGACCACGAGTCTCTTGTGGTGCTTTCAACAATGAAGTCTTTTGCGGCTCTTCTGCCTAATGAGCGTTTTATGAGAATTCACAAATCTTACATTGTGAATCTCGATAGAGTGGAACGTTACAACAGCAAATCTGTTGAAATTGAAAAAGAGTTTCTTCCATTGAGCAGAAATAAAAAAACGGCTCTTGTTGAAGCTTTGAGTTCTTCTTTTAACACTTAGTAATTATCAACATCTATCGTTAATTTCACACTCCTGAATTCTTTTACCGAAAGAAAACTTCGTTCTATTTTCCGAATGATTTCTTTGGTTTTTTTGAGGGATTGATTTTTTGGGATTTTGATTAAAATATTGGTGATGTATTCATTTCTAACGCGCCCCACGGGTGGCTGCTCCGGTCCTAATATGTTTTCATTAAAAATGTTCCGAAGCGATTGACTCAACCAGCTTGCTGCCGATTGCATTTTTACAAATTTTTTATCCTTAACGGTTATTTTTATAAGGCGATAAAATGGTGGGTATTTGAAATCAAAACGCTCCTGAATCTGAAAATCATACATTCCCAAATAATCGTGTTCTACAACTTGTTGTAAAACGGGGTGTTTTGGATTAAAGGTCTGAATAATCACCTTTCCTTGCTTTTGAGTGCGACCCGCTCGACCCGAAACCTGAAGCAACAACTGAAAACTACGCTCTATTGCCCTAAAATCAGGAAAGTTAAGCAGGTTGTCTGCATTCATAACGCCCACCAAACTCACGTTTCTAAAATCAAGACCTTTTGCGAGCATTTGTGTTCCAACCATAATGTCTATTTCCCCTTGTTCCAGACCGTCTATCAATTTTTCATAAGCGTGTTTCCCTTTTGTGGTGTCCTGATCCATTCTGGCGGTTTTCTTTGTTGGAAAAAGGATTTTGAGTTCGGTTTCAATTTGCTCTGTTCCAAGACCTTTGGTATCCAAATGAACACTTCCACACGCCATACAATCATCCAGCATCGCGATGTGATACCCGCAATAATGGCATCTCAATTGCTTTTTATGCTGATGGTAGGTTAAGCTCACATCACAATTGGGACATTGAGGAGAATGGCCGCACGTCATACATTCCACTGTGGGTGAAAAGCCTCTGCGGTTTTGAAAAAGCAATACTTGTTCGCCTTTTGATAAAACCTCTTCCATAGCCTCGATGAGAACCTGTGAAAAATGGCCTTTCATTTTTTTCTTATGGTAGCTTTCTCGTAAGTTTACTAATTCAATATGAGGCATTTGAACCTCTCCAAAGCGTTCTGTTAAAGTGACCAAACCATATTTTTGGTCCTTCGCATTAAAATAGGTTTCAATAGCAGGTGTAGCCGAACCCAGTACCGTTTTTGCTTTGTGAAAGTTCGCCAAAACAATGGCAGAATCGCGAGCATTGTATCTGGGCGCCGGGCTGAACTGTTTAAATGAGGGTTCGTGCTCCTCGTCAACAATGATAAGTCCTAAATCCTGAAAAGGTAAGAATAAGGAGGAACGTGCCCCAATGATGATTTGAGCTTTTGATTTCTTTTCCAAAACATTGTGCCACACCTCTACCCTTTCATTGACAGAGTATTTGGAATGATATACAGAAACTTTTTCGCCAAAATAATGCTGCAACCTGCCTATGAGCTGTGTTGTTAAAGCAATTTCGGGAAGCATATACAATACCTGTTTGCCTTTCTGAATAACCTCTTTTATGAGCTTAACATAAATTTCAGTTTTGCCGCTGGCCGTTACTCCGTGTAATAAGGTGACATCGTGTGATTTAAAATTTTCTTTGATCGCCTCAAATGCGGTTTGTTGCGAATCACTCAATGCTTTGATTGCTTTTGGGGCATCTCCTTGATAGGAAATTCTGTCTTTTTGGATTTCAAATTCTTCAAAAATACCTTTTGAAATCAGGGCTTTAATCACAGCTTTAGAAACGCCACTTTTTTCACTTAGCTCCTTTACTGGTAGCGGCTTTTTTGATTTTGAAGTCAATGTGAAATAATGCATCACAGCTTCCCGTTGCTTTTTAGCTGAAGACAGCGTTTCGAGAAGTTCTTTTAATCCTTCAGTTGTTGAGTGCTCTTGCTGAAGTTTTACATATCTAACAAGTTTGGGTTTGTATTGTTCTACAACCTCTTCTTTTGTTGTAATGATTCCCTTGTCAACAAGCCTGTGAAGTAAGGGCAATACTGCTTTTTTGTCAATAATATTCTGAATTTCATGAATTCTTAATTCTTTTTGCATTTGAAAAGCTTCAACAACAAGAATCTCGTCATCATTGAGCGTGTTTAAATCAATTGCTGTCTGGTTATTTATAGAAATGACCGTTTCGCTTTCAAGCAAAAAAGCACGTGATACAGCAGCTCTCATTACTTCGCCAAGCGTACACATATAGTAAGAAGCGATCCATTCCCAATGCTCGATTTGTATGGAAGTAATGATGGGTTTTTCATCGAGAATTTGCTCGATTTCTTTGGTTTTATAAGCACTTGGTTCTTGTGTATGAACTTGATAAACGATTGCCGTATATACTTTTGACTTTCCAAAGGGAACAGTCACTCTCATTCCTTGTTTTAAAAAGTGAGCCTCCTCTTTATTTACTTCGTAAGTAAAAAGATTTTGAATAGGAATGGGAATGATGACATCAATGAAGTAGTGCATTAATTCGGTTTTCTTTTTCCTTTTAGTTTATAAATGGTTACGTTGAGTTCGAAACCCAGTAAAAGTAAGTTTGAGTTTATCCAGATGTAAAGCATCATGATAAGTAAGGCACCAATAGAGCCATAGAGTTCATTATAATTAGAAAAGTTTTCGATATAAACCCCGAAGAGATAGGTTGTCACTAAAAACAAAAATGTTGTAATGATTCCGCCAAGCGAAAAAAATCGATATTTTTTACTTTCTTTCGTCCCAAAATAATAAAGAGTGGCTATGATTACATATATCAGAATAAAGAAAGAAACATACCGCAGCACGCCTACCCATTTTACCACATCAAGTATGAGTCCGCCACTATTGAGAAAGTGAATAACATATTGACCGGCCAATAAGGCAACAACTGAAACTAATAAAATTAAAGACAAAAAAACAGAGACTAACAAAGCAATAAGATATTGTCTCAAAATAGATCTGTTTTTATCAACATAAAATGAGTATTCAAAACCGGTGAAAATAGCATTTACACCATTTGCCATCAAAAAAAGGGCAAGAAGTAAGGTAAACGACAATAGACTCCCTCTGGGATTAGCAGCAATATCAAGTAATACCGGTTGAAAAAACTCTGCGGTTTGAGGAGGCAACAATTCATTTATGAGTCTTAAAAACTCCTCTTGGAAATTTTTTATTTTTATATATGGAATTAGGTTTAAAATAAAGAGAATAAAAGGGAACAAAGCCATAAAAAAACTAAAAGCAATGGCTCCGGCTCGCGAGGAAAATGTTCCTTTTCCAATTCCCACAATATAGGTTTCCAAAAGATTATAGAGTGAAAGACCTTCAAAACCGGGAAGCTTTATGGTTTTACCATACTTTACAAGATTTCGTAAAACAGGTATTTTCATTAAACTTTCCTCGATTTCTTCAGACATACTTCTTTAATCGTTTTAAAATTCTACTGCTTTCAAGCTTAAATCCATGTTGTGAACAGAATGAGTAATGGCACCTGTTGAGACAAAGTCTACGCCACACTCGGCATATTTTCTGGCAGTTTCAAGCGTGATGCCCCCAGATGACTCTGTTTGACAGCGGTCACCAATTAGAGCAACTGCCTTTTTAGTATCTTCAAAGTTGAAATTATCAATTAGAATTCGGTGAACACCCTCGTTTTTAATGATTTCGTCAATTTCTTTTAAATTGCGGGCCTCTACAATTATTTTCAAGTGAAGTTTATGGTCTTTTAGATACTCTTTGGTTGCTTCAATGGCTTTTGTGATCCCTCCGGCAAAATCAATGTGATTGTCTTTCAACATAATCATATCATAGAGTGCAAACCGATGGTTTTCACCGCCGCCAATTTTCACTGCCCATTTTTCAAGAGCTCTAATTCCGGGAGTTGTTTTTCGGGTGTCAAGTATTTTTGTTTGGGTGCCTTCAAGAAGTTTTACAAATTGGTTTGTTTTTGTGGCAATGGCGCTCATTCGCTGCATGGCATTTAATACCAATCGTTCAGCTTTTAAAATAGATTGGGACAAACCCGAAACATAAAAAACAATGTCTCCATACTTCACTTTAGTACCATCGGGGATTAACACTTCCACTTCGAGTGTCGAATCAACAAAATCAAAAACCTGTTTTGCAAATTCCACACCGGCAATGATGCCCTCGTCTTTTACCAGGAGTTTTGCCTCTCCCGCAGCATCATAGGGAATACATGCCAGCGAACTGTGGTCACCATCACCCACATCTTCTCTTATGGCGTTTGCAATGATGATACTCAACTCCTTTTCAAACTGTTTCTCAGAAATCATAGATGCTCATTTTTTTAGCTAAAATAAGCAATTCACAAAGAAAACTTACTATTCTTTTCTCTCAAAAGTGCTTATTGATTAAAAACTCAAAAACAATTACTTATTTTTGGAAAATGAAAATTAAACTCCTTGCCATTGGAAAAACAGACAATCTGCATCTGCAGCAGTTAATTGATGATTACACAAAAAGGCTTGGGTTTTACATTTCATTTGAAATACAAATCATCCAAGATCTAAAAAATACTAAATCCATTTCAGAAATTCAGCAAAAGGAGAAAGAAGGAAAACTACTTTTAAAGCAAATTGACCCGTCTGATGAAGTGATTCTTCTTGACGAAAAGGGCAAAAGCTACAGCTCTGTAGCGTTTTCTGAATTACTCCAAAAAAAATTGAACAGCGGCATCAAAAACCTCATTTTTATCATTGGTGGTCCTTATGGCTTTAGTGAAGAAGTTTACCAAAGAGCCAACGGAAAAATTTCTCTTTCAGCTATGACCTTTTCACACCAGATGGTGCGGCTCTTTTTTATTGAACAACTTTACAGAGGTTTTACCATTTTGAAAAATGAGCCTTATCATCATCGTTAAAATTCAAAATCACAAGCACCAAATTCCAAAATAATAACTAATAATGATTAACAAATACCCATGAAAATCGTCTTTGCCACAAACAATCCCAATAAAATCAAAGAAGTAAAATCACAATTGCCGGCAACTATTGAGTTGTTAAGCCTTGCTGAAATAGGCTGCAATGAAGACATCCCAGAAACGTCACCCACCATTGAAGGCAATGCCCTGCAAAAAGCAACTTATATCAAAGAAAACTATGGTTATGACTGTTTTGCAGACGACACCGGCCTCGAAGTGGACGCGCTTAACGGAGCACCGGGCGTGTTCAGTGCCCGCTATGCCGGTGAGCAAAAAAACGATGATGACAATATGAATAAACTGCTCACTGAGCTAAAAATTAAACCCAATCGAAAAGCACAATTCAAAACTGTTATCGCTTTAATATTAAATGGAAAAAACATAAGTTTTACAGGAATATGCAAAGGCACTATTCTTGAAAATAAAAGAGGAAATCAGGGTTTTGGTTATGACCCCATTTTTCAACCCGAGGGTTTTGATTTGGCTTTCGCCGAAATGTCTTTAGAACAAAAAAACAACATAGGACATCGCGGTAAAGCGGTTCAGAAATTAATTATGCATCTCCAAAAATTTGATTGATGAAATACAATTAAATGAACTTTACAATTCAAATAGTACAACTAACTTACTTACTCACAGACTCACTAAGTCATTAACTCAAAAAATAAGTGTACCTTTGCAGCCAATTTTAAAAATAATATGACAAAATTTACAGATTTAGGCCTCAACGAGGCTTTATTGCGGGCAGTGGCCGATATGGGATTTGAAACCCCCTCTGAAGTTCAAGAAAAAACAATCCCCATTCTTCTATCAAAAGAAACCGATATGGTTTCCCTGGCGCAAACAGGAACAGGAAAAACAGCCGCTTTTGGCTTTCCGCTCATTCAAAAAATAGATGCAAACAGCAGAACCACACAAGGTTTAATACTTTCTCCAACCAGAGAATTGTGTATGCAAATTACCAACGAGTTAAAACTCTACAGCAAATATGTTTCCGGTTTAAACATTGTAGCTATTTATGGAGGTGCCAGCATCAATGATCAAGCAAGAGACATCAAGCGAGGAGCGCAAATTATTGTAGCAACTCCCGGAAGGATGAAAGATATGATCAGCCGCAGAATGATTGACATTTCAAAAATAGAATATTGCATACTTGATGAAGCAGATGAAATGCTCAACATGGGCTTTTATGAAGACATCACAGAAATTCTATCTCACTCTCCAAAAGACAAAAGCACCTGGTTATTTTCAGCTACCATGCCCAAAGAAGTAGCGACCATTGCTAAAAAGTTTATGAACACTCCGGTTGAAATCACCGTAGGAACAAAAAATATGGGTACAAAAAATGTAACCCACGAATATTATACTGTCAACGCCCGAGATCGCTACCAAGCACTACGCAGGCTGGCAGATGCAAACCCCGACATCTTTTCAGTTGTTTTTTGCAGAACCAAACGGGACACTCAAAAAGTTGCAGAAAATTTAATTGAAGACGGCTACAACGCAGCAGCTCTTCACGGAGATTTGAGTCAAAATCAACGTGATATGGTGATGAAATCCTTTAGAAACCGTCAAATCCAAATGCTGGTTGCAACAGATGTAGCTGCCCGCGGGATTGATGTGGATGATATTACTCACGTAATCAACTACCAACTTCCAGACGAAATTGAAATCTATACACACCGTAGTGGTCGCACCGGTCGCGCCGGAAAAAATGGTGTATCGATGACCATCGTTTCAAAAAGCGAAGTGAGAAAAATTCGCAGCATAGAAAAAATCATTCAGCAAAAATTTGTTGCCAAAGAAATTCCAAACGGAATGGGAATTTGCGAAATTCAACTCTTTCACCTTGCAAATAGTATCAAAAACACAGAAATCAACCACGATATTGATTCGTACCTTCCCAATATTGAAGAAGTACTCGAGGGATTGAGTAAAGAAGATTTAATCAAGAAAGTCTTTTCAGTAGAATTCAGTCGTTTTTACAGTCGGTATAAAAATGCCAAGGAATTAAACGTCAGCGAAGGAAACCAAAGAGAAGATACCGCAAACGAAGACACAACGCGCTATTTCCTCAATGTGGGCAGCAAAGACGGGTTTGACTGGATGAGTTTAAAAGACTTTTTAAGAGACCTGCTCAGTCTTGGTAAAGATGATGTCTATCGCGTAGATGTTAAAGACAGCTTCTCCTTTTTCAATACAGATGCCAAACATCAGGAACTCGTTCTAGGTATTTTTGAAGATTTCAAACTGGAAGGCAGACACGTAAACGTTGAAGTCTCAAAAGACGGTGGTGGCAAAGATCGCGGCAACCGAAGACGCAGAGATGACAAAAGTGGTTTTCGCAAAAAAAGAAATGACGACAAACCCCGAGGCGGCGGATTTGGAGATAAAGGGAAACGAGAGTTTAAAAGTAAAGACAACTCAAAATTTGCCGGAGGCGGAAAACGTCGCAGCAGTGATTCAAAACCACAAGGTACCGGAGGGCGTCGCAGAAGAAAATCATAGGCCTGTTAATTTTTGTATAATATTCCCTGTTTAATTCTGTTTTAGCAGCTATATTTATATATTTAGCCTACAATTTTTGCTATGAAAAAATTTGGATTTTTTTTTATTTTTATTTGCTGCTCTCTAGTTGGTTTTTCTCAGGATGAAAATCAAACCATAAAAGGCAAAGTCCTCAATGATGCCGATGATGTCCCAATAGAGAATGTACATATCGTTAACATGAATCAGGTGATAGGTTCTATTTCAAAAGAAGATGGGTCTTTTTCAATTCCTGCCAGGGTGAATGATACTTTATATTTTTCTTATTTAGGCTTTAAATCTATTAGAGTGAGAGTTACTAATGACTGGTTTAAATATGGTGATATAAAAATCAAAATGACAGAGCTTGGAATTGCCCTTGAAGAAATTGTCTTAAGACCGGTGCAACTCACCGGATACCTGGAAGTAGATGCTAAAATCATCCCCATTTATGACAATTACAGATATAGTATTTCGGGACTCAACACCGGTTATGAAGGTGGTCAAACACAACCCAATGCGGTTTCAAAAGTGCTGGGAGCTGTATTTAATCCGGCAGATTTTTTGTATAATGTGTTCGGTAAACGACCGGCACAAATGAAAAAGCTGCGGCAAATGAAAACCGATGATAACATTAGGAATTTGTTGAGCAGTAAATTTGACCGGGAGACATTGATGGTGGTTTTACAGCTCGAAAAGGTTGATATCGACGAAATTCTCAATAATTGCAACTACTCAGAAACGTTTATTAGAACAGCAAATGACCTTCAAATTCTTGACGCTATGAGTGAATGCTATGAAGAATACCGTGTATTAAATAGAGGAAAGAATTAAAAGAAGGAAACTATCAAGTATCTACTTGTCTAACGTCTATTTTCTAAAATCTAACGTCTCCCCTCTTCATAACGTTTCAAAATTGTATCAATACTTTTTATCGTTTTCATAGCCCAATCCATTCGCTTTTCTAGTTGTTCTTCTTCAGAAAGCTGCCAGTTAACTTCGGTTTTTCTCAGTTTAGCCACCACATCCTGCAAGATAATCGCTGCAGATACAGATATGTTTAAGCTTTCGGTAAAACCATACATTGGTATTTTTAAAAACCCATCTGCCTGCTTAAAGACCTTGTCTGATAAGCCGGTGGATTCTTTTCCGAAGAAAAAAGCGGCTTTTTGTGTCACGTCAAAGTCACCCAAAAACTGCGAATTCTTATGAGGCGTTGTTGCAATAATGCGATACCCTTTCGCTCTAAGCTCAGAAATACAGGAGTCAATATGGTCGTGCCGATGTAAATCCACCCATTTTTGAGCTCCCATAGCAATTTCCTTATCGATGCGTTTCCCTTGTATTTCCTCGACTACGTGTAGGTCCTGTATCCCAAAAATATCACAGGTGCGCATCACTGCGCTGGTATTGTGAAGTTGATAGACATCCTCAGTAACTACTGTAAAATGACGTGTGCGCTCTGCCAACACTTCTTTAAAAAGTGCTTTACGTCTATCGGTTAAGTAAGATTCTAAGTGAATTATTAGTTGGTAATCTATCATCAATGATGGTTATTTCAAATTTGATATTTCAAATTTACAATTTCAAATCTGATAAATGATTTGTCATTTAGCTTGATTTGTTTAAAAATTTGAAACTAAAAGGTCGTATGAGTTTAATTTATTATTTTCGGTCTAAATATACAGAATTGACAAAAAGCAGCTATGCAAAAAAAGAAATTGATTGTTTTGACAGGAGCAGGCATTAGTGCCGAAAGCGGCATCAATACATTCAGGGATGCTGACGGACTTTGGGAAGGGCACGACATCATGGAAGTGGCATCCCCTGTGGGCTGGCACAAAAACCCTGGAGTTGTTTTGGATTTCTACAACAAACGTAGGAAGCAATTGCTGGAAGTAAAACCCAATTCCGCCCATATTGCCCTTGCAGAACTTGAAAAAGACTATGACGTGCACATCATCACCCAAAATGTGGATGACCTTCATGAACGTGCCGGAAGTTCAAAAGTATTGCATTTGCATGGCGAACTCCTGAAAGTGAGAAGCACCACGGATAAAAACTATATTTTAGATTGGAAAAAGGACATCAATTTGGGTGATTGCTGCCCAAAAGATGGTCAGTTGAGACCCCATATAGTTTGGTTTGGCGAAGCAGTACCTGCAATGGATGAAGCGATTACTATAACAGAATCTGCAGATATTGTTGTTGTGATAGGAACGTCTCTGCAAGTATATCCCGCCGCCGGTTTGATGCATTATGCTCCCTCAAATTCGACTGTTTTTTATATTGACCCAAAACCCGCAGAGGTTTATGGGATGTCAAATAAAGTTGAAATCATTCCGGCAACGGCAACGTTAGGGGTTCCGGTTTTTATTGAAAAACTGAAAAGTTTTTAAACCTGACAGGTTTAGACAGTATCTTTCACCTCAAATAAAGAGAAATCCTTATCTTTGCAGCTTATTTCAAAACACTATGGCAACCAACGCATTACAAGCAATTTCTCCCATTGACGGAAGATACCAGTCCAAAACTCAATCCCTGATTCCTTTCTACTCAGAAGAGGCACTCATTAAATACCGGGTTTTGGTAGAGATTGAGTATTTTATTGCCCTTTGCGAACTTCCGTTGCCGCAGTTAGAAGGATTTAATTCTTCCAATTATTCCGCTTTACGCGAAATGTATCAAAACTTCACTACGACGGATGCCCAAAAAATCAAAGACATTGAGAAGATAACCAACCACGATGTGAAAGCAGTGGAATATTTTATCAAAGAAAAGTTTGATGCGCTGGGTCTTCAAGATTTTAAGGAGTTTATCCATTTTGGTTTAACTTCTCAGGATATTAATAACACGGCCATCCCTCTATCAATAAAGGAAGCGACAGAAAAAGTGTATGTTCCGCTTGTTGAAGAATTGATCTCCAAACTAAAAAATCTTTCACAAGAGTGGAAATCCATTCCCATGCTGGCAAAAACGCACGGCCAACCCGCTTCCCCTACCCGATTGGGAAAAGAAATTGAAGTGTTTGTCATAAGACTTGAAGAGCAACTTCACATTTTAAAAAGCACGAAAAATGCAGCCAAATTTGGCGGTGCCACCGGAAATTTCAATGCGCATTTTGTGGCGTATCCGGCTGTGGACTGGAAAAAATTTGGAAATCACTTTGTTGAAAGCACCTTAGGACTAAACCACTCCTTCCCTACTACCCAAATTGAACATTATGACCATCTTGCCGCTTTATTTGATGGGTACAAACGCATCAATACCATCATCATCGATTTAAACCGTGATTTCTGGACCTATATCTCGATGGACTATTTCAAACAAAAAATCAAAGACGGCGAAGTGGGATCTTCAGCTATGCCTCACAAAGTGAACCCAATTGATTTTGAAAATTCTGAAGGAAATCTTGGGATAGCCAATGCACTTTTTGAACACCTTTCAGCAAAATTACCCATAAGTCGCTTGCAACGTGATTTGACAGACAGCACCGTTTTAAGAAATGTGGGCGTTCCTTTGGGTCACACGCTCATTGCATTACATTCTACTTTAAAAGGCTTGGACAAACTTGTTTTAAACGAAACAAAAATCGCCGAAGATCTTGAAAACAACTGGGCGGTTGTCGCAGAAGCCATTCAAACCATTTTGAGAAGAGAAGGGTATCCCAATCCTTATGAAGCCTTAAAGGGCCTCACCCGAACAAACCAGAAAATCAATCAGCAATCCATTTCAGATTTTATCAATACCCTTAATGTATCCCAAGACATTAAAAACGAATTGATGCAAATTACACCATCTAACTACACGGGGATTTGATTCATCTAAATAAAATTAAACTGATTCTCAGCACTTTTCAATAAAATATACTATATTCATAGTTATTTTAGAAAACTTATGGCATATGAAAATCAAGTTCTCTTTATTGATTTTTCTTTTTTCGATTGCCTCCATACTTGCCCAAAATGCCGTAGTGGAAGGAAAGAATTATACTTCTACTAGAGGCGAAACTATTTTCATGCCCATTGGTAAAATTTCATTTGCAGACCGTATTGTGGAGTTTATTCAGGGAAACCCAAAAGCCGACATTGAATTTACAAACCCAGAAGAGGCCCTGGGAGAACCCAATTATATTCACTATAAGGTGCCTCGATATGTTTCTTTAGGATGTGGTGGCCACCTTGTATTGGAATTTACAGACAATGGATTTATTGACATGGAAGGACACGATTTGTATGTTTGGGAAGTGGGTCCTTCTGAAGAATCCTTTCAATTTGAAATTTCTAAAAATGGAAAAAACTGGCTAGACTTGGGCATTATTGAAGGTGGTAAATCATATATTGATATTGCAAAAGTCGTTACAGATATCAGGGATGTATTCTATTTTGTTAGAATCTCAGATCAAAAAGATATTTGTACCGGAAACACATCCGGAGCAGATATTGATGCTGTAGGAACCATAAGTGGCGTATTAAAAATTAATATGAGTGCAGATGTCCTTTTTGATACTGCCAAATACAATCTCAAACCTCTGTCAAATGCTTCCTTAGATAGCCTGGCAAAACAAATTAAACAAGTGGGTATGGCAAAAATCATTGTTGAAGGCCATACAGACAGTGACGGAAGCGAATTATTGAATCTCAGGCTTTCAGAGCAAAGGGCTCAGAGTGTCATCAATAAACTAAAGTCACTATTGGACAACAACGGAATTTATGATTTTGAAAGTGTGGCTTATGGGCTCACAAAACCCAGAGCGACAAATGAAACCGTTGAAGGCAAACAACTCAACCGAAGAGTAGAGGTTATTGTCATGCCTCACAGCGACTTTTACACAAGAAAAGATTAATCCGCTTTTGTGGCTTTAATCATTCGGTCTTTGCCAAATAAATCTTTTTTTAACACCACGTTTTCAAATCTCATATCCTTTAGCAGTTCAACAACTTCATTTCCAAAGGCTTCGTTAATTTCAAAATACAGATTTCCTTTTCGCTTTAAGCTTTTAAAAGCAATCTCAGCGATGCTTTTATAAAACAAAAGTGGATCACTGTCTGATACAAAAAGTGCATTGTGTGGTTCATACTTGAGGACGTTGAAGTGCATTTTTTGTTTTTCTGAATTCCTCACATAAGGCGGATTTGAGACGATTACATCAAATGTAGTCTCCAGTTTTTTTTCTGTTAGAATATCTTGTTCTAAAAATTTAACTTGAGCTTCATTTATTAGAGCATTTTCTTTGGCAACTTTTAGGGCTTTCGCCGAAATATCCATCGCAGTCACTTTGGCATCTGATAAATTTTTTGCAAGCGAAATCGCAATACAACCACTACCCGTTCCAATATCTATAAGCGTGATGGGTTGCTTAATTTCAGAATAATCCTCAAGAATCCAATCTACAAGTTCTTCAGTTTCAGGTCTGGGGATTAACACCGAAGGATTTACTGTAAAACGCAATCCATAAAATTCGGTTTCCCCTAAAATATATTGAATGGGAACTTCCTTTTCCAGTTGGTGTAATGCTTTGTCAAATTTTGCTATGTCACCCGTGGATAATTTTAACTCCAATTGAAATGCGATTTCGACTCTAGGTAAAAGAAGATATTTTTCACTAAGCAAATAAAAAAAAGAACCTATTTCCTCTTCAGGGTAAATGGCTTTTAGTTGGGAATTAAAGTGGTTTCTGTATTCTTTTAAAGTCATAATTCTTTTATCATCCACACATTACAGGAATAATGACCGGTATCTCCCATTGCTTTTTCAAGCGGTGTAAATCCTGTTTTAAAATACAATTTTCGGGCGTCGTCCATGTAAGGCATTGTCTCCAGATAGCAGCGTTCAAAACCAAAATCTTTTGCTTTGTTTAGACAAACTTCCATCATTTTTGAACCAATGCCCCTGCCCCTGGCCTGCGGTGCAAAATACATTTTTTGCAATTCACACACATTCCCTTCATAATTGTCCAATTGACTAATTCCCGCGCCACCAATAATGGTCTCATTCTCTTCAACGACAAAATAGGCTTTTTTAGCATTCTGATACGTTTCATACATACAGTCGAGACTTGTATCGGCATAAGCTGTGCCTATTTTAGGAACTCCAAATTCCAGTAAAACATTTCTAATGACCACAGCAATATGCGGATTGTCTTTTTGCTCAATGCGGCGAATAATGTAGTCGTTCATTCGGTTTAAATATGCTATTTTTGTGAGATAAAGGTAATGCAAATTTTCGTGTCCAAACATCAAAAATACATACAACGTTGCATCGATTTAGCCCAAAACGGCCTGGGTAAAACCTACCCAAACCCAATGGTGGGAAGTGTGGTTGTTTACCAAGACAAAATCATAGGAGAAGGCTGGCATCAAAAAGCCGGCGAACCCCACGCAGAAGTCAATGCGGTTAATTCTGTTGAAGACAAATCTCTTCTAAAAAAAGCGACTATTTATGTGAGTTTGGAGCCTTGTTCTCATTTTGGAAAAACACCTCCTTGTGCCGATATGATCATTGCTCATAAAATTCCGAAAGTAGTCATTGGCTGTTTGGATCCCAATCCAAAAATAGCCGGTCGCGGTGTAAAAAAATTACTGGAATCAGGTTGTAAAGTTGCGGTGGGTATATTGGAAGAAGAGTGTAAAAAACTGAACAAACGCTTCTTTACATTCCACCAAAAAACACGTCCTTACATCATTTTAAAATGGGCACAAACTGCCGATGGATTTATCGCACCTAAAGAACAAGAAACCGGAAAACCCTTCTGGATTACTTCAAAATCGTCAAAACAATTGGTGCACAAATGGCGTAGTGAGGAGCAAGCCATTTTGGTGGGAACAACTACGGTTTTAAAAGACAATCCGCAGTTGACAAACCGACTTTGGGAAGGTGACAATCCGGTAAGGGTGGTACTTGATCAACATCTTAAAATCAATAAAGAGTTTGCAGTACTCGACGGAAGTGTAAAAACCATCGTCATCACCTCAAAAAATCAAACCGATTTACCTGCAATTACTAATGTTTATTTCGAGCGAGTTGATTTTGATAAGAATCTTGCCAAACAAATTTGTGAAGTGCTTTATACCCATCAAATACAATCGGTAATTATTGAAGGCGGCGCTCAAACATTGAATACCTTTATCAAATCAAATCTATGGGATGAAGCACGAATATTTACAGGAAAAAAGACCTTGAGCGAAGGAGTAAAATCGCCTCTTTTAAATAAAAAAACAAAACAGACTATTTCAATAGCTGAAGACCAATTAAGCCTTTATTACAATGATTAAAACACTGTTGTTTGATTTTGGAGATGTTTTTTTAAACCTAGATAAGGAAGCTACTTCCCGCGAGCTCAAAAAGCTTGGCGCGAACCAATTTACTCCCGAAATGCAATTATTAAACAATCAATATGAAAAAGGGGAAATTACATCAGAAACGTTTGTGAATGGCTATCAAAAATGGTTTCCAAAAGTTTCAAAGCAACAACTCATCGACGCCTGGAATGCCATATTGCTTGATTTTCCGGAACACCGCATCCTCTTTTTAGAACAGCTTGCAGCTTCCAAAGAATACCAGCTCTTGTTGTTGAGCAATACCAATGAAATTCACATCAATTGGGTGAAAGAGAACATTCACTATTTTAAACGATTTAAAAATTGCTTTGAAAAATTCTACCTTTCTCACGAAATAAACCTCAGAAAACCCGATGCATCCATTTATGAGTTTGTTCTTGAAGACAACCAACTAAAACCCGAAAATGTATTGTTTATTGATGACACCAAAGCCAATACCGATGCCGCAAAAGCATTGGGATTTAATGTCTGGAACATCAATCCAAAAAAGGAAGACGTCACTGATTTATTCATCAAATACAGTCTTTTATTTTGATATACTTACTCTTTAGCATATTGGTTTCCAGTTTTCTGTATGTGATTTTTAAATTATTTGCAGTCTTTAAAGTAAACACTCTTCACGCGATTGTCATCAATTACTTTGTGGCGTTTTCATTTGGTTTCCTAATGTCTGACTCAAAATTGACACTTCCACAAATCACTTCGAGTCCTTGGTTTGTGGGTACTGTTTTTCTAGGAATACTCTTCATAGTCATCTTTAACATTATGGCAATCACAGCGCAGCGCAGCGGTGTGGCGGTCACATCGGTGGCAACAAAAATGTCTGTTGTCATACCGGTAATATTTGGTATTGTGGTCTATCAGGAGAGTGCGGGATTTTTGAAAATCATCGGAATTATTTTGGCTTTGGCAGCTGTTTATCTGGCATCGGTAAAGAGCAAGGATGGGTTTAAGTGGCGCAATGTTATTTTTCCTTTTCTACTATTTATAGGCTCCGGAGTGATAGACACTTCTTTGAAATTTTTGGAGACCAATTATGTTTCTGCGTCACATATATCTATTTTTTCAACAAGCATTTTTGGTTTTGCAGGATTTTTTGGAACGCTTTTTATCATAATCAAAAGAGATTTGACTATCCATTGGAAAAGTCTCCTTGGCGGAATTGCTCTGGGAATTCCCAATTATTTTTCGATTGTATTTTTGCTTCAAGCACTAGCAACCAAAGGTTTGGAAAGTTCTATGGTGTTTACTGTCAATCACGTAAGTATTGTGATGCTTTCAACTTTAGTGGGACTCTTTGCTTTTAAAGAGAAGCTTTTACCCAAAAACTGGATTGGGATTGGTCTTGCCATCATCAGCATCTTTTTAGTTATTTATACGTGATATGGACGAAAAAGACACTTATAAAACAATTGCAAAACCTTCAGAAGAAACGCTCTTCAAAGAAAAAGGTAGTAAGTTTTTTGGAACTGCTTTTCCGGTGAAAACCGAAGATGATGTAACTCACTGTCTTCAATTAGTTAAAGAAAAACACAAAAGCGCCCGTCATTTTTGTTATGCTTATCAGGTGGGTACAGATCCGGTTTATTTTCGTGCAAACGATGACGGCGAACCTTCAAACAGTGCGGGGATGCCCATTTACGGTCAAATCCAGTCGTTTGACCTCACTAATGTGCTTGTCGTGGTTGTGCGTTATTTTGGTGGCACCAAACTGGGTGTTGGTGGCTTGATAAGCGCTTATAAAACCAGTGCTAAAATGACATTGGAAGAGTCTGAAATCATTGAAAAAACCATCGATATCACTTTTGAAATTGGGTTTGATTATAAAAACATGAACAAGGTAATGCGGGTCATCAAAGAAAAAAACCTGAACATCATCAATCAAAAGCTAGAATTGGATTGTAAAATTCTTATTTCGGTGAGAAAATCTCTGGCAACTGAAATTAAAGAAATTTTCGATTCCATTTATGAGGTTACAGTAAAAGAAATTGATTGAGCTTCAACAAGAAGATTTCCAATTAGGAATTTTGGTAATGTATCAAAGTAAGTTCATCTACTTTTTTAAATTCAATATCAGAGGAAATGAGAGGTAAATCAAGATAAATGGCAGTTGCCATAACAATACAGTCTGGAAGTTTGGTTTTGTATTATTTTCTGATTTTAATGGTTTCTTGTTTTACTTCATTAGTTATTGTAATTATGGAAATATAGAGTTGTTTGCCGTTCAATAATTCGGCCAATGTTTCATCTCCATCTAACAAATAAAGAATGATATTTGTGTCCAAAAAAAGTTTACTCCCATTCATCCCGTAGTGCTCTTTGAACACTTAAAGCATCTTTCTTTAAGTTTATTTTACCAACATATTTATAAACATCGACACCTTTTGGTTTTAGTGATTCAGCTAAATTTTCCAAAATATTCCTGATGCTTTTTTTAGTGGCACCTTTTTTAATCGTCATTACCATAATTCAATAATTTATTATTCTCAAAGACCCGTTGGGTGAAATTAAATTATTTGAGTTTTAATGTTGTTTAAAGGTCTACCA
>JBBDIQ010000033.1:0-23379 GCA_040880345.1 Flavobacteriaceae bacterium
TCAGTATCTTAACCAATATCTTTTTTTGTTTTATCCAATTTCACCCAACGGGTTTAGTTAGTATTTATAATTGGTTCCACCGTCTTGTTCGAGTTCAACTTCCAGATTAAGGACTATACGGTTTACAAAATTGAAGTAGGCCACCACAAGCGTTGCATCCAGAATCGCTGCATCTGTTAATCCGTGTTTCTTTAAGTTTACATTGAGATCTGTTTGAAGTGTTTCGCCGGGGGTTTTTGTCAAGGTTTCGGCAAATTGACAAAGGGCGCGTTCAGCTTCTGTGAGATCGACTTTTGTATAGTTTGTTTTAAATTGACTTAGTTTTTCGTCGTTTTTCCAGTAGTGGTTCAAAGCACTTCCGTGGTGAGCAGCGCAGTAGTTACACCCATTTGTTACAGAAACTACTACGGCAATCATTTCGCGTTGTGCACGGGAGAGTTCTGATTTTGAAAACATGATTTCCATATAGAGATCAATGTGTTTGAGGATGCTTTCGGGTCGTAAACTTTGAATTTTATGAACTTCGGCTATTTGACCTCTTT
The DNA here is from genome assembly GCA_040880345.1 of Flavobacteriaceae bacterium. Taxonomy (GTDB): domain Bacteria; phylum Bacteroidota; class Bacteroidia; order Flavobacteriales; family Flavobacteriaceae; genus Planktosalinus. The sequence continues at coordinate 543 of JBBDIQ010000033.1, forward strand.
GTTGTTTAAGTTGGTCATAAATTTCTTTAAGCCGGCCGGTGGCTTCTTCGGGTTGTATGACTTTGATTCTGCTCATAATTTAATTTATTGCTTTATAGAATGGGATGTTTGTTTACTTTTTGGTTACAAAAAAAACCATTTATTTTAAGGATTGGTTTTTTAGTTTGTCTTTTTGGTGTGGGGAGAGGGCATACCAAAACGGAAGAGCCACCATAAAAATACCTCCCAGGATATTACCAATAGCAGCAGGAATTAAATTCCAAAGAATGGCATTTCCCCAACCGGGTCCGTTCCCGGAATGTATCATTAAAGAAAAATACCCCATATTGGCAGGACTGTGCTGAAAATTGGCTGCAACAAAAAGGGAAACGACCAGAAAAACAGGAATGTATTTACCAATAATTGTCTTTCCCATAATGGCAAAAACTGCCGCCATTCCCACCAGCCAATTTCCAAAAACTCCCGAAATCAAGGCTTTGAACCAATGCGTTGCATCACCTCCTCTAAAGTAGTACATTTTTTTGTCTATGATATGTGATAGATTTTCAAAAACTGCCGGGGGATAATCGTGGGCAAAGTTGATAAAAAAGCCTACCAAATAGGCTCCAATACTATTTCCAATAATGGTGATGAGCCAAAACTTTAAAGCACCCATTGCCAGTTCCTTGGAAGAACAATTTAAAATTGAAGCAGGAAGCACCACATTGGTTTCAGAAAACAGGAGCGCACCAGAGAGGATTACCATAAAAAACCCCACAGAGAAACCAAGCCCTTGAAGTAAAAGTGCCGTTCCGGTAGATTCAACACCTGTTGAAAGCAATACTGAAAACCAAGCACCAAAAGTAATGAATGAACCTCCGAGAACTGAGAGTATGAGTGCTTTTAACGTAGAGATTTCTTTGAGATTTTTCCAAGTCTCCCGACTCATTTCTCCCACTACTTTATGAACATCGAGAAACCTATTTTCCATGATTAATCAAAATAAGAATTCAATTCTTTTTTTAAGTTTTCCCATTGGCTTTTATCACCACTTATAATCATTGAAGCTTCCTTTATTTTTGATGTTCCAAAACCTATGGCCTCCTTCCATCCTATATGGGGTGGCAATGAAAGTTCTCCGCTATTTACAACAGCATCGATTATAAAGGGCTTTTTACTATTTTTGGCCTGACGTATTGCAGCTTCTATATCTTTGGAATGAGTGACTCGTACGCCATCCCCACCACATAATTTGGCGTATTCGGCAAAATTAACATTATCCTGTTTTAAGGCTTCAAGGGCAGGTGCTAAGCCTACTTGTTCCATTTCCAATTTAACAAAACTAAGTTCTGAATTGTTAAAAATTAAAATTTTAACCGGTAAGTTATACTTTACAGCGCTGATAAAATCCTGCATAGCCATATTAAAAGCACCATCTCCACTCAGGCACCAAACTTCTTTATCTGGATTTCCCATTTGTGCGCCCATAGCCGCCGGAAGACCAACAGCCATAGAACCGTGATTAAAAGACCCTATTAACCTTCTTTGTGAATGAAAAGAAATATGGTGAGATGCCCAAATCGCAGAAGTCCCTGTTTCCACAGTAAAAATAGCATCGTTCGCGGCAAATTGGTCAACAAACCCTGCAAAAATTTGGGGATGTAAAGGTTCATTTTCTCTATTGGGAGATGCCTCTTCCTGCATACTTTTTTTCCATTTTTTAAAGTTTTCTTCCAGCTTATTTAAAAATGAGGAATCCTCCTTTTCTTTAATTTCGGGAAGAAGAAGATTTAAAAAGGAATGCATATCACTCCAAACCCCTACATCTACCGAGGTTCTATTCCCAATATTTTCCTGGCGAATATCTACCTGTATGGTTTTGGTTTTATGGGGAAGAAAATCTATATATGGAAAATCTGTTCCTAGCATTAAAAGCACATCACAGTTCATAACCGCGTTATAGCCCGAAGGATTTCCAATAAGACCTGTTAGTCCCACAACACACGGTGTGTCGTGATCAAAAATATCACTGGCTCTTAAAGTGTGCGTAATGGGTGCCTTTAACAGTTTTGAAAGTAAGAGCACCTGATCTTTGCTATCACGGCATCCATCCCCGGCTAAAATCCCTACTTTTCCGGCTTTATTTAGCATTTCAGCAGCCTTCACTACAGATTCCCTGGAGGGGACTAAGCTTGAATTATATGGCAATATGGGATGTATAAATTCATCGTTTGCAGCTTCCATTTCAGCCACATTGGCGGACAGTTCTATTCGGCATACCGCATTATTTGCCAGGGCAATTTTAATGGCGCGTTGTATAAGCATTGGGGCTTGCTCCGGAGTTTCAATGATGGCCTGATATTCACAAACGTCATCAAACACTTTTTTGAGATCTACTTCCTGAAAATAACTGGTTCCCTGCTGTCTTTGAGGCACCTGTCCTGTAATTGCTATAACAGGTGTGCGTTCTTTTTTAGCGTTGTAAAGCCCATTGATTAAATGCAAGGCTCCGGGTCCTACCGTGCCGGCGCATACGCCTAATTTTCCGCTGGTTTGGCTGTGGCCGAAAGCTGCAAAGGATGCATTGCCTTCGTGTTTCATCCCTATCCATTGCACATCCTCACGGTCTTCTATTGCTTTTACAAAAAAATTAAGTGCATCACCGGTCACCCCGTAAACGTGATTTACTCCCACATTTACCAGAATATCCAGTAATTGTTCTGAAACATTTTTAGACATAACTACTATTTTAGATTTTAAATTAAATGAAGATAGTTTTGGTTTTTCTAAAAGACCTATGTTTTTGATAGCGTAAATAAGTCATAGTGTCACCCAATTTAATTACCGGTACTCAGGATTTTCAAAGTTCCAACGGCTACCATCATCCCAGTCTTTTCTGGAGTTTCCGTAAGCCGGATATCCGCCTTGGTCTTTCAACATTTTAGCAAGGTGCAATAAATTATAGGTCATAAAGGTGGTGTTTCGGTTTGTAAAGTCGGAATCAAAGCCCACCGGTGTTTTTAATTTTTCACCTCTCCACTCGGTATCTCCATAACTGGCTCCGGGACCCACTTCGCCAATCCAACCTGCGTCTGCTTGTGGTGGTATGCTGTAGCCTAAGTGTTGCAGTGCATAGAGCATTCCCATGGCGCAGTGCTTTACGCCGTCTTCATTTCCTGTGATGAGGCAACCGCCGGCTTTGCCATAATATATATATTGCCCTTTGTCGTTGTGGTAGCCACTCATGGCATACAAGCGTTCAATAAGTTTGCTTGCAATTGAGGAACGTTCTCCCAACCAAATGGGCGTACCAATCACCAATATATCTGCATCCATTATTTTTTTGTAAATCTTTGGCCAATCGTCTTTTGAGGCGCCTTCATCAGTCATATCGGGCTGCACACCCACGGGAATGTCATAATCTGCAAGGCGAATGACTTCAACGCCAACACCTTCAGACTCCATAATTTTTTTGGAAACATCTATTAAGGTGCGGGTATGGCTTTTTTGTGGGGATTTTTTGAGGGTACAGTTGACAAAAACTGCTTTTAGAGAATTGAAATTGTTTTTCATTTTGGTAAGTGAGTTTAAAGGTTTTATTTTTTGTCGTTATCCTTAAGAGATAATTACTAAATTTATGGAATAATTCCTTAACTTGGATTTCGTTAGTAATTCTTCTTTTTTTCGACACAAGATGTAATTGATATAATTTTCAATATGCTATAAAACTACCCTTTATAAATGAAATCCACGCTTCCCATAACACCTTTCAAGCCCATATTGAGTTTTGATAAGTTAATCTCTCAAATAGAACAAAAATCTGTGGATGAGGGTGTTGAGATATTTGAGCGAAATTACCTCAAAGAAATTCTGAAAATTGTAGAGCCTCTGAAGGGGAATGAACAGGTTTTTCAAACCTTTGACGATTTAAAACCTTTTGAGAAACAACTGAAAGCTCTGCTGCAGTTTTTGTTTCCGGAATCGATGACTGAAAATGAGATTAAAGCAATTTCTTATCCTTTTGATTCTACTGTTTTTTCCCCTACAAACCGGTTTCAAAAAATATTAAACAATGCAGGCCGGGATTTTACTTTAGAAATTAAAAACTTCAATTCTGAATTCTTATTTCAATTACAATGTTCGTTTATTTTAAAGAAAGTTTACAATGTAAAATTAGATTTTAGTGGGCCTTTTTTTATAGATATTCCCGAAGCATCCGGTTCCATTAGAAATTACAAAGTCACTTATAATGTTGATTTTATTGATATAGAGGCTACTTCCAAAGCAAAAGAACTTACCCAGGATGATATTGACCAGTTGTTGAGTGACAGTAGCAATGTCGAATTTTGGAGAGAGGTATTTCCGCCTGAGAGTTATATTTTAAGGGGTTTTTCTGTGATAAACCTTGTAGATGTTACCTTAGATGATGCAATTTCTTCCATTAAAACTGCGCTGCTTACTGAAGATGACTTTATCAAGTTGCGCCACGTGTTTGTTGATATTTTCAGAACTCTTTTCACTGTCAATGACATAGAAATAGGCTTTACCCGGTTTGATAGTGAAAATCAAACGCTTTCAGAATTTGACTTCTTAGACTTGCCAAACTTTACGCTTGATGGCAACACTCACAAGCATTGTAAAAAGGGACTCTGTCCTTCATCCTATCGATCTTTAATTGAGGAAAAAACATTTTATGTAATAAGCAGTGTAGAAAATTATTTTGAACGTAGCGGTGGTAACTTTTTATCAACCAGTCTCAAACATAGAAATTTTGGAAGTTGCATTTTAGCTCCAATCTTAAATGGAGACCAATTGCTTGGGGTTTTGGAAATTGTCTCACATCAAAAAAACGCACTCAATGATGTGAATGTTTACAAATTAGAAGGAGTGATACCCTATATAGCAGCGACTTTAGGAAAAAAAATCAGATCGTATGAAGATCGTTTGAAAGCGGTCATTCAAAGCGAGTGTACTTCGATACACCCAAGTGTGTTTTGGGCGTTTGAGGACGAAGCAAAGCGGTTTATAAAGAAAAAACAAAAAAAGGATTTGGCCATTTTTAAAGACATTACTTTCAATGATGTTTTTCCGCTTTATGGTCAAATTGATATGATTGGTTCATCAGATTTGCGCAATGAAGCCATACAAAATGACTTGCTTTATATTCTAAATTTAGCTCAAGAGATTATTTCAAAAGCCGATCAAGAAAATGATGTAAAACTCTTTGAAGAAAAGTGTTTTGAATTAAAACAGCTGATTGAATTGGTGAAAAGTGGACTAAACTCAGACACCGAGCAAAACTCAATTAAACTTTTACGAAACCATATTACCCCACTTGTAGATCATATAGAAACCCAATATTTATCTGTCAATGAGCTTGTAAAATCTTACAAAGAATTTGCAGAAAATGATTTTAAAAGCAATCAGCGTCACAGAGAAAAGTATGATCAGGATGTTGCTGCTTTTAACGAAGAGCTAAGTACATTGATTGACCAAAGTCAAGAGCAAGCGCAGTCCATATTTCCTCATTATTTTGAGCGTTATAAAACTGACGGTGTTGACCACAGCATGTATGTGGGGAGTGCTATTTCTCAAAATAAAGCATTTCACAACATTCACCTTCAAAACCTAAGACTTTGGCAATTAAAGACCATGTGTGAAATGGAGCGTAAATTTTATGAGGTCAAAGAACAACTAAAATCAAAATTGAATGCAGCTTCGCTGATTCTTATATACAATACCCCTATTTCTATTCGGTATCGAATGGATGAGAAAAAATTTGATATTGACGGCAGTTACAATGCCCGCTATGAAATCATAAAAAAACGCATCGACAAAGCACACATCAAAAACACCGATGAGCGAATTACCCAAAAAGGAAAAATTGTGATTGTGTATTCCGGAGAGGAAGAAGAAAAAGAATACAAAAAATACATCCATTTTTTACAATCTATTGACTATGTCGATAAAAAAATTGAATGTTTTGATGTTGAGGATCTTCAGGGAGTTTCAGGTCTTAAAGCGCTTCGGGTTAAAATCGTTTTTAATTCACCAAACAGAATATTAAAAGTACAGGCTCCTTCCACCATTGCAAACTAAAAGCTAAACTAAACATTAGAAAAAGCAAAGACATAAGCAATTACCGAAGCAATGATTCCAATCATAAAAATGGTGTATGTGATGCGTAAGAGTTTGTATTTTCTGTTTAACACTACACCCAGCGAGAATAAATCTTTATTTAAAGATTCGTAAATATCTTCCCGCTCTTTGATGGTCTCTTTAATGGCCCAGGTAAAATCTTCGTAGGGCATTTTATGGAAGTTCCCAAAAAACAAAACGTTTACTTTTTTCTCCAAGACATCTTTTTTATTAAATTCTCCACTTGTAACATTGGGGCGTGTTGATAAAATAGCACCAATGATAGAAGCCATACTAAACAACATCAAAATTACAGTGGGAGTAAGTAAAAAAGAATTTGATGGGTTGTCCATTTTTGAACCCAATCCCGAAATGATAACCGTTACAATAATGGCATTTACAGAAAGCAGTATGTTTGCTTTAGTATCTGCAATGTCACTTAGCTTTAAGTGATTTCTTAAAGTGATGCGATACAAACTTTGAATGCCACGTTCCGGACTTTCGTTTTTCAATCTGGCTTTTAAAACTTCTTTGTTTTTCCTTTTGTTTGCCTTTATTTTCTGGTTTAATAAATTGGTATAGTTATCATTTTTTTGCGGGTTCCAGGTTTTGATTGCATAATCAGTATAATATTGGTGTTTTTGAGAGAAAACTATTAAATTTTCATCCAGCCATTCTTGATAAGTATACTCTGCTATGTCGTTAAGTTTTAACTCTTGGCGCAACAATTCAGAAGTTTCCTCAAAATAGTCTTTTGCAAAATGCGAACAGTCTGCGTCTTTCACAATTTTTTCAAGAAGTGTTTGTGGGGTATAATCAAACCTGGTGGCTTTAATACAGTTTACAACCTCTTTGATTGTTTGTTCATCTACCTGTTGCTTTTCTAAGAATTTTTTAGCGATTTCAACACTGTGAGCTTCGTGGTTTTCAATGGTTTCTATATATCCGGTATCGTGAAGCCAGCAAGTAAGGATGAGAATCTCTTTTTCTTGATCTGTGATTGAGGGTGTGTTTTCGATAATTTCCTGAACGCTTTTTACCACTCTTTTTGTGTGTGTGTAGTTGTGATAGACAAACGTATTGGGAAGCTTGTCCTTTAGAAGGTTAAAAACATAATCTTGAGTTTTTTCTATAAGGGTACTCATTTGTCGGGTTTTTACTTAAAGTTTGATTAAAGTTAAATAAAATCAAGTTATTTTTATGGTTAATAACGACTAAGTTTTTATTCACAGTCTATTTGTTAGCAATTATGTCAAAAACTTACATCCTTTCATTTTTATCTTTATTTTTTCTGGCTGCCTGTGCAACTTATGCTCCGCAAGTTCGCAATACCGTGGAGAGTTTGCCGAGTTCAGAAAACAGACCCATTTCCAAAACAATTTATCTGTTTGGTGATGGTGGGTATATTGATGATAACCAAAGTACAGAAGCTCTAAAAGCATTTGAACTATTTACTCAAAACGAAAATAAAGCAAATAAATTGGCTCTTTTTCTCGGCGATAATATTTACCCAAAAGGATTGCCAAAAAAAGACCATCCCAAACGTCAAAATGCAGAGTACACGCTTGAAAAGCAACACCAAACGGTTGTCAATCAAGCCGAAAAAATCATTTTCATTCCCGGAAACCACGATTGGTATGACTCGGGTGTCAAAGGGCTTAAGAGACAAGAAGATTTTATTAATAAATTAGACAACACTAAATTCTTTCCTCAAAATGGTTGTCCTATCGAAAGTATAGAACTCACAGATGATGTACAATTAATTATAGTCGATTCACAATGGTATTTGTGGGATTGGGATAAAGAACCCACCATAAATAAGGATTGTGAAATAAAAACCCGTAAAAGATTTTTTGAAGAAATCACCAGTGAAATGAAAAGAAACGGTCAAAAAACAGTTCTTTTTGCAATACATCACCCCTTGATTACAAACGGAATTCACGGAGGGAAACACCACATAAAAAAACACCTTTTTCCATCAAAATCAGATCTGCCCCTTCCAGTATTGTCTTCTTTGGTTTTGCAATTGCGCACTCCCGGCGGGCTCATCGTTCAAGATAAGGCAAATAAAAGATATACTGAACTAGTGCAACGCCTTGAAATACTTACCAAAGACCACCCAAGACTTGTATTTCTTTCCGGTCACGAGCATAATTTACAATATCTGGAAGAGCGCTCCATCAAACAAATAGTTTCGGGTTCAACCTCCAAAGAATCCTTTGGTTCATTGAGCAATAACGGACTCTTTTCTTATGGCGGACAAGGCTTTGGAGTCTTAGATATTTTTGAAGATGGTGGGGTCAATTTGCGTTTTGTGGGAGCTGAAAATGAAACACCTACTGTGCTTTTCGAAAAACAAATCTTACCGCCTGAAAAATTAAATCAATATACAACATTACCCGAAAAATTCCCTAAAACTGTGCAAGCTTCTGTCTATGATGATTCTTTAACGACGCGTTCGGCATTTTTTAAAACTTTATGGGGAGCGCATTACCGATCCATTTACAGTACAAAAGTTGAGGCTCCGGTAGCACTTCTCGACACCCTTTATGGCGGATTGAAACCCGTGCGATCCGGAGGTGGGTTTCAAACCAATACCTTGCGTCTGGAAGACAAGGACGGTAAAGATTACAATATGAGATCGCTGCGCAAAGATGCCCTTCAATTAATACAAAAGTCTGTTCTGAGAGAGGTGGACGTTCAAGATGATTTTAAGAATACTTTTGTAGAAGATATAATCTTAGACTTTTATACTGCAGCACATCCTTATGCAGCTTTTGTCATTCCGGATCTCTCTGACGCAATAGGTGTTTTACACACCAATCCAAAATTGTTTTATGTGCCCAAACAAAAAGCATTGGGAGTGTTTAATGAAAACTATGGCGACGAACTTTATATGATAGTTGAACGCCCACATGGTGCCTATGAAGGGAAAGAAATTTTTGATTTTGCAGATGAAATAAGAGGCACCGATGAGCTCTTTGAGCAAATTCAAAACAACGAAAAAAACAGAATTGATGAAGCAGCCTTTATCAGAGCCAGACTCTTTGATATGATTCTCGGTGATTGGGATCGGCATTTAGACCAGTGGCGTTGGGCCGAATTTAAAGATCAGGATGGAAAAGACATTTTTCTGCCCATTCCTCGTGATAGAGATCAAGTTTTTGCCAATTTCGACGGAAGTTTATTTAATGTGTTTCGCTCTTTGGCTTCTATTTCAAGAATCTATAATGCCTACGATGGCGACCTTACCAAAAATGATTTGCAATGGCTCAATTATACCGGAAGCAGATTAGACCGTGTTTTAATTAAAAACGCCACAGAGCAAGATTGGCTTGTTCAGGCTCGGCATATTCAGGAAAATCTTACCGATGAGGTGATTGATAATGCATTTAAAAAAATGCCTCTTGCTGTTCAAAACGAAATCTCAGAAGACATCAAGCAAAAACTAAAAAACCTCAGAGACAAACTTCAAACCATTGCCGGCGACTACTACAACTGGATGAGCCAATTACAAATTGTTATGGCAACAAATAAAGATGACTTTATAGACATCACACGTTTTGAAAATGGCAGTACACAAATACAGGTATTTCGAAACAAAAAAGGCAATCGCGAAGATTTGATGGTCGATAGGGTGTACCTTCCTGAGGAAACCAAAGAAATTTGGGTGTACGGTCTTGATGATGATGATGTTTTTACCGTTACCGGAAATGCCAAAAACCCCATTTTAATTTGTTTAATTGGCGGACACGGAAACGATATTTACAACATTCAGGAAGGCAGACGCATCAAAGTGTATGATTGGAAATCACTGCCAAATACCCTTCAAAATAAAGGCGGAGCCTCTTTTACCCTTGAGGACGATTATGACAACAACACATTTGATATTCATAAATCGATAAACAACTTAACCGTTCTCCTGCCAAAAATAGGCTACAATCCCGATGACGGTGTGCTCTTGGGACTTTCTGCAAGCTTTATAAACAAAGGTTTTAAACGCAATCCAAATACAACTTCTCACAGCTTTAGCGGCGGCTATTATTTTGCCACTCAAGGCTTTGATTTGAACTACCTGGGTACTTTCGCGAAAGTGGTGGGAAAATGGAATCTGGAAGTAGGAGCTCATTTTACTTCACCCAATTTTTCTCAAAATTTCTTTGGTTTTGGAAACGACACCGAAAATAACGACGATGATTTGGGATTGGATTTTAACAGGGCAAGAACCTCGCAATTTGGTGCAAATTTGGCGCTGGCTCAAACAAATAATTATGGTTTTAACTATTACATAAAAACGGCTTTTAATTCTGTTGAAATTGAAAACAGTACCGATAGATTTATCAATACCACTGCAATTGATGTTGAAGTGGCTAAAGAATTTTTACACCTGGAGTCCGGTTTGAGGTATGAAAACTTTAATAACAAAACAAACCCATCGCAGGGAATGGTCTTTGATTTTCAGTTGGGCCTCACCGGAAATACAGACAATCTTGATGATCCCTTCGGTTATTTGAACTCTTCACTGGAATTCTACAATCCGCTTTCGGCTGATAAAAAACTAGTGCTTCATTCTAAGATGGCCACTCAGCTGCGATTCGGAAATAATTTTGAATTTTATCAGGCAGCTCAACTGGGTGCAAATTCCGGTTTGAGAGCCTTCCGAAACGAGCGCTTTACCGGAAAAAATTCGTTGGTAACCGGTGGTGATTTGAGGTACAGCTTTAACACGATTAGAACCGGGTTTTTACCCATGCAATTAGGAATACTGGGCGGCTATGATGGCGGAAAAGTATGGATTCCGGGTGAAGATTCTTCAACCTGGCACAACTCCTATGGCGGCGGAATTTTTGTAAACCTCGCAGAACGACTCGCAGGTAGCTTTGGCTTATTTAACGGCGACGAGGGCGTGCGGTTTTCCTTTCTTATGACTGTAGGATTTTAAGAAATCGACAACCCTCTCAGGGTTTCATCCCGAAGCCTCGGGACTGAGAGGGTTATCTTATCTGCGCCCACCGGTATTAAAAGGACTTTGTGGAACTTTGTGTCTTCGTGACTTCGTGGCAATTTCTTCCTGCCACAAAGGCTCTAGTGCTCTAAGGAGCACAAAGAATAAGTAACAGAAATATAAAGAGTAAATTAAAAACTTAGAGAGAACTAAAATGTTTACTCTAGCGGCAACACATCCTCATCCTCAGAAGCTCGCTTCAACAACTTTTCATTTTGCTGTTTACTGGCTTTGGCGCCCAGTTTTTTGAGGTTTTCCACACGCTTGATGAGGTTGCCTTTTCCGGTGAGTTTGACCATGACACCTTCATAAGACTTTTGAACGGTGCCAATCTGGTTGCCTACTTTCACGAGCTCTTCCATAAGGTTGACAAAGGAGTCGTATAAACGTCCCGCTTGCGTGGCAATCTCGATGGCGTTTTCTTTTTGTTTTTCGTTTTGCCACATACTGTCAATGGTTTTTAAGACCGCGAGTAGGGTCGTGGGGGTTACGATAATGATATTTTTCTCAAACGCATCAGAATACAAAGCCGGGTATTCCATCGAAGCTATCGCAAATGCCGACTCGATGGGGATGAACAGCAACACAAAATCAGGGCTTTCCATTTCGTAAAGCTGGTGGTAGTTTTTTTCGCCCAGTTCGCTTACCCGTTTTCTGATGGAAACCAGGTGGTTTTTTAAATGTGGAGGTTTTTCAGTTTCTTCCACTTCGTTGATGTAGCGTTCATAAGCCACCAGCGAAACCTTGGCATCCACCACCAGTTTTTTATCGCCCGGTAAATGGATGATGACATCGGGCATCACGCGGCGGCCGTCTTCATTGGTAAAGCTTTGCTGTACAAAATACTCGCTGTCTTTTTTCAAACCGCTGCGTTCTAAAACGCGTTCCAGAACGAGTTCGCCCCAGTTGCCCTGCATTTTGGTGTCGCCTTTGAGGGCTTTGGTGAGGTTGGTGGTTTCTTTGCTCATCTGCTCGTTGAGCTCCTTTAAGCCGATGATTTGCTGCCGCAGGTCTGCGGTGCGGTTGATGTCTTCCTTGTTGGTTTCCTCCACGCGTTTTTCAAAATGCTGGATTTTTTCCTGCAAGGGTTTTAAGATGGCATCGATGTTTTCCTTGTTCTGATTGGTGAACTTGGTGGATTTCTCATCCAGTATTTTATTGGCGAGGTTTTCAAATTCCTTTTGGAAGCGTTCCTGCAGTTTTTCGACTTCGGCTTTTTGTTCTTCGTTGCGTTGTTTGAGGTTGTCAAAATCAGCGTTTCTACGCGTAAGTTCCACAGCGAGTGCATCTTTATCACAGCGTATGGTTTCCCTTTCCTGTTCCAGACCTGTAATGCGTTGCAGGTACTTGTTTTCATTCTCTGCATTAGCCCGCAAGCGTTCTTCCAGCGAGGACTGTCCTGCTTTTTGCTTGAGGTTGTTGATAAAATAGCCTAAGGCGATGCCTATGGCGAGGAAGAGGATGATTAAGAGGATGGTGGTTAGGGTGGTGGGCATTTATATTGTTTTTTTGTATAGCTATTTGATTTATTAATAAAAAATAAGATATTATGCTGATGACTGTAGGTAAAAATTTATAAAAACTTTATTGTCAAAAAAATAAGCTTAATTAACTTATAAAGGGATATCTATAGATAAGTATTCTTAATTTAGATTTTACGTTCCTAATAGTTTTTGTTTTTGTTGAACAAATTCTTCGTCAGTCAAAATTCCTTTCTCCTTTAATTTTGCAAGCCTTTCAAGTTGTGTCACAATATCATCCTGACTCTTTTCGTTCGATGAAGTAGCAGGAGAAGCGTTTTCATTTTCTTTAGAAGAAATTTTATTTCTCACAAAATCTCCAAATAATCGTACACGCTGCTTTTCGACATTATCAATAATTGCTTTATTGCCTGATGCAAATATTGTCAATTTACCCAAAAGTAAACCTGTGGAATATTGAATAGAACTAATTTTATCATAAGGAAAATCTTCAACCTTCAAACCGAAGACCAATCCTTTATCAATGAATATTAGCCGTTTGTTTGTTGCAACCAGTATTCCATTGCCATTATTATAAGTTCCTTGAATTAAATTCTCAACATTCTCGTTTTCCCAAAGTATGTTAGGCAATTCTTTAATTTCCCTTTTTCCTAGAAATTTTGAAAGTCCATCTACCTTTTGGATTTGATTTTTTACTTGTTCAAGCGTTGGCATGTTTAATAAAATTAAAGTTAATTATTTGATTTTTTTGCTCATTCTTTTTTACGCTAAAATTAAATATTCTGATTATTGTTTATAGAATTATTCAAATATAAAACAATCCCTCAAAACCCCATCTTTCAAAACTACATAAAGTCTTTGTAGCTATTTTACGGTAAACCACATTCTGAACAAATTTATAATTTTACCCCCTTTTATAAAAAATATAATCCGTCACAAGGGGTTGCAGTCCGGTGTTTTTGAAGTCTGTTGCAATTTGTCCCCGGTGGTAGGTGGCGTTTTGAAAGTTAGAAACTTGCCTGCCGTAGCTTTTGCGTAGGTAGGTTAGAAGTACGAAGTTAGAAGTCCAATTTATCGCCGGTCTGTTTTTTAAACCCATCGAATTCGAGGGGTTTACTAAGCCACGTTTTTAGTTTCAAATTTTTTGACTTGGTCCAGTTCTGTTTTTTTGGTATTTCTTTCTTCTTCAATATCAAAATCGTCCTGTAACCCAAGCCAAAACTTAGCTGAATTCCCAAAATATTTGCTTAGCCGCAAAGCCGTGTCAGCAGTAATCCTGCGGTTGCCTTTTATAATTTCTGAAATCCTTGTTTGGGGGATGTTCAAGTCTTTTGAAAGACGGTAAGCCGTTATCTCAAGGGGTTCCAAAAATTCAAAGTAAAGAATCTCGCCGGGGTGTATGTTGCTCAAATTTTCCATAACTATGTTTTTAATGATAATCAATTATTTCTACTTCACTTGCATTTCCATTGTCCCATTGGAATATGATACGCCATTGGTCATTAATTCGAATGCTATAAAACGTGTTTAATTTCCCACTTAATTTTTCCAGTCGGTTTGAAGGTGGTATTCTCAAATCAACTATGTTTTGTGAGTTATTCAACATTCTCAATTTACGTCGTCCAATATTTTGGATTTCAATAGGCATTTTTTTAACACGAATGCCATTCCAAATCTGTTCGGTTTCTTTTGATCCAAAAGAAATAATCATACAACCGTTTTACGTTACTAACGTCAAAGGTAAGTATTTTTTTAGATTATACAAAAATAAATTATGGGTTTATTTAATCAATGGTAATAGTTACTTCACAATCCTAAAACTCCCTGTTTCCCCGTCAAAATCAATCAGGTTTTTAGGAAATAAGGCAGAGAAACAGCCCTCTTCAATGAGTTCACAAGGGTCGCCAAAAAAGGTCTTTTCCGGAGTCATCACGATCATTTTGTCACTCAGCTGGATGGCAAGGTCAATTTCGTGGGTGGAGAAGAGGATGGTTTTGTTCTTGCTGAGGTTTTTCAACAGTTTTAAAATAGATGCCCGGTGGTAAATATCGAGGTGAGTGGTAGGTTCGTCAAGGATAATGATGGGTGTGTCCTGAGCTAAAGCACGGGCAATCAAAGCGCGTTGCAACTGGCCATCACTGAGTTCATAGCATTTGCGGTCTTTGAAGGGGCCCATTTCAGTGGCGTTCAGGGCTTCCAGGATGTGGGTTTTGTCATTTTCGGTGAGGGTGCCCAGCCAATTGGTGTAGGGTTGGCGTCCCAAAGCGACGAGTTCGCCCACGGTGAGGTTTCGGGAAGCCGGCATTTCGGTAAGGACGACGCTGAGGGTTTCAGCCAAAGATTCAAAACTGTAGTGCTGCAGCAGTTTTTCGTTTATAAATGCATCTCCCGACAGCGGCTCCTGCACTTTGCACAAGGTGCGCAGCAATGTGGATTTTCCAATACCGTTACTGCCCACCAAAGCAACCAATTCACCGCTTTTCAGCGAAAAGTTAAGGTCTTTAGCCACCACGTGGTTTCCGTTTTTATGGAAATACCCTATGGAGAGGTTTTTGGTTTGGAGGGTGTAGTTCTCGGGATTGGACATTCGTTTTATTTTTTACAAAGTTATGCAAAGAATTTTTCTCTGCGTACATCTGCGCAATCTGCGGGAGATTTTACACTCGGTTTTTAGCCCGCAGATCTCGCTGATTTTCGCAGATTTTTTTAAACCTGAAACAAGAAACAAGAAACCTCAAGCTAAAAAAGCAGCTTCCGCTTTCTCACCAGCAACCAAATCACCACCGGTGCGCCAACTAATGAAGTTATCGCGTTAATCGGCAGGGTGTAATCTGTAAACGGCACCTGGGCGATGCTGTCACAAAAAAGCATAATGACTGCACCGCTCAAAAGCACGGCCGGGATCAAAACTTTATGATTGGCGGTTGTAAAAATTTGTCGTGTAATGTGCGGTACTGCCAGTCCGATAAAGGCTATGGGTCCTGCGAAGGCGGTGATGGCACCGGCGAGTACACAAGTGGCAATCAGGATTAGTAACCTGCTTTTAGCGATATGCAATCCCTGGCTTTTGGCGTAGTTTTCTCCTAATAATAACGCATTCAAAGGTTTGATGGTGAGTATGGACAAGACAATTCCTAAAAGGAAACAAAGAGCCAGCACGACCATTCCTTCCCACGAGTTATTCCCCAAGCTCCCAAACGACCAGAAAATATATTGCTGCAACTGTTCTGCAGGGCTGAAATAGGCGAGAACACCCACCACAGCGGCGGTAACACTTCCAAACATTAATCCGATGATGAGAATTGCCATGGTATCTTTGACACGTACCGTGACAGCTAGAACTGCGAGCAGCACCAGCAGACTTCCCAAACTGGAAGCAATAACCAGGCTCCATTTGCTAAGCAAAAGTGCGGCAAACACGCCACCCAATCCGGAGGCGCCCATAATCAACAAGGCAACTCCCAGACTCGCACCGCTGCTAATCCCCAAAACAAAAGGACCCGCCAGCGGGTTCCTGAAAAGTGTCTGCATCAAAAGTCCGCAAACTGATAGCCCGGCGCCCACCATAATCGCGGTCAATGCTTTGGGCAAACGGTAATCCTGAATGATAAAGGCCCAGGAGGCTTTTTCGGTGTCGAGGTAAAAGAGCGCTTTCGCAACTTCCTTTAAAGGAATGGAAACAGACCCCAGACTGATATTCCCAAAAAACACCACAATAAGCAACATGCTTAAGGCGAAAAAGTGTTTGTTGTATGTGGTGGTTTTTTCCAAGTATGTTTTTTTAGCCCGCAGATTACGCAGATGAGCGCAGAAATTAATCTGCGAAAATCAGCGAGATCTGCGGGAGATATTTTATTCCAAAGCCCTAAAAAAGTACAGCTCATGCTCCGGTAACAATTCCGGGTGCAATATCTTTACTAAATCTTTTAAAACCAAATCGGGCCGTTTGGGAGCGAGTTCGTAATAAATGACCCCGCCGGTTTCCCCTTTGAGTATAGAAAAACTATACACTTTTTTGTTTTTAAATGCGTCCAGCTCCGTATAGACTTTATGCGCTTCTTCCATTTGTTCATAGGTCCCAAACTGACCCGGACCAATCCAGTAGTCGGCTTGCTGTGCTTTCTCGAGTACCGTTTCCACATTCAGGGCGATACTTCCGGTGCCGTCACTGTCAGACCAGAGGTAATCGCCATTGGCATCTGCGATAAATTGGGCACCCCAGCTGTTGCCTTCAGGCAGGTACCAGATGTCTTTCCACAAGGCGCCGCTTAAAACGGTGGGGGTGTTTTTTGCGGTTTGGGCGAGTTCTTTTACGTTAGAGTATTCAGTTTGAATTTCGCTGAAAAGGGCTGCTGCCTCTTCATTTTTATCAAAGAAAGCACCGAAAAACTTGATCCACTCCGCTTTTCCCAGCGGATGGTTTTCTGTCCAGTCGCCGTTATAAACTATGGGAATACCGGCGCGTTGTAAGGTTTCGTAAGTTTTGTTGTTTCCGGTAACGGCAAAGCCTATCATCACATCGGGTTGGAGGTCGATGACGTTTTCGGTATTGATGGACTCGTTGTTGCCAATTTCGGTGATGTGGCCTTCAGTGATGCGTTTACGGGTATTTTCTGAAGAGATGTAGTTGAGGTTTGGAAAAGCGATGAGTTTGTCACTTTCACCCAGCATATCCAGTGAAGGAATGTGGGTCGTCGAAGTCACAATTAGGTTTTGAACGGGCACCTGCACCACGGCATCAAAAGTTTCTTCGGAAGTAAAATTCTCTTTATCCTTTACCAGCGCATAACGAAAGGTCTTCCCCGCATCCGGCCACGGATTGTTCACTTCAATGACTTTATAGTCGCCATAATCCGTGATGGAAAAACCTTTTGCATAGCTGATTTCGAGCGGATTTCCTTCAGCTGAAGAAGGAGGGTGAGTTTTTTCGTTTTTACAGGAATTGAATACTAAAAAAGTAAAAAGGAAAGCAAGTGTCTTAAATCTCATATCTATTGTCTAATATCTAATGTCTGTTAAAAAAACAAAAGTAACATTATTTCAAGTTTCATTTCTTCCTCAGCTAAAAATCTTTGTTTGTAACAGTTGTCCCTGTCTAAAGTTTTATATTTGTTAAGAATGCATTTAAAAACAAGATTGAATATGGAATTTAAAAACAAAAATGTTTTGATTACCGGTGCTTCGAAAGGTATTGGAAAAGCTACGGCACTGGAATTTGCAAAAAGAGGAGCAAAGGTCGGGATCAATTATAAGCAGGATGACAGTGCTGCCGAAAAAACACTGGCGGAACTCGGAACAGCAAAGCACCGTTTGTATAAAGCAGATATCGCTGATGAAAAGGAAGCTCAAAAACTGGTGGATGACTTTGTCGCAGATTTTGGCACTATCGATATTCTTGTTAATAATGCCGGGATAGCGGAGTTACATGATATAGCATCCATTTCATACCCAGCGTGGCAGCAAGCCTGGAAAAAGATTATAGATACAAACCTTATGGCGGCGGCCAATTTATGTTTTTGTGCAACTCAGTATATGATAAAGAGCGAGGGAGGCAGGATTGTCAATGTTTCATCCAGAGGTGCTTTTCGGGGAGAGCCCGGGATGCCTGCCTATGGGGCCAGTAAAGCTGCGTTGAATTCGCTGAGCCAGTCACTTGCAAAAGCGCTGGCACCCCACAAGATATATGTTGGGGTTGTAGCACCGGGATTTACTGAAACCGATATGGCCACAGCCACGCTCACAGAATCTGAGCGGGAAAGTTTGATAAAGGAGTCACCTTTAGGAAGGATGGCCCGGCCGGAAGAAGTTGCCTATGCAATACTGTTTCTCGCTTCAGAAGGATCAGAATACACCACGGGAATCATTCTGGATGTCAATGGTGCGTCTTATTTAAGATAAAAACAGCAATTCTTCAGGATTTTATTTCCGGAAATCAGGGAAATGTTTACTTTCGCACAGAATTTTGGTTTGCAATTCTCACTTTGAGATGCGCGATTAAAAGGGAATTCGGTGGAAAACCGAAGCTGTTCCCGCAACTGTAAGCTATCAAGCTTGTTGTTCACTTCAAAGTCACTGTCCGCCACCGGCGGATGGGAAGACCAACAACAAGACGCGAGCCAGGAGACCTGCCAACTTCAAAAACCAATGTCAAACTTTCGGGATAAAAGTTTGGGTGAAGGAATCTTCATACCTTATTTCCCGGTTAATTATTTAACCAAATGAACAAATTTATGAGTATGGCACTTCTATGTGCCACAACCCTGGTTTCTGCCCAGGAACTTCAAAAAGCAGAACAACTCGACTCCGTTTTTATCGACACCAAAGTGCAACTCCACCGCAAAAACAGCGGTAAAGTGGTTACAAAAATCACTTCGGAAACACTGGAGCGCAGCGCAGGCAAGTCTGTGGCTCAAGTCATCAACGAGGTTTCAGGAATTGAAATTAACGGAAGCCGCAGTTATGACGGCCAAAACTTAGGCTATTATGTGCGTGGCGGAAGAAACCGTCAGGTCGTTATTATGCTTGACGGTGTTCAAGTGACAGACGGCTCGCAAATAGCCAATGATTATGACCTGCGACTCGTGCCGGCTCAAAACATCGAGCAGATCGAAATTGTAAAAGGCGCTTCGAGTGTGCTTTACGGAAGCGGTGCTGCCACAGCGGTCATAAACATCACGACCAAAAAATCAAGTGACAAACCCATTGCTGCGACTTTCACTTCGACAGTTGGAACCAATCAGGCGCAGGGAGTCGATGATTACCGTGCTGAAGAATTCACCAATTCGGTAAACGTCAACGGGACGCTTGGCAAGTTTTTCTATCTGGCAACCTTTAACAATCGTTATGTGGACGGCCTCTCGGCCATTGCAGCACCCGAAGGCGAAGAACCTTTTGAAAGCGATGTCTTTGACAGTTTTGACACCAAAGTTAATTTGGGTGTTCACTTGACAGAAAACATCAAAATGAGTCAGTTTTTCAGTTATGGCAAGTTCAAAGCCGGTTTTGACAATTTTGATTTTACAGACGCCGATCATCTTTCGGAATCACGCCAATTGCGCACCGGTGGTAATTTTGAGTGGAAATACAAAAATGGAACGTATGTGTTCAACGATTCCTATGCCTGGATAGAACGCGAAATTCAATCCGGTTTCCCTACAAAATTTGATTCGCGTTTTTATGCCCTGGACAATTATTTGCAACATCGGTTTGGAGCGCAAATTACAGCCATAGCCGGTTTTAACTTATCCACTTCCAATATGAATTCGTTCAGTATTCCTTTCGGCGAAAGCCAATTTGTAAAAGACATCGATAAAGAAGAGGCGCGTTTTACTATTTTTGATCCCTATATAAATGTGGTTTATGTTTCAGATTTTGGACTGAATATCAATGCCGGTGCGCGGTTGAATACGCATTCGGTGTATGACAACAAGCTGGTTTATAATATCAACCCTTCTTATAATTTCGCTTTAAGCGATAACAATTTGAAACTCTTGGCCTCTTACAGCACGGCATATATCACCCCTTCTTTGTTTCAGATTTATGACCCTTCTTTTGGAAATGAAGAATTGCTTCCCGAAGAAAATGCCACGATTGAAGCCGGAGTTGAATTTACAACAAATACCAACTTTAGAGCGAGTGTGATCTATTTTACCCGAAATGAAAAGAATTTTGTCGATTTTGTAACGGTGGATCCTGATAATTTTATTTCGCAATACCAAAACATCGCAGATGAATTTACAGCAGATGGAGTAGAAGTAGAACTGTCAAAACGCTTTAATAGCCAATGGAATGTGATGGCCAATTACACATTTACTCAAGCCGATGAACGCTTTGCACTGCGCATCCCGGAACATAAAGTGAATGCAAGTGTACAGTTTCAGCCGAGTGTAAAAACCAATTTTTCAGTTAGTTATCAATACAACACAGACAGGGAAGACCGCTTTTTTAATATGGAAACATTTGAGCAGGAATCTGTTACTCTGGATGCTTATGGAATTTTGGATTTTTATGTGAGCCAACGCTTGACAGATACCATCAGGTTGTTTGCCGGTTTAAACAACCTTTTGGATGAAAGTTATGAAGAGTTGTATCGCTACTCGACCCGTGGTCGCAATGTGCGGCTGGGATTTAGTTTGGAATTTTAACAATTAGCCTGTTTTTAATTTTGAAAAGGAAGCTGCCGTTTGGTGGCTTCTTTTGTTTTTTAAGGTTTATATTTTTTTTATAAAAAAAGGAAAATATATTCACTAGTTTTATCTTCAACGAAAAAACGCTATGATCAAATTTTTTAAAACCTTTTTTACGCTACTCAAAAAAGCATTTTTAAGTTGGAATAAAAATGACCCATTTCCAAATGGAGCAACTATAGCCTATTATACGCTTTTCTCACTGCCCTCTTTATTGATAATAGTGATGACCATTGCGAGTTCCTTTTTTGAGCGTGAAGCCGTGCAGGGTACAATTACGGGGCAAATAGGTGATTTTATTGGTGAGGAATCAGCAAAAGCGATTGAAAACATGATTGTCAATGTTTCTGCTTCAGATGATTCTACACTGGCGATTATTTTTAGTATTGGGATGGTTATTTTTGCAGCCACAGGAGTTTTCTTTCAATTAAAAAAGACGATGAATTTAATTTGGGGAGTTACAGCAAAAAAATCAAATTTTGTAAGGATGTTGCTCGACAGGTTGATTTCATTTGGGATGGTTTTGGTTATAGGTTTTCTACTGCTTATTTCCCTAATGATTTCTGCAGTTTTGAGAGTTCTTAAAGAACATATAGAAAACATTTCTGAGAGACTCACCGCTGTATTTGTTGATGTGATGAATTTTGGTTTATCGTTCTTGATTTTGACGATTCTCTTTGCTGCTTTGTTCAAGTTGCTGCCAGACGTGAAGATTCGCTGGAGAGTCACCTTTCTGGGAGCAGCATTGACAACTACCTTGTTCTTAATCGGTGAGTTTTTGATTGGGTATTATTTTGGTCAAAGTGAACCTGCTTCAGTTTATGGTGCTGCAGCTTCGGTGGTGATTATTTTACTTTGGGTCAATTACATTTGTTTGATCTTGTTTTTTGGAGCTGAATTTACAGTGCAATATGCCATTTACAAAAATGAAGAAGTCATACCCAACAAATTTGCAGAACCGGCGATTCATCAGGAAATTGAAAAGCTAAGTACCAGACATATTAATCCCGAAGAAGAAAAGAGAATATTGGATAGATTGCAATCCAATCTTGAGATTACAGAGGATGAAGATTCTTTTCAGGACACTGAAAACAAAACCACTTAATTTACAAGTTTTAGATTAAAATAAATATCTTCGTCTAATGGAAAGTATCTTTAAAGAGCGTCTTATAGAGATTTATGATGGATTTCTTCATCTGATTCCCAGTTTGGTTTATGCTGTCATTTTTTTTGGGATTGGAGCTTTAATCATTTACTTAATTAAAAAGCTTCTTTTTTCTCGTATAGTCAAAAGAGCAAAAGATACTGTTGCCGCCCAGTTTGTTACTGATATTTTTGTAATCATTTTTTACATTGTATTAATCTTGATGTCTTTCAGGGTACTGGGATTAAGTGCTGTAACACAAACAATTATTGGTGCGGCCGGCTTAACCACTTTTATCATTGGTTTTGCTTTAAAGGATATTGGCGAGAACTTTCTTGCAGGTATCGTAATGATATTTGACAGGCCATTTGAAATGGGTGATCTCATTCAAATGGAAAACCATCTGGGAAGGGTCATTAAAATTTCTATCAGGGAAACAACAATCAAAACCACAGACGGAAAAGATGTTTATATTCCCAATTCAGATATCATTAAAAAACATCTTATTAATTTCACCATTGATGACCAATTGAGGGAAAGTTTTGAGATAAGCATCTTCAACAGCAACAATGTGAGAGAAGTTATGGAAATGATTTTAGAAACGGTTTCTTCATTTAATTTGATATTAAAAACAAGAAAGCCAACTGTGGCCATCAAAAACTTTGACAATGGTACGGTACAATTCAATGTTTTCTATTGGTATAACTTAAGGGGCACACGCTCCAGGGACGGTAAGTTAAAAACCGATATTATGCTGGCTGTATTGGAAAAGCTAAAAGAAGAAAATATTGCTTTCCCTGATCATGTTCAGGATGTCAATTTGCTGAATGAAACTAAAAGTAAATAAGATTTAACCCGTTGGGTGAAATTAAATTATTTGAGTTTTAATGTTGTTTAAAGGTCT
>JBBDIQ010000034.1:0-106112 GCA_040880345.1 Flavobacteriaceae bacterium
ACCTTTAAACAACATTAAAACTCAAATAATTTAATTTCACCCAACGGGTTAACTATATTTAAACCCTTAAATTAATTGAATTGCCATGAGATATTTTATCCCTGTTTTCTTTTTTACTGCACTTTTTTTTGCGTCCTGTAAAAACGAAAAAAGACCTTCCGAGCTTGCAATTGAACCCACAATCCTCCATCACGCAAACCTCACCTTACTGGAAACAGTGATGGAAGATGCGCTTCCTCCTCCTGTGGCATCAAGGGCTTATGTCTATCCTCACATAGCTCATTATATTACTTTAAACTCTTTTTATCCAGATAGCTTAGTTAATATAACCGATAAATTAAATGATTTAGGTGAACTTAATTTACCCGACAGCAAAAATTCGCACCCCGAGTTAAGTGCACTCTATGCATTTACAAACATCGCTCAAAAGGTGGTGTTTTCAGAACATTATATTGAAGAATTGAGGGATACAATTACCAACATTGTGAAAGACCTTAAAATCACAGAAGATGTCATAGACGCATCAAATCAGTATGCAAAGACCATCACAGATCAATTAGCAAAATGGATTGACCAAGACAACTATATAGAAACCCGCACCTTTGACCGGTGGACCAGCACAAAACTCCCACACAACTGGCGGGAAACTCCACCAGACTATGAAACAGGTCTAGAGCCCCATTGGGACAAAATTAGACCTTTGCTGCTAGACACTGTTGGCGGATTTGTTCCAAAAGCTCTACCCAAATTTAGCACAGACCCCAACTCAGATTTTTACAAGATGGTGCTTCAGGTCTATGAACAGATTTTAAACTCAAAACCCGAATACGAGGACACCGCTTGGTTTTGGGATTGCAATCCCATTGGCACTGTGCATCAAGGTCATATGGTCATGGTAATTCAAAAATTTACACCACCGGGGCATTGGTTGAACATTGTCAATCAAGTTGCTGAAAGCGAAAACGCCTCCTACCTAAAATCAACTAAGGCATATACCTACACAGCTATCTCCATGTTTGATGCCCTTATAGATGCTTGGCATTTAAAATATAAAACCGATTTAGTAAGACCCGTTACATACATTCAAGAATACATTGATCCTCACTGGGCACCCGTCATTCAAACGCCCCCTTTCCCGGAATACACCAGTGGTCACAGCGCAACTTCGGCCTCCGCAGCCGGTGTTTTAACTGAAATTTTTGGTGAAAACATCTCATTCACAGATAGAACACAGCTCAGATATGGGCTTAAAGAGCGCACATTCAATTCATTTAAAGAAGCTGCAAGACAAGTAGATTCAAGTAGGTACTATGGTGGAATTCACTATATGATTGGCGTTAACGAAGGATCCAGACAAGGTTATTATGTTGCTGAAAATGTGCTTAAAAAATTAATGAATTGATTTATGTTAAATAAAAAACTGAAATTAATAGCCCGAGGCTTTTTAGGGATATCACTTATACTTCTATTTTTTTCTTGTACTTCCAAAAAAGAAAATGAACAACAAGAAATTAAAGAAAAAACAGCTGCACTTTTTGAATATTTAGAGAGTACCCAAACGGGGATTGATTTTGAAAATACCATAAAGGAATCTGAGCGTTTTAACTTTTTACTCTATGAATATTTATACAATGGCGGTGGTGTAGCCATTGGTGATATCAATAATGACGGTTTGCCCGATATTTATTTTTCCGGAAATATGTTTTCAAACAAACTCTACCTCAATCAAGGTGATTTTAAGTTTAAAGACATCACTGAAAGCGCGGGGGTCAATGGAGGCCGGGGATTTAAAACCGGTGTCACTATGGTTGACATTAACAATGACGGGCTTATGGATATTTATGTAAGTAAATCTGCTATCCCAAATGCAGATTTAAGACACAATGTTCTTTATATAAATAATGGAAACTTGACCTTTACAGAACGTGCTACGGAATATGGTCTTGACGATCCAAGTTATACTACACAGGCCTATTTTTTTGATATGGATGGTGATGGTGATCTTGATGCTTACGTCTTGAATCACCCCGGTAATTTAAGAGAAGCAAACTCAATAAAAGTCACTCAAAATGATAAAGGTGAACTGGCATTAGCAAAGCCCGAAACTTATGAATATTTTTCAGACAGGCTTTATCAAAACAATGGGGGGAATTTTATTGATATTACAGAAAAAGCAGGCGTACTTAATTACGCCTTTGGACTTAGCGCCGTGATTGGTGATTTTAACAATGATGGGTTGCCTGATATCTATGTTGCTAATGATTATGTAATGCCAGACCGATTGTTAATCAATCAGGGTAATAATACATTTGTTGATCAACTTTATGATTATTTCAGTAGCACTTCTTTTTCATCAATGGGTTCAGATTATGCAGATATCAATAACAACGGATGTTTTGATTTGTTAACGCTCGACATGCTTCCTGCTGAAAACTACCGTCGCAAAATGATGTCAATGATGCAAAACTATGATAAATTTGAAAAAATGGTGACCTATGATTTGGGGGTTCAATACCCCACAAATGTGTTGCAAATAAATTCTTGCGTGGGCTCTTTTTCAAATTTTGCCTACCTGAATGATGTGGCACTTACAGAGTGGAGCTGGAGTGTGTTATTGGCAGATTTTGATAATGATGGGCTCAAAGATATCCATATAACAAATGGTTATACAAGGGATATAACAAACAACGACTACGCAAGGTTTAAGATGGATCAACTGCAAAAGAAACTCAATGCGGGCGAGATCACTTTGACTGAATGGATAGAAGAAATTCCCAGCAACCCTGTTCCGTCAGTTTTCTTCAACAATCAAGGTGAAAATAGATTTCAAAATGTTTCATCAATCTGGGATAGTGGTCCCCCCCAGTTTTCTAATGGCTCTGCCTATGCAGACTTAAATAATAATGGCTATCTGGATTTAGTGGTGAACAATATAAACGCGCCCGCTTTTATAATGAAAAATATGGGAGCTGAGTTAATAGACAACAGTTTTCTTTCTATTGAATTAGAGCATAATGAAACGGCAACAAATTTGGGCACAAAAGTGAAAGCCCATTTGTCTGACGGCACAATTCTCACAGAACAATACTACCCAACACGGGGTTTTTTATCCTCCTCACAACACCGTCTGCACTTTGGGATTAAAGAAGGTCTTCTGGTCGACCAAGTCGAAATTATCTGGCCTGATAAATCTTTACAAACAATCAAAAATCCCGAGTTAAATCAAATTTTAAAGGTTTCAAAAAGCCCAACTGGCACTTATGAAGTCCCCAAAACTGAATTTAGGTATTTTGAAGATGTTTCAAACAAACTTCCAAAAGAAGCATCTCATATTGAAAACGATTATATTGATTTTAAAAGAGAAGCCTTGCTCCATCACAAATACAGCGAAGAAGGACCCGGAGTAGCCGTGGGAGACGTGAATGGCGATGGGCTGGATGACCTCTATCTGGGTGGGGCAATGGGGTTTGCTCCCAAGTTGTTTATCCAAAATACAAACGGTTCATTCCGTTTAAAAAATGTTCAGGATTTTGAAGCCGATAAAGAACACGAAGATGTAAGCGCCCTGTTTTTTGATGCAAACGGAAACGGTTTCCTCGATTTGTATGTGGTGAGTGGAGGAAATGAGAAATTAGCAAACGACCCCATTTATCAAGACAGAATTTACTTTAACGACGGTAATGGAAACTTCAAAAGAGCCAATGAGGCTTTGCCCGAATTTTACTCAAGTGGAGGAATCGTGAAAGCTCACGATATTGACAGCGATGGTCAATTGGATTTGTTCGTCGGCGGCAGAGTAACCCCCGGTAGATACCCGGAAACACCCCCAAGTTTTCTTTTAAAGAACAACAATGGCACCTTTACAAATGCTACTTCTCAATGGTCTGAAAACCTTAAAAGACTAGGTATGGTGACTGATGCTGCCTTTGCTGATATCGATAAAGATGGAACAAAAGAACTCATCATTACCGGTGAATGGATGCCGGTGACGGTTTTTAAGTTCCAAAATGGGAAATATCAAAACGCAACTCAAAGTTTAGGACTTTCAGACAAAACGGGCTGGTGGTACTCCTTGTTTGTAGAAGATTTAAACAATGACGGATATCCTGAAATAGTTGCAGGAAATCTCGGGCTAAACTCAATATTAAAAGCCTCACCCTCAGAACCTGTTTCAATTTACTACAAAGATTTTGACAACAACGGAAGTTTAGATGCCATTCTTACTCATTATCATGGAGGAGTGAGCTACCCGTTACTCAATCGCGACAGATTGCTCACTCAAATGATTATGCTTAGAAAACGATTTACGCGTTATGACCCTTATGCCCGGGCCACGATAAACGAGGTTTTTACACCCACAGAGTTGCAGGATGTAAAAATTCTTGAAGCAAACCATTTTGAGCATACCTCCTTTTTGAATGACAAGGGCAAAGGGTTTACCGCTCAAGTTTTACCACATGCTACACAAATTTCTGTAATGAAGTCTATTCAATCTATAGATATAAATAAAAACGGTAATAAAGATTTGATCGTGGGCGGCAATTTTTTTGGAACCGATTCAGAATTGGGTCGCTATGACGCCTCCATAGGTAGTTTGTTGTTAGGAGATGGTGCCGGCAATTTTAATGCTGTACATCCTTCAGAGAGCGGGCTTGTTATACCCGGAAATGTTTATCATATAGTGCCGATTACAATTGCCGGTGAAGCGCATTTCTGGGTGGTTAGAAATGATGATCGAAGCAGCTTGATTAAGGCCAAGTAGGGCTATAACTCACCCCTCCACTCCGCATAAAATTGTTCTAAAAAGTGCTCCATATAAGTGTGTCTTTCCTGAGCTATATTTTTTCCGGTTTCAGTGTTCATCAGGTCTTTCAGTAACAATAATTTTTCATAAAAGTGATTGATGGTAGGGGCTGTGGAATTTTTGTATTCTTCTTTAGTTAATTGCAAATTGGGTTTGATTTCCGGGTCATAAAGTTTTCGGTTTTTGAAGCCTCCATAGTTAAAGGCTCTTGCAATGCCAATGGCTCCAATGGCGTCTAGCCGGTCTGCATCCTGAACGATATCAAGTTCTTTTGAACGAAATTTTTGTGGCACATTTCCGCCCTTAAATGAGATGTTTTCTATGATTTTTAGAACGTGGTCTATAATTTCAACTGCTACATTTTCCTTTTTTAAAAATGCTTTCGCGTAAGCGGGGCCTACAGTTTCATCACCATTATGAAACTTACTGTCTGCGATGTCGTGTAATAAAGCCCCTAATTGTACTACCAAAAAATTACAGTTTTCGCCTTGAGCGATTAAACAACTGTTTTTATAGACACGCTCAATGTGAAACCAGTCATGGCCACCTTCAGCATTTTTGAGGGTTTCCTTTACAAATTGAATGGTCTTTTTAATTAGAGGCTCGTCAGTTTTTTTTGGTTGCATAGCTTTAATGAATGATGGCTTCTTTAATTTGTTTTTCCAGTTTTTCAATGAGTTCCTGATGTGAAAAATCACTCACTTTAAAGGCGGAATGAATTTTAAAAGTCAAATGCGTGCCCAAGGGGATAGGGAAAATTCCATAGCGTTGCAATTTCCAGGAATTGCTGATAGATACCGGAAGCACATAGGCCTCCGGGGCATGTTCAAAAAGAGTCAAAAGACCTCTTTGTTTAAATGGTTTTGGGATACCATCTTTGCTGCGAGTGCCTTCCGGGAAAATAACAACTGCTCTGTTGTGACTAGAAACATAGTGAGCAATATTTTTAATTTCTTGGGTAGCCTGTTGCGGGTTTTTTCGGTCGATCAAGACAGAGCCTCCGTGTTTTAA
This sequence comes from Flavobacteriaceae bacterium, assembly GCA_040880345.1. GTDB lineage: Bacteria > Bacteroidota > Bacteroidia > Flavobacteriales > Flavobacteriaceae > Planktosalinus. The sequence goes on from JBBDIQ010000034.1 coordinate 5,816, forward strand.
GTTATAGGAAATGGTTGGAATTCCTTTACCCAGTTCCTTTTTTGAAATAAACTTAGGGTGTAAACTCCCCAAAAACCAGATTAGTGGTGGAATATCCCACATACTTTGATGGTTTGAAACGATAATAACGGGTTTGTTTACAGGCAAGTTTTCAGGTAGGTCAATTTTATAAGTTGTGCCTAAAACATGTAGGAATCTTAAAGCAAACCAGTTAAACAGGGCAACGCTTTTTCGATGTGCATTATAGCCCAAAAGGTTTAAGCAAAATCGTTGAACTAGTTCAAAAATAAGCAGAAACAGTCCAAAGAGCAGGAAAAAAACTCCAGACAGTATATAACTCACTATTTTTTTTAATGTTGTCATTACAACCAAAAATAGAAAAACCCCTTCAAAAGAAAGGGTTTAATCTTATAAATTATTTATGTTGAGTAATTAACAGTGTTGACTGTATGCGTCCATTAGATTTTCTGCTATAATTTCTGCAGGACGGCCTTCGATGTGATGGCGCTCCAGCATATGAACCAATTCGCCATCTTTAAAAAGTGCAATAGATGGGGAGCTTGGAGGAAAAGGCATCATTTGTGCTCTGGCGGCATCTGTTGCCTCGCGGTCAACACCGGCAAATACGGTAACCAATTGGTCTGGTTTTTTGCTGTTTTGAAGTGACATTTTTGCTCCGGGGCGTGCATTGGCAGCAGCACAACCACAAACAGAATTTACGACTACCAGTGTAGTACCTTTTTGCTGTATGGCTTGTTCAACTTCCTGAGCGGTATGTAATTCTGCAAAGCCCTCTTTGGTAAGGTCTTCGCGCATGGGTTTTACTAATTCTGGTGGGTACATAATGACTTATTTAAATTTATTCTAAAGTACAAAGGTACTAAAAAATTCAATTTTTTTGGGATTGAACAACTAAGGTTTCGTTAAAAATGAAATCCTTTTGATGTAAGCAAAAAGGCTCATTGCTAATTCTTATCTTTGCAGTTCTTTTAATTTAAAAAACAAGCTTTTGATTCGTTGGATTGCAGCCATTTTAGGATTTATTTTTTATCGGTTTATAGGAGCGTTTATTGGATACATTATAGGCAGTGTTTTAGAGGGACTCTTTAAAAACACCCGTGTTTATTCAGGTAGCCGTTCACAACAAGTAACGCCGGCAGATTTTGAATTGAACTTACTCTCATTGGCATCATTGGTCATTAAAGCAGACGGGAGTGTGAGTCCACAGGAAATGCAATTTGTTCAAAGCTATTTTGTGCAGGCTTATGGAAAAGAAAGAGCTAATGCGACATTTCGCACGTTTAATGAGGTTGTAAAAAATCGTGAAATATCTTCACAAAAAATATGTGATTATTTAAGAATGCGCACGCGATATGAGTCCAGACTTCAAATCATTCATTTTTTGTTTAGTATTGCTCAAGCAGATGGACACGTTTCACAACCCGAATTGAATCAGATTAGAGAGATTTCCAATTATCTGGCAGTGGGTCATCGCGATTTTGAAAGTATCAAAGCCATGTTCTTTAAAAACCCTGATAGCGCTTATAAAATTTTGGAAATAGAAAAAACGGCTACCAATGCCGAAATTAAAGCTGCGTTCCGCACGATGGCAAAAAAATACCATCCTGATAAATTACAGCATATGGATGAAGCCTATCGTAAAGGCGCACAAGAAAAATTTCAAAAAGTGCAGGAAGCTTATGAGCAATTGCAGAAGGAGAGAGGGTTTTAAAGTACTTTTGTTCTGGTTTGACATTTTTTGGGATTGGCACGGGCTGTCTAAAGCTGAGTGAATAAAGGTGCCTCTTGATGATTTACTATTGAATTAAGTGTTCTGTAATCCTGTTGGCACCCTTCCTCTGGACAACCTATCAAAAAGGTAAGATTTGTTTACAATCATAATACAATTGCACAAATAAGTGTAGTGAGTTTTTTTAATCAAGACAAATGTCGTATATTTGAAGTCAAAAGTCTTAATAATGAAAGATTACAAATCACAAATCAATCAGGTCAATGAAGCTGCAGCTGCATATATCCGCAAATTTTCAGATGTTCCTGTAAAAAATACATTTTCTTTTGAAGAGTTGCTCAACAATAAGTTGTTGTTAATACACACCATTAGAAAAGGCATTCCATTTTCACTCTTTTCCAAAATTAAACACATTGTTCCCTTTACAGATGAAGATTGGGCAGAGGTGCTCAATACCTCCACAAAATCATTACAGCGCTACAAGCTGGAGAAGGACTTCTTGTTCAAGCCCATTCATTCTGAAAAAATCATAGAAATTGCTGAGGTAGCACTTTTGGGCAATCAGGTTTTTGATACTCCCGGTCATTTTCAGCAGTGGTTGACTACCCCTTGCTATGCTTTGGGTTCTCACAAACCCTTTGAACTCCTTCAAGATTCCTACGGTAAAGAACTTGTTTTAAATGAGTTAAACAGGATTGATCACGGTATTTTTGCATAATGAAGGTTTACAGGCTTTCGCGAAAAAAATATTCCGGTGACTTATCAGGTAAAGGAGCTGCACTTTCGGGCAACCGCTGGAATTCTAAAGGGGTGGAAATAATTTATACTTCAGAAAGCCGTGCACTGGCAATGGCCGAAGTACTCGTGCATCTTCCCGTTTATTTACTTCCTCAGGATTTTGAAATGCTTGAAATTTTAATTCCGGATGCCATTCAAATCAAAGAAATTTATCAAAACTCACTTCCTGAAATGTGGAATGGGTTTCCACATCATCCTAAAACGCAATTCATTGGGGACAATTTTATCAGAACAAATGAGCAGGCTGTTTTAAAAGTACCTTCTGCGGTGGTGCAAGGGGATTTTAATTTTTTACTAAACCCGTTTCATAAAAACTTTCACAAAATCAAAATTATAGCACACACGGCTTTTACTTTTGATAACCGGTTTTTTAAGTGATTAAAATTTATACCGCACCGCCAATTGAATATTTCTTCCCGGATTGGTGATTTCAAAAGCCCTCAAAATAGAAAGGTGGTCAACATAGTTTTCATTGAACAGATTTTTAACCTGAAGGCTTGTATTTAATGTGCCTTTTTCAAAAATAAAATCGTGTGCTACACCTGCGTTAACAAGTGTGTATGCCGGAGTGCTCAATTCATTAAAACCGGGTCGGTCTTGTTTTGAAGTGTGGTTTAAAGCTGCGGTAAAAAGGGTGTTTTTAGAGAATGAGGGCTTGTAGCTCACGTCAAAACCATATTGATCTGCCGGGATAAAGGTTAAATTTTCATTTTGGTCTTTTAATTCACCTCTTACCAGTGCCGCAGTGGCTCTCAATTGCAAGTCATCATTTTGTAACGGGCGGTATTTTAGTTCCCATTCGGTTCCGTAAAGGAGTGCGTTTTCTTGCTGAAATGCCCAGATTTCAAGTCCGTCTGGTCTTATTTCACCGGTATTGGTAAAGAAAATATAATTTGAAATGTCATTGACATACAGTGAAGCTCCTAAGTCTATTGAGTTTCCGGTAAGGGTGTAAGTCAAATCTGTTTGCAGGCTTTGTTCTCTTTTAAAATCAGCATTGCCCACTTCAAAGCGACTGGTACCGGGATGATTTCCGTTTGAAAACAATTCAGCAAGGTCTGGTGCACGGAATCCGGTAGATGCATTTAGCTTTAATTGATGTATTGAATTCCAGCGGTAACTCACACCGAGTGAGCCTGTAAGTCCGGTAAAGTTTCTGCTTAACTTTCGGCTGTCAGGATTTCCAGGAAGGATGAAACCATAATCAATTAATGCTTGCGAATTTGCAAGTGCTTCTACATTGCGATAATCAAATCTGAGTCCGCCTTGAAGGTAAAATTTATCAAGTTGCTTCCCTCCCAGATAGTAAACACCAATATCATGGGTTCTTGCATCAGGAATCAGGATTTCTTTTGCTTCCTCTTTGTTTTTGGTATTAATTAAACTAGCCTGAACTCCAAAGGTGTGCGTAAAATCAGATTTCGTAAAAAGACTTATTCTCCCTGTTAAAAAGGTGTGACGTTGTTTTAGTCCCAAATCGATTTCATTAAAATCCACTTCAATTTCGTTTCTATCATTAAAATGATGTGAAAGATGAAAGAACGTTTGAAAGCTTTCGCGAAAGCGTTCTTCACTAAAGGAAATAAGGTAATCGCTTACTTCCTGAAAAGGCAATTGCATTTTACGGTCGCTGCGGCTTGTTGTAAGTGTCTCTTCCAGTTCATTATCATCAATGATTCCAAGATTTTGTTTTTGGTAAGTGAATGAAAGTTTGTTTTTATAATTTTTCTTATCGATTCCGGTATGCAATCTCAAGATGCTGTAGTTAAAACGACTGTTTCCAATAATGCGGTTATCTCCATTTTTATAATCAGCGTGATTTTCATAAGCGGCATCAATATTAAAAAAAAGGTTGTTTTGAAATTTTTTGCCCAAAGAGCCATAATTTTTGAAACCGTTGGAGGTACTGTTAAATGTTGCCCCAAGATTTCCGGTGAAATTCTCAGAATTTAAATAAGACTCATCATCTTTAACAATAATAACACCGCCAATTGCACCGGAGCCATATAAGATTGAGGCGGGTCCTTTGATAACATCAACACTCTTAACGCCGAGACCGTTCAAGCCCAGACCGTGGTCTTGCCCCCAGGCGTGATTTTCCAGTTTGTTGTTTTGGTACAAGGTAACCACTCTGGAAAAACCGAGACCGCGAATGAATGGCTTGACAATTCCGGGTCCCAATTCTGCGCCACTTATTCCGGGTTGCTCTTTTAAAACTCCTGCAATACCTCCCGGGTTGCTTGTTTGCGAAAGGTGTTGCATTTCAACCTGAGTCAATGCATAAGGAGTACGCCGGGTAAGACCGCTTTGTTTGTCGATGATCACAATGGCATCAAGCTCATCCGGGGCAAGTTGTAGTTGTATTTCAATAAAAATAGGTTCATTTTTTTCAAACGAGACTTTTTTTGAATAGGGTAGATATCCTAAAGCCTGCACTTCAACAGTAGCTGTTTTTAATGAAGTGTTTAGTTTAAAGTTTCCATTTTCATCGGCTTGGGTTCCCTCTGAAGTATTTTTTATAAAGACTGTTGCAAAAGGAACGGGACCCTTTTGGTCACTTATTTTTCCCTCCAGAATATTTTGTTCCTGGCTAAAAACAAATGGGCTTATAAGAAAAATAGTATATATTAAAAGGACTCTCATCAGTTGAATTTTTGACAAATATATAAAATATATTTAGACAAGACTAAAAAAGTTATTTATATGAATTAAATTTGTATTTTTGCAAATGAAAATGAAATTTTATGTACAGTGATTCAGAAGAAAATTATTTAAAGGCCATTTTTCATCTGGAGCGTTTTTCCAAAGAGGGCGTCTCCACCAATGCCATTGCAGAGCAAATGCACACCAAGGCTTCATCTGTTACAGATATGCTTAAAAAGCTGGCAGATAAAAAGCTGGTGAATTATGTAAAGTATCAAGGGGTTACGCTTACAAATCAAGGAAAAAAAACAGCGGCAGCCATTATAAGGAAGCATCGTTTATGGGAAGTATTTTTAGTAGAAAAACTTGATTTTAGTTGGGATGAGGTTCATGAAATCGCAGAACAACTCGAGCATATTGAATCTGATTTGCTTATAGAAAAGCTTGATAAACATCTTGATTTTCCAAAATTTGATCCTCATGGCGACCCAATCCCTTCGAAAGAGGGCACCTTCCCTCAACGGAATAAAGTGTTGCTGAGTGAAATGAACGTGGGTGATAGCGGAGTTTGTGTGGGCGTAAAAGATACTTCTTCTTCTTTTTTAAAGTTTCTCGATAAAAATAAAATCGCTTTAGGGAAAAGTATAACCGTTATAGAGCATGAGGAGTTTGACGATTCGTTACATATTAAAGTGGGTAATGAATCTATCAGGATTTCTAACATCATTGCTTCAAATTTATATCTAAAAACAAACTAATTTATGGATGCTATTATCGCTTATTTTGAACAATTGGAACCGGTAAAAGCGGCACTTTATGCAGGCTTATTTACTTGGGGATTGACTGCTCTGGGTGCGTCTATTGTTTTCTTCTTCAAGACCATGAAACGGGCAGCCCTTGATGGGATGCTTGGATTTACAGGAGGTGTGATGGTGGCGGCCAGTTTTTGGAGTTTACTTGCTCCGGGTATAGAAATGAGTCCGGGTGAAGGATTTGTCAAGGTCATTCCGGCAGCGGTTGGATTTTTTCTGGGAGCTTTATTTTTATTTGGTTTAGACAAGGTGCTGCCTCACTTGCACATTAATTTTAAAATGACAGAAAAAGAAGGAATCAAAACGCCATGGCACAAAACAACCTTGCTCACCCTGGCAATTACCATGCACAACATACCTGAAGGTCTTGCTGTGGGTGTTTTGTTTGGAGGTGTTGCACTGGGAATGGACGGAGCGACCATTGGAGGAGCTGTAGCACTTGCCATGGGAATTGGACTTCAAAACTTTCCCGAAGGAATCGCGGTTGCCATGCCTTTAAGGCGCGCCGGAATGAGCCGAAAAAAAAGTTTTATGTATGGGCAAGCGTCAGCAATTGTTGAACCTATAGCTGCTGTATTGGGAGCTTGGGCAGTTTTGACTTTTGAACCCATTTTACCCTATGCACTTGCTTTTGCAGCCGGAGCGATGATTTTTGTAGTTGTGGAGGAAGTGATTCCCGAAACACAACAAGACAAACACACAGATATTGCTACCATGGGATTTATTGGCGGTTTCATTATTATGATGATTTTGGATGTAGGCCTCGGTTAGAGATAGTCTTCAATTGACATTACTTTTTTCTTTCCCAGGTTTGTGATTTCATTTTCATAGAAGCTCTTAAAATGTCTTTTTGACTAATGAGACCTACTAATTTTTTGTCTTCAACAATTGGAAAACGTCTGCGTTTTGCAGTTAAAAACAGTTTGGCTGCATCAAAAATAGAAGTGTTTCCATCAATGGTTTCAACCTCTTTGATCATACAACTTCCAACAGTTATATTTTCAATGGGCATGTTGTAGTATTGACTATCCGAAAGTTGTTTGATACAATCTCCCTCAGAAATAATACCCACAAGTTCATTTTTATCATTGACAACAGGTCCTCCGGATATTTTATTTCTGATGAGGACTTCTATGACTTCCGGAATGGATTGTTCCGGTTTGAAAGTAGTTAATGAGGTGGACATAAAGTCACACACCCTAATACTGTCTGCAGGGATTTTGTCTTTACCAACAAACTTCCCTTGAAAACTTTTGATACCCATACCATTTTGGTTTAAAACCTTTAAAATACAAAAAAAAGTTGAATTATTTTCAATTCCTAAAATAATGTATCTTTAAACAGAATTAAATCTTTCCCCTATGAAGCTAACAAATCTCTCAACTTTAATTGCGTTTTTGGTTTTAATACTGTTGGTTTTTTTCAGTTTTAAATCATTAATCCCTTCAAAAATTTCTGATAGCTCCACCCCGGAAACCCAATTTTCTACTGAAAGAGCCCTCTCTCAATTAAAAGTGATTTCAGAAAAACCACATTATATTGGTAGTGAGGCTCATACTGAAGTGAGGGATTATTTACTCTCTCAATTAGAGCTTTTGGGCCTTGAACCACACGTTCAAGAGGGATTTACCCTAAATAAAAACTGGGGTGTTTTAGCCAAGCCCAAAAACATTCTTGCACGTATTCCGGGAAGTGAACAGGGAAAAGCGCTACTGTTGCTCGCTCATTATGACAGTGCACCACACTCAAAAAGTTATGGCGCCAGTGATGCCGGTTCTGGCGTGGTGGCTATCCTTGAAGGGGTGAGAGCTTATATGTCAAGCGGACAAACCCCAAAAAATGACATCATTATTCTTTTTAGTGATGCCGAAGAAATTGGACTGATGGGGGCTAAACTATTTGTTGAAGAACACCCCTGGGTACAAGATGTGGGCATCGTTGTTAATTTTGAAGCCCGGGGCAGTGGCGGGCCTTCCAATATGATTCTGGAAACCAACCAAGGCAATGCCACTTTAGTCAAAGAGTTTATTCAAGCAAACCCCTCACATCCTGTTGCATCGTCTTTGATGTACAGTGTGTATAAAATGATTCCCAATGATACAGACTCCACTATTTTTAGAGAACTGGCAGATATAGATAGCTTTTTCTTTGCTTTTATAGACGACCATTACCATTATCATACCGCAGCAGATACTTATGAGAATCTCGACAGAAATACACTGGAACATCAGGGTACTTATGTGATGGCCATTTTAAATCATTTCACTGAAAGCAACCTGGAAAACCTAAAGGCAGAAGAGGACTTTATCTATTTCAATTTTCCCTTTATCAAAATGGTGAGTTATCCCTTTTCCTGGATTGTGCCCATGCTTATTCTGGCAATTTTACTATTTATTGGGCTCGTTTTATATGGGATCTCCCGACAAAAATTAAATAGAAAAGAAATTTTTAATGGTTTTATACCTTTTCTCTCATCACTAGCGGTTAGTGGATTGCTCACGTTTTTTGGGTGGAAAATCCTGCTGAAAATTTATCCCGCTTATGGCGAAATTTTACTCGGCGTTACTAAAGAAGGTTTTACGTATAACGGTCATTTGTACATCATTGCATTTGTTGCTTTGACGCTGGCAATCACATTTAGTTTTTATGGAAAGTTTCACCGCAAAGAGCGACCCGCAAACCTGGTGGTTGCCCCTTTATTTATCTGGATGATACTTTGTACCCTGCTTGCTATTTATCTAAAAGGAGGTGCCTTTTTTATCATTCCGGTGTATTTTACTTTGGCGATGCTGTCTGTTCTAATCTTTCAAGAACGTCCAAATCTTATTGTTCTATTGCTTTTAAGCGCTCCGGCAATTTTTATCTTCGCACCCTATGTACAGTTTTTTCCGGTGGGATTGGGGCTTAAAATGCTCGTGATTAGTGCTGTTTTTACAGTTTTACTCTTTGGTTTATTAATTCCGGTTTTGGCCTCTTTTCGAAAAAAGAGAAGCTTTGCCTTGTTGTTTTTGCTTCTTGCATTTGTGGCTTTTTTAGGAGCTCATTTTAAATCTGATTTTTCTGATGATAGGCACAAACCCAATAGTTTGGTCTTTTTTCAAGATGCAGACCTTCAGAAGTCATATTGGGTTACTTATGATCATTTGCTGGACTCCTGGACCAAAAATTATCTAGGTGACGCCCCATTAGACGCAAAAGAAATCATCTCAAATGTGACAAGCAGTAAATATGGAACCGGTTTTTCATATGCAGTCGAAACCCAACTAAAGGAGCTTCCATCACCTGAAATCAAACGAATTAAAGACACTGTCGTGGGTGATTACATAGAAGTAAGCTTGATTATTTCGCCGCAGCGAAAGGTCAACAGACTGGCATTGTTTGCAGACGAAGAAGCCGTTTTTAAAGAGTTTGAAGTCAATGGCTTGTCGCTTCCCAAAAATTCAAGAACCGGCAATGCAGTTGATAAGAGAAGAAGCAAAATACTGCTGAGTTATTATGTTTCAGACAGCGATTCGTTGGAGGTTAAATACAGTTTCCACAAAGACTCAAAGTATCCCATTACTTTACAGGAAATTTCGTTTGACTTGCTGGAGCATCCTCAGTTTACGATTCCGGAGAGAAAATCTTCTGAAATGCCTAAACCCTTTATCACCACAGATGCAATCATCTATCAAAAAGTAATCAATCTCGATGAGTTAGAGACCCTTCAAATGCCGGAAGAAAAAGACATTGAAGATGCAACAAATTAGTATTTTAGGTTGCGGGTGGTTGGGATTTCCCTTGGCGCTTTCGCTACAGCGAAAAGGATTCTCTTTAAAAGGCTCTACCACTTCAAAAGAAAAACTAGCTGTTTTAAGGGAACACGCTATTGAACCTTATTTAATCCAGTTAACTGAAAACACCATTGGCGGTAAAATCGATGCTTTCTTAGCCGGAAGTCAAACGCTCGTCATCAATGTGCCACCGGGAATGAGAGGTCAAAACGCTCCTCCTTTTAGTAAAAAAATAAAAGCTCTAATTCCATTTATTGAAACGTCTGAAGTTGAGCAGGTACTTTTTGTGAGCTCTACCTCAGTATTTAGTGATTTTCAGGGAGAAGTTGATGAAGATACCCCTCCACAACCTGATTCAGCTTCCGGTAAAGAGTTGTTCAAAGCAGAGCAGCTTTTGATGAAAAATGATTCGTTTAAAACCACAGTAGTACGTTTTGGCGGACTCCTGGGTGAAGACCGTCATCCGGTACATTTTCTTGCGGGAAGAGAAGGCCTTTCAGGAGGTGATGCTCCGGTAAATTTAATTCATCGTGCAGATTGTATCGGGATTATTGAGGCCATTCTTGAAAAGAAGTATTGGGAGAAAATGGTTCACGGGGTAGCTCCTGAGCATCCTTTAAAAAAAGAATATTACACAAAAATAGCCTTAGAAAAGAACCTGATACCACCCTTTTTTAAACCTGAAACCGAAACCCTTTACAAACGTGTAACAAGCAGGTATGTGTCAAATGAGTTGGGATATAGGTTTAAAAAATAATTGTAGTTTTTATGTATCGTTCTGATGTATGACTAGTGGTGGACTAAAACCCCAAATTTTTTGATTATCAATTGCCTTTATTAATACTCATTTCCTTCCAATTTAGTTTAAAATCCGCTATTGCTAATATACATTTCTTTTTTCTGGTGGCATTCTCTGTCCTAGCCTATGAGCACTCACAGTACTAGATATTATAAATATTATTAATATATATGATAATATACATTAATAAAAATATATGATTTTAATGCTTTAGTTTTGCATCATAAAACAAAAATATCTGATACTATGCGAAAAATAACGATTGCAAAAGGAGATGGAATTGGTCCTGAAATAATGGACGCAACTTTAGAAATTTTATATGCCTCAGGGGCGAAAATTGAAACAGAAGAAATTGAAGTAGGAGAAAAAGTGTATTTAGCTGGTAATTCAGCGGGTATTTCTTCTGAATCTTGGGATATAATTAGACGGAACAAGATTTTTCTAAAGGCACCTATTACAACTCCTCAAGGAGGTGGTTATAAAAGTCTAAATGTGACTACCCGAAAATTTCTTGGATTGTATTCAAATGTTAGACCCTGTAAGAGTTTGCATCCCTTTGTGGAAACCAAGCACCCTGTTATGGATGTCGTAATAATTAGAGAAAACGAAGAGGATTTATATGCCGGGATTGAACATCAACAAACAGATGAAGTTGTACAATGCCTGAAACTCATAAGCCGACCCGGTTGTGAAAAAATTGTGAGGTATGCGTTTGAATATGCAAAACAACAAAACCGCAAAAAGGTAACCTGCTTTACAAAAGACAATATAATGAAGCAAACAGACGGTTTATTTCATCAAGTATTTGATGAGATTGCAAAAGAATATCCTGATATAGAAAATGAACATTGGATTATAGATATAGGTGCTGCAAAATTGGCAGATACCCCTGAGGCATTTGATGTACTTGTTATGCCCAATTTATATGGAGATGTGCTAAGTGATGTTGCTGCCCAAATAACCGGATCTGTTGGTTTAGCCGGTTCTGCAAATATTGGCGAAGAATGTTCTATGTTTGAAGCAATACACGGTTCTGCACCAAGAAGAGCCGGACAAAATCTCGCCAATCCTTCAGGCTTATTGCAAGGCGCCATTATGATGTTGAATCACATTGGTGAAACAGTAGCGGCAGAAAAAATCCAAAATGCGTGGCTAAAAACACTGGAAGACGGCATCCATACCTATGATATTTTCAAAGAAGGATCCAGCAAGAAAAAAGTTGGAACTAAAGAATTTGCACAAGCAGTAATTACAAATTTGGGGAAAAAGCCTTCCATTTTAAAGCCTGTTTCTTATACTAATAATCAAGCTTTGAATCTGCCCAAATATGAAAAAAAACCTGCTGCAAGTAAGAAGCTGGTTGGGGTGGACATCTTCGTTCACTGGAATGGGACAAATCCGGATGAGATTGCAGAAAAATTACAGAAAATGAATAAGGATGACATCAAACTCGTGATGATTACCAATCGCGGCATTAAGGTTTGGCCCGATGGATTTAGTGAAACCTATTGTACAGATCATTGGAGATGTCGATTTCAGAGAGAAAACAATTCAGAAATTACTAAAAAAGACATTTGCGATTTGTTAAACAATGCAATTTCTGAAAATATTGATACCATAAAAACTGAAAACTTGTATGAGTTTGATGGAGTTCGTAAATATTCATTGGGACAAGGTCAATAATAAGTAAATTGAAAAACAATGAACGTACATAAAATTAGATTAATAGATAACACTTACGATCTTCTCATTGCTGATGAACTTTTAAAAAAGTTTATTGCGGCAAAAATTGCTTTCATAGAAAATAGAATTAAGGAAACAGATGCTACTCATAAAGGTGAAATCAATGAACTAAAGTCAAGAATAAAAGATTTAATAGCCGAGAGCAGATCACTTGACTTATTTTTTGAAGAGCATGATGGGGAAAATGTTGAGATGGAAATAGGATGTACAATCGTAATGTCTGTCAAGGATAACGAATCAAAACAGCTTATCAGTTGATAAGATTTTAAATATCCTTTTGTGTTGACAAAAACAAAAAGTGCTGTTGCACTGGATGATTTTAGCTTGCAGAGAATGGACAAATTGACGGTAGCTGGTTATTCTTTTTCGTCAGGTTCTACGTGAATAGTAATGTGTGCTATTTCAGGAAGTTCCTCCTGTATTTTATCTTGTAGTTTATGGGCTAAATAATGTCCTTCTTCTACTGTAATTTTTCCGTTTACAATGGCGTGAAGCTCTACGAGGTATTTCATTCCTGCTTTTCGCACAAAACATTTTTCTGTTCCTTTTATACCCTCTACAGTAAACGAAATGGCGCGAATATCTTCAACTAAATCATCATAAAGATGTTCGTCCATTATTTCTCCAAGTGCAGGTCTGAAAATAAGATACGCATTGTATAAAATGAATGCAGAAGCAAATAGAGCAGCCCAATCATCAGCCGTTTCATAACCTTTCCCAAAATACAATGCAATTGAAATACCTATAAAAGCAGTTACAGAGGTTATTGCATCACTTCTATGATGCCAGGCATCTGCTTTAAGAGAAGAACTTTTAATAGCCTTTGCTTTTTTGGAAACATATCTATAAGCTCCTTCTTTCCATAGTATTATCAAAGCAAGGACAATAAGCGTCCAAGGTTCTGGAATTTTATGCGGTGTTTGAATGTTTATGATGCTTTCGTAAGCTATCACGGTTGCCGAAGTAACTAAAAAAGCGACAACCAAAAAGGTAATTAATGGCTCTATTCGAGAATGACCATAGGGATGGTTTTCGTCTGGTGGTCGTTGTGCATATTTAAATCCTAAAAGCACAAAAAATGAAGAAAAGACATCAGCTGTTGATTCAATACCATCTGCAATCAAGGCATACGAATTGCCTAAAAATCCCGAAATGAGTTTAATGGCTGCTAAAAGTATATTTCCAATAATGCTAAAATAGGTTGCATTTATTGCCGATTTTTCATTTGTTAATTCCATAAAAAATCTATTCCACAAATTCTGAACAATCAGCAGAGGGTTGATAGGTCCCTGCACCTTGCTGATACACCAAGGTAGCTCCTAAATGTCCAACATATCCCAGTACCAAAACACCGCAACTTATTAGAATCGTACTTAGCCAATTTAATAGGATTGATTTTATTCTTAAATTAACTAAATTATATCGTGCTATACTTTCTAAAATGATAGCTGACGTGAAGATCCAGGCACAGATGTATGCCATATTTTCATGATCTTTTAGAACCGTAGGATCGCATAATTTTCGGGAAACAATACCATCGGCAAGGTCGCCTGTATATATGGCAATCCATATACCTACAGTGCCCAATAATAGAAGTATAAAGCTACCCTCGATCCAAACTTCACGTTTATACTTTAGAGAAATAATTTTGAACAGAAAGGCTGTAATTAATATACCTATAGGAAAATGAACGGACAGTGGATGAAAAATCTCTGTCCGCCAAAAATCAGGTAATTGCTCCATTTATTCCATAATTTTCACGGCAATGGGATCGAGTCTTTTTCCAACTTTTTCTAATGTGACTTCTACATTCTGTCCTTCCTGTAAGGCTGAAAAATCTACAGCAGTTCCATTTTTGGTCAATTCAGTTTCATCGGTAAAGTAAAGCTCCAGTGTTTTACCATCTTCGATTTTTACATAAATCTCCTCTTTAGAAGCTTCCACTTTATCAATAGTTCCCTGATAAGTTCCTGATTCAACTGTGCTGGTACTATCGCCACAAGAAGTTAGTAAAAAAGCTCCACCTAAAAATAGTACTAAAATTAATTTTTTCATTGTTTTTGTTTTTTATGATGTTCAAATTTATAAATTATATTTTGTCTTTTTGTTTTATCACGTTTTTTTAACTTATCATACATTATAAAATTATAGGTAATGACTGCTTTCAATTAGAATGCCACAAATGCAAGACTATCTTAGTTGATTTTAAGACAACATTCGTGCATTCGTGGCTTTTTTTTTAAACTCATGTTCCAACCCTAATTTCAACAATTAAAATTCATTATATAAAACAAAAAAGGGAGCCAACGCGCTCCCTCTTCTATTTAACAATATACAAAAATTACCAAATTTTAATTCTATCTTCAGGGGCAAGATACATCGCGTCTCCTTGTTGTGTGGCAAAGGCTTCGTGAAAAGCATCTAAGTTTCTAATAGGCACCCAGGCTCTGTAATTACCGGGAGAGTGAGGTCCCAGTTTTAACTGGCGCATCATCGCTTCTTCGCGGTATTGAATTCTCCAGATAGTTGCCCATGAGAGGAAGAATCTCTGTTCTTGTGTAAACCCGTCGATTAATCCCGGGTCACCGTGTTCTGCTAAATACAATCTCAAACCATCAAGTGCCGCATTGGTTCCTCCAAGGTCACCAATGTTTTCACCAAGAGAAAGTTTTCCATTGATAAATTGACCGGGCAACACTTCAATTGTACTGTATTGATTGGCAAGTCCTTCTCCCAGGGCTTCAAAAGCGGTGAGGTCTTCTTCTGTCCACCAGTTGTTGAGGTTACCTTCGGCATCAAAACGCGCGCCGCTGTCATCAAAACCGTGAGATATTTCGTGACCAATCACTGCTCCAATTCCTCCAAAATTCACTGCAGGATCTGCTTTGTAGTCATAGAAAGGAGGTTGCAAAATGGCAGCAGGAAATACAATCTCGTTGAATGTTGGGCTGTAGTAAGCATTTACAATTTGAGGAGGCATGAACCATTCTGTTTTGTCAACGGGCTTGCTCAACTTTTCAATGGTGCGGTTATAGTTCCACTGTGATGCAGCCATACGGTTGTCAAAAAATGTGGCATCTTCCTTTACTTCCAATTCTGAATAGTCTTTCCAAACATCGGGATATCCAATTTTAATATTTATTTTATGGAGTTTTTCGAGTGCTTTCACTTTGGTATCTTCTGTCATCCAGGGTAGTGCTTTGATGCGGGTATCATAGGCTTGAACCACCTTATCAATCATTTCTTCAGCAGTTTTTTTGGCTTCCGCCGGAAACATTTTATCAACATAAAGTTTTCCAAGGGCTTCACCAAGAACACCATTTACAGTGCTCAAAGCTCTTTCATCAAGTGGCTTTTGTTTTTCAGCACCGCTCATCGTTTTTGCATAAAAATCCCAGTTTGCTTCTTCAATTTCCATACTCAGCATTCCGGAAGCTCCGTTTAAAGCAGACCATTTCAGGAAAGTTTTCCAGTCGTCAACATCGTTTTCTGCAAAGATATCTTTTAGAGATTCTGTGTATTTCAACTCTGTAATGATGATGGTGTCAATTTCTTTGGCTCCAATACCTTCTAAATATTTTGTCCAGTTAATTTGAGGCACCATTGTCTGAAGTTGCTCAATAGATCTTGGATTGTTTCTTTTTCTGGCATCACGGCGTTCTGCTCTGTCCATTCTGTGTGTTGCGAGTTTGGTTTCAAAGGCAAGGATGCGTTGCGCTTGTTCAGCGGCTTCTTCTTCAGTGTCTCCCAAAAACTGCAACATTCTGGTAACGTGTGCTACATATTTTTCTCGTTTTTCTTGAGAGTCTTCATCGTCATTTAAATAGTAATCTTTATCGGGAAGTCCCAAACCGGAAGCACCCAGATAAGCTACATTTTTATTACTGTCGTTAGGTGCACCAGAAACATAAAACCCAAAGAAGTCTGAGCTTCCTTTGGACTGCATTTCTGTAAGGTAGTTTTGCAGTCCTTCAATGTCTTCAATCGCATCAATTTTTTCAAGGTATGGGACTAAAGGATCGATACCTGCTGCATCTCTGGCAACCGTATCCATAATTGATTTAAACAGATAGACTGCTTTTGCCTGGTCTGAACCGGCTTCAATTGATGGGTCGTCCATCGCTTCTTTGAGAATGTTCAATACATCCTCGTTTGTTTTTTTACGCAAGGCGCCAAAGCTTCCCCAGTTTGTTTCGTCTTCAGGAATGGGGTTTTCATCCAGCCAGGTTCCGTTTACATGTCTAAAGAAATCTTCGGTGGGGCTCACGGTAGTATCCATATAAGCCAGATTAATACCGTGAATCGTGTCGTCTTTTTGCTCTTCTTTGTCTGTTTTACAAGCCACGGTCATAGCAGTTAAGGCTACTATGGCAAGCATTGTTTTTAATGTGTTGGTTTTCATTATTTGAATATAAGTTTTGGATTTAATAAGGAGGCTAATATATTACTATTGTATCAGTCGAACTGTTAAATTAAAATTAAAATACAGTCTTTACTTAAAGAGTATCACGGCTTTGACCGGTTTCTGCACGTTGCATGTTTTCTTTCAATTTGGTCATTTCATCAATGCGTTGTTTTTCAAAAAGTTCATTGATTTGAATGATAACGTTTGAAAAAGCAGTATTGGTTTCTTTGAGATTTTCTGTGATTACATCAGTTTCGACAGTGGGTTGATGCATTGTTTCATCCAATAATTTTACCCTTACATTGAGAACACGCATTCTCGAAGAAATGGCATTTGTGTTCAAATATTCGGGAATGTTTTTTAACAAGGAATCTGAAACAGTAACCATTCTTTCAGTTTCAGCCCTGTAATCTCTTACATTTCCTTGATTGATGCGTTTCAGGTCATTTTCAAATTCTTTAAAATATTGCCAGGAAGTAACCTGGTTTTGGGCTTCAGCCGAAAGAACCGGAAAGCGGCTGTCAATTTGTGGTAAATCTAAATCAATTTCATTATTTGATTGATTTGCGTTCTCTTCTTTTTTGGTATTACAGGACACCAGAAAAAGACTCAAAATCAAAACGAAGGATGCAATAAACGATTTCATTTAAATAGTTCTTATTAAAAACGAAAGTACTTATTTTTAAGAAGACCTCAGTAAAATCTTATCAAAAATAAATTCAGTATTATCTTTTAAGGATGTTATATTTTTCAGAAGGAATGCCACGTGCCACTTTGATTTTATATCTTTACGACTCAAAATACAAAACCAATGAAATCAAGAATTCTCATCCTGGGTGCCTGTGGACAAATAGGCACTGAACTAACTACGGCATTACGACAAAAATATGGCAATCATAAAGTAATTGCCAGCGACATTAGAGAAGGTGATGATGAAATGATGAAAAGTGGTCCGTTTGAAATCATTGATGCAACCAATTATGAAGCCATTGAAAACATTGTCATTCAGTATGGAATCAGTGAAGTCTATTTAATGGCGGCCATGCTTTCGGCGACAGCTGAAAAATTTCCTATGAAAGGATGGCAATTGAATATGAGTTCTTTGTTTAATGTGCTTAATTTGGCAAAAGATAAAAAAATTGAAAAAGTATTTTGGCCCTCGAGCATTGCCGTTTTTGGACCCACGACTCCCAGAGTAAACACACCTCAACGCACGGTGATGGAGCCCTCAACCGTGTATGGCATTAGCAAACAGGCAGGTGAGCGCTGGTGTGAATACTATTTCAATAAATATGGTGTCGATGTGCGCAGCATTCGGTATCCGGGAATCATTAGTTGGCAAACGCTTCCGGGAGGCGGCACTACAGATTATGCCATTGACATTTATCACAAAGCCCTCAAGCACAATAAATATATTTGTTTCCTCAAAGCCGGCACGACATTGCCCATGATTTACATGGATGATGCCATCAGGGCAACGCTTGATTTGATGTGTGCTCCTTCAGAGAACATAAAAATACGCTCCTCATACAATCTGGCAGCCATAAGTTTTGACCCCGAAGAAATTACTTCAAGCATTCAAAAACAATTGCCAGACTTTAAAATTGAATACACACCTGACTTTCGCCAGGCCATAGCAGACAGCTGGCCGCAAAGTATTGATGACCAGGATGCTCGAGATGATTGGGGATGGCAGCACAGCTATGATTTGGATGCCATCACTGAAGATATGCTAAAAAACTTAGCGCCAAAATACACTAAATAATGTCACAGGACACTGAAATACTAACAGCAGCGTCACAATTAGAAGTCGCAGCAGCATCAAAAGTTCCCTGTGATCCTGTTAGAGTTCTCATTGGCGAAACTTCTCAAGAAAAAGCCTATAAAGTTCAAAATTTAATCACTCAAAGTCGAATTTTGCAAGGAGCTAATGTCATTGGTAAGAAAATTGGCCTTACCTCTGTAAAAGTGCAACAACAACTGGGCGTTGATCAACCCGACTTTGGAATGTTGTTTGACGACATGGAAATCAAAAACGGAGGGAAACTTTCCATTTCTGAAACCATGCAACCCAAAGCAGAAGCCGAAATTGCTTTTGTACTCAAAAAAGACCTCCTTTCAAAAAACCCATCCCTCACAGAAATTGAAGAAGCAATCGATTATGCTGTTGCTGCTATTGAAATTGTGGGCAGCCGCATTGCCAACTGGGATATTAAAATCACAGACACCATTGCAGACAATGCCTCGGCAAGCCATTTTGTGCTGGGGGATGTCAAAAGTAAACTTTCAGAGATAGATGTAATTGATTGCGAAATGCAATTGTTTCAAAATAACCAATTGGTTTCGCAAGGAAGCGGAGCGGCTTGTTTGGGCTCACCACTCATTGCTGTGCAATGGCTTGCAAAAAAAATGGCGGAAATGAATAGTCCGTTAAAAGCCGGGGACATTATTTTATCAGGAGCTTTGGGACCTATGGTGAATGTTGTTGCCGGAGACACTCTTTTTGCAACTGTGGAAGGTTTGGGCAGAGTGGGGATTGAGTTTGTTGAATGAAATTAATTGATAGTTAGTCTTTTTAACTTTCGCAGTTTTGATGCAATTCTCTATTAATTTTATTGTTTAAATCTTTTTCTTAATACAAGTATTGTAAAGGTATTTAAAACCGCACTTAAGAAATCTATATAAATCATCATCTTTGTCACTACATACAATTTATCAGTTATGAAAATTCTTTACCCAGTCTTGATTGTGATTGCTTTTTTGGCGATTATCCCTGTTGTAAACGCGCAAAACTTTTATTTACATCCCAACGGTGTGACCTGTATGTGTCCTGATGCAGCCATTGGTGAAACTGGCGAGGTGAATGGTGTGATTTACACCAAGAGATCAAGAGAACAAATTACAACTCAAAATGCATCTACTACTTGTACCAGTGGGATAACTGATATGAGTGAGATGTTTTATCAAGCATACTCCTTTAACGAAAACATAAGCAGTTGGGATACAAGTAGTGTAACAGATATGAGCAACCTGTTTCACCTTGCGATTTCATTTAATTGGGATATAGGCAGTTGGAATACAAGTAATGTGACTGATATGAGCTTGATGTTTAGGGACACATATTCATTTAATAACCCCCTTAATAGCTGGGATGTTTCAAATGTAATAAATATGAGTCAAATGTTTTATAATGCTGAGTTATTCAATAATGATATTAGTAACTGGAATGTTAGTAATGTAACAAATATGAAATGGATGTTTAGAGATGCAAGCACATTCAATCAACCACTAAATAACTGGGATGTTTTAAATGTGATAAATATGGAATATATGTTTCAGAATGCAGACGAATTTAATCAACCTCTTGGTAACTGGGATGTTTCAAATTTGATAAATATGAAAGGGATGTTTAATCACGCAGATTTATTTAATCAGCCTCTTAACAGTTGGGATGTTTCCAATGTAATTACAATGGAAGCTATTTTTACAGCAGCATACTCATTCAATCAGTCACTTGATAACTGGGATGTGTCAAACGTGTCAAATATGCGATTCATGTTTTTTAACACCACATTGTTTAATCAACCTCTCAATAATTGGGATGTTTCCAATGTAACAAATATGTTTGCAATGTTTAGTGCCGCACTTTCTTTTAACCAACCGTTAAACAACTGGGATGTCTCTAATGTCATAGACATGATATCTATGTTTAGAGATGCAACCTTATTTAACCAGGACATCTCTGGTTGGTGTGTGGAGCAAATACCTGAGGAGCCAACAGATTTTGCTTTGAACTCTCCATTACAAGAGTCATTCAAACCTCAATGGGCCGAAGAATGTATTTTATTTACTGCTCCTCATAGCAATCCCCAATTGGCCATTAAGATCTATCCAAACCCGGCACGTGATGTCTTTACACTAAACAACGAAAGTAATCATAGCATAGAGATGATCACTATTCTAAATATGCAAGGCCAAGTTGTAAAGCAAGTTGATGGAATTCAATCGAAAACACAACATATAAATATTCAGGATTTAGCCTCAGGGAACTACTTTGTAAAAATCGTTACAAACGAGACAAATCTGGTCAAACAATTTATCAAGAATTAGTTTTGTTTTAATCAGGTAAAATAAAAAAGGCTCTACATCTCTGTAAAGCCTTTTCTTCATTAAGCTCCCCCTCAAGGACTCGAACCTTGGACCCTCTGATTAACAGTCAGATGCTCTAACCAACTGAGCTAAGGAGGAAGGTAATTTTACCTTTGTGCTCGCCTACCTTTTCGGTAAGCGGATGCAAATATAATTGAATTTTTAATCGATGCAAATACTTGTGTCAAAAAATACTATATTTTTTGTTTCTTTGGTTTAGATAAACTCTGATTATATGCGACTTTTAATTGTATTTATAATTCTTCCATTCACATTATTGTCGCAAAGCGATACCTTAACCACACCCCAAAACATCAAAACCGGCTGGACATTTGGGCTCTTACCGGCGGTTTCTTATAACAGTGACCTGGGTTTTCAGTATGGCGGGGTGGTCAATTTCTTTCATTATGGCGATGGCTCCCGTTACCCAAAATACAACCATTCGTTATTCCTTGAAATTTCCCGGTTTACAAAAGGCTCAGGAATCAATCGTTTTTTTTATGACTCAGACCAATTGATTCCAAACCTTCGCACCACAGCCGACTTGAGTTTTCTAACAGAAAAAGCGCTCCATTTTTATGGGTTTAACGGTTATGATGCCGTTTATACCCCGGAATGGGAAGATGATGAAAATCTTACTGACTATATCTCCAGAGTCTATTACCGGCATGAACGCCAAATATTTAAATTCACCTTTGACCTTCAGGGAACGTTGAGTGGCAATCACCTGCGATGGCTGGCGGGAATGGGTCTTTTTAAAACCGAAATCGCTCCGGTAGATATCGATGCACTTAACAAAGGAAAAGACGATGACGAGTTGTTGCCCGATGTTCCCGGGCTTTATGATCGCTATGTGGAATGGGGTGTTATTTCTCAAAAGGAAAAAGACGGCGGCTGGAACAATCATCTAAAACTGGGGTTGATTTATGACACCCGCGATTTTGAACCCAATCCATCTAAAGGCCTTTGGAGTGAAGTCATTTTCTTTATCTCACCCGATGTTGCAGGAAATGAATTTGGATATACTAAAATGAGTCTCACCCACAGGCAATACATTCCCGTGCTACCCCAAAAGAAACTCACACTGGCGCTTCGTGCACACTACCAAACCACTTTAGCAGGCAAGGTGCCGTTCTATATGCAGCCCTATCTCATCAGTTCTTTTTACAACGCTGCCAATACAGATGCACTGGGTGGCGCCCGAACTTTGAGAGGTGTTTTGCGTAACCGCGTGGTGGGAGATGGCGTCCTGATGGGCAATGCCGAACTGCGATGGAGAAGCAATCCCAAAATACTCTTTAAACAAAATTTTTACCTGGGTATCAACGCCTTTTATGATACGGGGAAAGTGGTAGATAAAATTGATATTGACACTTCCGGTGTGCCTGAAAATGAACGCTCTGTTTTTTTCGATCCCGGTGCTGAACGCTTTCATTCCTCTCTGGGCGCCGGACTCAGAGTGGTGATGAATGAAAATTTTATCGTGGCACTCGATTATGGAAAACCTCTGGATGTCCGAGATGGCAAAAGCGGACTCTACATTGGATTGAATTATCTATTCTAGGCGTAAGAGTTTATCAAAGTATTAACAATCAGCTACTTATTATTTTGTATCTTATGTTTATGAAACATCAAAGATACATATGGCTGGCATTGATATTACTCGCCTTATTACTCATCTCTATATATGCAGCGATGAATCCTGTTTTTCCATTTAATTATGTGTTGTGGATTGCCGGGATTGTAGTCTTACTTATAGCGGTACTATTTGTGCTTCAAAAGAAAAGAAAATCTAAGAAAACCTTCAAAGATTGGTATGAGGACGACCCCCGAAATCCAAAATAGTATTCCTCTTGTTTGTTGAATTATTTTGGTATTTCAAAATACTTAATAACAACAAAATTAATGTAACTTTATCCAATGCTTAAACTCTACATCATTGGACTCGCCATTCTGATTACTGCCATTCTGGCCAACTTGCTTGCATCCAAACTTGGGTTGTTGTCCTGGTATGATTTTCTAAACCTTCTTTCAGATAAAGATCGAGACGGGATTAAGGAGGTTCGATTCTTTGATTATGTCTGGCTGCTATTGTTATATCCTGTGGCGCTTGGTTTGGGGTATTGGTTTGGAATCAAATTATTTCAGGCTATCTTTAGCTAAAAAACTATGGAAAAAACCGTTACCGAAGCCATCACATACCGGCGCTCCTGCCGTGTATATACAAATGATCCCATTGACACAGAGAAAGTAAAACAATGTCTGCAAAACGCAGCTTTGGCTCCCACCAGCAGCAATTTGCAATTATGGGAATTCTACCACATTGCAGATTCTGAAGTATTGAAAAAGCTTGCGGTTGCCTGTTTCAATCAAAATGCGGCTAAAACGGCTCAGCAAATGGTGGTCGTGGTTGCCCGAAAAGATCTTTGGGGCAAACGCGCCAAATCTAATTTGCAATTTCTCTACAAAGCTTTTGACAAACCCAATCTCACTGATCGCGAGCAAGGGCGTAAAAAGATGGCGCTCAATTACTACGGGAAGTTAATCCCATTTACTTATTTTGATTTTCTTGGGATTTTTGGATTTTTGAAATACTGGTTTTTTCAAGTGGTGGGGCTTTTCAGACCCATTTACAGGCAGGTGAGAAACAGCGATATGCGCATTGTGGCTCATAAAAGTGCCGCACTGGCCGCTCAGAATTTTATGATTAGTATGGCAGCCATTGGCTATGATACCTGCCCAATGGAAGGCAGCGATACCCTAAGGGTTAAAAAAATCCTCAAACTTCCTCGGGGGTCAGAAATTAATATGGTGATTGGTTGCGGTCTCAGAGACGAAAAAGGAATTTACGGTCCGCGTTTTCGGGTGCCTTTTGAAACGGTTTATAAAGCTATTTGATTTTAAAAAAAAAATCAAAACAAAATACTCCAAATCCCCCTCACCTCATTTTCCTCATAACCCGTTGCCAGGTCGTTTGGGTAAAGTAATTTGATTTGTTTCATAACATTGATGTCCATTTTATCCGGTTTACCATGACATTGCAGGCACATGCTATTTGTAACGATGGGATAGTAAAATCGGGTCTTGTCGCCCCGGGGTAGGACTACCGCTTGAGGGTCTTTGCCCGCATCAATTTTTTTCTGAAAGGAACTGATGTAATATTGTTCTTCTTCATTGGCGGCATTATTCGGGTTGCGGTTTTTGTCACTCACACGTTTAATGACAGCGCTGTGTTTTTCTTCCATTTGTTTTGTTAAGGGAATGGCTTCAATATTGCAAAACTCCAGAGCGTGTAACGTACCTTCTTTTTGAATGGCACCCATTAGATTTTGCCCCAAGAGTTGTTTGGTTTCTAGTGCAATTTCCAAACCGATTTCTGCTTTTTGCTCCAGGGAGTTTTTAAGTGTGTCGGTTTGTCCCATACCGTGACGCATTCCTTTGCCTTTACCCTGTTTGTCCTTCCGGGTATCTTCCAGCGGGTTGTTTTCATACAAATAATCGGCAATTTCTTCTAAAACACCGTCGGGAAATTTTTGATAAGGCATCAGTCCAAAGTTGCGAATCGCACCCGGCATTTTGGCTTTGGCCTCTGTGGGTTTTTCTAAAAAGGTCAGAAAGTTCTTCATAAATTCTTCTTTCGTCGTTCCTTCTTTGATGTAGTGACTTTGCACCATCGCCATTGGGGGCGCAATGCGATTGTCCCGCCCAACACCATCGGGAGCGTGGCATACATAACAATGGGTTTCCATAAGTTTTTTGCCTGGGTGGTTTGAAGCAGCAACCTCAGGATGAAATAGGATTCCTTCATAAGGCTCTTTGTTGTTTTTACAACCCGTTAAAAACAGGGTCAAAACAAAAATCATTAGTATGTTTTTCATGTTGGGGAATTAGGTACCTAAAAATACAAAAACCGGAGTGTTTTTAATGTAACCTTTGTTACAGATAGAAAGAATTAAGAAGCCAACACCTGCTCGCTGGTATTAACACTCTCGCCCTTCCAGTTTGGATTCAGGTTTACATAGGCCTTTACAGCCTCATTAAACTCTCTAACCTCTTGAGGTGTGATGTTGTTTTTTTTAAGAAGTGATTTGTAGCGTTCTTTGTAGTTTAAAGTCATCATAAGAGCTGTGTTTAGAATAAACAATTGATTTTACCTTTCAAAGGTGCAAAAAAATCATGCTGTCAAACAAGAGGGTTTTTCCTGAAATGCAAAAGGATTTTTAATTTTTAAGTGTAAATATTCCTGAATTTATTTTATTTTTAAAAATGCTATTTTTGTAAGAAATTCCAGCTAGGAAACCGACAGCTGCCGGAATTTTGATGAAAAAAATAAATCCATGAAAAGACGCTTTTTCATTCCTCTATTTCTTTTGATCGTGAGTCTTGGTTTTTCGCAAAACCGTGATGCATTTTGTTTGAAGTTATACAAAATCAATGCCTTGCTTCAGAAAAATCATTACGCCCCCAAAGCGATTAACAACCCCATGTCTGAGTATGTTTACAACACGTTTATCAACCGGCTTGATCCTGACGAACTTATTTTTATGCAACACGAAATCGACAGTTTATCAAAGTACAAACTGCTGATGGATAATGCTGTTTTTAATACCGAATGTGATTTTTTAAACGATTTTATCACGACTTACAGGGGAGGACTGGAGCGCCAACTTCAGTTACTGGACGAACTGGAAAAAGAACCCTTTCAACCGGAACTTTCAGATTCTCTGAGGTGGAAAGAAAAAGGCGATTTTTATGAAACCGCTGATGAAATCAAAAACGTTTTCAGAAAACGTCTGGCTTACAGAGTGCTTGATACGTTTGCCAGAACCGGAACAAACAAAGACTCCCTCTACAGCCTGCTACCCCAACAAGCCCCTGAACTCAGTAAAACCGAACTCGAAAACCTGCGTTGTACCATAGAAAACCAGTTGAACCCCAACAATGGTTTGGATACCTATGTGCTGGATTTGTTTGCCAATGTGTTTTCGGGCTATTTTGACCCTCATAGCAACTATTTCAACACAGATGCAAAAAATGATTTTTTCAATTCGTTGACTTCAGGAACACTCAGTTTTGGATTGATCATGGAGTTGGGTGATTCAAATGAGGTAAATGTGTATGACATACTCTCGGGCAGTCCCGCCTTTCGCGATACGCGCATCGAAAAAGGCGACCGACTCATCAGGGTCCAACACAAAGAAAATACCTTTGAGGTCAATTGTGTCAATATGGATGTGGTCAATACCATGTTTTATTCAGATACCTATAAAAACCTGCGGCTCACCTTTCGGAAGAAAAATGGGGTGGACTTTGAAACGCGACTTCAAAAGGAAATGCTCAAGAATTATGAAAACTCGGTTTTCAGTTTTATAATAGAAGGGAAAAAGAAGCTAGGCTACATCAATGTACCTTCTTTTTACAGCAATCTGGAAGGCAATACAACCAATGTCTATAACGATTTTTTCTTTGAACTCAACCACTTAAAAAGTGAAGGCGCCAAAGGCTTTATCATTGATCTGCAAAACAATAGCGGAGGCGATATGACCCAGGTGTTATACATGATTAGCCTGTTTGTTGATAGCGGACCTATCACCCTCTTAAAACACCGTCATAACCAGTACAATCTGGTGTATAATTTTTTTGAAAAAAAGCACTTCAGAGAACCGATGGTGGTGCTGATTAATGGATATACGGGATCTGCCAGCGAACTCTTTGCCGCAGCCATGCAGGACCACAAGCGCGGGGTGCTTCTGGGCCAGCAAAGTTATGGCAAGGGAACCCTGCAAACCTTTTTTCCTTTGGATGAAGAAAACCCCGAGGCCGAACTCCTCAAAGTCACCATCGAAAAAATGTTTCGCCTTGACGGAAAAAGCCACCAGCTCACAGGCATTGAACCCGACATCGTCACTCCGGCCTTGCTGGAACCCCTGTTTTTTAAAGAGAGTGACTATGCCCGTGCATTGGAAGTAGAAGACCTGGGCGAGAATTTTAAACTCAAGCGTAAGTTTCCTTCCTCCTACCGAAAAGCCATAGCATCCGGGCAGGAACGCATTGCTATGCGGCCACATTACAACGAAATAGCAGCCTTCAACAAATCTATTGAGAAACAAATGGCAGAAAAGCGCGTTTTCCCTATCAATTTTGATTTTGTGTTTCAAGCCATTGAAAAGGAAAACCAACTTTTTACGGGCTTTTATAGCATTTATGAAACTACGTATCCACTGCAACTGCGGGTACTTGAAAAAGATGAAAAGACTATGAACTATGACCCCTTGCTAAAGCCCATGGTGGAGGCCAACAAACAACGCGTCCTCACCAATCCCGATGTGCATGAAGCGGTTTATGTGATGCTGGATCTGTTGTAGGGAATGACATTAAAGTAGTGTGTCAATTTGCCCTCCAAACTTTGATAACCCCACACTTTAAACCAATTTAAAATAGATATTGATATAATAAAGCCCGGTGAGAATAAAGACCAGGCCTGCAAGCAGGCGCATTACTTTTTCTACTTTGGTGATGGCTTTGAAGTACATTCCCAGTTTTTGCATACTAAAGGCGATTACAAAGGCAAAAAGGATGACAGGTAAGCCTGTGCCAATGGCAAATAGAACGGGCAATGCCAGGCCAGCACTGGCTGAAAGCGTCAGGGGTATGAGCATCGCAAAAAACAAAGCACCGCTGTAAGGGCAGAATGCCAGGGCAAACAAAGCTCCCAAAAGAAAGGAACCCAGCAAGCCTTTGGTTTTGAATTTTTCAGAGAGTTTGTCAGTTATGTTTCCGCCTTTGATGAAATTTAATTTGATGACATCGAGCATAATGAGTCCGATAAAAATGAGCACAAAGCCAATGTATTTTTCGCCATTGCCCTGAAAGAGTTTGGCTACTTCAAATTTGCTGGCGCCAAAATAAATAATGGCACCAATCAACGTATAGGTCAGCACCCTGCCCAGCGTGTAAAGCACCCCGCTGAGCAACACCTTTTTTTTGTTGGTGATGGTTTTAGCAATGTATGCGGTTGCCGTAACATTGGTCGCCAAGGGGCAGGGGGCAATAGCCGTTAACAAACCCAGAGCAAAAGCGGCCAGCA
This sequence comes from Flavobacteriaceae bacterium, assembly GCA_040880345.1. Taxonomy (GTDB): domain Bacteria; phylum Bacteroidota; class Bacteroidia; order Flavobacteriales; family Flavobacteriaceae; genus Planktosalinus. The sequence continues at coordinate 33,775 of JBBDIQ010000034.1, forward strand.
CAGGGGCTTCTCTGTTTTGAGCCAATTCGTTGATCCACTCCATAGATTACAGTTTCTGAAAGCTTGCTATTTTCTTTTTCAATTCCTGGATGAATTTTTCTTTATTTCCGGCAGTCATAAAGGCAAACTCTGTGAGGTTTTCTTTTTTCCCCGTTTTGGGATTGTATAGAAACAGTGCTGTTCCAAAAGCTTCAAACTCGGCTGCTTTTTGTTCGTTTTTCTCATCGTCCACATTCACGGTTGAAAAGGGAATATCACTAAAATCCTTGAGGGTTTCCCGGGTGAGTTCTTCAATTTTGTTGCACGTCATACAGCGATTTTCTGAATGAAACTGTATGACCTCCATTGCAGCACTAGAAGAGGTCGCTTCTTGTTGTTTGGTGTTTTGTGCTCCGCCGTTGCAGGCGGTGAAAAGCAACATCACGACTGTTGCAAACGATAAAAAGATGTTTTTTGAATTCATAGTATTTAAGTGTTAAAAGGTTCCGTATTTATTGATAATGGACATTTGACCTGCGTGGTAGGCCGTGTGTGAAACGATTCTTCCAAAGGCTTCCGCTTTGGTTTTTGTGCCAAATTCTTTGGTGGTGATGGTGGTTTCCCAATCTTCATCGGTTTGTTTTTCGACAATGGATTTTAGGTTTTCGAAAGCTTCAGAAACGTATTGTTTCAATGCACCCAAATCAGTCCACTCGCCGGTGTCGCGTTTTTCAATGACTGTTTTTGCAGTGACTTTTACAGAGGAATCGCCAAACACATTTTTGGCGAAAAGCAATTCCACATCCCCAATATGGCGCATTAAAAAGCCCACCGAATTTGGCGAAGTCCCCAATTTCTTTTTCAGGTCTTCTTCCTTTAGATTTTCCAATTGATTGGAAAAGCGGGTGCGTGCCTCAATCCAAAGTTCGAGTAGTAATTCTGTTTTTGTTTTCATAATAGTATATTGAATAAAAATCCTGAAAGGATGATGAATAATGTAACGACTCCAAAATAGATTGCAATGAGCTTCATGGTCATCACTTTTTTAAGCAGGGTCGCTTCGGGAATGGATAAACCCACGGTTGCCATCATAAAGGCAATGGCGGTTCCCAGCGGCACTCCTTTGGCGACAAACACTTGTATGACCGGCACGATGGCTGCGGCATTGGCATACATAGGTACGGCCACAATCACAGCGAGCGGCACGGTCCACCATTGACCGCCACCCAGGTATTGCTGAAAGAAGTTTTCGGGTACATAGCCGTGCATGGCTGCACCTATGGCGATCCCTATGATTACATAAATCAATACGCTTTTTACAATGTCCCAGGCACCGTGTGTGATACCGGGCAACTTTTCGCGAAAGCTTTGTTTTTCTTCTTCAAATTCAGTTTGTTGCTGTTTGTTGGCAAGTATTTTCTTTACCCATTCAGAAAGGAGGGGTTCCAGGTTGAATTTGCCCAGCAACCAACCGCCAATGGTGCCCAACAGAATTCCGGACACGGCATAAATCAAAGTGGCTTTGATGCCAAACATTCCTATAAACATTGCGATTGCCACTTCGTTTACCAAAGGTGAAGTAATCAAAAAGGAGAAGGTGACTCCCAGCGGAATCCCCCCTTGAACAAAACCAATAAAAAGCGGTACTGACGAACACGAACAAAAGGGCGTAATGGCTCCAAAGGTGGACGAGAACAAATATTCCAGCCCGTAAAGTTTTTTTCTATTGAGGTAGTCCTTTAGTTTTTCAACGGGGAGATAGGCATTGACAATTCCCATCAGGAAAACAATAATGAATAAAAGGATGAGAATTTTCAGGGTATCATACACAAAGAAATTCAGCGCGATTCCCAATTGGGTGTCGGCACCTATTCCAAACAGACTGTAAATAAGCCAGTCTGCAAGATGTTGAATCCAGTCAAACATGGGGTTTAATTCTTGAGATTTTCAATAAATTTTCTTGCCTCGTCTCCTTTTAGGTAGTCGGCCAGACCCAGCAGGCCGTCTTTTAAGTAAGCCACCTGGTAGCCTTTGCTTTTTAAATAGACCATGGCAATGATTGCCCTGTCTTTATGAGGGCAAGCTGTAACGATGAGTTTGTTTTTTGGAAGTTCTTTGTAGCGTAAAGGAATTGTAGCCAAAGGCATTTTCAAGGCATAATCCATTTGCCAGGAGGCTTGTTCTTCTTCAAACCGGATATCAACGAGCAGTGCTTTGTCCTCCTGAAGTAATTGCACGATTTGCTCTGAAGAAACTTTCATTTCTTTTCTGTTTTCGTAACTAAAATTGAGTAAAAACGAATCCAGCGCATCTTGAGCCACAACAGAATTGGTCAAAAGGACGATGGCTGTAATTAAAGTGATTTTTATAGTTTTCATATTTTCTATTATTTAAAAATTAAGTAACTAATCAGGATTCATACAATATAATTTTGACTTTTATCAAAAAAATCTGCCCTAATCCGCTTAATCAGCGTCATCAGCGTTCTATTTATTAATTGGTATGGCACGCTGATAACGCGGATTTGGCTGATTTTCGCTGATAAATTATCATAAATAGTAAAGATTTTACTAAGACCCTATTTATTTAAAATGAGTACTGATAAGCTTTGTATTTTACAATTTGTATTTTTTTGAATTATCATTTGGTGGTACTGTCTAGTTACAAAATTAACAACATCCTGAAGTTGAGCAGCAGGAATCGCCGGCTATTTCCTCGATTGGCGCTCCTTTTACGGGAAAGCCTTTTTGGGTCCAGCGTATGATGCCGTGTTGCATATTAACCACCTGTGTATAGCCGTGATTGACTAAAAAGCCGGCGGCGCGCAAACTTCTTCCGCCCCCTTTACAGACCATGACGACGTCTTTGTCTTTGGGAATTTCTGTATAGCGCTCTTCAAATTCTGAAAGCGGAATGTTGATGCAGTTGGGCACATCATAGGCCCATTGTTCCACTTCGTTTTTTTCGCGTACATCGACGAGCAATGCACCGTTTTTTACCCATTCCTGAGTGGTGGTGGGGCAAATCTCCTTGACAAGGGTTTGATTTTCCATAAGGTTATTTTTTTAGGAAGTCTATGATTTCGCTGACCTGAGCCACACGACCTTTGATTTTTATTTCTTCATCAATCACCAATACCGGAGTGACGAGCACATTGTACTTCATCATTTCTTCGATATCTTCTACTTTGGTAACTTCTGCTTTGAGTCCTGATTGTTTGAGAGCTTCCAGAACATTGTTGTGGGTGGTTTTGCACTTGGGGCAACCGGGACCCAATACTTTTATGTGTGTCATAATTTTACGTTTACGATTTCTGTTCGCAAATATACGAACATATATTCGTAGTTCGCAAACTTACGAACAAAAACTATAAAAAATTATTCCAACACTTTGCAAAGCAGGGCTTTTGCTTTGGTCCAGTTTTCTCTGTTGACACAATATTTGGTGGAGGGTGGGGTAATGTCACCCTGAATGAGGCCGGCATCTTTCAATTCTTTGAGGTGCTGGGAGAGTGTAGATTTTGCGATGGGCAATTCTTCTGCCATATCGCCGTGATAGCAACATGCCTGTGAGTTGAGCAATTCCAGAATGGCGATTCTCACGGGGTGACCCATCGCTTTGGCAAAACGGGCGGCTTGCTCCTGCTCTGTGGTAAAGTAGTCTGATTTTAACGTGCCTGGCATTGTTTGACTTAATTTGTTGTTCGCAAATATACGAATACTATTTGAAACGGCTTCTTGTTTTGTGGGTATTTGTTTGTGGGTAACTTATGACAGGTGACGGCTCTATGCCCCCGACAGGAGTTGACCCCTTCTTTAGAGGCTGGCCATCTCATCGGCCATATTCCTTCTGGCCTGTTGCTCATATTTCTCCTTAAAATCCCGGGTTTTGAAGATGCTGTCCATATCCAGGAAGTGTTGCAGCACTTTTTTTCTTCCTTTGTTGTACAGGAAGTTGGGGTACAGGGCATATTCACGCCTTATTTTTCTTTTGTATTCCCGGTAGTTTTCGGGGGATTCGCCCAGTATGGCCAGGTCAAAATCGATGAGGTAGCCGGTGTCCTGATCGCTGCGGGCAGTGTGGTTTTTTGTGGCGAGAATCTGATTGTGGCAGGCTTTTACTTTAGGTAGCGGCAGCCCCAGTGCGGTCAACCGCTCTTGTGCGATGGCCGCGCTTTTTTCTTCATTGTCGCGGCGTGTAATTTTATAAACAAGGTCGTGATAGTAAATGGAAAACAAAACCACTTCCACATCCTCAAGCCGGCTTTTGTGCTGCAGCGCCAAACCCACCATAAACTCCAAATGCCCCAAATTGTGATAGTGCCGTGCCTTGCCGGTATAGGCGTTTTCAATTTCAAGCCAGCAGGTATCGGTAAAATTCCTGTCACCGGTGTATCTGGCGGTGAGGTCGTTCCAGAGGGTTTTCAGTTTGTCCATGCCTGTTATTTTTAATGGTTTTGTGATGTTTAGCTCAAGGTAGCATCTCGTATGGCAAGGCGTTTAACTAGTTGTTTAGCTCTTCTTTTGGGTTAAAGAGTTTGAAGTATTGGCCTTGGTTGTTGCAGGTGTTTATCCCTAATAACTTGCTTACCACAAAATTAAAAAAATATTATTCTTTAGAAGTACTAAATTCTCAATTCGCGAATCGCGAATTTGTTTAAACCAGTAAAATTTTTGCAAATCACGAGACCTCACGCTTCTCAGAGATGGGGTTTACTATGGTTTTGATGTTTATAGATTATTTATAATATACGCTACAGATACGCTATACATCCGCTATAAATTTGCTATATATACGTTATAAATATGCTATAGCTATTGTATATCTTAGCTTTTTGTATTACTTTGGTACTCACTTTAATACTTAAAATTATGGCAAGAATTACAGGACCTTTTAAAATTACGGGTACCATTGGTGGTATGAACTTTTATCAGGATGGTGATAAAAACATCGGCAGGATGGCCGGTGGCGGGTTTAATGGCGAAGCTTTCAAGACCAAGGATAGTATGGAGCGGGTGCGTGAAAATGCTTCTGAATTTGGGCATTGTGCTGCGGTGAAGAGTACGTTTATGCGTGCTTTGCATCCTTATCTTTCTAAATTGAAAGGACGGAAGTTGCATAGTGCTATGACCAGCATGTTTGTGCAGATCAAGAACTTTGACCCGGTTTCTGCAAGGGGTGTAAGGCGGGTGGCTCCGGGGCTTACTACTACTGACGGGCGGAATTTGTTGTTGACGTATTCGTATCCTGAGCGGTTTACTGTTGACTATACTTTAGGGAATCGTTTTAGTGTCGATATGGTTACTCACACTTGTAGTTGTACTGATTTTGATGTGAGTGGGATTGCTTTTCCGGAATTTGCTACTCATGTGGGCTTGTTATATGGTGTGGTGGTGATGGATTTTGATACTATAGAAGCGCATACTTTTTTAGCTGAGGAGTATTATGTCTCTAAAAATGATGCGAACCACTCTATTGTCTTAAACCCTGTGACTCCTCCATCCCCCTTCACTGCTTCGCTAGTTACGGAGGACGAAGCTGGAGACGGTGTGCGGATTGCTGTGATGGGTGTGCGGTTTTATCAGGAGGTGAATGGGGTGATGACGAAGTTGGAGGCTAAGCGTGGGGTTGGGGTTTTGGGAGTTGTTGTTTAAAGTGTTCAGTGGCAGTGTTCAGTGGTCAGTTTGAGAAAGTGCCAAATATTAAAGCACCAAATTCCAAAGCGCCCATCCTTCGCCACTTTTGGTGACTTCGGTTGGCAAGGCAAATTCCAAAAAATTGTATTAAGTAATAAGACTTATCCTTAAAACGGTCAAAAGGGTTTCTTGGCTATTGCATGCCGTATGCAGGGAAGGCCATGGATTATCGATTTAGTATGGGCTTTGCTATTCCACAGAGTGACGCAGAGGTTCCACAGAGGTTCGCAGAGGGGTGGTGGTTGATGTTTAAAGTTCCATGTTCAATTTTAAAAGCACCAAATTCCAATTTGAAAATTCCAAAAAAATGTTGGTCTTTTTTTTGAATTAAGACCGTAGAGCGGGGTTTCACGCAAAGGGCTGCAAAGGTTCATACGCAAAGAATACGCAAAGGGTCGGGGGGTTGGGGTTATGGTGGTTGAAATGTTCAATGTTCAAAGTTTTAGTTTTGAGCATGTTTGATGTTCTCGCAAAGACGCTAAGGCGCTAAGGGTTTACTTCTATTCTGCACTTTACTTGTTGTCTTTGGTTAGTATGATGTTCATTCATCGCGGGGTAGTTTGTTTTTGAGTTCGATTAGGAGTTTGTCTGCTATTTCTATTAATATGTTTGTTTTTTGTTTTTGTTTGAAGGGGTAGGTGTGTTGAATGGTTCTGTAGTGGTCGAGGAAGTTGAAGAAGGGGGTTTCCAGTTCCTGGAAGAGGTATTCGTAGCGTTTTAGATCGGGGTTGGCGTAGAGGCATAGTTGCCAGAGGGCTTTGCTGTGGAGGTTGTTTGGGTAGTAGCTTATGGTGGCGAAGAGGTAAGTTTTGCAGAAGGTTTGGAAAAACAGGGAGAATAAATTGGCTACGCCACTGTAATTGTCTGTTAGGCGGTCTGCCATTAATAGGAGTTGGTCGAACACCTTAACGGTTTGTTTATAGTAAAGCTCGAGGTCAGGATAGTATGGTGCGTATGGATGTTCCCAATGGGGTTTGGGGTGGTATGGTGATGTGGTGAAGATGCGGTTTTCTTCTTTTATTATTTTTTTGAAAAAATCTTGCTGGGCATAGAGCCATTCTTGTATCCAGCTGCGGGTGTGGGCTATAAGGACAAACTCTGCCTTGTTGCCGGTTTGGGCTTGTAATTTGTTGGTTAGGTCTTTTAGGAGTTGGTTGCTGAAGCCTTTGCCTATGAGCAATAGATAGTAGGTTTGGGTGTTGGCGTGGGTGGTGTGGTGAAATTGGTAGATTTCTTCGGGGGGGTTGGTTTTTTGGATGGTGGTTGTAACTAGATTGACGAGCCCTTCGATACAATTTTTATTTCGACTATCGTCGAAATAAAAATCACTCAGGGTGACGGCCCCTCGATACAATTTTCTCTCGACTTTGGTCGAGAGAAAATCACCAGCCGGAGGCGGGCACGCTCGGGTGACGGCGCTTTGTGTCTCGATACATTTTTCAATGCAGTTATCACTGCTTTGAAAAACACCAGCCTTCGCTAAAGCTTCGGTAGGCAGGCTCGACATGACAGCGCTTCGATACATTTTGCTTCGTTCCTCAGCAAAACAGTCAGCGTGACAGTGCTTAGATATCATTTTCTTTATCATTTTGAAACGGGTTTCGACCATTTCAAATACGCTTTGTTCTGCTATTTCGAAGGCTTTGTAGTGTTCGCTGCCGAAGAAGCATTCTGCTTCCAGGGAGGTTTTTTTGGCTTTTTCTATGAGGTCAATGAGGTGGAATGTGTTGCCGGATTTTTTTACGAAATGCTTTTGGATTTGGGGGGCGTATTTAGTGAGGTTGTGTATTCTTTCGTTTAGGGTTTGGTGGGTGTTTGGGGTGCCTGTATATAAGGATTCAAGATACTCCAAGTTGTGGTTTAGGAGGTTTTCATAGTGTAGCAATACTGCGGCGGAGCAGTCTGCGGCGAGCATGGGGAATAGTTGTGCCCGAAGGAGCTCATGGTCGTGGTGGAATTGTTGTTTGTAGGCTTTGTATTTTTTGCGGTGTTTCTTTTTGTCTGCGGGGTATAACAGCAGGTGGTTTTCCAGGTCTTTATTGGTATAAATGAGTGCTGCAGGTTGGCAATAGGCAAAAATGAAGGGATTGCCGATTTTGTATTCCTGGTTGAGTTGGGTGCTATAAAAAACGTGTACAAAGGTATGATGCCGGTTGTGTAGTTTGGTGACCCATTTTTGCTTTTGGAGGGTGCCGGCTTCGTGTTTGGACTGCAGGTGGACTATGAGGCGGGCGTTTTCGTGTGTGGTTTGTGGGGTGAAAAATAATTGGACTACCCGGTGGCGGTTGATGAGTTGTGGGAGGAGTTGTTTTAGATAGGGGTTATGTAGGTGGGGAAGTTCCTTTTGGTTTCCCTGTTGTAACGAGAATAATTGTTCCGTAGCGGTGTTAGTGTATAAATCTGACATACAAATTAAATTTAAGGTTACACATTGTTCATAATACGCTACATAAAGTTCGTTTATAATCAATAATGCAGTGTATAACGAAACAAATATATACTAATAAGAACAATTTTAAAAATATTTAATTAATTATTTTTGTTTTTTACGCTATTTACATAGTTTAAAACGATTCAAATGACATCTAAAATGCAAATAAATAGAATTAGAGTTGTGCTTGCCGAAAAAGATAGGACTAACAAGTGGCTAGCTGAGAAAGTAGGTAAAAATAGAACTACAGTATCAAGGTGGTGTACTAATGATATGCAACCCTCATTGGAAACACTAGTAGAGATAGCGGAAGCTTTGGATGTTGATATTAGAGAGCTACTTAATACAACAAAAAGTTCTATTTGAAATCATAAATAAAGATATCCACTTCTTCTTCACTATAAAATTCACAAAGCATTTGGTAAGGCAAGGCCTTTAAATAGTTGTCTAATTCTTCTTTTTGGTCAAAGAGCTTAAAGTATTGGCCTTGGTGGTTGTAGAGATATAATTTTTTACTGCCGCCAATTAATAGGGTTTCTATGGTTCTGTTGGCGAAGTGGTGGTAGTGAGTATTTAATGAGACCATATTACAAGTTTTCAAAGTTTAGATAAAAATAACCTTCAATTGAGTTAGCAATAAGTAAAAATGTAGACTTAGTATCTATCGTTCTTTTATATATTTGCTCAGAGTAATTAATTACAGATTCCATAATTTGTTAATTTAATGTTACAAATGTAACATTAAATTATTACATTTGAAAGTTATTCATGAAGATTAACACCGAAAAACTATTAACCGTTTCAAACTATTCAAAACTTAAAAATCTAAGTCGACAACACGTTTATAGGCTTATAAATAACAATGAGCTTACACTCGTCAAGATTGATGGAATTAGCTTTATTTATATGGATGAGAAGGCTGTAGATTTTGTCAAGAAGAGAGAATAATTTTAGAATATAATGGTTTATATCTTGTTGAAATATAGTTTATAATTTAAAATTATTTGTATCATTTTGTTTTAGAAATACTTTAATTTTAAAAAGCACATTACAAAGAAATATGGCGGAATTTAAGAGCAAAAAAATAGAGAAAATTATTGATGAAATCATTGATCAGTATGCTTATGCTGACACAACTGATAGACCCTGGATTATCGGGTTTAGTGGTGGCAAAGATTCTACTGTTTTACTAACATTAGTTTGGATCGCACTTCAAAGAATTAGAGAAAGAAATCCTTATCCTTATCAATTAAGAAGACCTGTTCATGTGGTTTGTAATGACACTATGGTTGAAAATCCAATTATAGCGTCTTATGTTGAAGATGTTTTAACTAAAATTGATACAGAAGCAAGAGAACAAAATCTTCCCATTTTTGTTAAAAAGACAACTCCAAAACTTGAAGAATCCTTTTGGATCAATGTAATTGGTAAAGGATACCCGGTGCCTAATAATACTTTTAGGTGGTGTACTGATAGATTGAAAATAAAACCAACATCAGACTTTTTGTTAGAAAAAATTGATGAAAAAGGAGAAGCTATTGTTCTTTTAGGCACTCGTTATGAAGAGAGCGCAACAAGAGAACGCTCAATGAAAAAGCACGAAATTGATGGGAAAAGACTGTCTCGACACACAACTAATATCAATACTTATGTGTATGCTCCAATAAAAGAATTAATGCTTGAGGAAGTGTGGTACATTATTAATGCTATACCATCACCTTGGAAGTTTGATAATTCTATATTGTTTCAAATTTATTCTGATGCCAGTGCAGATGATTATGAATGCCCCACAGTCGTCACCAACAAAGAACACTCATCTTGTGGACAAAGTAGATTTGGCTGCTGGACGTGTACAGTAGTTAAAAAAGACAAATCAATGTCAGCTTTAATCGACAATGGTCAAAATTGGATGATGCCCTTATTAAAATTTCGTAACGATCTGGTTGACAACAGAAACTTAAGTGAAAACAGAATGGCCACCAGAAGAAATGGAATGCCTGCTGTAACAGAAGATGGGCATAAACAAGGTAATTATTCACCAGAATATCGCGCAAGAATGTTGAAAGAGCTTTTAGAAATTCAAAAAGACTTGCAAGTTGAACGGCCACATATAAATTTAATTACGAATCAAGAATTAATAGCCATTCAAGTTACTTGGAATCGAGATATGATTTTTGATCATAATGTTGGAGATATTTATAAAAAAATATTCAAAAAAGATATTAGTACAAGCAACATCAAAGCACTTGATGACACCGAACGTAGAATTTTGAAAGACATTTGTAGTGAAGACGCTGAATATTATCACCTCATTGATAATTTAATCACGCTCCAAGAAAGTAAAACCTTGATGCTTTCAAAATATGGATTGCATAATGATGTTGAAAATAGAATTGAAAACTTTGTCAAAGAGAATCAACTATGAAAATAAGCAGAGTACAATTTAATAATTTTAGGATTTACAGAGGAAGTAATGAAATATCATTTTCTTCAACTGATTCGAAAAACATAAGTCTTATTGCAGGAAAAAATGGCTTTGGCAAAACCACTTTTTTAACTTCACTTATATGGGCATTTTATGGAAAGCTCATGGGCCAAGTTGAAGAAAAGTATAAAAAGGATATTAAGACTGCCGGGGGCTATGATAATTATGTAACTTCTCTTTTAAATAATAACGTAAAATGGGAATTTGAAAACGGTAAAAAAGCCACGCCTTTGGTTTCTGTAGAAATAGAATTAAAGGATTTATTAATTCCCACCATACCTTGTAGGACTGTAACTGTAAAAAGGTCATTCGATTTAAGAACTAACGAAGAAAAATTAAGTATTTTAATAGACGGTCTAGAGAATGAGTTGACCAAAGAAGTTGGTTATGAAGTTTTTATAAATGACTTTATTCTGCCAAGAGAAATTGCTAAATTCTTCTTTTTTGATGCGGAGAAAATAGTTTCACTAGCCGAGGCCAAATCAAAATCTGAATTAAGAAGCTTAAGTAAAGCTTACTCTGAGGTGCTTGGAATCAAAAAATATGAGGAATTAAAAAGCAATCTTGAAGGGCTTTTAATTAAACTAAGAAGACGCGGTGTAAAGGAGGTTGAGAAGTCTAAATTAGACGAACTCATTGAACAAGTTAACAATGACCAAAAGCAAATTGAAAATAATCGTGAAAATCAAGAAAGTCTAGATTTACAAATTGCCCTATTAAAAACGAAAAGTGACAACCTTCAAGAAAAGTTAATAAGAGAAGGCAACTCAATTACCCTTGAAGAGTTAAAGGATTTGAAGAACTCACGAGAAACCCTAAAATCTGAATCCAAAATAATTAAGAACAAGCTTAAAAAGCTTTTAGATATAATGCCATTTGTGATTGCCGGCAAAAAGCTAACTGAATTATACAACCAAATGGCTTTAGAAAGCAGTTCAACTTCTGGAAAATCAGATTCAGAATTAATTCAAAATGAAATCAATGAGTTTTCAAATAGAGTATTAAAAGACGCAAAGAAACTTTTTGAAGATCAGAAAACAATTGTAAGTATTGAAAAGTTACTGAATAAAAGTAAAAGTTCAATTCACGTTGAAAAAAACAAAACTAAGGTCAGTAAAACTAAAGTACTATTGGATTTTAATGAAGAACAAGTAAGAGAATTTCAAGCCATTGTTGCGAATATCAAAACGTCTTATTTGTCTCAATTTAATGCCATAGTTCAAGAAGAAAAAAACAACAGGGTACTTTTGAGCAGAACGATCAATAAAATCAAACAAGCGGAAGCAAGAAAAGGAAACCAAATTGCAAAAGAATACCGGGAAGAAAAAGACAGGACAGACTCTGAGATTTTTAATTTAACAGGTTTAAAAAATAACCTAATTGAAAAATTAGGAGGATTGCTTGTAAAAGCAGCAACAAATAAAAAAGTACTTTCTGAATATGAGAAAAATTTCAATTTAGTTGAAACAGATAAAAAGAAATATGAAGTCACAGAAAAACTGCTTAAGAAAATCAATGAGTTAATTCAAAAAATCAAACAAGAGAAAAAATATGCTTTACAAAAATCAATTTCACTTGGCTTAAGAAACTTGATGCATAAGGAAAATTTTGTGTCTAACGTGCGAGTTAACATCCAGGAGGATATTATGGATATTGATTTGTTAGATGAACGTGGAAATATTATTGATAAAGACAGTCTCTCTAAAGGGGAGCAGCAGCTTTATGCAACAGCATTATTAAAAGCGCTTGTTGATGAATCAGGAATTAGTTTTCCTGTGTTTATTGACAGCCCGCTACAGAAGTTCGATAAACACCATTCAAAAAACATTTTAAAGGAGTTCTACCCTTCAATCTCTGAGCAAGTAGTATTGTTTCCTTTATTAGAAAAAGAGCTCTCAGAAGATGAGTATGAGCTGTTAAAGAAGAATTTAAACACTTCTTATTTAATTATAAATAATGCACAAGGCTCCACATTTAAAAAAGTAGCTGACAACAAATTATTTCAAGAATTTAAAAAGACAAGCGATGTTTACGCATATTAGAACTAGTAAAGAGAATAAAGAGGTGGTTTCTAATTTAACAAGAAAACTAAACCTAGGAACAGAAAATATCGTAGCAAGAATTGCCCTTACATATTCGCTTTCTCAAGACAGAAAACTAGATTTAATCGCGATTGAAAACTCAAGTGGTAAAGAATATTCAAAGAGTGTGTTATTTGGTAATTATGTAGATTATTATGTTGGTTTAGTTGCTGTGCATTATGGTCTTTATATCACCGACAAAGACCTGCCAAAATACATCAAAATGCACATTGATGATGGGCTACAGCTTTTGGATGAAGAAGTGTCCTCAAACTCTAATTTGGATGGGTTTGATTTTTTGGTTGAGAAAATTGAGATAGGTATACAATCGATAACTTAAAAATGCATGAAAAACTTCTTAACGAAAGTCAAGCAGCAATTAAGCTTGGTATTACTAAAGAACTACTATATTCTTATGTTAGAACTGGAGTTAATGGAAGTAAACTGAAAGCAATATCAAGTAAAAGGGAAATTAAATTTCTTGAATCAGAATTAGATAAATTCGAAACTTTTTTAAAAGGTAAATGGGTAACAAATGCTAAAGAAAAAAGACCTTCAATACCTAAATTCATAAAGGAGTTTTTAAAAGTTGAGTCAAATGGACAATGTGCTAGGTGTTTTTCAGGACATCGTCTAGATGATGCTCATATAATTCCTTGGTCAAAATCATTTTCACATTTTCATCATAATTTAATTAGGCTATGTACAGATTGTCACGTGAAATATGATGATGGAATAATTTCAGAGCAAGAAATCAATGATATTAAGAGGGGATTAATTGAAAAGCTGAAAAAATCCCTTTTAATTGAAGATAATTTATTTACAGATTCACTTCATTCAATTCCTAATCCTGATTTGAATTTTGTTGGTAGGGAAGCTTATATAACTAATATTGAGGCCACAATAAAGGGTGAAAGAATATTATGTGTCACAGGTCCAGGTGGTATTGGAAAAACAGAGTTGTTAATTAAATCATTGGAAAAACATAAACAATTAGTAAAATGGTTTAAAACAGAAGGACATAATTCAATACAAGATTTAAAGCGTGAAATTTTAATTGAATTTAATTCTAGCTCCTTTTCAGAATTGTATTCCTTTTTAGACGAATTGGGTTTGATTTTAGTATTTGATGGGCTAGAGAATTTAATTAATAATGATAAAGATAAAACGCTTGATTTTATAGGGGATTTATTTAGATATACTTCAAAAGTTAGATTAATTATAACAACCCAAGTTAATATTGAAGATTACTCATTTAAAACTAAAAGTATTAAGGTTAAAGGGTTAACTAAAGCTGAGTCCAGTTTACTTTTAAAAAGTGCTTTACCAGAATTTAAATTGGAAGATTTAGATTGGGTCAATAAATTTTCAAATGGTCATGTCCTAACAATAAAACTGTTAATTGGTTTAATTAGATTTTACCAAGATTCTCAGAAAGTAAAGAATAAATTAAAAGAAAAAGGGGTTGACTTTATCTCTTCTCCCTCGAGAATACAGCAAAATATTAAATCATCTCTTAATCTTTGTTTGAGGATAAGCTATGAGGCTCTAAATGATTCAGAACAATATATTTTAGTTCTTTTGACAAATTTCCCAGGAGGCGTTAAAGAGTATTTTCTTGATAACTTTAAAAAAGATACTTTTTTTGAAGATGTTAATATTGATGATTTTGATCGTATAGTAGCAAGATTAAACCAATTTAATTTAATTGATAAGGAATTTGACCCATTGAATCAAAGTAGATTATTCTTGATTAATCCAATCAGACAGTTTGTAATGTCTGAGATTAAGAGAAAATCATTAAAAACTTGGCATAGATTAAGAATTATTGCATTTGAAAATTTAATGATGGAAACATTGGCTATTTATAGCCATAATGTTCAAACAGAAAGATGGGAATATGCAATTTTAAGATACGAGGTAGAACTTACGAACTATATTTATTCAATTAAATGTTCAATTCATTCTGCATATTGTGAGAAGTGTATAAAACATAGTGATAAGAAGGAATATTTGAGAATTATTACAGGATTTGCAGGAGGGTTATACAAATACTTATTTACAAGAGGTCATTATTTATATGGATTAAAGATTAATGAAGAAGGAGCGAAAGCTCATATGGAATTAGGTGAGTATGATTTAGCATTGGAAGATTTGACAATGTTAGCTCAACTCTATATTAGAAATGATGATATGAAAAACGCTCAAAGGATTCTTGAGCAAATGAAACATTGTAGCTTGAAAATAAATGATTCCTATAAATTATTTTACATTTATCTAGTTGAAGGACAAATTATTAAAAAAACTCAGCCTGAGAACTCTATAAATTTATTTTTTAGAGCGTTGGAATTGTTATCTATCTCATCATATGATACTGACTTTAAAAATTCAAACACAGCTCTTTTAAATGCTGAAATAGGAAGGATTTACGAAACTTGTTATGGAGATTTTGAAACAGCACTTGAGTATTATACAAAGGCTTCTAATATTTATAATGGCATTAAAGATTATTCAAATTTGTACTCTTGCTTTTATCATATTGGTAACTGCTATTCCAATAAATGCGATTTTAAATTGTCTCTTAAATATTACAGAAAAAGTTTGATGGGATTTATGAGGACTGGTCAAAAACAATATATTGGAAATGCTTTGTCAGAAATAGCTCGTTTGAGAGTAGACTACCCAATATTAGATTATAGTTTCATTGATAAAAACATAATTAATTCTGGATTAATGGATATTCAAGAAGAAATTAAATTATCATTAAAAACTAATCCAAATTTAGAACAGTATCATTTAAATTCAGGTCTTTCAAAAAATCAAATTTATAAGTTATGGTCTATTATTAAACTTGCAAGCTTTACTAGCCATTTGGTATTAATAAATGATTGGTGTAATGGACTTTTGAATAGTATTCAAAATGATAAAGATATAAGATTTTCATACCCTTGGTTTTTCTTAAACATAGCACTGCTCGTAAGCCAAATTGAAAAAAAGGAAAGTATAGATGAGAACATAAAGTCTATTAAACAACTTTGCTATTTACATGGGGGAGAAGTAGAGCATGATATTTTTGACCCATTTAAATGGTTGGCTTTATGGCTAGATTACAAAGAAATAGAAAAGACAACTAGGGGTCAATTGTTTGCAGAGATTGAAATTTTATAATATTATTTTTTTGGCTTAAATGTTTTTACATCCTTTAAAAACTCAAAAATTGTCTTAATACCATGTTTTGTAGAGGGGATTTTCAAACTCCCTTTCGGAAAAGATTCTGAATTACTAGGTTTGGTAACTTTGTCTATTTTCTTCTTTAAAGCTTCTAGTTCTTTTTTCGTATCATTTAATGAAATACCTTTATCAAAAAGATAATATCTCAAGAGACGAATAAATGCTGAAACATATTTTGAGGAAATTAAGAAAGTACTTGTATCCTTTTTCCAATCATATTTAAACACCTGCCTCACATAATTAAAGTATTGGTCTAAAATACTTTTAGACTTCCTACATAATTCTAAAGGGTGCTTATCAAAATGTGTTCTTTTTTTTCCAAAAATATTCTCAAATTCTTTTTCAGTTATACTTTTTTTATTTGTTTTTAGGCCTTTTATAAAAGGTATTAAATCATTATCAACAATTGTAGTTATTGGAATACTTGGAAGATTAAATTTGTTTTTTCTATTGAGAGAATTTGTTAAAAAAACGTTCCCTAGAGGTTTAGATTCAGATGAATTATTACATAATAGAATTATTTTCCCAGCAAGAGCTTCACTATCTTTTTCACCCAAAACATCGTATTTTATTAGATAGATTAAGTTGTTTTTAACTCTTGCTTGATTTGAGTTTATTTCAACAAACACTTTTGCAGCATTTTTAGTTATATCTTCAATTTTAGTTGTTTTAAATTTAATTGCAGTTGCTAAAATTTCAGATTTTTCAAGTGTTAGTTGGCTAATATTATTTTTTGTGTATCCATAAAGTCTATGTTGTCCATCTATGATATCAATAGAACTGAATTTTTTAGGGATTGATAATTTAGTAATACCGCCATTAGTCTCTTCAGTACATTCATTGCTTAATACTAGGGTAATAGTATTTGGAAAGAGCTTTCTTTTATCATCATCAATAAAATTTTTAGAAATATTCTCAATCTTACTTTCTATCAATAATCTTTGATAGTTGTGTTTGGTATTTTCTTCTTCTAAAATAAATGGGATACCCTCATATCTAGAAACCCTTGCAATTCTTAGTAGTTGGTCAACTGTAAATTTTAGTAAATAAACATCAGCTTTTACTTTATTCCCTGTAATGTATTTATTATCCGCTTTTAAGAAGTCTAATTTTATTGATTCATCACTTTCACCATATTCCTCAGGTGTAAACTCCATTGATGATAGAAATTCATTTTTTGAATGGTGACCAATTAAATTGGAAAGTTGTCTTAAATATTCAAGTGTATTAGGTTTAATAATGTATAAGCTTTTTTGTATATCTGGATAATCAGGAAAATCAGCTCTAGTTAGTTCTTCGTTTTGTATTTTAGAATTGGTTCCGAAATAAACATATTTAAAATTTTCTACCTCTTTAAAGTCTTCTAATTTATTAGCTGGTATATTAAAAAGTTTAAACTTCTCTTCTAATGAGAGATGGCTTGAGTTGATTAAAAGGTTTGAGTTTCTATTAAATTTTTTGATTTTTGATTTGAATCCACTATTTTCTGACGTGTATTCAAGTAATAAGCAAGTTTTATTTATTAGTAAAACCCCATCTATTTCTAAGTGATTACCTCTAGATTGAGTAGGGTCTAATAGTGACAATTCTATTTGACCAGGGCTAGGATAATAATCCTCAAACCCTAAATCATTCTTTATAAAAGATTGAAACCAATCCTCAAGTTTTTTACCAGTTAAATCTTCAAAAGGTTTTGCCATTTTAAGTAGTTATTTTAATTATCTAAGGAATCCAATAGGAAGTTGATATAATCATTTGGATGATTAAAATAGTCTGGATTAGAACTAATTTTTCCGTGTATTATCTCAAAACCACCATTAGCAAACTCTTCAATTGTTTTGTTTAATTCTGTGACATCTTGCAAAATTTCATGGCCTTTTTTAGCTACAGCAAAAAGTATTAATGATTGAAAAATCCTTTCTCCATTATTATTAATGGTTGTATACTTAAAAGTCTCTTTTTTTAAATCACCTTCTAATGGTTTACTGACTCCTTCAATAAATCCTAAAGTTGCAGCCCAAGCAAATGGCATCCATTGCTGCTTAAAATATTTAGTTTTATCTTGCTCTTTAACTCCTTCACTTGTAGCAAATTTTGCTACGATATTCTCATAGTCAAACATTTCCATTTTTGGCGAAATGTTTTGTATATCCATGTATATTGTTGACATTACTTTATAGGATTTATTATTGTGTAACTATTTATTATAGAAGACTCACCTGGTGTGTCAGATGACTTCTCAATTGTATGAATAGATTTAGTAAACTCTTCATTTTTATATGCATCAATTTCAAGGTGTATATCTTTTAGAATAACTAATCCTTGAGTAAAATTTTCAGATACAGATTTAATAAATGGCTTTGTTATTGTATCATCAAAATTTGAAGTAGGAGCATCTACTATAAAAGGATAACTTTCACCTTTATATTCATTAGATAACTTTAATACAGAGCTTATTAGTGACATTTTCGCTAATGTTTCTTGAGCTCCATGACCAGGATTTGGATTGCCATCTTTATCAACAAATGAGATGGAATAATCATCTTTACTGATTTTAACATATAGTACTATTATATCATTGTCTTTTGACTGTTGGATAATACTTTTCTGAATTTTGTTGGCTTCATTTTCAATTTTCTCAATGAGATCATTTTTTTCTATATCAACTTTTTTATCAATGATTTGCTTGATTTCATACAAATAATTTAAAGACTTCTTCTCAGGTATTTCATTAACATCTATTTCTTCAAGACCAACTAATTCCTCAAACTTTTTATTTAATCCTCTTATTTCAGACTCTAGTCCTCTAACCTGCTTATCATAAAACTCTTTTTGACTTCTTTTAGTTGCTAGGTCACCTTTTACTCTTTGAATTGCACTAGTGATAGTCTTTGGGTCTAATTCCAGTATTTGATAGCCTTTTTCTTTTATTAAATCTTCAATCTTCTCTTTTGTCTTTTTTAGTGCTTCATTAATACTAGCAATTTCACCTTCTTTTTCCTTATTTCTTAAAATATGATTTTTTAAATCCCGCTTTATATCTGAAGTTGATGTTTTTATTGGAGAAATGTTTTTCACAATGTCCATAACTTTCTCATTCAAGTCCTCAACTTCGTCTGAAAGAAGATTCTTAACTTTTTTATTTTCATCAAGATGCGTTTCGATAATTTTGATTAAATCAGGATTGTCTTTTTCTGTAGTTCCACATATCAAACATTTTCTCTCTTTAACCATTCTTCTAATTAAATGGTCTCCAGGCACTCCTAACTCTAATTGCTCTCTACTTACAGCGATTTCATTTTGTCGCCAAGAAATAAATTTCCTCAACTCAACCTCTGCCTTATCTAGCAGAGGATGACTTTTAGCAATTATCCATTTATTGATAAATAATTGCTTACTCTCCTTATCTATTGTTTCTAAATTGTCAAATGCTCTTTTTCTTTGGTATTCTAATCTATTCTCCTCTTCTTTTAAATCAGGAAAACCAGCAACAAAACTTAATTTTTCAGTATATTCCTTTTCCTTTTCCTCAAGCTTTTCAATATCAATTTTGGCCTGTTTAAATTTATCTTTTTTGGCTGTTAAATCTCTTTGTTTTGATTCTAAATCATAGTTTAATTGTTGAGACTTTTTTTGGTCTCTAGCATTCGCTTGTAGTTTATTTCTATATTTTCTATCAGTTTTTTCAATTATATCATCAATTATTCTTGACATTCTTGAAAATAGAGGTAGATAGGATATTTGTTTAACTGCTTGTTCAAGAGTATTTGGGTTTGAGAAGTCAATTAATTGATTAAGGGTCTCACCCTTAAACAACAAATACTTTCTTAATTTTTCTGGAAAAAGTTCGTCTAGTTTTGATTCAACTTCCCTTCTATCCAAAATCACTTTTGAATTACCAGTTCTTGGTTCTTCAAAACTTATCGAAGTATTGATTTCTTGGATTTGACAGTCATTATTTTTAATTGTATATACATTTTCTTTCTTAATCCTATATACAATGCTATCCTCTTCAACAAAAATAGTAACACTAGATTCTATCTGGTTTATATTTTTTTGTAAGGATTCAAACTCAAACTTTTTATTTAAAATAAAATCTTCATCAATATTGTCTTTGAAAGACATGCTATCAAGTAAAACCCACTGAAACGCTTCATATAAACTTGTTTTTCCTGTTCCAATTTTACCAGAAACAATATTAAGTCCATTTTTAAAATTGAAGACTTGATTGCCATAATAAGACTTGAAATTATTTAGTTCAACTTTCTGTATTATCATAACTTAATTTTTTAACTAAATAAATCAACTATATTATTAGTTTGAGCTTTAATATTGGGGTCTATATTTTCTCCTCTATCTTCTTTAACAGCTAAATCTATAACTCTGTTAAGAATATCATTTAGCACTTTTTTGTCTAATTCATTCTCTTTATTATCTTCTATTAAACTTTTAAAAGAATCAAATATTTTTTTCTGATATGTTGGCATAATTCTATTTGTTATCTATTTCTATTAATTCATTTATTAAGCTGAAAATGTCTAAGTTATATAATTCTGTTAATTCAACAAGTTTTTTTATATCACTATTTCTTTGTATATGTAAATCGGACAAATTTTCACTTGCATATAAAAAATTTGCTACTCTATAAAGTTCATTCCTAAAAATATTAATTTCCATTTTTTGGAGCTTTTCTCTCTTATCCTTTGGAAATAAATTCCAATATGAGATATCATTGGGTTCTATAATTAGGTCATAAACAGTTGCATATTCTTTTCCATCATTGTTTCTTAATATTCTACCTCTTCTTTGAATAAATTGTCTAGGGTTTCCTGTGCTTGCACAGAAAATTGCACATTTAGTGGCTGGAATATCCACACCTTCATCTAATGTCTTCATAGCAGTTAAAACCTGTATTAATCCATCATTAAATTGTTTTAGAATATTTTCTCTCTCTAACATATTCATCCCTCCAATAATTTGATGGGTTCTAATGCCTAAGTTTTGTATAGTAGTGTTATAATCATCAATAATTCTTAAGTCTTCATCATCTGTTACAGAAATGTCAGTTATTGAGTAATCAGGTTCAAACCCTTCAGGCACATAAACGATGGTGTGTTTGAAGTCTTTATCATTTATTTCTTTTAGAATTTCAATTAACTTATCTTTCTTGTTTGATGCTTGGTGTATTATTCTTTTTCGTTGAATTAAAAGATTAGAGGCTTCCTCTTTGTAAGTGCCTTTTTCAAAATCAAAAAACTTCAATAATCTTTCTGAATACTGAGCATAAGCTTCCATCTCAGTTTCATTTAATTTGATAAACTTCGGAGAGTAAAAGTAAGGAGTTAGAAAACCACTTTTAATAGCTTTTAACATTGTGTAACTAAATGTATGATTTGGAGAAAAAGAATTAAAGTATTTTTCAATCTCATAAGTCCCTGACTCATCAAAGTTTCTGTTGGGAGTTGCAGATAGCCCTATTCTTTTATTTATTCCAAACAAGTAGTTACTGATAGATTTTTTTGTGCCAAGGTTGTGAGCTTCATCAGCTATTAATATAGTTTCTTGACACTTGAAATTTTCGAATATTTTTTGAAATTTTTTACCATTATAGGAAGCATATGTTGATATAAATATGTAATTGGAGTTAATTCCTAATCTTTTTTCAAGCTGAATAGTTTTTAGTTTATCTTGCCAATTTTTGTCATAAGTAGTAAAAATATTATTGAAATTAAACTTTTTACATTCATTTATCCATTGATTGACTAGAATCTGTGTTGGCACTAAAATAATAGCATTATAAAACCCACTAATTTTATATTCCTCTAAAACAGCGTTTAAAGAAGTTAATGTTTTACCAGTTCCAGTCGCCATCGCAAATATACCTTTACAATTATTTTCCGCCCATTTCTCATATGCTTGTTTTTGGTAATCTCTTGGCCCTTCATCAAAAGGAAACCTAGGTTCATTCTTTATTTTAAAAAGTAATTCTTTAAACTCTATCGCCTTCTTTTTCTTGATTGTTATTATTCTTTCTGAATATGTGTAATCCTCATTTTCATTTTCCTCTATAGTTGCTTTAATCAAATCTTCGAGGCTTTTATTTTCTCCAAAATCATCAATAAGTTCTTCAATATCTTTATTATCTAAATACTTGTATGATGGATGTTTTCGATTAAAGACTTCATCAAACAATGAAATCTGTTCATCAACACGTTCTTCAAATATTTTATTTATCCATGGCACGTCTACATTAAAACTTTCACCATTTTTAACGATTCCGGCAGGTGTAAAGTTCATGCTGCCCATAGTCAAAATTGCATCTGTGTCATCATAAAACAACATTGCTTTTTTATGACTTAAATCTTTTTTACCAAAATAGACTGGCTGTAATTGTAACCTCCCATTTCTTTTTAAATATTTTAAACAATCAAAAAACAATTTACCTTTTGAATCTAATGCTTCCTTTAGTTTCTTTAAATCACCTAATACTTCACTTATATCATTGAGGTAATCAGCTCCATCATCATTTAATAAATTTTCTTTGTCTAAGGGGGAGTAAAAATGATTAGTAATAATCCTCATTGAACCCCCATTGTATATAAACTCAGCAAAAGATTCTGATAAAATGCTAAAGGTATAAGAGTTGAAATAACCTAAAAAAAGATCGATCCGTTTTGAAACTGGAAAAGCTTGATTGTAAAATTCAAATGGCACATGTTCAGAATCTGAACTGTAAGAGTAAGTCTTTGGGAATTTTATATCTTTTAAGCTGTTGGTCATTTGCTAGTAAAAATAGGGATTTTTAAACAATTCAAAACTTTAGTTTTTTCAAATTTAAAAAAGCAGTAGGTAATTACTTTACGGAATTCCTCATTCCCTGAAAAAACTTTCCTCCAAGTCACTTCCATAAAAAAGGCTGTATAGTTCTTTCAGGACGGCTCAGCTCAGGAGATGGTGTATGGGTAGTGTATGCGGGTGTATGAAAAGCCCAGAAACAGTTTGCAAACCACAAACCTGCGATATTCCGTATCTAAGCTTCAACCCTGCACTCTTTTTTAAAAATCTCTGACCTCGTCAATCCCTTACTTCGGGAACCCCGATGCCGGGCCCGAAAAACAGGGCATTAAAGAAAAGCTTGCTCGTGCCCAGCCAGGTGCCCCGGAAATTCGGGTTGTCCACAAAGGAAATCACCCTTCCGGCACCCGCTTTGCTCACCAAAACCGAAGCCGTGCCGGGCAGCTTTTCCAGGTTTTCCTTGGAAATATAACCGCTTACAAGTGGTTTTTCCTTATAAAGGGCCACAGTGCTGTAAGGGTTTTCAGCAGGTTTTAAAAACAGGTTGCTGTTCCTGTACACGTGCAGCGTTCTGTCGCTATACCCAAAGCCCAGCGGATGCGTGATATCCAAGTCCACGGCATAAATGGAGCCGCCAATAATCTTGGCACCTTCCCGCCCGGCAGCACTGGCATAATCAAAGCGACGACGTTCTGCTTCTCCTTTGGAAAGCGTGTCTTTTTGGTGCAGCAGTTCTTCCTTGATCAGTTCTTTGTCAATCGCCCAGCTCACGGCCGACTTCTGGCAGATAAGGGTTCCGCCTTGTTCTGTCCAGGTTTTGATCCGCTTGACATCAGCATCAGACAGCAGGTCGTAATTGCCGTTGACAAGAATCAGGGTGGTGTACTCCTGCAGGCGCACCCTCCCGAAATCGAGCAGGTCCACCTTTGCAAAAGGCAGCTGAAGCTTGCTGTCGAGCAGGTGCCAGACTTCCCCGGCCTCATAAATGGAAACCCCTTCACCGATGAGCATTAACGGCTTCACGGGCTTTACAAGCCGGAAATTATTGCTACCCGGGTCGATACCCTCGGAACTCAGTCCGGTTTTGGCGGCGTAAACGGGTAGCTGGTTTTCGTTGGCCAGCGCCTGTACCAGTTCGTATAACGCGTCTGCACTCATTTTTTGACCGGCTACCGGCAGCAGGATGCTTCCGTAACCGAATTCCTGCATCCCGGTTTCAGTTTGCAGTGTAAAAGGCTGATAGGCGGTCTTGACCAGCAGCTCATGCTGCAGCAGCTGTTGCAGCATTTTGGGGGCATTGTAATCGGTCCAGCTAAAGAGGTAGGCGTAATTGCTTTTGGCAACCGAAAAGGCTTTTGGCTCCAGAAAACCGCCGTCTATCTTTTTGCCCAGCATGCCCGGCTGAAATTCTTTTTGGCTTAAAGGTGAGGTTGGCAGCCCGTAAGCGTGCACCATAGACCAGGCCGAAGCGTCATAAAACAGGCTGTCATAAAATTTGGTGACCGTGTCAAACATCGTGGCCGCCATGCGAAATTGCGCCTGCTCAGCGGGCACGATAAAGCTTTTCCCTTTCGGAAACTGCTTTCCCTTTACCTTGATATCCCCGGCGGCCTCATAGACGTCTATTTTGTGGCGGAGCAGCAGGTCCATAAACTGCTTTGTCCTGTTTTGATCGCCGCCATCGCTGAAAACATACCCCCTGGCAGGATGCTGCCGCGCCTGGGTAATAGCCGACTCAAAAAATTCCTTCTGATGCCGTAAAAAGACATTTTTATTTTCCAAAGTCCCCTTGATGGTTGCCAGGCTGTTTACCACGTGATTGCGGATGGTAAAAGCAAACGAAAGGTCGCCATGAATGCTTTCCTGAAGGTGCCCGCGCGAACTCGCCTGCTCGAAAACAAGGCCCAGTCCGCCCTGTATATCGGGATAGGTCGACCCGTAGCCGGGGTAGGAATTGTCAAAAACTTCCTTGGTAAAATAGAGCGAACCGATCGCTTCCATCGCCCTGGCAAAATAGGGGGCAAGCAGGTTGTTCAGCCCGTCATAGTTGCTTCTGGGGATGATGGGGTTTTCAGACCCGTAAGGTTTGGTAGGCTCAAAAAAATAGGTGGTGTTGGTCCCCATCTCGTGAAAATCGGTCACTACATTGGGATACCAGGTGTGGTAAAACTTTATCCTTGCTTTGCTTTCGGTATGCACCAGCGGCAGCCAGTCGCGGTTCAAATCAAACCAGTAGTGGTTGACCCTTCCTCCCGGCCATACCTCGTTATGCTCCCGGTCACGGCTGTCTGCCACCGGCGGAAAACCGCGGTGCATATTGGCCCAATTGGTATGACGATCACGCCCATCCGGATTTAAAACGGGCTCCATAAAGAAGACCGCGTCCTTCAGGTAGTTGATCACTTCGGGTTCTTCAGAGGCGGTGAGGTACCAGGCCGTCAGCATGGCCGCCTCACTGCTGGAAGGCTCGTTGCCATGAACACTGTATCCCAGCTGCAGGATTACCGGCATGGTATTCAGATCCGGTAGAGGTGCTTCCGGATCAATAAGCCGTAAATGTTCTTGTCTGATGTTTTCCAGGTTGCCGTAATTATCACTACTGGTAATGGTAGCCACGATCATCGGTCTTTTCTCGTAGGTTTCCCCTATCTGCTGCACGTGCACCCTGTCTGAAACACGGGCCAGTTCATAAAAGTAAGCCACCAGCCGGTCGTGGCGGGTGTGAAAATCACCTATGGGATATCCCAGGAATTCTTCAGGCGTGGGGATGGCTTTATTAAAAGGTCCTTTATTCGGAAAAAAATAATCCTGCTGCGCTGTCGCGGAAGCAGAAACGAATAGGAGAAAAAACAGGCATTTGGCAAAGATAGGATTCATTGGGTTTTATTTTTTGAAAACTAAAGATACGTATTATTCAGTAAAAGAAAACGGAAGTTGCTTTGAGGTAGTGATTAGTGATTAGTGATCAGGGTGAGCAAAATCACATCCCGAAAGTATTCCGAATATGCCTTAACTAAAGTTACTTTAAGAATGCCTGGCAAGTAGCTTGAAGTTGCAGTGAAGAGGGCTTGATTTTATAGAAAAGTATTCCAACTTTAAGCGGGTTGTTAATTTTAAAATAAGCTTAAAGTTTTCCCAAAAATATATTTATATTTCCCGAATGAAAAAAATACTATTGCCACTTATCATTTTGATGTCCACCTTGGTTATTGGACAGGAGAAACTCTCATTTATAGATATTGAAGCATTGCAAAAGCAAGCCGGTGAAAGCATCCGGGAGGGTGACTTTGCAAAAACCCTTGAGTTGCTGGAAAAAATCCCGGCAAACGATTCTGTGTATTGCTCATCGCTTGTCTCCAGGACCTACTATTTACTTCAACTGGACAGAAATGAAGAGGTAATTGCACTTTCAAATGCCGGTTTAGAAGACGACTGTGAAGATTCTGATTTGTATTTTTATATCAACCGCGGCGTGGCTTATGAGTCTTTAGAACAATATGACCTGGCCATAAAAACCTATGATGAGGCCCTTGTAAAACATTCTAAATATGCCCAACTATGGTATAATAAAGGGGTAGTGCTTGAGAAAATGGGTGAAATAAATCAAGCAATCACTCATTATCAACAAGCTATTTTGCTAAATCCACTTTATGCAAGTCCGCACCTCAGGTTAGGTAACATTTGCTACACGCAAAATAAACTTGCCCAGGCTATGATGGCTATAAATATGTACCTGATTCTCGATATTGAAGGCACAAGCGCACTGGCTGTATTGGTAGGGCTAAACGAAAAAGTGTCAGTTAAAAACCCGAATACCCCAGACCCGGAGCTGCAAATTTCTGAAGATGAGCAATCCTTTGAAATGATTGACCTGATTCTGGATAACCGCATCGCTTTGAATGCAAATTATGAGACCGGCAATAAAATTAAATTCCCTGTTATTAATCAAAATCACGCTTTACTCGACCAGTTAAAAAGCTATGAAGGTGAAACAGGGTTTTGGGCAGAAACTTACGTGCCTTTTTACAAATGGGTGGAAGCCAACGGTCATTTTAATAATTTTGCATACACCCTTTTCAACTCCACTACCAATGCTGACTATCAAAAGATAATCAATTCTGAAAAAGAAAACATTATTTCATTTGTTGAAAAAGCCTACTCCAAATGGGCCGAGATTTTATCAAACAGTACTTTTCGCATACCGGAAGAAGAAGAAGGGATGTATTATAATTATTCCAACAATTATCTGGAAGCGGTTGGGAAGATGGAGAACAATGTCGTTTCGGGTAGTTGGTCTTTCTATACGAATAAAGGAGCGTTTTCAGCTAAAGGTCAATTTGACATAAAAGGAAAGCGTGATGGTAACTGGATTTGGTACTACCCTGACGGAACAGTAAAAGAAACGGCTACTTTTAAAAATGGGCTGGTAGAAGGCAAAAACACATTCAATTTTCCAAATGGCAAACCCAATTATGTTGCTCAATTTAAAAATGATGAACTGGATGGAGAGTACCTGCTTTATAACGAGAAGGGAGCCTTGTTTCACAAAAAACATTTCAAGAATGGGAAACTTGACGGTGTTTTTAACAGCTATTTTGACGTGGGCGAAGCAATTCCTGAATTTTATGTAGAGTATAAAAACGGCGAACTTGACGGAGTTGTCAGGGAGTATTATTCAAACGGCACGATTTATAATGAGTATAGCGCCAGAAACGGTTCCAAAGAAGGATTGGAAAAAAGCTATTACCTCACCGGGAATTTATATTCAGAATACAACTATGTTGATGGAGAGTTGCAAGGGCCTTACAAAAGGTATCATGAAAACGGCCAACTCATGGAAACGGGCACTTATGTATCTGGTTCCATTGAAGGTCCTGTAAAACTGTTTTACTCTGATGGAACTCCTGAAGAAGAGCTCGTTTATGAAAAGGGCAAGGTTCAGGGCATTTACAAAACCTTTGCCCGCGACGGAAAGCTTCATCTTGAATATGAATATAATAAAGGTGAAATTATTGCCTATACCTTTTACGACAAATCAGGCAACAAGATTGGTGAAGGCAGAAAACGCAGAGGAGCGTTTTATTTCAAAGGTTTTAATCCTTACGGGCAAATCTTTTCAGAAGGGCGTTACAATGTTTCCGGCGGAAAAACGGGCAACTGGAAGTATTATACTGATAACGGAGTACTACTGTCTTCAGCAAATTACAATGAAGATGTTCTCGAGGGTGAATATGTGGATTATTACCTCAATGGTGATAAAAAGATGATATCCAATTACAACAATGGCGCAGTGGAAGGGTATTATGCAGACTACCACCCCAATGGTAAGATGTCAACTCAGGGATGGTATAAAAATGACACCCGCCAGGGAGTGTGGCATACATATTATTTAGACGGAACCCAAGAGTCAATTTTATATTATCACAAGAACCAATTGAACGGTTTGCAACACTACTTTTCCCGCTCGGGAAAACCGGTTTCCCACTCTATGTTTAAATTTGGAGACCCGCTCTATCAGGAACACTTTGATATTAACGGAACCATGTACAGCCGGGAAGAGTACACACCGCAAAAAAACACTTATACCGTGAGTAATGCTTACGTCAACGGAAACCCCAACTATGAAACCACTTATGTTAACGGAGTGAAGCATGGAGCCTATACTATTTACACTTTTAACGGTAAAAAAAGATTAAGCGGCAATTACCTCAACGGGAAAAAGCACGGAACTTGGACCTGGTTTTATGAGAATGGCCAACCGGAAACCGTTATTAATTATTTGCTTGACGAATTACAAGGCGAGTACATTTCCTATTATGAGAATGGTCAAGCGGAATTAAGATATTATTACAATCTCGGGAAGAAAACAGGAACCTGGTATACCTATCATGAAAATGGAAACACCCACACATACACAACTCACATTGATGATGAAATACATGGCAGAAAAGAGTTTTACTGTCCGGAAGGAAATCTGCAATTAGTACGTTTATATGAATATGGCAGATTATTGGGGTATACTTATCTGGGGACTAACAATGTTGAAGTATCACCCATACTGCTTGAAAATGAAACAGGACCCATTATCAGTTACTACCCTAACGGGAAAATTGCCCGCGAGATGGAATATAAAAACGGGAAAAATATTAATGTGTACAAATCTTACTACATCACCGGGCAGGTGAAAAATGAAACCCCTTATGTGGATGGATATTATCACGGTACATTAAGAGAGTATTACCCTAACGGCAATGTCAAAGAGGAGTTGCCCTATTTGTATGACAATTTGCACGGTCTGGTTAAAAAGTATTGGGAAAATGGAAACATTCGTGAAGAAATCACTTACCTAAACCACCGTAAAGAGGGAGATGCCCGATACTACGATGAAAACGGAAAACTTATTAGAACAGAAAAATACTTTGATGGTGAAATTTATGAAATTGAATAAAGTTAAAAAAGAGGTATTGCTGCTGTTAGCATTGCTCATAGTAACCGGAGTCCAGGCACAACTTAAAGATGAGTTTTCACTCTATAAGGAAAATTATCCCAACGCCGGGAAAGTGCGGTTGAATCAGGAAAAGCATGTTTCACTGAGTATAAACCGTGGAACTATCGATATCATTCAGGAAATACTTGAAGAAGACTTGTACCTTGATGAATCTGCCATAAACCGGGCGAAAAAGTCAGTTAACTTTTCTGCGTTTTTTGAAATGCAGTCTATAGAAGCTTCATCTTTTATTCCTGATCGGGATAAATTCAGGGAAATAAAAGTCTCAACATTTACTGAAAAAGACGAGATGGAATATTCTTTCCACGATGATATGCGCTCACTAAATTTTATTTTCCCCGACCTGAAGAAAGGAGCCAAGTCCAAAATGAAGTATTCTGAAAAGGTACTGAACCCAAGGTTTTTGAGTCCGTTTTATTTTGGTGATTATTTCCCGGTCATCAACAATACATTTACGATTACAGCCCATAAGGACATCAACCTCATATTCAAGGAATTTCATACGGAAGGATATAATATCAGCTTTCGCGAAAGCGAGAAAGGAAACAACAAAATATACAGCTGGCAACTGAAAGACCTTCCTGATTTTAAACCCGAAAACGATGCGCCAAATTACAAAACGTTTATTCCACACATAATCCCCATCATAACCTCCTATAAAGCCAACGGAAACACTGTGAATGTACTTCAGGATGTGTCTGACCTGTACAGCTGGTATCACTCGCTGACCAAAGACCTCAACAAAGAAGCCCCGGACCCACAACTGGTGAGTCTTGTCAATGAACTTACGGCAGGTAAAGAAAATGAATTTGAAAAGGTAAGGGCCATCTATTACTGGACACAGAAGAATATCAAATACATTGCTTTTGAATATGCCCTGGGTGGGTTTATACCCCGCGAAGCCAATGCCGTGTTTGAGAAAAAATATGGCGACTGCAAAGACAATTCCAGCATCCTCAAACAAATGCTTGAAATTGCCGGGATTGACGGACAACTCACCTGGATAGGAACCCGAAAAATACCTTATACCTATGAGGAGATACCCACGCCCTTGGTTGACAACCATATGATACTGGCTTATGTATATCAGGATAAAACCTATTATCTGGATGCCACCGGAAGGTATTTGCCGCTGGAACTTCCAGCACCTTTTATTCAGGGTAAGGAGGCTTTAATAGCAATGCCCGGTGGGAATTACAGGATAGAAACGGTACCTGTGGTACCTGCCTCTGAAAATGCATTTATTGATGTTACTCATTTAAAAATTGAAGGAAACACCCTTACGGGAAGCTCAAAAACCGAAATCACCGGTTATGCAAAACTGGACTATTTCAATGCCCTGGAACAACTCAATACACCGGATAGAATCAAGCAATTCTATAACACTCACTTTAGAAAAGGCAGCAACAAGTTTTTGATAGAGACATTTGAGGAACAAAATAAATTTGAGTATGACAAAAACCTGCAGGTTGATTACACTTTCCAGATTGCAGATTACATAAAAAATTTAGGGGATGAGATTTTTATAAATTTAAATCTTAACAAAGATATCACCATTTTTAAAACCCGTGACGACAGGAAACAGGCTCTGGAAATGGAATACAAAAACAAATATGAAACCACCACGACGCTGGAGATTCCTGATGGATATAAAGTGTCTTTTTTGCCGAAAGATTTTGAGTTAAAAAATGAGCATATAGCTGCTTCCATCCGGTATCAAGTGGAAAATAACAAAGTGTTGTACACACACAACATTGAACAAAACTTTTTAGTTCTGCAACCTGAGCACCAAAAAGAAGTCAACGCGCTTATCAAAGAGATTGAAAGAGCATACAGAGAAATAATCATATTAGAAAAAATTTAAACCCGACTTATGAAAAACAGATTTTTAATTGGCCTGACATTGCTTATGTCTGCTTTGATGTTTTCACAAACCACTCCATTTTATGTGACTTACAATTGGGATGAAAACCCACAATATCAAGTTGACCCGGCCACCAGTGAGGAGATACTGGGTGTCAAAAATAAAGTAGTTACTGAATTTCTCATGAGTGGAGAAAACAACCTTGAGGAATATTATCTCGAGCATAAAGTCTTATGGCTGAACTCAGACAGTGCCATTGAATATTACAATAAAATTTATCTTCCCTTTTCTTCCACTACTCAGCTAGTGGTGAACCGTGCAAGGGTCATTACTAAAGATGGCAAAGTCCTGCCGCTTGACGAATCAGACATACTCACTGCGAGTGATGAGGAAACCGGAAGACAGTACAAGTATTTTGCATTTAAGGGGATAGAAAAAGGGACTTTTATTGAATATTATTACATTCTGAAAAAACAGCCGGAATATCAGGGTAAAAAAATCAACTTACAGTCTGATGTGGAATGGAAGGATGTATCTTTTGACCTCTATTCTCCTGAACATTTGGTGTTTAAGGTCAAGAGCTATAACAAGCTGCCTGAAGTAAATCTCGACACACTTACTAAAGGAAAATTACACTGGGGTTTAGCGGTAGATAAAATGGATAAACTGGAAGATGAAGAGGGTTCCCCATACAATGCTATGCGTGCAGCACTCGTGTATAAACTCGATAAGAATTTATATAATAATACGCGAGATATTGTTTCTTACGGAAAAATAGCACAAAACATTTATGGATTTTATTACCCCGAGCATGGTAAGAAGACCCTTAGAGCCCTAGAAAAATTTGTTTCCGAAGCCACTACAGGTGCCGGAAAAGATGAAGTTTCACAAGTGCGAGCACTGGAATACTTCATAAAAAACAATTTTATGAATACCCCCGGGAATTCAGAGGACCTCAAGGACATTGAAACAATTATCAGCCGCAAGGTAGCCAATGAGACCGGAATTATAAAACTATATACCGCTGCATTAAAACTTCTCGACATCAAACATGAGATTGTGATTACCTCAGACAGGGAAGTCCTCAAGTTTGACCCTGACTTTGAAGCCATTAATTTTCTCACAGATTTCCTAATTTATTTTCCGGACTTCAAGATGTACATGTCTCCAACAGATGAGTCTTCACGCATCGGCTTTCCCCCGGCATACCTAACTGATAACTACGGTTTATACATTAAGGAAATGACCGTTGGAAACCTCACTTCAGGTGTGGGTAAGATAGATTATATTCAACCGGTAAAAGCAGAGAAAACTTTTGATGAAATGCATGTGAATGTGACCTTTGATCCCAATGATCTGGCGATAACAGAAGTAAAGCTGGATCGCCAACTCAATGGGTATTATTCCATGTATATCCATCCATATATGCATATAATTAAGGAAGAAGATAAAAAAGAAATCTTGGAGGGTTTTGCATTGCGTCTGGATGAAAATGCAGAGATTCTTGAAAAAGAGGTGCGCAACGGAGATTCAAAATTATTTGGCATAAAGCCGTTACAATTTGTGTTGCAGTTTCGTTCAGAGGCATTTATAGAAAAAGCAGGAAATAAATATTTGTTTAAAATAGGCGAAATTATTGGGGAACAAATACAACTTTATCAGGAAAAACAGCGTGTGCTGCCCATGGAAACTGAATTCCAACGCAGTTATTACCGCACTTTAACAGTTGAAATCCCCGAAGGCTATAAAATAGCCAACCCTGATGACCTGATTATCAACAATGTGTATTTTAACAACAAGCGAGAGGAGATTTTGTCCTTCCAATCCAGTTATACGATTGAAAATAACATCCTTACCATTAAGGCAGATGAGCATTACCGTCAAAACTTTATAGACGTTGAAATTTATGAACAATACCGCACAGTAATCAACAGCGCCGCAGATTTTAATAAAATCACTTTAATTCTGGAGGAAATTTAAGAAGTTGGATTTCAAAATCATTGCTTGACGGGTCAATCATGGGGATAAAGCAAAGCATAGATACTTTATAAAGCTTACAATAACCCCCAACCCCCTCAACCCAAAAACCCCGAAACCCGCTTCACTTACGTCAGCATAAGCCTGTGCATCGCCCGGGTACAGGCCACATAGAGCATTTGGCGGTCTGCGGGGGTGTGGTAGTTTTTTTCGGAAACAAAAGGCACCTCCACCAGGTGCTTAACATCACTAAAAACGGTCAGCCCTTCCAGTCTCATCTTCAGATACAACAACGGATACACATCGCTGTACTCATAGGTAAATCCTTTTCGGGTTTTGAGGAATTCAGGTTTTTCTATCCAGTCATAAAAGCCTTTGTAGAGCTTAAAAAAGAACTCGCGGCTTTTATTCACAAGCATTCATTTTAAATTTTATAATTTTAAAGGTCATTTACGGGAACACCCTTATGTTTAAAAAAATCAGGAAAACGGCCTATTCTCCCCCCAAGTCCACCTTGTATTGGGACAGGGATTGCTCGTTTTGCCTGTACTGGAAGTTGCGCCTGCAGCGCGTTAGCGGTGAGAAAATTGATTTTGTTCCTTATCAGGAAGCCGCAGAAAATTTTAAAGACATCCCTTTAAAAGAATTCAAGAAAGCCAGCCGGCTCATCGAAGCAGACGGGCAGGTATTTTCCGGCCCCGATTCTGCTTTCAGGAGCTTGTACCTCCTTGGTGTTAAAAAATGGCATCTTTGGTATAAAAAACACCCCTGGTTTCAGTACCTCTGTGACCACGGCTACAATCATATTGCCAAAAACCGCGCTTTTTATTTCAAAATCACCAAGGCCCTTTTTGGAAGTAACCCGAGAAGGCCAAAGCCCTATTGGGTTTTTTACCTGCTTCTGCTTTTTGTTTTTTTGGTGTTTCTTGTTTAGTGTTCAGTAGCAGTAAGCAGGTTTTTTATGCATTCAAAAACATTGCTTACTTTCAAAAAACTGTTTTATTTTCACGAAAAGTCGCCAAGATGCAAAGCAACATCAGGGAACACTATTTTGGCTTTTGGAATTTGATATTTGGTGCTTCAAACATTTGGTGCTTAATTTTTTTGTCCTACATCCTAAGTCCTGCAGTCCTACGTCCAAAAAACTGAACACTGACCACTGCCACTGAACACTCATCTTTGACATTTTTCTATAACCAAAAAGGCATCATTCTATAAAGAAAAGATGCCTTGAATGGGGATGGTTTTGTCAAGAAATTATTTTTGGTAAGCTTCCCGGTAAGGACTCCAGATTTCATAAATGGGTTCGCCTTTGGAGCTTTTTCCCTTGTGGTGCCACTTGCCGTTCTTGATTTCATAGTGAAACTGAAGGCTGGCGCCCACACGGCTGTCGTCGCGTGAAAAGAATCTGATGTTTTCTGTGTACATGCCGTTAGCAGCCACATAGGTGCCGCCGCCGGTACCACTGAATTCTTTGGTAGCTGAGTTGAAGGCAATCCATTGAAAGCGGCCGCCACTCAATATTTTAACCGTCCTGCGGTCACCGGGGGTCATGGCATTCATTTTGCCGTCACGCTCCCTGCCGGTGATGACCCAGGTGCGGGTAAGGAGGTCGCGGTGCACCGGAAATTTTTGCCAGTTTTGACTGCTGCTTCCTGATGTGAGTTTCATCTGGTCATCGTCGAATTTGATGCTAAAGGTCATTTTTGACCCAATGCGCTGCGGACTCTTGCTATTGAAGTCCTGTGTTTCAGAATAGTTCCTTCCGTTAAGTTCATAGTCACCTCCTGAGGCATACAGAAATTTATCAGTGCCAGCTTCTTTGGCACCCAGGGCGAAATAT
This sequence comes from Flavobacteriaceae bacterium, assembly GCA_040880345.1. Classification (GTDB taxonomy): domain Bacteria; phylum Bacteroidota; class Bacteroidia; order Flavobacteriales; family Flavobacteriaceae; genus Planktosalinus. Next base: position 68,665 of record JBBDIQ010000034.1, read on the forward strand.
CCATCCTGATAGATGGCAATGACTTCTTTGTTGGTGACCAGTTCGCCGTTTTCGTGAGTTAGTTGCCAGGCACCTTCCAGGCTTTGCGCGAAAAGAGTGGATGTAAAAAGGAGTGTAAAAAGAGTAATAATGTATTTCATCATTGGTTAAGGAGTTGATTCACAACCAAGATACTGATTTTCCGCCGGATGGTAAAAACATTAACGGGATTTTAAAATAAAAGCTGTAAAATATAGCTCATAGACTCAAGGGATGCTTTGTTGTATGCCCTGTTGCACTCATTTAGTTTAAAAAAGAGGAAGGGTGCTTAGTGTGTGTCACAGACAGCCTGTGCATCGCCCGGGTACACGCCACATAGAGCATTTGGCGGTCTGCGGGGGTGTGGTAGTTTTTTTCGGAAGCAAAAGGTACCACCACTTGGTCAAACTCCAGTCCTTTGGCAAGGTGGGCGGTGGTGATGACAATACCGCTGCCAAAAGCAACACTCCTGGCATCGAGCAATTGAACGGTATGGGTTTCAGAAAGGGCCTCATAGAGTTTTTGTGCCTCCGGTTGGGTTTTGCAGATTATGCCCATCGATTCATAGGGCAGCGCTTTAAAATCGGTTAGCAGGTTTTGTAGGGTTTTCAATTCGTCTTGCTCAGATTTGCAGGCGATGACTTTGGGGGTTTCGCCGTGACGTTCCAGGGGTTCTACTGCGATGTTTTGCCCCACTTTTTTTGAAAAGGTGGTGATTTCATAAGTAGAACGGTAGCTTTTAAGCATCGTCATCAAAGTGGCATCGGGAAAAATATCCTGAATCATGCCCGGGGTAGAAGCACTAAACGGGTTGACAGACTGATTGGTATCGCCCAGTATCGTTTTTTTACAGGGAAACAGGCGTTGCAAAACCTTATACTGTACCGCCGAATAATCCTGCATCTCATCAACCACCAGGTGCTTGACATCACTAAAAACAGGCAGTCCTTCCAGTTTCATCTTCAGATACAACAAGGGATACACATCGCTGTATTCATAGGTGGATCCTTTTCGGGTTTTGAGGAATTCGGGTTTTTCTATCCAGTCATAAAAGCCTTTGTAAAGCTTGCGCAAATTAGTCGCCGGAAACATCGCGCGTATGGTGCTGTGCAATTCGGTGCGTTCTTTGCCTTTCACTTCATAATTGTAATACATCCACACATTGTTTACAATTTCGCGCACCACTTCGTTAAACCGTTTCAATAAGGGCAAGCGGCTGTATTGTTTGAATTTTTCTTCAATAAACCAGGCGGGCACGGGTTTTTTGTTTACAAAAATATCGGAGGGCTGAAAGCCGGTGTTTTCCAAATACAGCACATAGTCATCCATTTTTTTAAGCAAACCGGAATCCGCTTTAAAGCGGATGCGTTCAATAAAATCGGGTTTGTTTTTTTCAAGGAGTTCCGCCACCTGCTCATAAAACGACCGGAAGTTGATGGTGTAATCAAACAGTTGCTGTGCCAGTTCTTCCAGAGAGGTTTCCTGAACGGTTTCTTCACCCAGTTCGGGCAATACATTGGAAATATAGTTGGCAAAAACTTTGTTGGGTGAGACAATCAGGATGTCTTTGGAAGAAATGCTGTCTTTAAATTTGTACAGCAAAAAGGCGATGCGGTGCAGGGCGATGGAGGTTTTTCCACTTCCTGCCACACCCTGAATAATCAAATGATGGGCATCGGCATTTCTGATGATGGCGTTTTGCTCGCGCTGTATGGTCGCCACAATGTTTTTCATCTTGCCGGAAGTGGCGCGGTTGAGTTCTTTTTGCAACACCTCATCCTGTATGGTGACATCGCTGTCCAGCATATACTCCATCTTCCCCTGACGGATGCGGAACTGCCGCTTGAGCAAAATATCTCCTTTTACTTCTTCATCAATCGTCTCATAAGAGGCAGCTCCCAATTCATAATCGTAAAACATACTCGATATGGGTGCTCTCCAGTCATACACCAGATTTTGGAGTGATTTCTCATCCTGAAAATTATGGACCCCCACATAGATGGGTTTGGGTTGTTTGTTTCCGTTTTCACGAAAGTCTATCCGACCAAAATAAGGCACATTCCTCAACCGAAGCAAGCGTTTTTTCTTATCAACTGAATGTTCGCCCTGCAAACCCACATTACTGATGGCTTCGCGCACGGCATTTTTCTCCAGGTGGTCCATATCGCGTTTGTGCTCTTCCATATGGACATTCATCTCCCGCACTTCGTCAGATTGTTTTTGGATGCGGTTGTTGATGGCGCTGATGGCCTTTTCAACTTTGAGGAGTAGGTTTTTAAGGTAGTTTTTTTCTAATTGTTCCTGAGTCATTTTTCTATTTCAAAAGGAGCAACCGCGCCAAAATTCGAGACCGCAAATATAACAAGAACTCTTTTAAGGGGAAAAATATAATTGATGATAGGCTTATTGAATAATGAATAACGAACTGCAGAATATCGAATAACGAAGTGGGGTTTCTGAAAAATTAATGTTTAAACCCTATAGGAATCAGGATTTTATACCGCCAAAATTTTAAATCAACTCATTGCTTAGTCATTCTTTGTGGTTCTCTGTGCTTCTTTGAGGAACTTTGCGCTATAGTTGTACCACAGAGTTACACAGAGACTTCACAGAGTTACACAGAGGTTTTTGTTAGTACTGAACACTGAAGACTCTTTACCCTTTGTGGTTCTCTGTGCTTCTTTGAGCAGCTTAGTGCTATAGCTGTGCCGCAAAGTTTCACAAAGATTCCACAAAGGTTCGCAAAGGACTTCGTACTTCTAATTTTGTACTTCTAACTTAATCTTTGACTCCAAACTTCTTCAGGATATCTTCCATCAGGCACCATTTGGTGATGGATGATTGTAAAAGGTTTACACCCACAAAGGCGGTAAACCAAAGCCAGTTGATGTTGACATAAACCGCCAGCAACAGGCTGATGATGATAAACGTGCCGGCAACGGCTCTAATGATTCTGTTTAACATAGTTAATTGTTTTAAAGGTTACTGTTTTATTGATAATCTGAACTGAAAAAAAGGTTTTACCACGGAGATACACAGAGTTTTCACAGAGGTTCACAGAGAGTTTTTTATTTCATCTTGGCGTCTTAGCGACTTTGCGAGAGTTTAGTGTGTTGCTCGCAAAGGCGCAGAGTCGCAAAGTATTGTTCTAAGTCAACTTCTAACTTTGTACTTCTACTTTCTACCTTCAAATAGCTCTTTCAATCGGCAGGACGACCACCCGCACCGGATTGTTGGTTTCCAGGTTTTGGTTGTATTCGGTGACCAATGTGAAAAACGCGTCAATGTTGGCTTCTTCTGTAAAGGAAAACACCATTAGTGATTCACTGCCGCCTTTCTCTCCCGGGAACCAGCTTTGTGTGGCTATGACTGAGTTGTTTCCATTTTTGTAGCCGTCAATTTCTGAGGTACTAAAGGCCTCGATTCCGGCTTTCTTGAACAGCTTGAGAACGTCTTTTTGAAATTCTTCTACTGCGGTTACGATTAATAGTTTCATTTGTTTTAATATTTGTTTTTTTGCCTTTTGCGTTTGTATGAGAGAACTTGCTTTATAGTTGTACCACAGAGTTACACAGAGGTTACACAGAGCTACACAGAGAGTTTTTCTTGGCGTCTTTGCGAGAGTTTAGTGTGTTGCTCGCAAAGGCGCAAAGATTTTTGCAAAGCCCGCAAAGAGCCTGTCTCTATTCTGTTTTCTCTATTCTACTTTCTTCTTCCACAACTTCCGGATACTGCTTTTTCATAATCAGGTAATACACCAGCGGCACCACCAGCAAGGTTAGGAAGGTTGAACCAATGGTTCCGCCCATTAACGAGATGGCGAGTCCTTGGAAAATGGGATCAAACAGGATGACAAAGGCACCAATCACCACGGTTCCTGCAGTAAGCAGAATAGGGGTAGTCCGCACGGCTCCGGCTTCCAAAATGGCCTGTTTCAGCGGTACACCGTCTTCCAACCGCAGGTTGACAAAGTCAATGAGCAGTACAGAATTTCGCACCATAATTCCCGCCAGAGCAATCATCCCGATAAAGGAGGTGGCGGTAAAGAAGGCGCCCAGCAACCAGTGACCAATTACAATTCCAATCATCGACAGCGGTATCGCCACCATCATCACGATGGGCGCTTTAAAGTTCTGAAACCAACCCACAATGAGCATATAGATAATCACAATCACGCCCAGAAAGGCAATCCCCAAATCACGGAATACTTCCAGGGTGATTTGCCATTCACCATCCCATTTTACGGTAAAGTCGTCCTCGTGCTCCGGCTGACTGGCATAGAGTTCGTTCATAGTGTAGCCTTCCGGCAGGGGAATTTGTTTTAGTTTTTCTTCCATCCCTAAAATGGCATACACAGGGCTTTCCAAAGTTCCCGCCATATCGGCCAGGACATAGACGACGCGTTTTTGGTTTTTACGGTAAATGCTTTTGGGCACGGTACTTTCATTGATCGTCACCAAATCTCCCACTGAGACCATATTTCCCTGTTGGGAAGCGATTTCGATTTGTGCGATGGCTTCGGGGCTCGCTTTTTCGGCCTCGTCCAGGGCGAGTAAAATTCCCACACGCTCGGTGGCGTTTTCGTCATACAAATGGGTCACAGCGTTTTCGCCCAAAGCCATGCGCAGTGTGTGCACAATTTGCTGAGGCGCCACGCCAAAACGCATCGCTTTTTCACGGTCGATGTCATAGACAAATTCGGTTTGATCGGCTTCCACCATCCAGTCGATATCGACCACATCGGTGGTGTTGCGTAAAATGCTTTGCACCGAATCGGCCACCCGGATTTGCTCTTCATAATCGGGCCCGTAAATCTCTGCCACGATGGTACTCAGTACCGGAGGTCCCGGCGGTACTTCCACCAGCTTGACATTGGCGCCATATTTGGAAGCGATTTTTTGAATATCAGGACGCAGCAGTTTGGCGATGCCATGACTTTGCAGTTTGCGGTCGCCTTTGTCTTTGATGTTTACCTGAATATCAGCCGTGTTGGAAGCTCCCCGTAAATCGTAGTGACGCACCAAACCGTTGAACGTAATGGGTGCCGAGGTACCCACATAAGTTTGATAGTTCACCACTTCCGGGCGTCCTGAAAGGTACTGGGCGATTTCCTGAGTCACCACATTGGTGCGCTCCAGGGTGGTGCCTTCGGGCATGTCGATGACTACCTGAAATTCGTTTTTATTGTCAAAAGGCAGCATTTTTACCAAAACACTTTCGGTAAAGAACATCGCTACCGAGCCTATGAGCAACAAGGTGGTAATCCCCAGTGCCATCCATCGTTTTGTGGGATTGTCAAGCAGCGGGCGTTCAAACCTGCTGTAGATTTTATAGATGCGGGTGTCTTCAATTTCGATGGGTTTTTCGGTCTCGCCGGAAGCGTTTTTCTTTTCTTTTTCGCGTAAGAAAATATAACCCAGATAAGGCGTAATGGTCAAAGCAACTATCAGAGAGAGAATCATCGCAATGGAAGCCCCAATCGGCATCGGGCTCATATAGGGTCCCATCAATCCGCTAACAAAGGCCATCGGTAATACTGAAGCGATTACTGTAAAAGTTGCTAAAATCGTCGGATTCCCCACCTCGTTGATGGCATAGAGGGCAGCCTGCTTGAACGGCAGGCGTTTCATCTTGAAGTGGCGGTGCATGTTTTCGGCGATAATGATGGAGTCGTCCACCACAATACCCGTCACAAAGACCAAAGCAAATAGGGTGATTCGGTTGAGTGTATAGTCTAACAAATAGTAACTCAGCATCGTCAAAGCAAAGGTTACCGGCACCGAAAGAAATACGACCAGTCCGCCGCGCCACCCCATGGCCAGCATCACCACGATGGTTACAGCGATGATAGCACCCAGGAGGTGCAAGAGGAGTTCGCTTACTTTTTGGGAGGCGGTTTCGCCATAGTTGCGTGTGACTTCCACCTGCACATCATCCGGGATGATGGTGGTGCGGAGGTGTTCTACTTTGTCCAGAATAATATCAGATAGTTTCATCGCATCGGCTCCTTTGCGCTTGGCGACAGAAATGGTAACAGCCGGGTAATCTGATGGAAAATCTTCCGCCAGTTGGGGATGCGCCCGGCCATACCCATAACTCACATATTCTTTGGAAAGCTCGGGGCCGTCAAGCACCTGAGCGATTTGCTTTAAATAGACCGGTTGGTTTTGAGTGGTACCCACGATGAGGTTTTCGACATCGTCAAGGGTTTGCAAAAAGCTTCCGGTATTGACTTTAAATTCGGTATCGTTGCGGTTGAAGGATCCGGAAGTCATTTGGATGTTGCTAGCCTGAATTTTTTCAGCTACGCCCAGCATATCGACTCCGGCAGAGGCCATTTTGTTTTTATCGAGCACGACACGTATTTCGCGGTTACGCCCACCGATTTTGTGAGTGGTGGCGACATCGGTTATTTTACTGATTTCGTTGTTGACTTCATTGGCGATTTGGCGCAGCTGGTAGTCGTCATAGGTTTCGCTCCAAAGCGTTAGTCCCAGCATGGGTACATCGTCTATGGAACGGGTTTTGACCAGTGGCGGTGTCACTCCGGCAGGCATCTGGTCCATGTGTTTCATCAACTCGTTGTAGAGTTTTACATAGGAACGCTCGATGTCTTCACCCACATAAAACTGCACGATGATCATGCCCTGTTCCTGCATGGAAGTGGAATAGACATACTCCACGCCTTTGATGTTGGACACCATTTTCTCGATGGGCTTGATGACCCGTGACTCTACTTCCAACGGACTCGCTCCGGGATAGCCAATAAAGATATCGGCCATGGGCACGTCAATCTGTGGTTCTTCTTCCCGCGGGATTAAAAAGGAACTGTACACCCCCACGACCATAAACACGATCATTAGCAGGATGGTGAGCTTGGAGTCTATAAATAATTTGGCGATTTTGCCGGCTAAACCTTCTTTCATTTTAACTATTTTATTTTGTTGGTTGTCAACTTTCTTTGTGGCTCTTTGTGCTTCTTAGAGTCACTTTGCGGTACAGCTATACCACAGAGTTACGCAGAGGTTCCGCAGAGTTACACAGAGAGTTTCGTCTATTGTTTTACAGCTACTTTTGCTCCATTGTAAAGTTTTCCTTCTGCATCTATAATCACGGCTTCTTCAGCATTGAGACCGGAGAGGACTTCGACTTCGTTGCCAAAGGATCTTCCCAGTCGTAACCAGCGTAATATGGCTGTGTTTTGCTGGCTCACGGTGTAAACGCCCCGCAAATCTCCCTGATTGACAATGGCCTCTTCAGGCACGGTCACCAGTTGCTGGGATTCTTCGGTTTGTTCTACCGGAAACTTTACGGTGGCATACATCCCTGACTTTAGAGCTTCGTCTTTTTCCAGTACTATATTTACAGGATACTGACCGCCGGTCATGCTGGAGGAGCTGCTCACTTCAGTGACTTTTCCGGAAACGGTTTTATTGATGGAATTGATGTGTACTTCTACGTTTTCACCGGTTTTGATTTGGCTGATACTGCTTGCGGGGACCGTGGCGCGTACTTCAAAGTTTCCGGGGGCTTCGATGGCAATCAAGGGCATACCCGGATTGGCCATAGAACCGCTTTCGATAAAACGGTTGGTGACCACACCGCTGAACGGCGCTCTAATTTCGGCGTAAGCAAACTGGGCATTGATTTCGGCTTTCATTGCATTGGCTGATTCCAGACGGGCTTTGGCCATTTCATAATGAGCGGTCATATCGTCCAGTTCTTTTTGGGAAGCGCTGTTTTGTGCAAACAAGGCGGTGAAACGTTCAAAATCTCTTTTGGCATTGTTGACAGCAACCTGTGCTTCATTGATACCGGCGGTGACCTGAGCGCGTTTGGCCTGCAGGTCGTTGTTATTGATGGACACTAATAGCTGCCCTTGAGAAACGTTGTCGCCAATGTTGACGTGTACCTTATTGACATATCCCATCATTCGGGTGCTTAGGGTAGCGTTGTTGACGGCGACGACCTCTCCGCTTACAGTGAGGTTGCTACCCGAACTTGCCGCAGGGGCTTTTACCGTGACCTGAATGACCGGGCGGTTGTCTGTTGCAGTGTCTTTTTCTGAATTGCCACAGCTGCTAAGGAGCAGTGCGGTTAGAGCTAGTATGCTTAGTATTGGTGTTTTCATTTTCAATATGTTGCTTTTTTGGTTTCTCGCAAAGACGCTGAGGCGCAAAGCGAATTGTTATTCTCCTTTGGTTAAAAATTTTAGGTATGCTTTCGCGAAATTGTATTCAAATACGGTTTGTAAGTATTCCAGTTGTTTTTGGGCAAATTGGGTTTCGCTTTGTAACAGGTCAGTGGTTTTTTCCAGGCCTTGCTCAAAGCGGTTGGTGCGTATGCGTAAGGCTTCATCTGACTGTTCCACGGCGAGTTCGCTGCGGTTTAACTGATCGAGCAAATCATTGACCTGACGCTGTGCTTTGTTTATTTCCATTTGGCTCTGTGCTTTGTATTGGTCGAGTTCGATGCGTGATTGTTCGAGTTCGGCTTTGCTTTTTTGTGCTTTTCCGAAGCGTTTTCCGCCCTGGAATAAGTCCCAGCTCAGTTGGGCACCCACCAGGTAGCCATCGGCATTTCCTTGAAAAATTTCGTTGTCATAGAGTTCATAGCTTCCAAAGGCATTCAGGCGTGGGAGGAACGCCATTTGGTCGGCTTTGTTCATTTTCGCGTAAGCTTCAGTAGCCAGTGTCATCGCTTGAATGTCTGAACGGTTTTCGTTGAGGGATGTGTTTTGAAGCGTTGCAAGTTCAGTTGCTTCGAGTGTGTCTGTGGGATTCCAAATTGTATAGGTTTCTTCGCCCATCAGAAAAGACAGGTAGTCTGAAGCGTTTTGCACGTTACTTTTGGCTTGTTGTAATTGGTTTTGAACTTCGCTAACGCGGACTTCCACTGCCAAAACATCTGAGCGTTGCAGGTAGCCCTGATCAAAACTGTTGTTTGCCAGTTTTTGGTTTTCCTGAGCGGCCTCCAGTGCTTTTTGTAAAACACTTACGGCTTTGTGTGCTACCTGAAGTTGCATATAGGCTTTTTCCACTTCCAGAAGGATATAGTCCTGAGTGCGTTGGCCTTGCAATTGGGTGGCCTGCATGTTGCTTTTGGCAGCCTGCCGCTGAAAGATGCCGTCTATATTGATGAGGGGTTGTTGTATTTCAAACCTGGTAGCGAAGTTATCGGTGCGCTCAGGATTATTCAATAGCGCAGGATTGAAATCATTTTGAGTAAGAATTTCCTGATTGAGTTTGGAACCAAACGCCATCAAGGGGTTGGTAGTGGTGATCCCAGTATGTGAGGCGGTGATATTGGGCAGGAACACCGCATTGGTTTGGCGGTAGTCGGCACGTGCCTGCAGGAATTCCTGTTCAGATATTTTTATGTTGCGGTTGTTTTCGAGTACGCCGGTTAGGGCTTGTTCTTTAGAAAGCGGCTTTTGCTCCTGGGCAAAAAGGAGTGTGCTGCTTGCTATGGAAAGGAGTACTAATAGTGTTTTCTTCATTTTATCTCAATTTGACAGGGCAAAAGTACGGCGTCAAATGAGGTGGGTCAGTAACCTTTGTTACCGAGGAGAATGGTTTTTAATTTCCGGTAAAGATTTTTGAATATGGGAGTGAACTATACTACAGAGAAGCATAGAGTAGCTCAAAGTTTCGCTGAGGAATCTGTAAACTAATTAAAAGAATTGTATCTTTGATAGTATCATATGATACTATCACAATGAAACCTCCATACGATATCACGCCCGAAATTTTAAAGTTAGTAAGCACTATTTCAGAAAAAATAGGGGTAATCAACGCCAACTATTTGGACAAGCCTTCCCCGACCTTAAGGAAACAAAACAGAATTAAAACCATCCATGCTTCACTAAAAATTGAGGGAAACACCTTGACGGAAGAACAAATCACAGCGCTTCTTGAAGAGAAACGAGTCATTGGTCCAAAAAAAGATGTTTTGGAGGTGCTAAATGCTATTACCATTTACGAAGACCTAAAAAAGTACCATCCCAATGATGAAAAAGCCTTTTTAAAAGCCCACCGGGATTTAATGAAAAACCTGATCGATGATGCCGGAGCCTACCGAAAACAAGGAGTTGGGATTGTAAAAGGAGAACAAGTTGAACATGTGGCTCCGCCCTTTGGGAATGTACCTTATTTGATGAAAGACCTTTTTAATTACTTAAAAAAGTCAGACGAAATAGCGTTGATAAAGAGTTGCGTTTTTCATTATGAAATGGAATTTATCCATCCGTTTTCAGATGGAAACGGCAGAATGGGAAGGTTATGGCAGACCTTACTATTAATGGAAAAATACCCCGTTTTTGAGTTTCTGCCTTTTGAAACGATGATTTCCAATGATCAGGAAAAATATTATGCTGCTTTGGCGCGAAGCGACAAATCAGGAAATTCAACAGCTTTTATTGCTTATATGCTAAGGGTCATCGATGCTTCAATTAACAAGCTATTGGATTACAATAATCGAACGTTTACAGAACAAGACCGGCTTGACTATTTTATTTCCTTAAACCAAAATGAATTTTCACGTAAAGAGTATATGGATGTGTTTAAAGATATCTCTTCAGCAACCGCCAGCAGGGATTTAAAAAGGGGTGTGGAATTAAATCTTTTTAAACGCGTGGGGGAAAAGAACAAAACAACTTATGAAATTATAAAGCTTTGAAAGCCATCCAAAACTCTGTATTATTTTTTCCTGAGAGATTCTTCTCCAAACCCCAGTAAATGTTGTAGCAGGTTTAGATAAACTTCTCTCGCTTATTCCCCCAATTTAATGTGGGTTTAAGGCAATATAAATCCTTTTAAGTTTAAATTGAACTTACGTTATTTACGATTTTTGATACTCTTTTGATCGCGTACTGCCGTGACCTCCCGCCACAATGAGCATTACTTTTAATCCCAGCCAAATAAATTTGATAAATTGCCAAACGGGATTTTGCATCCAGAAGCGTTTACTTTTTGAAATTCGTTGTGTCATAACGTTAGATTTTTATTCCGGTAGTAACCACCAGAAGGGTTTCATTTTTGCTTTATACATAAACACATAGTGAAGCATCAGTTTGAGCCAGTGACCTGCCAATCCTATTTCACCAAAGGTTTTTCCAAGTTTTCGACCTTGAGTTTCCGGGTATTTTTTATAATCGGGCACAATAGGAAAGGTTGTGATGCTGATACCGTTTCCGGAAAACGAACCAAAGCCTGCAGAGGCAATACAAGCAGCACCCATATTAGCCATAGAGCCTTTATGATCCAGGGAATTTTTTCTTTTTTTAATGGTGTCAATAATATTGTCTGCTACCAATTTTGCGGTAATTCCTGAAGGCATTCCGGTGCGTGGCGGTGAGGGAAAAATCTCAGTGCCGTTTTTGCTTTTTCGGGGTTTTGAAATGCTGTGGGGTGGGGCAAAAGCGATTCCTGGTGCAAAGATATTTTTATAGGAAGGGTTTTGATAGGTTTCCGGCCAGTCCTGTGCTGTCCATTCTTCATAGGGTTTGGATGTATAATCGGCATCTACCAGCATAAAGCCTTTAAAAAGCTTGTCGGTAATCTCGTTGTTGTTTTTGTCAAAGGCTTTAAAACCGTGTCCTGAAAACGCCGGGATCAGCATGGCAAAGTCAAAGGTTTCAGATTTGTGTTCGCCCTCCAGGTTTTCATAATGGGCAACTCCATCTTCAATTTTGTTTACTCCCGCTCCCAGAATCCAGTTGATGTTGCGGTCTTCAAAGACCATTTCCACCATTTCGCTGGATTTCATAGTATTGCTGCCATAGGTGAGCAGCATACCGTCCATCCCAAAATCCCCCAAGCGGTATTCATTGGAAATCCAAGTGATTTCCGCTTTGTCACGCACTTTATGACGGCGGAGTTCTTGTTCTACATTGAGTATATATTCAAATGCTGCCCCTTGACAGGTAGCTTTACCGTGCCCGGTTCCGATAAGGATTTTTACTTTTTTTCCTTGCTTCATTTCTTCAATCAAGGCTTTGAGTGCTTTCCAGGTGGGGTCTGCGTGGGTATAGGTACAGACAGAATGGGTTTTGTTTTTTCCGGGGATGAGTCCTTCGGTGGCTTCAAAATTGAGTTTGGGGCCTGTGGCGTTTATGAGGTAATCGTAAGTTACTTTTTCTGCTGTACCTCTTTGATTTTCTGAAACGTGTTCCACTAAAACATAGGGTGAATTTTCAGTGGCATCTCCTTCCGGGTAGAAAGTGGTAGCTTTTGCCTGAATAAAATCAATTTTTTTCTTTTTATAAAGGGGTGCCAGGGGGAATAGGATTTCCTTAGACTTCATTCTTCCGATACCTACCCAGATATTGGATGGGATCCATTGGTAGTTACTGTTGGGAGATACTACCACGACCTGATGGTCTTTGGAAAGTTTTCGGCGGAGGTGGGAAGCAGCCACATGACCGGAAATACCGGCTCCCAGGACGACTATTTTTGCCATAATACCATAATTTAGAGTGAAGAAGTAAGCGCTTTGCTTATTTTCATAGTCTAAATGTATTTGATTATGAGCAGATTGAATGTAACAAAAGTCACAAAGAGAGTTAATTTTATAATTTTAATTTTTTAGAGTATCCTGAATTTTATCGGAGAAAAATTTCCAGGAGAGGATGTCTGTATTGGGTTTTTTAAATTAGTCTTTTCGATAATTTTCAAGAGGTTTTCTTATAACTCCAAACTGCCAATCCGTTCATTATTATGGCATAAGCCAGCGTTTTTAAGGCTAGTGGTAAAATATCCATAAAGCCGGAACCTTTGAGCATCACCATTCTGATGATTTCTACAAAATATCTAATGGGATTAAACTCAGTGAGAAATTGAGCCCATTTGGGCATACTCTCTATGGGCGTAAACAAGCCGCTCATCAAAATAAAAATAACCACAAAAAACCAGGCGATAAACATGGCTTGCTGTTGCGTGTCTGTGAAATTTGAGATGAATAACCCCATTCCTAAAATCACTAAAATATACACGGAAGTATACCCATAAAGCAACGCCAAGTTTCCTAAAATGGGGACGTTGAAGATTACTTTGGCAAGAATCAAACCAATGGTTAATAGCGCCATTCCAATCACCCAAAACGGAAAGAGCTTACCTATAATAAATTGATGTTTTTTAATAGGCGTTACATTAATCTGCTCGAGTGTGCCTATTTCTTTTTCCCTAACAATGTTCATTCCTGATAGAAAAAGTGTAATCATCGTTACCAACAACACCAGAATACCCGGCACCATAAAGGTTTTGTAATTTAAGGTCTCGTTATACCAAAACAATGGAATGGAATCGATGCTGCTTGGTTTTTGAATAGTGTCAGAAATCTGAACAAAATCTGTCGCAATGCGTTTGTTGTATTTTTGAATAATTTGACTGATGTAAACGTTGATAATCCCTGCCGCAGCACCGTCTATGGCATCCACATAGACACCTATGGTATTGGTTTTATCATTTTGTAAATCCCTTTCAAAGTGGTTAGGAATATACATATAGGCATCTATTTCACCTTTTTGCAGTGCTTGGTTGGCGTCTTTTTCAGAAGAAAAATGTTCAGAAATATTGAAATAAGTAGAACCTTTAAATTGTTCCATTAGCCCTCTGGATAGCCTAGTGTGGTCGGCATCTACATATCCCAATTCAATGTTTTTTATTTCATAAGTAGCCGCATTCGATAAAATGACCAATTGCAATATTGGCAATATAAAGATGATGGGCAGCATTCCTTTATTTCTAAAGATTTGCTTGAATTCCTTTCGTATGATGTACAGAATTATCTTCATCTTATTCCAGTCTAATTTTATATTTCTTTACACTCAAACCCATAAAAACCAACGCCATTAACAATAATATCAGGGTTTCTTTTAAAACAAAACCTAAGCCAATACCTTTTAGCATAATGCCTTTTACAATAATGATAAACCATTTTGCCGGAATGATATTACTAATCACTTGAAGCGGTAAAGGCATACTGCCGATAGGGAAAATAAAGCCCGAAAGTAAAATAGTGGGCAACATTAACCCCATTAGCGATATCATCATCGCCGTTTGTTGCGTTGCCGATATCGTCGAAATTAAAATGCCCAAAGCCAGCGAGGTGATAATAAACAGTACACTTTCAAACCCTAACAAAAACAAACTGCCTTTAACAGGAACATTAAACACAAAAATGCTCAACAGCACAATGACAAGCGCATTGATTATTGACAGAAAAATATAAGGAAACACTTTGCCAACAATCACTTGAAAGGGTTTTAAAGGCGAAACCAACAAAATTTCCATCGTGCCTTGTTCCTTTTCGCGGGTAATGGAAATGGAAGTCATCATTGCCGAAACCAACATTAAAATAACCGTCATTACGCCGGGTACAAACATATATACGCTTTTTAGTTCGGCGTTATACACCATTCGGCTTTGAGGTATGATTTGGTAATTAAAGGTGACATTTTCATTAACTTCTTTTTGATAATTTTGAAGTATGGCGGTGATGTAATTGCTTATAGTGCTCGCCATATTGGGATCTGTGGCATCGGTTAGCACTTGCACAGTTGCCTGTTTTTCTTTGATGAGGTTGCTGCCAAAATTGTTCTCAAATTGAAGCACCGCTTTCACTTTGCCTTTTTTGAAGATGGATTCTATAGAGGATTCTTGCTCTATAATATCCACAATACTAAAATGGTTTGACGCAGCTATTTTATGAATGATTTCCTTGGTGGTGGCATCTTTTGACAAGTCTAAAATCGCAATATCTACATTGTTGATTTCGTTGGTGATGGCAAAGCCGAACAATAAAATTTGGGCAATGGGCATCCCGAAAAGAATAAACAACGAGCGTTTATCCCTAAAGATGTGGTAAAATTCTTTTCTTACAAAGCCTATAAATCGTTTCATTTATTCAATATTTCTCGCCAGTTTCAAAAACACATCGTTCATAGACGCAACTTTAAATTGTTCTTTCAGTTTTTTTGGAGTGTCGAGTGCTTCAATTTTTCCTTCGACCATTATAGAAACACGGTCGCAATACTCGGCTTCATCCATATAATGGGTCGTTACAAAAATGGTGGTACCATTGTGTGCGGCTTTGTAAATCATTTCCCAAAACTGACGTCTCGTTATGGGGTCAACGCCGCCTGTGGGTTCATCTAAAAACACAATTTTGGGATCGTGAATTAAGGATACTGAAAAAGAAAGTTTTTGTTTCCAGCCCAAAGGCAATGAAGCTACCAAGCTGTTGGCAACCTCTTGAAGTCCTAATTCTTCGATGAGTTCGTCACGTTTTTCAGCAATTCTTTTTTTTGACAGACCATAGATACCACCAAAAAAAGTAATGTTTTCTTTCACGGTTAAATCATCATACAAAGCAAATTTCTGGCTCATATAGCCAATGTTTTTTTTGATGGATTCGGTTTCTTTATACACATCAAAACCGGCAACTTTTGCTTGGCCTGAGGTTGGTGCTGAAATGCCAATCAGCATTTTCATCGCGGTGGTTTTACCGGCACCATTCGCTCCCAAAAAGCCGAATATTTCCCCTTTTTCAACTTCAAACGAAATGGCGTTTACAGCGGTAAAATCGCCAAACATTTTGGTTAATCCTGAAACTTCTATGACCTTGTTGTTGTTCATTGTTTTGCTAGTTCCATAAAGGTGTCCTCAATCGTGGGTGTTGTTTTTTCAATGTCGATATCAGAAAGATTTTGAGATTCTAAATAATTTCTCAAATCTTCAGGATTAAAACCTTCTCTGCTGTCTGTATAATGCACAAACTCTCCAAAAGGATAGACGCTGTGGTGGTGCTCGTATGCGTTCAAACTATTGATAAGCGTGTACATATTATTTGCACTTACATTGTAAATGGGTTTGGGGTAGTGTTTTACAATTTCTTGAGGTGTGTCTATTTGTAAAATTTTTCCGTCTTGAATCAATGCAATTCTGTCACACAAAGCCGCTTCGTCCATATAAGGCGTAGAGACTAAAATAGTAATGCCTTTTTGTTGCAAGCGTTTGAGCATTTCCCAAAATTCTTTTCTCGAAACAGGATCCACACCGGTTGTGGGTTCATCGAGAAACAATACTTTCGGTTTGTGAATCAGCGCGCAACTCAAGGCTAATTTTTGTTTCATTCCACCGGAAAGTTTTCCCGCTCTGCGATTTTTAAAAGGTTCTATCTGCACATAAATATCCTTGATTAATTCGTAATTTTCTTCGATGGTTGTTCCGAAAATCGTGGCGAAAAAAGTCAGGTTTTCCTCTACCGTTAAATCTTGATACAATGAAAACCGCCCGGGCATATAGCCTACGCTGTTTCTGATATCCTTATAATTTTTCACCACATCATAACCTGCAACCGTTGCTGTGCCTTCATCGGCGAAAAGCAAGGTGGTTAAAATCCGAAACAAGGTAGTTTTTCCGGCACCATCGGGACCAATGAGGCCAAAGAGTTCACCGGATTTTACTTCAAAAGAAATGTCTGTTAAGGCTTTCAGTTTACCGTAGGATTTTGATATGTTGGCTATGGTAATGCCCATTATTTTATCAAAACGAAATTACTATCGGTTATGGCGTTCACTTCGTGTTTAACATTTTTAGGAATCATTACATAGTCTCCTGCCTCTAAAATCACATCGCCCGATGCTTGTTTATAAATTGCCTTGCCGGAAACACAAATTAAAATTGCAGGTACGTTGCTTACGTGTTCTTTTAATTGCTCTCCCGCTGCAATTTGTAATGAGACTACTTTTCCTTCTTCTGCTTGAAACAATAATTTTGTTTGTACAGGGTTGTCTTCTGTATGTAAATCTTTTAAATTCATTTTCGGATAGTTGTTATTAGATGTATAATTTATTTTGTCCGTGGTTTTGCATCCAGTAAGAACTGTTAATGCGAGTATTAAGATTAATTTTTTCATAGGTTTAATGTTTATAAGTTATTAAATATTTACTCCGAATAAATATCCGACTACTGCTGTTAATCCCATAGCGATGGTTCCCCAAAAGGTAATTCTCACAATTGCTTTTCCGATGCTTGATCCGCCAGTTTTGGCGGCTAAGACTCCTAAAATTATAAGAAAAAATATAGCTGAACCATATAATGAAAATTCCAGGCTTTCAACTGGTAAAAATAGTGTAACAAACAATGGAAGTATTCCTCCTACGACAAATGAGGCACCAGAAGCCAACGCTGCTTGTAAAGGTTTTGCCTGACTGATTTCATTAATTCCTAACTCATCCCGGACATGTGCAGCCAAAGCATCTTTTGCGGTTAATTCTTTTGCTACCCTAAGAGCAGTTTCTTTTTTTAGTCCTCTTTTTTCATATATCTGAGCCAATCTAAGAAGTTCTAATTCAGGCATTTGTGCTAATTCTTCCTTTTCTCGCTCGATATCAGATTTTTCAATATCTGTTTGTGAACTTACGGAAACATATTCACCAGCTGCCATTGATAAAGCACCTGCGACCAAACCGGCTATAGTTGCCAAGATTATTGGTTCTCTGGCCGTACTTGCAGCAGTTACCCCAATGGCAATACTGGCAATTGACAGAATTCCGTCGTTAGCCCCAAGAACGGCTGCTCGTAGCCAATTACTTCTGTGGATATAATGATTATCTAAATAACTCTCTAAATTCTCTATGTTTGTTTCCATTGTTATGATACTTCTATATATTGCTCTTTATTTAAAGATTATCAGCTGGGAAGTTTCTATTTATTAATTAACCCACATTTCGGCAGGCATTCCTATTTTTAAACTGCCGTCATTTTTTACAAGCACTTTTAATGCGTAAACCAAGGCGGTTCGTTCTTCTTTGGTCTGGATTATTTTTGGGGTAAACTCAGCTTGGGAAGCAATCCAACTAACAGTACCGTTAAAAGATTTCATTCCGTCTTTATCGTCTATTTTAACGCTTACTTCTTGTCCTATTTTGATGTTGGCCAATTGGGTTTCACTGATATAAACACGCAGTTCCATTAGTGATAAATCAGCAATTTTATACAAGGGTTTCCCAAAGCTTACAATTTCTCCGGCTTCAGCATATTTTGAAAGGACTGTGCCTTGTATAGGATTGATAATGTTGCTTTTGGCTATTTGGTCGTTGAGTTGTTGTAATTGCACATCTATGCTTTTGAGCTCGTTGACTACTGGTGCATTTTGTAGTTCAATACTGCGAATATTACTCTTTAAAACGGCAATTTCACCATTGATATCATCTAGTTGTTTTTGAGTGCCGGCGTTGTCTTTTATTAAATTTTCAATTCTTGCTTTGTTGGTATTTGTCGTCTTTAATTTTGATTGGAATATATTTATTTGAGACAACACTCCTTTGGATTTTGCTGAAATTAAATTCTTTTGCACAAAGAGCTGTTCCTTTTTTAAATACAGCGGAATGGTGTCTATGTAGCCCACAAAGGCATTTTGTTCTAAAACAGTACCTTCATCTACTTGAAAGTCCAAAAGTTTTCCGGTATTTTCTGCTGAAACGGTTATTTCGGTAGCTTCAAAATTGCCATAACCATCGGCTTTTTCTCCGTTAGAATTGCAAGCTGTTAAAAGCGTTAAAGCGATGAGTGCCGTTCCTATTATTTGTGAGTTTTTCATTATATGTCTATTTAATATCTCCTTTGAGTGTGTTGTAATTGGCTTTGGCTAATTCCAGTTGGGTTTTATGTTGATTGAATAAATTTTCTGTTTCGTATAGTTTAGTAAGCTCTGTAATGTATTGAGAGGTCGTGATAACACCATTCTTCAATTGCGAGGCAAAGGTGTTGACAACTTCTTGCTGTAAGGAAATAAGCTGTTGGTCTATAGCAATGGAGTTTTCAAGGATTTCAATCTCGGTTTGTTGTTCGTTCAGGGCGGTGTTGGTATTCAATCTGAAAACTGCTTCCTGATTGGTTATCAGTTCTTTCGAAAAATCCAGGGCTTGCAGTTGTTTTTTATTGCTTTTCCAATCAAAGATATTCCAGTTAAGTTTTACCCCAACAATGTAATAGGTTGAAAAATCATTCTCCAGCATGTTCAGTCCCGGATTCCCATAACCACCTGTTGCAAAGCCGTTGAGTTCGGGTGCTATGTCTTTAGATAGAACGTTTTGTTGTTGTTCTATCTCTTGAATTTGCAAGTTGAACAAGTCTATTTCCGGACGGTTCAAATTTGGTCTTTCAACTTGTGCAAGAAACGGTTTTTGGAAAACGGTTTCGGCATTCAAAGGGATACCGGTTAAAGCCGATAAGGAGGCAATTAACTTTGACTTGTTATGGGTTGCTTCCTGAGTTTGCTGTAAAATTTTCAACAATTCGGCTTCAATCACCTTGTCTGAAGTGGGCAATAACACGCCATTTTCAATACCGGACTGTACTTCCTTTAATTTGCTGTTCAATTGTTGTTCTCTTACATTCAGCAATTTAGTTTGGTCATCAATCAGAAGAATTGAAAAATAAAGATGATTGACACGTTGTTTCAATTGGTATAGATTGACTTCAACTTCTTGTTGTTTTTTATGGGTTGTAATGTTTTGTAATTCTTGGGTTGCTTTAATTTTTCCGCCATTGTACAGCAATTGATTTGCGGTAAGCGTTGCGCGATACTGGTCGTTGTTCAACGGCTCAATGTTTATGTTGGGTACCGGCACTTCTGTAACCTCACTTTGGTAGGTTGCTTGTGCGCTAAGGTTAAGCTGAGGTAAAGTTTTGGAGGTAATAGCCGAAAGTGCAACTTCTTTTTGTTGTTCTAAAATGGCTCCTTGTTTCGCTAAAGGGTAATTGGTTTTTAAGCCCTCATAGCAGGCGTCTAAACTAACGGTATGTTGGCTATAACCAAAAATCGTTATAAACAGGAATGGTATAAGTAAGAATCTCATCTGCTTATTTTTTTATGGCATTAATTATAAAGTCTGAAACCGCTGTTTTTCGAGCTTCCATCAGCGTTTTGTAAGTTTTATCATCAACATTTGTAAATGCTTTAATTAAAGGAGAAGCTACAAAAGGGAAAATATTCAAGGATAGGATGTTGATAAATAACTGTTCTGCACTAATAGAAACTATTGTGCCGTTGTCAACTTCATTTTTCACTTGTTTTTTGAATTTGTTGATGGTGGGAAATGCCACATTGGTTCTTAACTGTGCTATGAATTGCGGATTTCTGTTGAGTTCCTGAATGATAAAATTTGGTAAATAAGGATGCTTCACAATAAAACTGATGTAGTTGTGAGTGAAGTTCTTTATTTTATCTTCTACCGAAGAATCATCATTAAGAATGGCATTTAGCTGAGGCGCCAATAAAGAAAATGCCTTTTTAAAAACAGCTTCAAAAAGTTGCTGTTTGCTTCGGTAATAATAGTGCAGCATTGCTTTATTAATATTGGCTTTATCAGCTATTTCTTGCATTCGTGCGCCATCCATTCCTTTTTCCTGGAATATATGTTGAGCAGCGTTTAAGATCTGATTTTCAGTTTGGTTGTCTTTGTGTTTTGTCATTGGATTAATTATTTAACCATTAAGTTTAACCATATGGTTAACAAACATACAAAATAAAAGTAACTTAGAAACGAAAGAAAAGAATTTTAACAATATTAAAGGTTATAGCAAGTAACTCTTAGACTTTCTCAAAAACAGTTTGACAATAGCTCGTTTAAACCACTTCAATATAATATTAGATTACAAACCACACACTAACAGTTACTTTTGTTACACAAAAAGCTTTTAGAATACTGTTTATTTGCCAATGCTAAAAAGCTATCAAAATGATAGTGACTTAGAGCGTTTAATTATGACCCTAGTCATACATTAAATCTGAAAAGCATCGTAGTTTTAAACCTGAATGAACAAGACCCACTCTATAATCCTTCATCTTTTTGTGTTGTTAATTTCCTTTAACAGCATAAAAAGCGGTGTGATGCTAAGTTTTTACCTGGCAGATACCCAAAGTTTTGTGGAGTTGTTTTGTGTGAATCAGGACAAGCCGGAGATGGAATGTAACGGAAAGTGTGAGCTTTCTAAACTTGCTCAGCAGAATAATTCAAAAGAAAAACCCACACACCTTGATTTTTTACAAAAAGAGGTGGTGTTATACTTTACAGTCATTTCAAAACAACATTTTAAACCAAAATCACTTCAATCCTTGATTTCCGTTGGGGTTCAAAACAACTATCAGTTTTTGTTTGCTCAGGAAATTACGCATCCGCCGGCAGTTTAGTTTCACTTCATTATTGCAATTATTGGTTCCGAAGTTAAGACTTTGGCGACCCTACTATTACTTACAATTAAAAATTTAAAAAAAATGAAACTATTCAAATATTTCAGTCTGTTGGCTATTGCCCTATTCTTCTCTTGTTCTTCTGACGATGACAACATTGATAACAGTATCAATGAGACAGAAGATTTAACGTTGGTCAAAAACATTGAAAACAATCAGCATACACTTTCGGTTTTTACCGAAAACGGGCTATTTCAATTGGGTTACAATAAAATATATTTTCAAATTAAAGATGGTGAAAATTATGTAAACAATGCTCAGGTTTCCTGGAAGCCTATGATGCATATGACAGATATGTCACACAGTTGTCCTTACTCTTTAATTGGCAGAAAGCCAAACACAGAAACCCTTTATGAAGGTTATATCGTGTTCCAAATGCCAGACAACGATATGGAGCATTGGGAACTTACGTTTGATTATACGATCAATGGCGAGGAGTTTACGATTACTGAACCCATAAACATTATTTCTTCAGATAAAAAAAGAGTCAACGTGTTTACAGGCAGCGATGATGTGCGTTACATCATAGCGCTTATTGAGCCCACTGATCCTGAAGTGGCTGTAAATGATATGAGTGCCGGAATTTTTAAAATGGAAAATATGATGAATTTTCCTGTTGTTGATAATTATACCTTAAAAATTGACCCCAGAATGCCGAGTATGGGCAACCACAGTTCGCCCAATAATGTGCACCTCACGCAAGGGGCACAAGATTTATACCACGGAAAACTGAGTTTAACGATGACCGGCTACTGGAAAATCAACCTGCAACTGCTCAATGCGCAAAACGAGGTGTTGAAAGGCGAGGAAATCACCGATACCAATGAAGCCAGCAGTATCTTTTTTGAAATTGAATTCTAAAAACCCTATTGCCTGATGGGGCTTGAAGTGTCATCAGGCAATTTTAAAAACTTAATTATGAAGCAGATTCAAATTCTTGGGGTTATTTTGTTTGGTTTAAGCTCTTTAAACGCACAACAAGTTGCCAAAGACAGTATCGTCCATACTCTCAGCGAAGTTATTGTAGTGGGTAATGCCGCCAATAAGCACCACAACGAAAATAAGTCGCTGGCAACCATTGAAGACTACCTGAGTGCCTCGCCATCGGTTGATTTTATCAAACGTGGGGCCTATGCCTGGGAACCTTTAGTGCAAGGCATGGCAACAGAACGCAGTGTGGTGACCATAGACGGCATGCGCATTTATGGCGCTTGTACAGACAAGATGGACCCCATTACCTCCTATATAGAAATCTCTAACCTGTCAAAAGCCACCATCAGCACCGGACAGCAAGGAGCAGAAAACGGGG
The DNA here is from genome assembly GCA_040880345.1 of Flavobacteriaceae bacterium. Taxonomy (GTDB): domain Bacteria; phylum Bacteroidota; class Bacteroidia; order Flavobacteriales; family Flavobacteriaceae; genus Planktosalinus. The sequence continues at coordinate 91,250 of JBBDIQ010000034.1, forward strand.
CTACCATTGCCGGGGGCATTGATTTGGAACGTCGCAAATCCGGTTTTAGAAACACCGGCTGGAAGGGCAGTGTACAAACCGGACTCGAAAGCGTGAACGAGCAAAAAATAGTCGGGGCAGCTCTGCAGTACTCGTCTAACACATTTTTTTCTGATGTGGATGTGATGTACAGAAATGCTGAAAACTACAGTGCCGGCGGTGGTGAAGAGGTGTTGTATTCACAATTTACCAAATACAATATTTCTACGATAACCGGCTATAAATGGAATGACAATCAGTGGCTGGAAGCCTCGGTTATTTTTGACGAAGCGCGCGATGTGGGTTATTCTGCCTTGCCTATGGATGTGTCTCTTGCACGTGCGTTTATTGGTTCCGTGGAATACATTACACTTCCTAAAAATGAAAATCTCGCCGAGTGGAAAACCAAAGTGTATTACAATACCATCACGCATATCATGGACGATTCTAAACGTCCAGATGTTCCCATAAGGATGAATATGCCCGGCTGGAGCAAAACCGTTGGGATGTATTCCAAACTAGAGGGAACACACAGCAAACATCGTTGGAATCTTTCTGTCAATGCACATTATAACAACTCATTAGCAGAGATGACGATGTTTCCAGAAAATCCCGAAGAAAATGATATGTTTATGCTCACGTGGCCCGATGTGGGAACGCTTTATGCCGGTGTTTTTGCCGAAGATAATTATGTGATTACCGAAAGGCTGACCGCCAATTTTTCAATTGGACTTGGAGTTCATCACAACAGTATCAATGATATTTTTGGGTTGCAAAGTTTACAGATTTTTTATCCTGAAATGGAGGACAGCAAAACCCGTTTTTTAATCAACTCCGGAAGTAAACTCACTTACCAAAGAAACTCATGGACACATAGTTTGGGTCTGGGTTATGGCGAGCGGGCGCCTTCGGTTTCTGAAGGCTATGGGATTTACTTGTTCAATAGTTTTGATGCCTTTGATTATATCGGAAATCCGGAAATGGTCAATGAAAAATCTATGGAGTTTAATGCTTCGACAGCATTTAAAAACAAAAGCACCTCAGTAAAATTTAACAGTGCTTTTTACCATATTTCAGACTATATAATCGGTAAGCCCGATCCTGATTTATCGCCTATGAACATTGGTATAAATGGGGTGAAAGTCTATGAACAATTGTCTCATGCACAACTGTGGAGTACTGATTTAAGCGTTTCCTATCAATTTCTGAACAACTTTACCGCTAAAGCAAAAGCCATTTACCGATTAGGAAAAGATAACAATAACGAAAACCTGCCGCTCATTCAACCCTTCACTTTTGAAACCGGATTGCGTTACCGAAAAAACATGTTTTATGCGGAAGCTTCATTGGAAAGTGCCGCAAGACAATATGATTTTAGTCCCGAGTTTGGTGAAAACCAAACGCCCGGCTACACCATTGTCAATCTTGCATTGTCCCAAACCTTTTATATCGACAAGCAAAAAATGGTGCTCAAAGCCGGTGCCGAAAATCTGTTTGATGAAAACTATTCCACCTATGCAGACTGGAACAACATCCCGCGGCCGGGCAGGAATATCTATGCTAGTGTGGTGTATGCGTTTTAAGCTTACTCCCCAATTAGATTGTAAGCTCCCTTCACTAAAAATTGTGCCGATGCCGGAAAGGCATCGGCATTTTTTATTTCAACAAAACCATTGTGTTCCATTCCGGGCTGTACGATTACTTTTTTAAACTGATATCCTTCCGTATCTTCTTTTAGGAGTGCAAAAAAATTGCCTTCAACCTCCACCACGGCGTCTTCGGGCAAGGCGAGTGATGTTGTGCTGCCGGTTTCAATACTGGCTTCCACAAACATCCCTACAGCAAAACGATTGGAAATACTGTCAGGAATATGGCCGTGAACCTTTGTGGTTCTGGTTTGGCTGTTGACTGTTGTACCTATCAAATATACAGTTCCCGTAAACGGGTCAGCTGTGGTTTCAGGGGTATTAAAAACAATCGTTTGCCCTTTTTTGAGTTGCGGAATGTCGCGTTCAAACACCTGCATTTCCAAATGCATATGGTCATTGTTGACAATTTCCATCACAGGCTCAATCTCTGAAACATAGGTCCCTGTATTCACACTGATGGAAGAAACAAAACCGGAAATGGGCGCGCGCAACTGCATCTGTGAACTGAGGTTGCCTATTTGAATACGCTCCGGGTTTAAGTGCAGCAATTGCAACCGTTTCTTTAAAGATTCTAAACGGGCAATTGCAGTTTTGTAATCACTATCGGCCCTGAGGAAACTTTTTTGTGACGTGATGTTTTCTTCCAGTAGTATGGTCTGTCGTTCTTGTTCAGAACGGAGGTACTCCAGCTGTTCGCGGGTTTCCAGATACTCCTGTTGCAAACTAACAAATTCAGGGTTTTCCAGTGTTAACAGTACCTGACCTTTTTTTACTTTATCACCTACCAGCAACGAAATATTCCTTACAAATCCGCCCATCATGGCGTGGATTTCGGCTTTGTTTTGCGGTGGCACATCAATGACGCCCTGCGCACGTATATAGTTGGGGAAATGGTGGGTGAACAAGGTATCCGTTTTAAAGGCATTAGATTCAAACTGGGCTTCCGTAAGTGTAATGAGATTACTGTTTTCTTCAGATTCGGGCGTGTTGTTGTCTGTGTCTTTACAGGAAGTCAGCAAAAGGGACAGGATTAAAAAAAAGGATATATAGTGGTTCATAATTTCGTGTTTTTAGTTGTTAGCATTTAAAAGGTAGTATCGTTTTAAAACTTCGCGGTTGTATGAATACAGGGTTTCCAAATAGTTTAATTGAATTTCCATGGCGTTTTCAAGGCTTTGGATGTATTGAAAAAAATCAATTTCGCCATTCTGATAGCTTTTTCCGGCGGTGTTTTCAATGGCTTTGGCCAGATCAAGACCTTCGGTTTCAAAATAATCAAGCATTTCAGCATATTTTTTGACCTCATCCTCAAATTGTTGTTGAAGGGTTTTCAGTTCAAAACTGTTTTGACGACTTTCTTCCGAAGCGATGGATTCCTGAATTTTTCCGGCTTGAATACGCGCTTTGTCTGCGGTAAACCACAAAGGGATTTGCACCCCAACCTGATACCCGATCAGTTGTCTGTTGAGTGCGGCATTGCTGCCCTGAAAATACTCCAGAATTATACCGGGCAACAGCTTTTGTTTTTCTACCCGGGTGGCTGCCTTGGCAACTTCCTGATTTTGTGTGTACCATTGTTGCAAAGGGTGTGAGTTTTCAGAAGTTTGCAAAAATACTTTTTTCTCTAACGGAATTACCTCCGGTACTAATGCTGATTCTGACTGTACAATCTGTTCCAAAGTGGTTTTAGCAATCCCAATATCATACCGGGCTTGTTGCAATTGGGTAGTTACATTTTTTTGCTTAGCCTGTGCCGTTATTTTTTCGAGATAGTTACTTTCTCCCAGTTCAAACCGTCTGGAAGCGGCGTGGGCAAACCGGGAAAACAAACTATCTAAGTATTGATACACTGCGGCTTTTTCGTGGGCATACAAATAGTGATTGTAAGCCTGTTCCAACTCAAAAAACAATTGATGTTTGCGCACTTCATAACGGGTTTGCTGGAGTTGCTCTATGGCTTGAAATTGTTTTTTACGGGAAGAATACACCGTGGGAAATGCCAGGTTTTGTCTTAGACCATAAACCTGTAGCGGTTCATCATTGATGGCAAGATTGTTTTCGTCATAACGGTAAAACACTTCGGTTTTATCGAGATCCCAGGAGGTGGCTTTTTGTTTGCCGGCTTTTTCAATTTCATACTGTGCTGATTTAAGCATCGCATTATTTTCCAACGCCAGGGTTTTTAGTTGTTCCAGACTTTGGGGCCGGTCCTGAGAAAATGCAGGCAAAGCTACCAGAATAAGTAAAAGAGAGATTGTTTTGGTTTGTATCATCGTGTTCTTTTTTTCAGATTTGTTTGTATTTCCGAAGAGGGAATACAGCACCGGCAACACAATAAGCGTGAGCAAGGTAGCAGAAATCAAGCCTCCAATGACGACAGTGGCCAGCGGGCGTTGTACTTCGGCACCGGCGCCGGTTGAAATAGCCATAGGCAGGAAACCCAGAGCTGCAGCAGAAGCAGTCAAAAGCACTGCCCGTAGTCTGTCTGCTGCACCTTTGGCCATCAGGGTGTCGTTGTGGGAGTGCCCTTCTTTTTTGAGGTCTTTGTAGTGCTCAATTAATACAATGCCGTTCAAAACTGCAATACCAAAAAGAGCGATAAACCCTACTCCGGCAGAAATGCTAAAAGGCATATCGCGTAGCCACAGCGTAAAAATACCACCTATAGCGGCTAATGGAATGGCCGTAAAAACCAGCAGTGCTTCCCTGACAGAATGGAACGCAAAATACAACAGAATAAAAATCAGCAAAAGTGCCACCGGAACGGCAACAAGCAGACGGTCTTTAGCGCTTTGCAGGTTTTCAAATTGCCCTCCATACTGAATGCTGTATCCTGCAGGTAAAGTTATGTTTTCATCAATAAGTGCATGCACATCATCCACCACTGATTGCAAGTCACGGTTACGCACATTAACCCCTACAACCACCCGTCGGCGGGTGTCATCCCTTGAAATTTTAGCCGCACCTTTTTCATAGGTAATTGCTGCCAGCTCGCGTAACGGAATTTTCTGACCCATAGGAGTGTCTACCATCAGGTTTTCCAGATTTTGGATGTCTTTACGAACGCTTTCATCCAGACGTAAGACCAAATCAAACCGCTTTTCGCCTTCAAACACAACGCCCATAGTGCTGCCGGCAAAACCCATACTGATGACTTGGTTGAGGTCAGCTATGTTGAGCCCGTAACGTGCAATTTTAGAACGGTCATATTTGACCAGCATTTGTGGCAAACCCACCGTTTTTTCAACCACTATATCTGCAGCACCGTCTACATTGCGGATAAGGGTTTCAATCTCACGGGCTTTTTTGTCAAGCATGGTGAGGTCTTCACCAAAAACTTTTATGGCAATATCAGCTCGTACCCCGGTGATGAGCTCGTTGAAACGCATTTCAATGGGCTGGGTAAATTCAACTTCCATACCGGGAATAACGCTAAGCGCTTCCTTAAACAAATCGGCCAACTCGTCTTTGCCCGATGCTGAAGTCCATTCCTTTTTAGGTTTTAAAGTGATTATCACATCGGTTTCTTCCATGGACATAGGGTCAGTGGGAACCTCGGCAGCACCAATGCGCGTGACAATCTGATCGATTTCCGGGAATTTTTCAATTAAAATAGTTTCGATTTGTGTAGTGGTTTCGATGGTTTTACTAAGGGAAGTACCGGTTTTTAATACCGGTTGAATCACAAAATCACCTTCATCCAGGGTGGGAATAAACTCGCCGCCCATGGTTGTAAAAACATAAACAGCTAGCACCATTAAAATGCCTGCAGTTCCTAAAATAAGTCTTTTAGACTTTAATGCAAAATTGATGGAAGGCTTGTACAAGCGATGGAGAAAATTAATGAGTTTGACCGAAATGTTTTTATCAGAATTTTTTACGGGTTTGATAAATAAAGAAGCCATTACCGGAACATAAGTAAAACACATAATCATGGCGCCAATCAATGCAAAACTGAAGGTAAGAGCCATGGGTCTAAACATCTTTCCTTCTACACCACTCAGGGATAGTATGGGGATAAAAACGATGAGGATGATCAATTGCCCAAACACGGCTGAATTCATCATTTTTGACGCACCGTTGAAAGTAATGGTATCTTTTAATTGGCGTCGTTGTTGTACAGGAACTCCGTCCAGTTGTTTTCGGTTTTTGGTTATCTGAAACGCGATAAATTCGACAATAATCACAGCCCCGTCAATAATAATCCCAAAGTCAATCGCCCCCAGACTCATCAGATTGGCATCAACGCCAAAGAGATACATCAAAGAGAGCGCTACCAAAAGACATAGTGGAATAACCGAAGCAACCACCAGTCCTGACCGTAAATTTCCAAGCAGTAAAACCACCACAAAAATAACGATCAAACAACCCAAAACCAGGTTTTCAGTAATAGTGAAAGTGGTTTTATCTACCAACACACTGCGATCTAAAAAACCGTTGATGTAAACCCCTTCAGGCAGGGTAAGGCTGATGGCTTCCACCCGATCCTTAACGGCGTCGATTACTTTTTTGGAATTGGCATCCTTTAGCATCATCACCTGTCCCAGTACTTTTTCACCTTCACCGTTTCCGGTAATGGCCCCAAACCTGTTTGCGTACCCATAGCCCACCTTGGCAATGTCTTTTATATACACCGGGAAATTACTTCTGTGAGCAACCACAATGTTTTCAATATCTTCAATAGTTTCTACGAGTCCTTCCCCGCGAATAAAATAAGCCTGATTTTCTTTTTCGATATAAGAACCACCGGCAACACTGTTGTTTTTTTCCAGGGCATCCATCACTTCGCTGACACTAATATTCAAGGCTGATAATTTTTCGGTAGTGATGGCGACTTCATATTGCTTGAGCTTTCCTCCCCAACTGTTGACTTCAACGACGCCGGGAATGCCGGCAAGCTGTCGCTTTACAATCCAATCTTGGATGGTGCGAAGTTCCGTTTCGTCATATTGGTCTTCATAACCAGGTTTTACATCCAGTACATATTGGTAGATTTCGCCTAATCCTGTGGAGATAGGACCCATTTCGGGAGTTCCAAAACCCTCGGGAATACTCGCTTTTGCGGCTTCTATTTTTTCGGCAATGAGCTGGCGCGGAAGGTATGTGCCCATTTTATCCTCAAAAACGATGGTTACAACAGAAAGCCCAAATTTAGATACCGAACGTATTTCTTTAACTCCCGGAAGGTTGGCCATTTCAAGTTCAACAGGATAGGTAATAAACTGTTCAATGTCTTGTGTTGATAGATTTTGAGACGTAGTGATGACCTGCACTTGATTGTTGGTAATATCTGGCACAGCACCAATTGGGATTTGGGTGAGGGAATAAATTCCAAACCCGGCAACAAAGGCTGTAAAAAGTAATATAATCAGTTTATTGTTTAAACTGAATTGAATGATTTTTGATAACATAACACACAATTTGAGATTTTAAAATTGACCACATAAAGTGGTTTCTTAAACAAGGAGTTGTGTTATGCGTCTTTAGGAGGTTGAAAAATTTCGAAAGTTGTCAGGGAAAAATAACTTATTTGATAGCTAAAATTATCTTGTTTTTCAAAGTTGTTAAATCGTTTTAATTCAGGTGAAAAATGTTGTTCCAGATAAGCCGCCGGAGCCTGTATAGTTGTACAATTTGAAAAAGGTAATTGGTCATGGTGATTGTTTTCGGTATGGTGGTGTTGATTTTTTTCTGGCCCATAATGTTTGGATAGAAATGAAATAAAATTATCACCGTATTTTTCTTTGTGGAACTCAGCGTGCTCAATGAAATCTTGCATCTGCAAAACATCTCCAGCATTAATATGTAGGCTTTGCAGTAGCAACAAAGATGTCAATAGGTATGTGATAATTATTTTCATTAAAGAACACAGATTACACAAAATTAATACTTAAAAAACAATAAAACCTTGCCTTTCAGAAATTTAGAATCATTACAAACTACTCCAAAATAAACTCCACCGCCAACTGCGCATGCAATTTTGTAGTGTCAAAAAGTGGCAAATGAAAATCATCCTGTGAAAGCAGCATGGGCAATTCGGTACAGCCTAATATGATGCTGTCGGCTCCTTTGGATTCCAAACTTTTCATTTGTTCAATGAAATAATTTTTGGCTTCTGAAGTGAATTTGCCCTGGGTTAAATCTTCAGATATGTAACGGTGGATTTCACCAAAGTCTTTTGGGTCGGGAAGGACTGTATTGATGTCGAAATGGGTTTTTAGATACCCCGGAATAAAATCCATTGTCATCGTGGGTTTGGTGCCCAGTAAGCCTAATTTTTTAAGACCTGCCCGTTGCGCTTCTTTGCCGATGGCTTCGGCGATGTGAAGTATGGGAATGTTGATTTTGGGCTGCACATATTCATAAACCATATGGGGCGTATTGGCGCAAATGATAATGGCTTGGGCACCGGCAGTTTCCAGTTTACGACTGATTTCGAGATAAGCCGACTGAATTTTCTCCACATTTTGTTCCCGCATCAACTGAATGTTCAGGCTGTAAAGCAGCAATGGCGGATTCTGACTGCCGCCAAACTGCTTGCCCGCAAGTGTATTGATCAGTTTGTAATATTCAACGGTGGAGTGCCAGGAGGTGCCACCAATCATGCCGAGTAGTTTCATGTGTTCCATTTAATTTATAAGTTCTTTCAAAGTGAGCGAACTTTCGCTTCATTTAAAAATTTTGCTGTATGGTTTAACCACAGAGATTCACAGAGGTTTCACGGAGATTCACTGAGCGTTTTTGTTAGCATTTCTTAGTGATCACTTTATTTACTTTCCCATTCTCCCTACAGCACAGCTCACAAACGACTTGGCTTTTGCTGATAACGGATTGGCTTCTCCAATAGCGGGATATCCTAAGGAAAGTAATTTTTTCTTTACTTGTTCCAGGTCATTTTCGTTACTGTAATCAAAAGAAACGGTATCTGTTTCAACATCAACGTTTACGTTTTCGATATGTTCAATTGCTGAAAGCTTTGTGGTTACTGTATGGGCGCAGCCACCGCATTTCAGGTTTTGTATGTGGAGTGTTGTTTTCATTTTTTAACTTTTTAGATTTAATGTAAAATTACGAATATAAGACTAAACCATTTGTAATTACCAGATTAAATAACCTCCTTTGAGGTCGTATATGTTCTTAAATCCGGCTTCACATAGAATTTGAGTTGCTTTTTTACTTCTGGCTCCTGAACGACAATAGACATATACAGCCTCTTCCTTATTGAGTTCTGTAATTTGTTTTTTAAAGTTTTCTTCCTTTAAAACATCCACGTTGAAAGCTCCATCTATGCAACCACTAACAAATTCTTCTTCGGTTCTAACATCGATGAGTTGAACGTCATTATGTATGATTTTTTGTTGAAATGCCGCTTTTTCCAAAACGATTGCATTGGGGCATTCTTGAGAATAAAACTGGAAATGAATCAACAGTAGTGAGAAGGCGATTAAACTTTTCATCTTTTTAATTTAGATAATTTTTAAAAAAGGGAGCAAAACAAAATCATTTGCTCCCTTTACTAAAACCAACCAATTATAATTAAGCTACTTTATTTTGCTTATTTATAGTACAAAGATAGTAGGACAACCTGATGTTTGGAGTAACTAATGTTACAAACAAATTATTTTAAGGTTGTAGGGCACACCTCATCAGTTACGGGGATGCCTGCTTTTTTGATACCGGCAAAACCGTCGGCAACGTCTATAAGATTGTGAATCCCTCTGCTTTTTAAAATAGAAGCCGCAATCACACTGCGATACCCCCCGGCACAATGCACATAAAAATCTTTGTCTGAAGGAAATTCTGCCAGATGGTCATTCAGAAAATCTAACGGGGTTAATTGTGCTTGTTCTATGTGTGAGGAGGCATATTCGCCTTCTTTTCTAACATCAAAAACAGGAATTTCTTTAGACTCTAAATCTTTTTTGAACTGCTCTGGTGAAATAGAAGTAATCTGGTCCACTTTTTTCCCACTTTTGATCCAGTTTTCGATTCCGCCTTCAAGATACCCTATGGTTTTATCAAAGCCCACTCGTGAAAGGCGGGTGACGGCTTCTTCTTCTCTGCCCGGATCTGTAACTAGTAGAATGGGTTGCTCAGTATCTGCAATTAAAGCACCCACCCAAGGCGCAAAACCACCGTCAAGACCAATAAAAATAGAACGCGGGATATGTCCTTTCACAAAGTCGTTTTGATGGCGTACGTCAAGAACTACGGCTCCGGTTTCATTGGCTGCTGTTTCAAAGGCTTCCGCCGAAAGGGCTTGTGTGCCTCTTTCCAGTACCTCATCAATATCCTCATAGCCTTCCTTGTTCATTTTTACGTTCAACGGAAAATAGAGTGGTGGTGGTGCCAAACCATCGGTGACTTCTTTTACAAATTCTTCTTTGGTCATATCGGCACGCAGGGCGTAATTCATTTTCTTTTGGTTACCAAGTGTGTCCACGGTTTCCTTCATCATATTCTTTCCGCAAGCCGACCCTGCACCATGCGCCGGATAGACAATCACGTCATCTGCCAAAGGCATAATTTTAGTTCGTAAACTGTCATACAGCAGTCCCGCCAGTTCTTCCTGCGTCATGGAGGCTGCTTTTTGAGCCAAATCAGGTCGTCCCACATCACCCAAGAATAAAGTGTCACCGCTAAAAATGGCGATGTCTTTTCTGTTTTTGTCTTTCAGGAGGTAGGTGGTGCTTTCCATAGTGTGACCGGGCGTGTGTAGTGCCACAATGGTAAAGTCACCTACTTTAAATTCTTGTCCGTCCTCAGCAATAATAGCATCAAACGACGGATTGGCTGTGGGACCATAGACAATGGGTGCTCCTGTTTTTTTAGAAAGTGTGACGTGACCACTCACGAAGTCGGCGTGAAAATGGGTTTCCAGTATGTATTTGATTTTGACATGGTCTTTGGCCGCTTTGTCAATATAAGGTTGTACCTCGCGTAGTGGGTCAATAATTACGGCTTCGCCTTTGCTGTGAATATAATAAGCACCTTGCGCCAGGCAGCCGGTATAAATCTGCTCTATTCCCTCAAAAGAGGGAATCTCGTTGTTGTTTTTTCCTTCGTTTTTCATATTTCACATTCCCGTCCCCAAGTTGTCTTGGGGAGGAATCTCAATTTTAATTGTTACTATTTTATTTCATCAAAGCACAAAAATACATCCTTTAAAGATACAAGTAAGTAATCAAAGTTACATACCCACAAACTCCTTTACCAAAATATAGATCGCCATCACCAATACAAACCATCCAAACACTTTTTTGAGTTTTTTACCGTCAATAAACCGATTGAGCCATACCCCCACAAAGATACCAAAAACAGATAAGAGCGTAAAGCTTAAAAGGAAATTCCAATCCATCGCCATCGTTTCCACATCACCAATAAAACCAATGAGCGATTTGATGGCAATGATAAGTAAGGAAGTGGCAACCGCCATCTTCATGGGTAGTTTTGCGAGTAGTACCAGAGCGGGAATAATTAAAAATCCGCCACCGGCGCCCACGATTCCTGTTAGAATTCCTATTACAAAACCCTCAACAACAATGAGCGGATAATTGTATTGAATCACTGCACCAGCTTCCGGTTCGGGGCGTTTATTAAAAATCATCGAGTAAGCGGCAGCCAGCATAATGAGTGCAAAAAACACCATGACCCCAATATCTTTTGTCATTGTAAATTCGCCAATGTTGAAAAGTGTTTCAGGAATTGCCGGAACGATAAACCGCCTCGTTATATATACTGCAATAAATGCCGGAATGGAAAAAACAATGGCCGTTTTAAAGTCTACCAATCCTTTTCTTATATTTTGAAGTGCCCCCACCAAGGCAGATACTCCCACCACAAAAAGGGAGTATGCCGTTGCAGTAATTGGGTTGATGGCAAAAATATATACAAATACCGGAACGGTAAGTATGGAGCCACCCCCTCCAATCAAGCCAAGCACGACCCCAATGAGCAGTGCCCCTAAATATCCTAAAATTTCTATTAACTCCATTTCAATTTTGGATTAGAACACAAAACTAGGCAGTTAAAAATATTTGTAAGCAACAAAAGTCACAAAGCTTTTTTGATTATTACTTCAATAACATTGCGCTGAAGTTTTATTTTTCCTTTGTTTTCAAGTGTTTTCAGCAAACGGGAAATAACCACTCTACTGGTGTGCAGGTCATAGGCTATTTCCTGATGGGTTTTAGAGATGTTTGTGCTTTTACCTATTCTCACTTTTTCCTGTAGGTAGTTCCATAACCGCTCATCCATATTTTTAAAGGCGATGTTGTCAATGGTTTCGAGCATTTCATCCAATCGGTTTTGATAACTGTTGAATACAAAATTGCGCCAGCTCTTGTATTTGGAGGTCCATTCTTCCATTTTCTGGACAGGAATCATAATCAGTATGGTGTCTGTTTCAGCGACAGCTCTTATTTCACTTTTCTTTTGGCCCAGACAACAGCTTAGAGTCATGGCACAGGTGTGACCTCTTTCGAGAAAATACAAAAGCAGCTCATCACCGTCTTCATCTTCACGCAGCACCTTTATGGCACCCGAGATTAAAAGCGGCATAGCGGTGACATAATTGCCAATATCCATGAGCAATTCACCTTCTTTGATTTCTTTTAAAACACCAATTTTTTTAATTTCTTCAAGCAATTCCTCTTCAAATAAATGCCCAAACTGTTCGCGTAGTAATTCAATCATTTATTTTAGTTTTATAATTGGTTGAAATGTAAAAATACAAAAAAAGGGAGTCAATGAGTTTTTAATTGTGACAAAAGCCCCTCACGGTTCACCCGAAAAGAAATCCCCAGTATCAATCCGGGTGCTTGAGGCTCTCAAGTGTCTCACTTGAGAGTTTTACTTTTATGATCTACAAAGGGAATTCGACCTTGATGAATGGAATTACAGCACCAAAAACATCCGTTTACATTTGTTGTTTTTTTTGAAATTTCGTCCAGGGCTTCTTGAGAAGTTTTGAAAAAACCATAAAACTTCCTGCTACTTTCATCGGGCAAATAAAGACAAGCTTCTTGATGAATTTCAAATTCAAAATAATGGCTTAATTCACCGGATAAATAAAAGTTTGGCATACTCAAAATGTTTATGGATACAAACCTAAAAGGACGCGATGAGATTATTTTACGGGATTCCTCATTTTGACTAAAAAGTTTGGTTCCTTAAGAGAGATTTCTTCAAAAAACAGGATAGAATGAGTATTTTAAAAAAATCTTATCAACCGAAAACGTTAGAGTTTGCATAACTTTTTGCAGGAATCAGTTTATTAAATTAACTTTACATTCATGACAAAAAATCTTCGAAAAATCGCGGTACTTACCAGTGGAGGTGATGCCCCGGGAATGAATGCCGCAATCAGAGCCGTGGTTCGATCGTGTGCTTATAACAATTTAGAATCTGTAGGTGTTTTTAGGGGTTTCCAGGGCCTTGTGGAAGGCGATTTCAAATCACTTGACGCACGAAGCGTTAAAAACATCATCAATCGCGGAGGAACGGTTTTAAAATCGGCTCGTTCTAAGGATTTTTTCCTCAAAGAAGGTCGTCAAAAGGCTTTTGACCACTTAAAAGAAAATCAAATAGATGCTTTGGTGGTTATTGGAGGAGATGGATCCTTTACCGGCGCATCTGTTTTTATCAATGAATTTGACTTTCCCATTGTGGGAATTCCCGGAACGATAGATAACGATATTTCAGGCACAGACAACACGATTGGGTATGATACTGCTCTCAATACGGTTGTCGAAGCCATTGATAAAATAAGAGACACAGCAAACTCACATAACCGTCTTTTTCTCGTGGAAGTCATGGGAAGGGATGCCGGGCACATTGCACTCAATGCGGGTATAGGTGCCGGTGCCGAAGAAATATTGATACCCGAAGAAGATATGGGTAAGGACCGTCTGATTGAATCTCTAAAACGCAGCAAAAAATCAGGTAAAACTTCCAGCATCATTGTCGTTTCTGAAGGGGATCAGATAGGAAAAAATATTTTTGGCCTTGCAGACTTTATTACAGATAATTTAGAAGGTTATGATGTGCGGGTAACTGTTTTGGGACACATTCAAAGAGGTGGTTCCCCTAGCTGTTATGACCGAGTGCTTGCCAGTAGAATGGGAGTTGCCGCTGTTGATGCCCTTATGGATGGAAAGCGGGATATTATGATTGGCACTCAAAATGACAAAATGGTGCAAGTTCCCTTTGAAGAAGCCATTAAGAAAAAACAAAAAATAGATTTAGAGCTGCTAAGAGTAGCAGACATTACATCAATATAAATTAAAAATAAATTATGATTAAAATTGGAATAAACGGCTTTGGCCGTATTGGTAGATTGGTTTTTAGAATCGCAGCACAGCGTGAAGATGTTGAGGTGGTTGCTGTCAATGACTTGCTGGATGTGGAACATCTGGCTTATTTATTAAAATATGATTCCGTTCACGGAAGGTTTGACGGTGACGTTTCCACGAAAGACGGACACCTTCTTGTTAACGGAAAAACCATCAGAGTTACCGCAGAGCGCGACCCTGAAAACTTAAAGTGGAATGAAGTTGATGCTCACACCATTATTGAGTGCACCGGATTTTTTACTTTAAAAGCAGATGCACAGAAACACATAAATGCCGGAGCTAAAAAAGTAGTTATTTCTGCCCCTTCAAAAGATGCACCTATGTTTGTAATGGGTGTAAACCATAAAGAAGCAAAGGCTTCAGACACTATTGTTTCAAACGCTTCCTGTACTACAAACTGTCTGGCACCCATTGCTAAAATTATCCATGATGCTTTTGGAATCGAGGAAGGATTGATGACCACAGTGCACGCCACCACAGCAACACAATTGACTGTTGACGGACCTTCGCGAAAAGATTTCAGAGGTGGTAGAAGTGCGCTTCTCAATATCATTCCGGCGTCAACCGGAGCTGCAAAAGCTGTGACCAAAGTCATCCCTGCACTGGATGGAAAACTCACGGGAATGGCGTTTAGAGTTCCTACAGCAAATGTTTCTGTCGTCGATTTAACCGTTCGTATTCAAAAAGGCGCTTCTTTTGACGAAGTAAAAAGAGTCATAAAAGAAGCCGCAAATGGTCACTACAAAGGCTTGGTTGCATACACAGAAGAAGCCGTCGTTTCTCAGGACTTTGTTTCAGATGAGCACATTTGTACGTTTGATGCAGAGGCAAGTATTGCCCTTA
>JBBDIQ010000035.1:0-115734 GCA_040880345.1 Flavobacteriaceae bacterium
TAGTAATTACCCGCCAAATAATAAAAAATGAGAAACTTTTTCTGTAGCTTCTGCTGCCCCCCCCCCCGCAATATAGTATTACTTTTAGTACTGTTCTTGTCTTTGTCTCCATTTAGCGGTCAGGCACAATCTCAAGAAGATTCATACCAATGCGGTACTAAAGCTGATTCGGACAGTTATCTATATGATTTTACTTATGCCAATAACGACAAGTTGATTGATATCATTTTGGAAGAAAACATTTCTGTTCCTGAAGGATATTTCGAATATTTAGGTATTGAGAACCCCCATGACATAAGCCGGGCAGCAGCAGAGCCCGGGAAAACATACATACCCATAAAGCTATGGGTATATAGAAACAACAATGGCTCAGGCAATATCAATACCTCTCAGGCATATCAAATGATTAACGGATTAAATAATCTATTTGCCAACAATACCAATTTTGTTTTTTATTTGCTCTGCGATATCAGTTTTATTAATAATAGTAATTATGCAAATAATGGAGGTCAATATTTTGATGATTATACTCTTAATAATAAAATAGCAAATGTACTAAATGTACATGTTGTGATTAGTCCGGCACCTGAAAATTGGGGAGGTGCAGCAAATTTACCATGGAGAGGTGCCTCGCTTGGTCAACTATTAGGTCCGAGAGCTTTTTCGTGTGCAGTTGTAGGTGATAATGCAACAGCTTTAGCTCATGAAATTGGACATGCTTTAGGTCTTTACCATACGCATGAACCAGGAAGAAGTCGTTCTGCAGACAAAAATGAAGATTGTGGGGATTGTTACCAAGAAGCTGTAAGCCGAAGCAAAACCCAGGGAATTTTATGCGTTAGTACTTTTGGAGAGAAAAAATGTGAAGTAAATGGAGATTTTCTTTGTGATACAGCGGCTGACCCCGCAATTCGCTTCAATGGCAGAGTATCTTACTTGTATCCTGGCACATGTAATTATAACACTATTTTAGGCGGGCAAGATAATTGGGGAGATTATTGGACTCCCAATACAAATAACATAATGAGTTATAGTAGTGAAAGTTGCTTCTCTTATTTTACCCCTATGCAGGTAGCAAAAATGACATTTTATAAAAATTTGATGGCAATTTCATATCCTGCGTTTGCTATAACAGGTCCTGATAGGTTGTGTGCAGGAGCTTCCGCTACATATTTGGCAACTTCATTGCCCGGGGTTACAGTATATGACTGGCAAGTACCTTCATCAATGTTCATAACCAGTTTACCACCATACGGAAACAGTATCTCGGTACAAGCCACCCACAGTTCAGGGGGCACAATCTCTGTATTGCCCAACTGTGGCAACCGCCCTGCCTATTTTAATGTGAAAAGTAGTTCCTCTTTTGTGGTTAACGGCTATGATAGCGGATGCCCTAATGAAACTTACACCTATTCAACTCCGTTTATTTCGGGAGCAAATTATTACTGGATAGAACAAGCAAATATTCAAATTATTTCTGGGCAATACACCAATACAGTAACTGCAAAAATACTACCACATATCTCTAATCAATCCTACCTCTCAGTAGAAGTAGAATATTGTAGCGGTTCTTCTGGTTATGGCAATAAAATTATCACCCATGGTGATCCGCCTCCGCCCGCCCCGCAATGTTGGGCCCCAAGGGGAGAAATAGAAAATAAAGCATTTGAAATTGCAATGCAAGATATTATTATGTATCCAAATCCGGCAGAAAACAGTGTTACAGTGATTATTTCTGGAGATGATTTATATAATTTATACGTTATTAATGTTTCCGGACAAATATTATATACTCAAAACAACCTCAAAGAAACAGATTATACCATCAATACGGAAGAATTTAACCCCGGTATTTATTTTGTCAGTTTAACATCTTCTGCCGGAAAGACCATAACAAAACGTTTAATCATTAAAAAATAAGATTATGAAAAATTTGATGTTGATTGTATTAGCAAGCATAATAGCCATTGCGTGTAGTAAAAAAGGTGATGACATTAGCGAGAACTATCCGGGAGTTTTAAATTTATATATTGACTTAAAAAAATCTGACGGTACTCCTTTTGAAGAAGGTGAAATAAGCAGCTTTCAAGAGTATGAATTTAACGGGGAATATGCCGGGGGATCTATAGAATGGTTAGTCTTAGAAAAAAGATTGAAAGAATCTTTAGGACAAGAACCCTACTTTGGCCCTTGTATTGATTATATGTTTGGGTGGGAAAGTGGAGAAGAACCTGATCACGGTAGCCAATGGGTAAATAAAATATATCTTTATTTGAAATATATGAACACAGAAATAATTGACACTATAATGTTAAGAGACAGTGCTAACTATCCTGAGTACAGACACTATAACTTATATTTAAACGGAGAAGAAATAGAGTATTCTACGGCACCAAATAATATAGAGTGGCTTATCACAATCACAAAAGAAGAGTTTTAAAATATTTAAAAATAAAATAAAAACCACTTCGGCTTTTTTCGTAGTGGTTTTTTTTATTTTTGCCATATGATAAACAAAGAAGAACATTTCAAGAGAGTTGTTTCACATGCCAAGGAATATGGTTTCATATTTGGCTCCAGTGAAATCTATGACGGGCTCAATGCCGTGTATGACTATGCACAAAACGGAGTCCTGCTCAAAAACAACATTCGTCAATACTGGTGGAAAAGCATGGTGCAAATGCATCAAAACATCGTGGGTCTCGACGCCGCTATTTTAATGCATCCCACTACCTGGAAAGCTTCCGGTCACGTTGATGCCTTCAATGACCCGCTTATTGACAACAAAGATTCCAAAAAACGCTACCGAGCAGATGTACTCATAGAAGATTATGCTGAAAAGTTACATCAAAAAGCCGAAAAAGAAATTGAAAAAGCGCGCAAACGCTTTGGCGAAAGTTTTGACGAAGCACAGTTTGTCACTACAAACGAACGTGTCATAAGATACAAAACCCAACAAAAAGAAATCATTGAGCGCATGGCAAGGTCTCTAGGAAATGAAGACCTCGCAGATGTAAAAGCGCTTATTGAAGAACTTGAAATTGCAGACCCCGACACCGGCTCAAGAAACTGGACAGAGGTCAAGCAATTCAACCTGATGTTTGGCACCAAACTGGGCGCCTCAGCAGACAAAGCAACCGATTTATACCTGCGCCCTGAAACGGCTCAAGGAATTTTTGTCAATTTCCTAAACGTCCAGAAAACCGGAAGAATGAAAGTGCCCTTTGGAATCGCCCAAACCGGTAAAGCATTTAGAAATGAAATCGTTGCCCGTCAATTTATTTTCAGGATGCGTGAATTTGAACAAATGGAGATGCAATACTTCGTTCGCCCCGGCGACGAAATGAAGTGGTATGAGTACTGGAAAGATATGCGTTATAACTGGCATATATCATTGGGCTTAGGTAAAGAAAACTACCGCTTCCACGACCATGAAAAACTGGCACACTATGCAAATGCAGCGACTGATATTGAATTTGATTTCCCTTTTGGATTTAAGGAACTGGAAGGCATCCACTCACGCACAGACTTTGATTTGAAAGCCCACGAAGAGTTTTCAGGCAAGAAGCTACAATTTTTTGACCCGGAATTGAACAAAAGCTATGTGCCTTATGTCATAGAAACCTCTATTGGTTTAGACCGGATGTTTTTGGCCGTTTTCAGTAGTGCTTTGGAAGAAGAAACCCTTGAAGATGGAAGCACGCGCATTGTTTTAAAAATTCCCTCGGTCTTAGCTCCCACAAAAGCAGCCGTTTTACCTTTGGTTAAAAAAGACGGTTTACCCGAAATTGCCCAAAAAATCATTGAAGATTTGCAATGGGATTTTCAAGTAGCTTATGATGAAAAGGACGCCATCGGTAAACGTTACCGTCGCCAGGATGCAGTTGGAACTCCTTTTTGCATCACTGTAGATCACGACACCATTTTAGATAACACGGTAACTATAAGACATCGAGATTCTATGAAACAGGAGCGTGTTGCTATCGATAATCTTTCAACAATAATTGCTAAGGAAGTTGCTATCAAAAACTGGTTGAAATAAATAAGTGGTAAACATTTTGGTTAAAAGCCCATTTTAAAATGGGCTTTTAACATCATTCATTTCAGTCACTTTTAAAAAACCGTTTAATTATAAGTAATTGAATTTCAACATTTTTAATTGTTTTTAAAAGTAATCTACAAACAGGGACAACAATTTTAAAAAAAACACATATCTGTTTATTTTTTAATGGCTTAGGGTTGTTTTGTTGATTTTAAAATCCTTATATTTGCGGTCTTGTAAAAAAATTAATTTTAATCCCTAAAATATTTTAGAATGACAAAAGCAGATATCGTAGCTAAGATTTCAGAAAAGCTAGGAATGGAAAAAGGAGATGTTCAAGCAACTGTAGAAAGTTTCATGGAAGAAGTAAAAAACTCTTTAGAAGGTGGAGACAATGTTTACCTTAGAGGTTTTGGAAGTTTCATCATTAAAACGAGAGCAGAAAAAACCGGACGTAACATTTCAAAAAACACAACTATCAAAATACCTGCACACAACATCCCTGCGTTTAAACCTGCAAAAGTTTTTGTTGAAGGCGTTAAGGAAAATGTTGTTGTTAAATAATTAATAACTTAAAAAAAGAAACACTATGCCAAGTGGTAAAAAAAGAAAAAGACACAAGGTAGCAACCCATAAGCGCAAGAAAAGAAGCCGCGCTAATCGCCATAAAAAGAAAAAGTAGTTTCTAACTACTTTTTTCTTTTAAAAAAGCACAACGTTCTTTGAAAAAGAAATTTTATTGACTGGAGCACTTTTGGGTAAAGTGTATAAAGTCACCTTAAGGTTTCACCGGGTACTATTCTCGCCTCAAAAAGGTGAGAAACCTGTGAGAAATATTGTTTAATCCATCTGTCCTGAATAAGACTTCGATTTTAAAGAAGCATTAACGGGGCGGATATAAATTACGAAGAGTGAACTACGAATTATTTATCAGATCCAGTTCCTCAGAAGTTGATTTTGCCCTTCTTAAAGATGGAAAACTAATTGAATTACATAAGGAAGAAGACGACAGCGAATTTGCAGTTGGTGATGTGTTTATCGCCAAAACACGCAAAACTGTTCCGGGTCTGAATGCCGCATTTGTTAATGTGGGATACGAAAAAGACGGATTCTTGCATTATCAGGATTTAGGTCCACAACTCCCTTCCCTATTAAAATTCACAAAACTTGTAAGCACAGGTAAACTTAAAGATTACTCTTTAAAGAATTTCCCATTTGAGAAAGATATTGATAAAAATGGCAAGATAAACGAAGCCATTAAATCAAATCAATCCATTTTGGTTCAAATAGTAAAAGAACCCATCTCCACTAAAGGACCCAGAATAAGTTCTGAGTTGTCACTGGCCGGGAGATACATCGTTTTGGTTCCTTTTTCAGACCGAGTTTCTATTTCACAAAAAATAGAATCAAAAGAAGAAAAAGACCGTTTAAAACGATTGGTACAAAGCATCAAGCCTAAAGGTTTTGGTGTGATTATTAGAACCGTAGCAGAGGGTAAAAAAGTAGCAGAACTGGACAAAGATTTACAAAACTTGCTTGACCGTTGGTCTGCAATGTGTAAAAAGCTACAAAATGCACATCACCCGTCAAAAGTGATGAGTGAAATGAACAGAGGAATCTCCCTCATTAGAGATTTACTCAGCGATTCATTCACTTCCATTTATATTGATGATGAAGTGCTTTACTTAAAAATTAAAGATTATGTGCACGAAGTTGCACCACAAAAGGAATCAATCGTTAAGTTGTATGACTCAAAAGTACCAATCTTTGAAAAGTTTGGTATCGAAAGACAAATAAAAACGTCTTTTGGTCGCACGGTTTCAGGAAGTAAAGGCGCTTATCTGGTGATAGAACACACAGAAGCCCTTCACGTAGTCGATGTAAACAGCGGTAACCGCTCAAACAAATCAGACAGCCAGGAAGCCACAGCACTTGAAGTCAATATAATCGCAGCAACAGAGCTGGCACGCCAACTCCGCTTACGCGATATGGGAGGGATTATCGTTGTCGATTTTATCGACATGTCAAACCCCAACCACAGAAAGCAACTGTTCAATCACTTGCGTGATGAAATGAAAGATGACAGGGCAAAACACAAAATTTTGCCGCCAAGTAAATTTGGATTGATCCAAATTACACGACAACGCGTTAGACCTGAAATGAATATTAAAACCCGAGAGCTCGACCCCAACGGCGAAGCCGGAGAAATAGAAGCTCCCATTTTAATTATCGACAGGATTAATGCAGATTTAAAAAGATTATTGAAAAAAGACTATAAAAAGATAACCTTAAACACACATCCTTTTATAGCAGCCTTCTTAATAAAAGGCTTTCCATCGATACGTTCTAAATGGTTTTTAGAACATAAAAAATGGGTGAAAATTCAACCAAGAGATGCTTACACCTATCTCGAATACCACTTTTTTGATAAAGACGGTAAAGAGATAAAATAATTAAAGCGCCACGTTCTGAACTCGTTTCAGAACACTGGCGCTTTTTGTTTTTAAGTATTTTTTAAAAGTAAAAACTATTAAGCTACTTTACTTTTTTTGATCGATCATAAATTTGCATTGTTATAAGTGTGTCCAAATCTTTCCTTTTTAATTGCAAATCAAGAGTCCCTGATTTCTTTGACAAAGTATCCCCTTTCTCAATAAATTCATACAATCCACCCATTACGAAACTAAAAATAACAGTGTGTTCATTATCTTCTTGTTTTATAACAACTGTTCTATAATCGTGTTGTTCTTTGTCAATAAATTTATTTATTACAATACCTGAATATTCATCTTTTATGTAATAATCAGCAGGATTCCCACTAGTAATTTCTATCACTTTTTTTGTAAACAAATAAATTATTATTGAGCCTATTGCAATTGATAAGATAACAAATAGATAAATAATTTTTTTATTCATAAAATCATATTCTGATTTAAATTCAAAAGCACACAAATTTATTACTGCAATTTGTGTGCTTTTTGCTTTTATATACTTTTATAATTTACCCCTTCAAGCTTGCACTCAAATACTCCCTGTTCATACGGGCAATATTCTCTAGTGAAATTCCTTTAGGACATTCAATCTCACAAGCACCGGTGTTGGTACAGTTTCCAAATCCTTCCTCGTCCATTTGACGCACCATATTCAAGACTCGGTCAGTTGCTTCTATTCTTCCTTGTGGTAACAAAGCAAACTGAGATACCTTAGCCGAAACAAACAACATCGCCGAGGCATTTTTACAAGCCGCCACACACGCCCCACAACCAATACAAGTTGCTGCATCAAATGCAGTATCGGCATCGTGTTTGTTGACCGGAATGGCATTGGCATCAATGGTATTTCCCGATGTATTTACTGAAATAAATCCACCGGCATGCTGTATGCGATCAAACGAACTTCTATCCACAACCAAATCCTTAATTACCGGAAATGCTTTGGCTCTAAAAGGCTCAATAAAAATAGTATCCCCATCTTTAAAGGTACGCATGTGCAACTGGCAGGTAGTAATCAAACGGTCAGGGCCGTGAGGCTCACCATTAATCTGCAATGAGCAAGACCCGCAAATACCCTCACGACAATCGTGGTCAAATGCAACCGGCTCTTCCCCTTTGTTGTTCAATTGCTCATTGAGCATATCGAGCATATCCAGGAAAGACATATCTGGTGAAACATCATTGACTTTATAATCAACTATTTTTCCTTTTGTGTCAGCATCATTTTGACGCCATATTTTTAAGGTTAAATTCATAATTTTAGACATTAATGGTGAGAGGTGAGAGGTGAGTCTAAACTAACTTCTCAGGTCTCAAATCTTATTTATAACTTCTGGTAACCAATTTCACATTATCAAACTGTAACTCCTCCTTATGCAAAACCGCCTCACTGGGTTTTCCTTTGTATTCCCAGGCAGCGACATAAGCGAAGTTTTCATCATCTCTTAGGGCTTCACCATCTTCGGTTTGGTACTCTTCTCTAAAGTGACCTCCACAAGATTCATTTCTGTGCAGTGCATCCTTCGCGAAAAGCTCTCCTAGTTCCAGAAAATCTGCAACTCGCATTGCTTTTTCAAGCTCTTGGTTTAGTCCGTCTGCGGTGCCGGGTACCCTTACGTCTTTGTAAAACTCGTCACGTAACGCGGCAATTTCTGTAATGGCTTCATTCAATCCCTGAACGTTTCTGGCCATTCCCACTTTGTCCCACATAATTTTACCCAAACGTTTGTGGAAATAGTCAACAGTTTTAGAACCTTTGCTGTTCATCAAGTGTTCTATTTGTGAGCGCACATTGTTTTCGGCTGCTTCAAACTCGGGTAAATCAGTTGAGATTTTACCGGTGCGGATGTCTTTTGCAAGATAATCACCAATGGTGTATGGCAACACAAAATACCCATCGGCCAGTCCCTGCATCAATGCAGATGCGCCAAGTCTGTTTGCACCGTGGTCAGAGAAGTTGGCTTCTCCAATGCAATAACAGCCTTCAATAGTCGTCATCAAATTGTAATCTACCCAAATACCTCCCATCGTGTAATGCACAGCAGGATAAATCATCATAGGGGTTTCATACGGGTTCTGATCCACAATTTTTTCATACATCTGAAAGAGGTTTCCATATTTATTGGCAACCACTTCAGTTCCTAATTTCTTGACCAGCTTTGCGTCATTTTCATCCAAGTGTTTGACTCTGGCTTCTATTTTTCCATAACGTTCTATCGCTGCAGCGAAATCCAAATAAACGGCCTCACCTGTTTTATTGACACCAAATCCGGCATCACAACGCTCTTTGGCAGCTCTGGAAGCCACATCACGAGGCACCAAGTTTCCGAAAGAAGGATATCTTCTTTCCAAATAGTAATCTCTGTCTTCTTCTTTTAATTCGGTAGGTTTTAATTTTCCTTCTCTAATGGCTTTAGCGTCTTCCAGTTTTGCAGGCACCCAGATTCTACCGTCGTTTCGTAAAGATTCAGACATCAACGTCAATTTTGACTGATGGTCTCCGGAAACTGGAATACAGGTAGGGTGAATTTGAGTATAACACGGATTGGCAAAAAAAGCGCCTTTCTTGTGTATTTTCCAGGCTGCGGTCACATTACTTCCCATTGCATTTGTAGAAAGGAAGAATACGTTTCCGTAACCACCTGTTCCGAGCACTACTGCGTGAGCCGAATGTCTTTCAATTTCGCCGGTAATCAGGTTTCTGGCGATGATTCCACGGGCTTTTCCGTCAACGACCACCACATCGAGCATCTCGTGACGGTTGTACATTTTTATTTTTCCGCGGCCTATCTGGCGGTTCATCGCAGAATAAGCACCCAATAAAAGTTGCTGTCCGGTTTGTCCTTTGGCATAAAAGGTTCTGGAGACCAAAACACCTCCAAAAGAGCGATTGTCCAGCAATCCGCCGTATTCACGGGCAAAAGGAACACCTTGCGCCACACATTGGTCAATTATATTGGCAGAAACTTCGGCCAGACGATAGACGTTTGCTTCGCGAGAGCGGTAGTCACCCCCTTTTACGGTATCATAAAAAAGACGGTGTGTTGAGTCGCCATCGCCCTGATAATTCTTTGCGGCATTGATTCCGCCTTGAGCGGCAATAGAGTGTGCACGACGTGGAGAATCCTGGAAGCAAAATGCTTTTACGTTATAACCCAGCTCTGCTAAAGTTGCAGCAGCAGAACCTCCGGCAAGTCCGGTTCCCACAACAATCACGTCAATGTTACGCTTGTTGGCGGGATTCACCAAATTGATTTTATTTTTATGATGGGTCCATTTTTCTGAAATTGACCCTTCGGGAATTTTTGAATCTAAAGTTGCCATAAGACGATTATTGATTTAAATGGTGATACAACGCAATGAATATAAATCCAAGCGGAATGATGATGGCATAAGCGGTGGTACACCCTTTTAAGGCTTTTGAATATTTGTTGTTAAATCCAACCGACTGAAAGGACGACTGAAAGCCATGCAAAAGGTGCAAGGCCAGAAAAACAAACCCCACCACATACAAGGCCGTTCTCCAAAGCGGTTCAAAGGCGTGAACCACGTGGTCATAGTAACGGTAGTTTCCGGCAGCATCGAGACCGCTCATATCACCTTCAATAAACTTGATATTGATTTCGGGCACCCAAAAATCTATAAAGTGAATCACAAGGAAAATCAAAATAAAACCACCGCTGTAGATCATATTGCGCGACATCCAGGAAGCATTGGCACCGCCGTTGTATTTTGCATAAGATACCGCACGTGCATTTCTGTTTTGGATTTCGAGTACAAACCCCATAATAAAGTGAAACAACACCCCAAAAATAAGGATGGGTTGCGCCACATATTGCACCACGGAATTGGTTCCCATAAAGTGTGAAATTTCATTGAAGGTGTCTGCACTAAAAACCGAAGTGAAATTAATAAAGAAATGCTGTGCAAGAAAGATGACCAAAAAAAGGCCGGACAAAGCCATCGCCACTTTTTTAGCGATGGATGATTTTATAAATCCGCTCATTTGAAGATATTTAGCAATAAGGATTACAAAAATACGAACCTTAAGGGTTCAAAGCAATATAACAAAGCGTTAATGTTTATTATTTAGAATGGTTATAAAGTGGCTACTCAACCACCAACTCCCTCAACTTTTTAACCCCGTTTAAATTCAACTCCACAGTATAAGTCCCCTTGGGCAAATAGTACTTCCCATTTGAACTTTTATCTATTTTGGCTTCTTTGTTTTCTTTCAAGTGGGCGTTTCTCCCGTTTTCAGTGATTGTTAAATCGTATGTATAGCTTTGAAATCCTTTTTCCGCTTGCATAGTTTTGCTGTAAAGTGTGGCACCTTTGGCCGTTTTTACGGTAATCGTTGCGTTTCCGGGATTGGCGGCATAAAAAGAAACGGTGGTTGCAGGTTCAAACGGTTCGCGCCAGCTGCTCCAGCTACTGCCCCAACGCGATGAATGACGCACTTTCTCTACCTCAAAAACGATGAGGGGTTCATTCAATTTTGATGGAGTCATTTCCTGCAGCATCGCTATGTTTGTTTTATAAATCGAGCGACCGTGGGTGCCTAAAACCAAATCTTTTGCCTCTGCTTGAATGCGTAAATCGTGTACCGCCACATTTGGCAAATTGGCAGAAAATCGCTCCCAGCTTTCGCCTCTGTTAAGGCTAACATACGCACTGTTATCAGTTCCCAAATAGAGAATGTTTTCATTAGCGGGGTCTTCCCTGATGACGTTCACCGGTGACAAAGGCAAATTACCGTTGCTATTTTTCCAGGTTTTTCCATAATCCTCACTCACATACACATAAGGCTTAAAATCATCCCAGCGGTAGCCGTTCAAAGTAACATACACGCGTTCCTTTTTGTGCTGTGAAGCAATCACCCGCGATACCCATAAATCTTGTGGAAAGCTGTTTGAAATCTTTTCCCAGCTTCCACCACCATTGTGTGTGATGTGCAACAAGCCATCATCGCTTCCGGCATACAACAAGCCAAACTGAAACGGTGATTCATCAATGGACGTCAAAGTACCATAAGCTACATTTCCCTTTTTTCCGCCTTTGGTTAAATCGGGCGAAATGGCGGTATAATCATCTCCTTGATTCATAGAACGCATCAACTTATTTGCCCCATAATACAGGATATCCTGATTGTGTTTTGACAACAAAATAGGAGTTTGCCAGTTGAAACGATAAGGCGATTCGCCTAGCTCGTGTTTGGGTTGGATGTAGGTGGTTTTTTCTGCTTCCCGGTCAAGCCGGAAATAATTTCCAAATTGAAAACCGGTATAAACAATATCCGGATTTCGTTCATCCACTTCGATATACATCCCGTCGCCACCCATAATTTCTTTATAGGGATAATCACCCGTATTCTGCCAACGGGTGGAATAGTTATAGTTACTGGGTCCCACCCAAACCCCGTTGTCCTGCGAACCGGCATAGACATTATAGGGCTTTTGTTTGTCAACCTGCAAAGCATACACCTGCATCACAGGGGTTGAATTGGCTTTAAGCCAGTTTTCACCATCGTCATAAGTGATATTGACACCGCCATCGTTTCCGTTAATTAAATGGCCCGGTTTGTTGGGGTTTAACCAGAGTGCGTGATGGTCAACATGCACATTGGGCGCATCCATAGAGGTAAAGGTTTTTCCACCATCTTTGGATTTTAAAATGGGCACGCCAAAAATATAAATGGCATCAGGGTTGTTTCGCTGCACGCGAATTTCCCCAAAATAATACCCATAAGAATAATAAATATCATCCAAGAAATCGTCATGGGTTTTCTTCCAGGTTTTCCCGCCATCGGTGGTTTTGTATATTTCGGCACCAATAACAGGAGTGTCAAACAACATCGCATTGGCATCTTCCAGATAAGCGGCTAAATCGGCAGGCTTTACAGTACCGCCTTGTACCATTTGTTTCACATTTTCAGCGCGGTATTTTTCCTGAAAATTGTTTTCTCGTAAAAACCGATTGAGTGTGCCATTTTCCAATGCCAAAAATTGGGAAACGGTCATATCTTTAAAATCGTCTTTGGTGAGAATGCCTTCCGCTTGTGAGTCTTTTCCTTTGGGTCTAAGGCCCTGATTGTCGTGAAATGCATAAACAGTATTGGCATCATATACAGCTAACCCGATGCGTCCCACACCATTTCCTGTGGGAAAACCACTCCCTTCTACCGAAATTTTTGTCCAAGTATTCCCGGCATCGGTACTTTTATAAATGGCTGAGCCTTCACCATTGCCTTGAAAATGCCAGGCTTTTCGGTCACGTTGCCAGGAGGTGGCATAGAGCACATTAAAATTATTTGGGTCTGCTTCTAGATCGATAATTCCGGTTTCATTATTTACAAAAAGTGTTTTGTTCCAGGATTTCCCGCCATCCATTGTTTTATAAACGCCTCTCATCTCGTTTGTCGAATACAAATGGCCGGCAACAGCGACCAACACCTCATCGGGCTTGTTGGGGTTGATGATGATGCGACCCGTGTGATGGGAGTCTTCCAAGCCCATATTTTGCCAGGTCTCACCCTTATCAGTTGATTTTAAAATGCCTATCCCTGCATACGAAGAGCGAGACGAATTATTCTCGCCTGTTCCAACCCAGATAGTGCCATTTTTCCAGTCCACGGCGATATCACCTAAATTTTGAGTGGGCGCATTGTCCATAACAGGCGTAAAACTGGTGCCGTTGTTGTTGGTGTGCCAGAGTCCGCCGCTGGCATAAGCTACATAAAACTCGGTGGGATCCGCCGGGTTTGCATCCAAATCGACCACACGACCACTCATTACTGAAGGACCAATGTTGGTAAAGGATATGTTTTTAATCAAAGAGTTTTTGGTCAGGTTTTCTTTTTGTAAAAGTGCATTTTGCATTTCAGCAGCAGTGGTAGCCGCAGGTTGTGCAAAGGAAAACGTAAAAAAGAAAATGGCGGAGAACAAGGAGAGTGTAGATTTCATTTTGTTGATTTTTTAGAAAGTGGAAAGTAAACATTTAAGGGATTGTTTCAAAATTAATTTTTTAGATTTAGGCAAGGTTCTGTTTTTTGATTCCATCGCTTTGTGTAACTTGTTTTTTTCGCGTAAAGCGGAAAAAGAATTTTAAAAACACATCAAAAAACTAACTTAATTCTAAAATAATCATAACTATTAAAGAATTAAATTAAAAATGTATGATGATTTTACAGAATTTTAAGGTGGTAAAATTACAAGTGAAAATTCCTGAAATAGAAAATTGAGTCTGTTCTTCTCTTTTCCCTTCGCATTGTGTAACTTTGTTTTTTTCGCTTTAAGCGGAAAGAAGGAAACTGAAATTTGAACACTTAAAAACGAGACCCCGCATCAAGTGCGGGGATTGGTATGAAATACGAAACAATCAACAACGACCTCTACATCAACAACCGAAAAAACTTTATGGCGCAAATGAAGCCTAAAAGTCTGGCGGTTTTTAATTCAAACGATATCTATCCCATAAGCGCAGACAGCACTATGCCGTTTCAACAGGCACGTGACATCCTGTATTTGAGTGGTGTGGACCAGGAAGAAAGTATTTTGGTTCTATTCCCTGATGCCCCTGACCCTAAAAATCGGGAAGTGCTTTTCCTGAAGGAAACCAATGACCACATTGCGGTTTGGGAAGGTGAAAAACTCACCAAAGAACGTGCTTTTGAAGTAAGCGGAATCAAAACCGTCTATTGGCTTCAGGAGTTTGACAAAGTGTTTTTTGAACTGATGACACAAGCTGAAACCATCTATTTCAACACCAACGAGCATTACCGCCAATCTGTAGAAACCCAAACCCGCGAAGACCGCTTTATTGCCAAAACCAAACAAAAATTCCCCGCACACAGCTGGGCAAAAAGCAATCCAATACTTCAGCGTTTACGGAGTATTAAAGACCCCATCGAACTGGACTTGATGCAAAAAGCTTGTGATATCACTGAAAAAGGCTTCCGCAGAATTTTGAATTTTGTAAAACCCGGCGTGATGGAATACAATCTGGAAGCTGAGTTTATGCACGAGTTTTTAAACAACCGTTCACGAGGGTTTGCTTATACCCCAATTATTGCCAGCGGCAACAATGCCAATGTGTTGCATTACATTGAAAACAATCAGGAATGCAAAGCCGGTGATTTAATTTTGCTGGATGTGGGTGCAGAATATGCCAACTACGCGAGCGATATGAGCCGCACCATTCCTGTTTCAGGGAAATTTACCAAGCGGCAAAAAGAGGTATACAATGCAGTTAACAGGGTAAAAAATGAAGCTACAAAATTACTTGTTCCGGGAGCGCTTTGGAAAGAATACCACGTAGAAGTGGGCAAAATAATGACTTCAGAACTGCTCGGTTTGGGACTTTTAGACAAAGCCGATGTACAAAATGAAAACCCAGACTGGCCCGCATATAAAAAATACTTTATGCACGGCACTTCCCATCATATTGGTTTGGATACACACGATTATGGCATCCTTTGGGAACCCATAAAACCCAATATGGTCTTTACTGTAGAACCCGGAATCTATATTCCTGCAGAAGGATTCGGAATCCGTTTGGAAGATGATGTGGTCATTCAGGAAAAAGGCGAACCTTTCAACCTAATGCGCAACATCCCGATTGAAGCTGAGGAGATTGAGGAACTGATGAGATGAACAGTAAATAGAATTAAGTGGTTAGAGGTGAGTAAAACAACATTCCTGCAGACATCATGACTTTGGAATTTAAATCCTCAACGTTTAATTACAGGCTTCAAGGAACCGGAAAAGCTCTGGTGTTGCTCCACGGCTTTCTGGAAAACCAAACCATGTGGGACCCCTTTATATCTGAATTATCAAAAAGCCAGACCGTCATCACTATTGATTTGCCCGGTCATGGAAAAAGTGATTGCATGGGCTATATTCACACGATGGAAATGATGGCAGAGATCGTTGAAGCTGTTTTGAGACAAGAAAAAATCAAAGAAGTAAAAATAATAGGTCATTCCCTGGGCGGTTATGTGGCAATGGCTTTCGCCGAAAGGTATCCTGAAATCTGCTTCGGCATCGTCCTTATGAACTCCACTCCAAAAGAAGACTCGCCCGAAAGAAAAACAAATCGCGACCGAACGGTTGCTTTAGTAAAAAAACACAAAGAAGCCTTTTTAAGTATGGCAATCACCAATTTGTTTGCTGAAGAAAACAGGGAGAAGTTTGCAACAGCAATTCAGGAAATGAAACAAACGGCTATGGAAATGCCTGTTCAAGGAATTATAGCGGCATTGGAGGGTATGAAAATCAGAAAAGACAGGACCAATATTCTAAAGCGATTTTCAAAATCAAAAATCATTATCGCCGGTACAAAAGATCCCATAATGCCTTTTGATGAAATTAAAAACCTTGCCGCTTACTGTAAATGTAGCTTTTATGCCTTGGATGGAGGCCATATGAGCACCATTGAAAACAGGATTGAATTATCAAATTTTATGCATTTCATCGAATAATTATACATTTTATCGGTTTTTTAATATATTTTACTACTTTTATGTTAACTAATTTAAAAACTCCGACTCATGCAAAAAGCTACCCCCAAAGCAACCTCATCACTCGGAACTATTGTATGCTCAATGATTGGGCACAACTACAAAGAAACGAATCGAATCAACAATGTCATTTCTGAATACCGATGTAGCTGTTGCGGCCACGAAGTAACAGAAAATGCGCAAGGTTATCTTGAAGTTTTAACCCCAAAAATGAAAGAGATCAACGCCTGTCTTTCATCTTTTATTCAGAAAAAGTTGAGAAGAGCCAGTTACTCTCAAGTTTCCTGAAAAGAACTCCACCCTCTTGCTTTTAGAGGGATTTTTGTATTTGCCCGTGTAATTAAATGCGCGCCTTCCTTTTTATGGGTCATATGACCAATCACCGTTAGATGTGGATTTCCTTTTATTTTTGGAAAATCTTCAGTAGAAATGGTAAAAAGCAATTCATAATCTTCACCGCCATTTAGTGCGATTGTTGTACTGTCCAGTTTAAATTCTTCACTCGTTGAAATAACCTGTTGGTCTAAAGGTATTTTTTCTTCATACAAATTACACCCTACAGATGAATTTTTGCAAAGGTGGAGCACTTCAGAAGAAAGACCGTCACTAATATCAATCATCGAGGTCGGTTTTACGTCCAACGCTTTTAAAAGTTCTTTGATGTCTTTTCGGGCTTCCGGTTTTAATTGGCGTTCTATTAAATAGGTATAAGGAGATAAATCGGGTTGGTTATTGGGGTTTACCTGAAACACTTGTTTTTCTCTTTCCAAAACCTGAAGTCCAAGATAGGCAGCACCCAGATCACCGGTTACCACTAGTAAATCATTTTCATTGGCACCGCTGCGGTAAATCAAATCCTCTTTTTCAGCGTAACCAATAGCGGTAATGCTTATAATCAGCCCGCGGGTTGAAGAGGTTGTGTCACCCCCCACCACGTCAATGTTATAAATTTTTGCTGCTGTTTTGATTCCGGCATACAATTCTTCAACAGCTTCCAGCGGAAATCGGTTAGAAAGCGCAATGGAAACTGTAATCTGTTTTGCTTCAGCATTCATGGCATACACGTCAGAGAGGTTCACCACCACGGCTTTGTAGCCCAGGTGTTTAAGCGGCATATAGCTCAAATCAAAATGCACACCTTCAATGAGCAAGTCTGTAGTGACCACCTGGTATTTGTCTTTTTCGTACAAAACGGCAGCATCATCACCCACGCCTTTTATGGTTGATGTGTGTGTTATTTTGAAATCTTTGGTGAGATGATCAATAAGACCAAATTCGCCCAAACTGGCAATATCTTTTTTAGGTTTTGAATTCTCTTTAGACATAGTTATTCTTTATCCTGCAAAATTACAGTTTATTTAGAAAATAGTATTAGAAGATGTTATCAATCATTAAAATCAAGCTGTAGTAAGAGTATTTTAACAATTGTATGGGCAGATTTCATTTGAAAAAATTGTAGTATTGTAAACTTATTAATAAAAAAATCTAAATCGTGAAAATTAATTTACTCCCCCTACTACTTTTAAGCTGTGGTTTTATTTTTGCCCAAACCCCTTGTGTTAATGGTTTTGCCGGTCCCTATCCTTGTGAAGGATATGATTTACAGGCCCATTTTGATTTAAATGTTTTCGGCGCAGACCGAGGCAATGATTCCTGGGGGTGGACAGACCCTGATACCGGAACTGAATATGCAATTATGTGTTTAGGTGACAGTACCGCTTTTATAGATATTTCAGACCCTGTAAATCCTGTTTACCTGGGAAAACTTCCCACCCATACAGACAACAGCACATGGCGTGATGCAAAAGTATATAACAACCACGTGTTCATTGTAAGTGAAGCTTCAGGACATGGCATGCAGGTTTTTGATTTAACTCGATTACGGAGTGTGAATAATCCACCTCAAGTATTCAGTCACGACGCTCATTTTGACGGTTTTGGTAGAGCTCATAACATTGTCATTAATGAAGAAAATGGATTTGCCTATGCCGTGGGAACTCAACAGTTTAGTGGTGGCCCTTACATTGTGAACATTCAAGATCCAACAAACCCTACTTTTGTTTCGGGATACAGTGCAGATGATTATACCCATGATGCACAAGTAGTCATCTATACAGGGCCTGATCAAGACCACGTGGGTAAAGAATTATACATTGGCAGCAACGAAAATGAAATTGTCATTCTTGATGTAACCAATAAAAATAGTGTGCAATTTATCAGTTCTGTATCTTATACTAATGTGGCTTACTCTCACCAAGGGTGGTTTACAGAAGATCAACGATTCTTTCTTTTGGGAGATGAAATTGATGAATTGAATTTTGGGTTTAACACGAGAACAATCGTTTTTGACTTTACAGATTTAGACAATCCATCTCAATCTTTTGATTATATTGGCCCCACTGCAGCAATCGACCATAACGGTTATGTAAGAGGAGATAATTATTACCTGGCAAACTACACAGCCGGATTGCGTGTTATTGATGTTTCTGATATTGAAAATCAAAATATGACTGAGGTTGGTTTTTTTGACACCTATCCCTCCTCAAACGATGTTGGCTTT
This sequence comes from Flavobacteriaceae bacterium, assembly GCA_040880345.1. Taxonomy (GTDB): domain Bacteria; phylum Bacteroidota; class Bacteroidia; order Flavobacteriales; family Flavobacteriaceae; genus Planktosalinus. The sequence continues at coordinate 18,612 of JBBDIQ010000035.1, forward strand.
GATGGTGCCTGGAGTCTTTATCCCTACTTTGCCAGCGGAAACATCGTAATAAGCGATATTAACAGAGGTTTCTTTCTGGTTAAAGATCCCAACTTTTTATCGACGGAATCTTTAGAACAAGAAACCCTTAGCTTGTTTCCAAACCCAGCAAATCACTATGTAACGATTCAGTCTCAAAATACGCCCATTGAAAAAATTCAAGTAATCAATACATTGGGACAGCAAGTATTATCAATTGAAAACAACAACACAACTAAAAGAACCATTGATATTAGCACACTTAACCCGGGAATGTATTTTGTAATTATAAATGCTACTACCACTAAAAAATTAATTATTAAATAAGTATGTTTTTGCCCCATAAAACCCTTTTAAAAACTGTTCTTCTTTGCTTTTCAATACTATTATTTTCTTGTAAAAGTGATGATGACTCCATTACAACAGACGATACTCCTCCTGCAGCCTTTACAGGCGAAATAGAATGGGCAAAAACCTTTGGAGGATCTCTGGAAGACGATGCCAATTCAATCATTGAAACTCCAGATGGTGGATATGCAGTTTTGGGTTTCACTTTGAGTAATGATGGTGACATTTCAGACAAAACAAGCACCGATGCTGATTTTTGGGTTTTTAAAACTGATCCCGATGGCGAACTCCAATGGAGTAAAACCTATGGAGGATCTGCAGATGATCGTGCAACAAGAATCATCAATACCAATGAAGGTGGCTTTGCTGTTATTGGCTATACAAGAAGTAATGACGGTGATGTTTCTCAAAACAATGGCTTTTATGACTTCTGGCTGCTAAAGCTAGACGCCTCCGGAAACATGCAGTGGGAAAAAAGCTATGGATTTAGCGGAATTGATCAAGGTCAATCTGTGATTCAAACTTCAGATGGTGGTTATTTTCTTGCCGGCTATATGGACTTTGAGGGCAGGGCTTCACAGCAACAAAACACAAACAAATCCGGAAATCGGCATGGTGTGGGCGAATTTTGGGGAATAAAAACCAACGCTTCCGGAGTAGAACAGTGGAATGCTTATTTTGGTGGCTTAAATAACGACAGGGCTTATGATGTTATTCAAACATCAGATGGCGGTTTTATATTAGTTGGAAATTCTGAAAGTGAAGATTTTGACATTACAAATCCAAGAGGGAGTTATGATTTTTGGGTGGTGAGAGTCGATGCTTCCGGAAATTTAGTTTGGCAAAAAAATTATGGAGGCTCTGGCATTGAAATTGCCTATTCAATTTCCAAAACTCAAGATGGCAATTATTTAATTTTGGGTGACACCCGAAGTTCAGACCAGCAAGTTTCAAACCCAAAAGGAAATGCAGACACTTGGTTGGTTAAAATCAATGATAACGGAGATTTGCTTTGGCAAAAATCCTATGGAGGCTCACAGTTTGACACTGGGAGAAATATCATTGAAAAACTCGATGGAAATCTTATTGTTTTTGGAACATCCAGAAGTAACGACCAGGATGCCAGCAATAACTATGGGCTAAGTGATTTTTGGCTTGTAATGACCGACGCTTCCGGAAATATGATTTTAGAAAAGAATTATGGCGGTAGCAGGTTGGATTTTGGTAATGCAAGCCTCTTATCATCAACAGGAAATATTATCCTTGCCGGAAGCACAGAAAGCAATGATTTTGATATACCCAATAATCAAGGGTCAAAAGACGTTTTAATCATTAAGCTTAAATAATTTCCCCCTATGAAAAAATCATCCCTTTTACTTGTGCTCTCCTTCATTTTCATTGCGTGTGGCAGTGACGATGATAATAACACCCCGGCAGATGTTGCTGTTGACTTACGGTTTTCACAAATTTTTGATGAGTTCACCGTGACCTCTTTAAATTTATCAACCACAGTCTATGTGAACGAGATGAATCAGGAACTTACTATTTCCAGACTTCGCTATTTAGTATCCCGTTTGGTTTTAACAAACGCAAATGGCGATTCTTTTTCGTTGAGTCCATACCATTTAGTTGATTTATCAAACTCTCAAACACTAAATCTAAATACTGATATGACTGTCCCCGAAGGAGACTACACCCTTTCCTTTGTGTATGGTTTTAATGAAGAAGACAACCAGGATGGCGCTTATGCAGACTTAAATGCCGTTTCCTGGAATTGGCCCCAAATGCTTGGTGGGGGCTATCATTTCTTACAAATGGACGGGCAATATAATGTAAATACCGAGCCGGCTCCTTTCAACTTTCACAATGGAACTGCCAAGGTAAGTGAAGGTGTTTTTGAACAAAACTTTGTTGTGTTTAACCTACCCAATACCCTTACAATTTCTGAAGATTCAACAATCAACATTCAAATGAATATTGCTGAATGGTTCAGAAATCCAAACACTTGGGACTTTAATGTTTTAAACACGCAACTTATGCCAAATTATCAGGCCCAAAAATTAATGCAACAAAATGCCGCAACTGTATTTAGTGCTTCCATTGAATAAATTTATATTTTGTACAAAAAGCTAACATATTGTTTCCTCTGCGCACTGCTTTTTATATCTTGTTCAAATAGTGATGATGATAAATATATTGCAACACCTCTTGATCTTGATATTCCGGAGATATTTGCACAAAACCTGATTGCTCCTGTAATTCCGGCAAACAATCCACAAACAGTAGAAGGAGTTGCTTTAGGCAGGAAATTGTTTTTTGACCCCATCCTTTCCGGTAATGGCACACAAGCTTGTGCAGATTGCCACCGTCCGCAAAATGCCTTTTCAGACCCACGACAATTTAGTTTGGGAATTGACGGCATAGCAGGATTTAGAAACTCTATGCCCCTACAAAATCTCGCCTGGAACTTCAATCAAAAATTTAATTGGGATGGGAGTGCTACTACACTCGAAGAACAAATCTTCGAGCCGGTCACCAACCCCATCGAAATGAACAACACCTGGCCTCAAGCCGAAGCAAGTTTAAAAAATCACAGTGAATACCCACAACTTTTTAAAGAAGCTTTTGATGGAGCAACCATTGATTCTGTTCTAGTCTCAAAAGCGATTGCGCAGTTTCTGCGAACCCTCATTTCAGGAAATTCAAGGTTTGACAGGCATCTTATGGGAGAAAATATTTTAACCCCTCAAGAGCTTAACGGTATCAATGTTTTTATGTCTGAAGAATTGGGAGACTGCTTTCATTGCCACGGGAATCCTTTCAATCCACTCTGGACAGACAACACCTTTCACAACAACGGGCTTGATGAATCGTTTACAGATTTGGGACTGGGTAATGTCACCGGCGACCCGCGTGACAACGGAAAATTTAAAGCGCCTTCTTTGAGAAATCTTGCCTTTACCGCACCCTATATGCACGATGGCCGATTTGCCACAATCGATGAGGTTATCAATCACTATAGTGAAGGGCTTGTTTTTTCTGAAACCATAGACCCCCTTATGAAAGCCGTTGCACAAGGAGGCGTTCAACTTTCTGAAGAAGACAAAGCAGACCTCAAAGCTTTTCTACTATCCCTTTCAGAACCCGGATTTATCAACAATCCTGATTTTCAAAATCCAAACTAAATTTTATTCCCAAAGGTTCAGAGTTTAACTATTAGTAAACACTATACTCCCATCTAATTTTATAATTTATCTAACACAATAAGACGTTAGATTATTTGTATATTTGTACCTCTATTTAGAACAAATCTACTTAAAATGATTAAAGTAAGCGATACTGCAAAAACCAAAATCTCTCAGCTTATGGCTGAAGAAGGTTTTAATGTCACAAACGACTTTGTGAGAGTGGGCGTAAAAAGTGGTGGTTGCTCCGGTTTGTCTTATGAATTGAAATTTGACAAATCATCACGTGAGGAAGATAAAATTTTTGAAGACAATGCTGTGAAAATCATCATTGATAAAAAAAGCTTCTTATACCTTGTGGGTACCACTCTTGAGTTCAGTGGCGGCCTTAACGGAAAAGGCTTTGTTTTCAATAACCCAAACGCTAATCGCACTTGTGGTTGTGGAGAGAGTTTTTCGCTTTAAGCTAAAAAGAAAAAAATTATGTCAAAATATACCGAAGACGACTTACAGAAAGAACTGGAAACCAAAGAATATAAGTATGGTTTTTACACAGACATCAAGTCTGATACCTTTCCTATAGGTCTTAATGAAGAAGTAGTTATAGCCATTTCCAAAAAGAAAGAAGAACCCGAGTGGATGACCAAGTGGCGGTTGGAATCCTTTAAATACTGGAAAGAAATGATTGAGCCTGAATGGGCCAACGTGCATTACCAAAAACCAGACTTTCAGGCGATTTCCTATTACTCGGCACCCAACTCAAAACCAAAATATGACAGCCTTGATGAGGTAGATCCTGAACTCTTAGATACCTTTAAGAAATTAGGGATTTCCATTGACGAGCAAAAAATGCTTGCCGGTGTGGCTGTTGATATTGTGATGGATTCGGTTTCTGTGGCAACCACTTTCAAAAAAACATTGGCTGAAAAAGGAATTATTTTCTGTTCCATTTCAGAAGCCATTAAAGAACATCCTGAACTGGTAAAAAAATACCTCGGTACTGTTGTGCCACAACGTGATAATTTTTATGCAGCCCTGAATTCGGCTGTGTTTAGTGATGGTTCTTTTTGTTACATCCCAAAAGGCGTGAGATGTCCTATGGAGCTTTCGACCTATTTTAGAATCAATCAAGCCGGCACAGGGCAATTTGAGAGAACCCTCGTCATTGCTGATGAAGGAAGCTATGTGAGTTATTTGGAAGGCTGTACCGCACCTTCACGCGATGAAAACCAATTGCACGCAGCAGTCGTGGAACTCATAGCTTTAGACAATGCCGAAATCAAATACTCAACCGTTCAAAACTGGTATCCCGGAAACAAAGAAGGCAAAGGCGGCGTTTATAATTTTGTAACCAAAAGAGGGCTTTGTGAAAAAAACGCCAAAATCTCCTGGACGCAAGTAGAAACTGGAAGTGCCGTTACCTGGAAATATCCAAGTTGTGTACTCAAAGGCGATAATTCCATTGGCGAGTTTTACTCCATCGCCGTTACAAACAATTTCCAGCAGGCAGACACCGGAACCAAAATGATTCATCTTGGTAAAAACACCCGAAGTACCATCATTTCCAAAGGTATTTCAGCGGGACAATCGCAAAACTCATACAGAGGCTTGGTGCAAATAAGCCCGCGTGCTGAAAACGCCCGCAACTTTTCACAATGTGATTCCTTATTGATGGGAAATAAGTGTGGCGCCCACACCTTCCCGTACATTGAAGCAAAAAATAAAACAGCAAAAATCGAGCACGAAGCAACGACCTCAAAAATTGGGGAAGACCAGATTTTTTATTGCAATCAGCGTGGAATTGATACGGAGAAAGCTATTGCTCTCATCGTAAACGGATTCAGTAAAGAGGTGCTCAATAAACTACCGATGGAGTTTGCCGTGGAAGCTCAAAAATTATTAGAAATCAGCCTCGAGGGCTCAGTAGGATAAGAAAACCACCTAATTATAAAACCAAATGAAAAAAGTTTTTATTGTATTTAGTTTATTGGTTGCTTTTACAAGTTGTAAAAACAACGAGGAGTCTTCAGCAGAAGCTCAGGAAATCAAAGCAGACTTTATTTATCTAGATGATGCTGCAGTTCTTAAAGGTTCTGATTTTATTTACGGAGTAAAGATAGACGACAAGGCAAAAGAGCTGGCAGAAAAGGTAAACCCAATCAAAACCGATGAATTTGATATGGTTCCCGTCGTTATAAAAGGTATTATAAACAAAAAAGAAGAAGGTGAAGAAGGTTGGGATGAAATCGTCACAATTAAAGAAATTGTAACGGTAAGTAACAGGCCTTCACAACCCGATGTAAAACTAGAATAAAAAACAATGTTACAAATCAAAAATTTACACGCAGGTGTAGAAGAAACCGATATTTTAAAAGGCATTAACCTCGAGGTTAAAGCAGGTGAGGTACACGCTATTATGGGACCAAATGGTTCCGGAAAAAGCACACTCGCCTCTGTCATTGCAGGAAAAGAAGAATTTGATGTTACTCAGGGAAATATATACTTTGAAACTGAAGATATTGCTGAACTCGCTCCTGAAGAGCGAGCACACAAAGGTATTTTCATGTCCTTCCAATATCCTGTTGAAATACCGGGTGTTTCTGTAACCAATTTCATCAAAACAGCCATCAACGAAAACCGAAAAGCAAAAGGTCTCGAAGATATGCCTGCCAATGAAATGCTGAAAATGATCAGGGAAAAAGCAGAAATGTTTGAAATGGATAGAAAGTTTCTTTCCCGTTCGTTAAACGAAGGCTTTTCAGGTGGTGAGAAAAAGCGAAATGAAATTTTTCAATTGGCAATGCTTGACCCAAAACTGGCCATCCTCGATGAAACAGATTCAGGTTTGGATATTGATGCTTTGAGAGTCGTAGCAAACGGTGTAAACAAATTGAAAAGTGAGAAAAACGCAATCGTTGTCATCACGCATTACCAAAGACTTCTTGACCACATAGTTCCTGATTTTGTACACGTGCTTATGGACGGGAAAATCGTAAAAACCGGCACAAAAGAGCTCGCTTATGAACTGGAAGAACGCGGCTATGATTGGATTAAAGAAGAAGCGAAAGCTGTTTAGGGTTTCAGGTTTTTTGTTTCAAGTTTCTGGTTGATTTTATTAAAAGATTTATTTATGGCTACCATAAAAAGATTTGAAGATTTAGAAATTTGGCAAGAAGCCAGGAGGCTTGCAAAAGAAATAATAGTGATTTGTGAAACAACAAATCTAAAGTCAGATTTTAAATTGAAAGCCCAGATTAAAGATTCATCTGGGTCTGTAATGGACAATATTGCATAAGGTTTTGAAAGAGATGGAAATATAGAGTTTAGACAGTTTCTATCAGTAGCAAAAGGTTCTGCAGGTGAAACAAGATCACAGTTATATCGAGTTTATGACAACGGTTTTATAAACGAAGAGTTCTTAAAAATAATGACAAATGATTATGAAGTATTGAGCAAAAAAATTGCTTCATTTATGAATTATTTAAATAAAAAAGATTTTAAAGGAATCAAGTTTAAGTGATGGTTTAAAACCAGAAACGAGAAACGAGAAACAAGAAACCAAAATGAGTTTAAAAGATAAATTAGTATCCTCTTACCTTGCATTTGAAGACTATATCGATGCAGATTCTCATATTCATGAGATTCGAAACAAAGCGATAAAGACTTTTGAAAATTCAGGATTTCCCACAAAAAAGGAGGAAGCTTGGAAGTACACTTCGTTAAATGCAATTACAAAAGAAGACTACTGTATTTTCCCTAAAAAGGAAAACACTGTAGAGTTTAAGGAAGTCAAAAAATATTTTTTACACGAAATCGACACCTATAAAATCGTGTTTATAGACGGCGTTTACAACTCGTTCCTTTCTGAAACCACACACGACAAAGTGGACGTTTGCTTGATGTCTTCGGCGTTGAGCAAGCCTAAGTACAAAGCGGTGATTGAAAACTATTTTAATAAAGTAGCAAAAGATGACAGTCTTACCTCTTTAAATACCGCTTTCGCGAAAGAAGGAGCTTATATTTTCATCCCAAAACACCGTGAAGTTGAAAAACCTATTGAAATTATCAACTTTGCGACCGGAAATGAAGCCGCACTATTCTTACAACCCAGAAATTTAATTGTAGCCGAAGAAAATGCGCACGTTCAAATCATAGAGCGTCATCAAAGCTTAACTGAAAATCCGGTATTTACAAATGTAGTTACCGAAATATTCGCAGACAAAAACAGCTCTGTTGACTATTATAAAGTACAAAACGACATTCATTCAGCCTCGTTGATTGACAACACTTTCATTTCACAAAAAGATGGAAGCAATGTGAGTGTTCATACCTTTTCTTTTGGCGGAAAATTAATTCGCAACAATTTGAGTTTTTATCAAAAAGGCGAACGCATCAATTCCACTTTAAAGGGAATCACCATTATTGAAGACAAACAACACGTTGACCACAGCACCCTTGTAAACCACATCGAGCCAAACTGTGAAAGCCATCAGGATTACAAAGGTATTTTTGCCGACAACTCTACAGGTGTCTTCAACGGAAGAATTATCGTTGAGAAAGAAGCTCAGAAAACCGATGCTTTTCAGCAAAACAACAACATACTCATTGATGATAAGGCCACCATCAATTCAAAACCACAGCTTGAGATTTTTGCAGACGATGTAAAATGTTCACACGGCTGCACCATTGGTCAGCTGGATGAAGAAGCGATGTTTTATCTTCAGACAAGAGGAATCAGAAAAAAGGAAGCACAAGCCTTATTGATGTATGCTTTTGCCAGTAACGTGATGGATAGCGTGAAAATACACGAATTGAAAGCACGCATCACTAAGCTCATTGCTAAAAAAATTGGCGTGAACTTAGGTTTTAACCTATAATACTGCTCTTTTCCATAAAATTAAAAAACTAGTATGAATACGGATAGTAAAAGCATCGCATTTGATGTAGAAAAAATAAGAAAAGACTTTCCCATTCTTTCCAGAAAAGTCAATGGCTATCCCTTGGTATATCTCGACAATGCTGCGACCTCTCAAAAACCACAGGTGGTTATTGATTCTTTGGTTGACTACTATTCAAATTACAATGCAAACATACACCGTGGCGTTCACAGCCTTTCGCAGGAAGCCACCGATGCTTATGAGCAAGCAAGAGAGAAAATTAGAGCCCATTTTAACATAAAAAAAACGAGAGAAGTTATTTTTACTTCAGGAACCACGCATGCGATTAATATCGTTGCATCAGGTTTCAGGTCTATTTTACAGGAAGGCGATGAACTCATCGTTTCAGCCCTTGAACACCACTCAAATATCGTTCCGTGGCAAATGGTTTGTGAAGAAACCGGTGCTGTGCTTAAGGTACTTCCGATGAATGATGAAGGGGAGCTTGAGCTCGTTGAATATATTAACCTTTTATCAAACAAAACAAAGCTTGTTTTTGTCAATCATATTTCAAATGCACTGGGCACCATAAACCCCATTGAAGAAATCATTGAAAAAGCACACAAAGTGGGTGCTGCTGTTTTGATTGACGGTGCCCAAGCGTGTGCACACATCAAACCCGATTTGCAAGCACTCAATGCAGATTTTTACACCTGTTCTGCCCATAAAATGTGCGGCCCCACAGGGGTGGGGATTTTATACGGAAAAGAAGCCTGGCTTGCTAAATTACCCCCATATCAAGGAGGCGGTGAAATGATTAAAGAAGTTACTTTTGAGAAAACAACGTATGCAGAGCTGCCCCATAAATTTGAAGCAGGCACACCAAACATTGCAGACGGAATAGCCTTTGGTGTAGCACTTGACTATTTAAATGCTATTGGTTTCGAAGCCATTGCAAATTATGAAAATCAACTGTTGCACTATGCTACAGAAAAATTACTCGAAATTGAAGGACTAAGAATTTATGGAACTTCAGCAAATAAGACTTCGGTGATTTCATTTAACATAGAAGATATACATCCTTATGACGTTGGCACAATAATTGACAAACTGGGTATAGCCGTACGCACGGGTCACCATTGTGCACAGCCCATTATGGATTTTTACAAAATACCGGGAACGGTAAGGGCTTCATTTGCTTTTTACAATACATTTCACGAAATTGATGTTCTTGTAGAAGCAATAAAAAAAGCAAAACAAATGCTAACTTAAAACAACAACCCAGTTATGAAATCATTATTTTCAATTTTAGTCTGTTCAATATTATTTTTAACGACCTCTTGTGATGAAACCCAAAAGGTAATCAACACCGCCAGTAACGTGCAATTAAACGGAAACTACACCATCAATACAGTAAACGAAAAAAGCTATACACCAAAAGGACTTGTATTGTCATTTGACGCTCTCAATAAATCTGTAAATGCTACGACTGAGTGTAACAATCTATTTGGCACATACACCATAGATTTGTATGCTTTGAATTTTGGCCCACTGGCAAGTACAAAAATGTTCTGTGAAGGCAAGATGGATGCTGAAAAAGAAATTGGAGAAGCCCTTGAGGCGACAGGTTCTTACACTATTGAAAATGGTGTTCTAAAATTATATTCCAAAAACGACAGAAGCCAGTTACTCACCGCTACAAAAGTGAGAGAAACTACTGAAAACTAAAATACGTTTTAATTAAACATTGAACCGTAAACCTTAGAATCAATGAAAATTAAAGACATACAAGAAGAAATTATTGACGAGTTTGCATTTTTTGACGACTGGATGCAGCGCTATGAGCATATGATTTCGCTTGGGAAATCATTACCTCTCATTGATGAAGCAAACAAAAAAGAGGACTACCTCATCAAAGGATGTCAGTCCAAAGTTTGGGTTTACCCTGAATTTAATGACGGCAAAGTTTTATTTACAGCAGACAGTGACGCCATTATTACCAAAGGAATTGTTGCACTTTTACTTAGGGTTTTTTCAAACCAAACCCCTGAAGACATCTTAAAAGCAGACACTGATTTTATTGATGAAATAGGACTGAAAGAACATTTGTCTCCAACAAGGGCAAACGGCTTGGTGTCAATGATCAAGCAATTAAAAATGTATGCACTTGCTTATCAGTCACAATTAAATTAAAATTTATGGAAACTGAAGAAAAAATAGATACCGCAGAACTTGGTGAAAAAATCGTAAGAGTTTTAAAAACCATTTATGACCCTGAAATTCCCGTTGATATCTATGAATTGGGGCTCATTTATGATGTGTTTGTCAATGAAGATTATGAAGTGAAAATCATCATGACCTTAACAACGCCAAACTGTCCAGTGGCTGAAAGCATGCCTCAGGAAGTGAAAGATAAAGTGGCTTCATTAAAAATGGTGAAAGATGCTGAAGTCGAACTTACATTTGACCCGGCCTGGTCTCAAGACCTTATGAGCGAAGAAGCAAAACTGGAATTGGGAATGTTATAAGGAAGCAAACTTCGAAATTAATCAGTAAATTGAAATTGTTTATTTCCTGTAAAATCAAAATTATTGTTTTACCACTCAGAGCTAGGTTTTTTTACGTATTTCTTAGTGTTTCTTAGTGCACTGAGTGTCTTAGTGGTTCGGCGGTTCAGTTCTATAAACTTTAATTAAAAACAAACTAAATAGTCACCAAACTTCTTATGGAAGAAATCATCAACAAAGTTGCCAACAGTAAACTAAAAACCTTAAACCTTGAAGATTATTATCAAGAAGGTACACGGGTTGTTTTTGATATCTCAACTTGGTTGTTTCAAGGAATTGTATTGAAGGAAAAGGATTTCCGCGAAAACGCAAAAAACCACGATTGGACTCAATACAAAAACAGTTATGTAGCCCTAACGTGCAGCACAGATGCCATTGTTCCGGGCTGGGCTTATTTATTGATCACAAGTTGTTTAACTCCTTTTGCACGTAAAGTAGTCGTTGGAGATTTGACAGACCTTGAAACTATATTGTTTACTGAAACCCTTCAAAAAGCAGACTTTTCTGAATACACAAACCTTCCCGTTATTATCAAAGGTTGCTCCAACAAACCGGTTCCGGAAAACGCTTATGTTATGTTGCTGCAAAAACTTCAACCTATTGTAAAAAGCCTGTTTTATGGAGAAGCTTGCTCCAGTGTCCCTCTTTTTAAAAGAAAATAACTCCCTTTTGTACATTCTTTTCGAAAACAGTATTTTTGCAAAAAAAAATACACATTCAACTATGAAAAGACTTAATCTATCATTGCTCCTTATTGCTTTGTCGTTTGGGGTTTATGCTCAGGAAGAAACTGACGAGCCCAAAGAAGGATGGTCAAAATCCGGTAATTTTTCGTTTCTTTTTAATCAGACGGCATTTAATGCAGAATGGACAGGCGGTGGCACTTCAAACATAGCCGGAAATATTGCTATTACTTATGACGTCAATTATAAAAAAGGCAAGGTTTCCTGGGACAATCGTTTCACAGGAGATTATGGGTTGACAAAAATAAAAGGTGATGAATTTGAACGTAAAACAAATGACCGTTTAGAATTGAACTCCGTTTTGGGCTACCAAATAAAAGAAGGCAGTTTATGGTCTTATTCCTTTTTTGCAAATTTTAAAACCCAGTTTGCAAAAGGATATGCGTTTAATGAAGATGTCAATCTTGTAACCCGTGTTGAAACCACACGTTTTATGTCGCCCGGTTATTTACAGGTGGGTCCCGGTATGCTTTGGAAAAAATCTGACAATTTAAAAGTCAATATTGCACCGGCAACTTCAAAATTCATTTTTGTGAACAGCAAATTTACTGATGTGGGTACTGATCAAGCAGCCGTTGACGCCTTTAATGAAAACCCATATTTTGGTGTGGAAGCAAACGAGACTATGCGCTTTGAATTTGGTGCCTCTATATCTGGCTATGCAAAATTTGACATCATAGAAAACGTCTCGATGGAAAATGTCCTGAATCTGTATTTAAACTATTTGGAAGACCCACAAAATGTGGATATTGATTATACCATGAATCTTGTGATGAAAATCAACAAATTCCTTTCAGCCAATGTGGTGTTTCAAGCCATCTATGACGACAATGCCGTTAGAGGATTTCAAATTAGAGAAGTCTTTGGATTGGGTGTCAACTTTGGGCTTTAACAGTAAAGTAAATAAACTATCAAAGGGTTGCCAAATGGCAGCCTTTTTTTTTAAAATCATTCCCCTATTCACAGATTTTCACGCCGAGCTCCTCGTTTAAATCCATAACATTGAAATCATACTTTTAATCACAAATTAATACAGGAATTTCTTTTGGAAATCTTCTGCCTTTGATTGCTTTAAATTTAGTAATATCATTTTTACAAAAGAAATAATAATATTTTTTACTGTAATTATGTGATGAAACAAGAGGAACATCTTCTAAAGGACCTAAACCCATTTCATATTTATACATAGATGAATCTATCTTATTAAATTTAGACAAAACTTCTAGAATTTCTTTATTGAATGGCTTGTTAGGTTCATTCCAAACAAATAACTTACCATTCATTTCAAGAAATGAATTTGGAATATAATTTATCTTTTCTCCTATTTCAAAGTCTGTCCTCAAAAGCAAATAATCGAACTTTGAAATAATAATAACTTGTAAATTAACATTTATTAATTCCTCATCAAAAAAAACAAAGAAAGCTCTATCTTTATTGATAAGGCTTGTTTTGCTAAAATTATTAAAATTTCCACCATTATTTAGTTCTTCAGTTATAAAAGAATTTTTACAAGAATTAGTTAGAAACAAAACTAGCGTAATGGTTATATATTTTTTCATATTAACAAGACATTTTAAAATTGCTTTTTTTAGCCCACCCCCCGCTGCCAAACTCCCTAGGCCTCGGGAGCATCGTGTGGTATCTGCACTTAATTAGTAGTTCTATTTATTCAACCAAAATACTGAAAAACAATTACATTTTATAACAATCCTGTTTTATCGGTACAAACTGCCTTACAACTGTAATTATAATCTGCTTGTCATTTAAAGATACGTAATCTTTTAGTAATCATTAAAAAAAAGAAACTATCTAATGATTGCCAAATCGCAGCCTTTTTTTTGTATCTTAAAACGAGATTATTAGTATATTTCGCCCAAAATAAAAACCCCATTGAAACAAACCATAGGCAGAATAGATAAAGCAGACTTCCCTGAATTGGGTCTCATTGATATTGCTGTAAAAATTGATACCGGGGCTTACACTTCGTCCATTCATTGTCAAAATGTAAAAGAAGAAGCCGGGGTATTGAAATGCAACTTTCTCGATAAAGAACACCCTGCTTATGATGGTAAAGAATTTTGCTTTAAAGACTACAAAATTAAAAACGTAAAAAGCAGTAATGGTACTGTACAAACTAGATATATGATTCAAACAACAGTGACGCTTTTTGGTGAAGAACACACCATTCAACTCACACTTTCAGATCGTGAAGAAATGAAATTTCCCGTACTTTTGGGAAGAAAATTTTTAAACAAAAAGTTTATCGTAGATACCGGTTTAACCAATCTTTCTTTCAAACAACAAACAAACAATGAATATTAAAATCCTCTCTTCAAACCCCAATTTATATTCGACTAAAAGACTGGTTGAAGCTGCAAAAAAAAGACACCATCACGTGGAGGTTATTGACCACGCAAAATGTGATATTGTCATAGAAAAAAAGAATCCGTGTATTTATTATAAAGGACACCTCATCAAAGACACCGATGCGATTATTCCCAGAATTGGAGCTTCAGTCACATTTTATGGTACAGCCGTTGTGAGGCAGTTTGAAATGATGCGGGTTTTTACAACTACAGAATCTCAGGCTTTGGTTAGGTCCAGAGACAAACTAAGGAGTTTACAAGTACTTTCCAGAGCAGGTCTGGGACTTCCGAAAACCGTTTTTACAAACTACTCAAGAAATACAGAGGATGTCATCAAACACGTGGGCGGCGCACCCTTAATCATCAAATTACTGGAGGGCACACAAGGGCTTGGCGTGGTACTGGCAGAAACAAACAATGCTGCAGAATCTGTATTGGAAGCCTTTAATGGGTTACAAGCGCGTGTGATCGTTCAGGAATTTATCAAAGAAGCCGGCGGAGCAGATATCAGAGCTTTTATTGTTGACGGTCAGGTTGTGGGAGCTATGAAACGGCAGGGAAAGGAAGGTGAGTTTCGCTCTAATTTACACAGAGGAGGTTCAGCAAGTATCATTGAACTCACAGATGAAGAAGAAAATGCGGCCATCAAAGCAGCCCGGGTAATGGGATTGGGCGTGGCCGGTGTCGATATGCTGCAATCTGCCCGCGGACCTTTAATTCTGGAAGTCAACTCGTCACCGGGGCTTGAAGGTATTGAAGCCGCCACAGGAAAAGACGTCGCAAAAAGCATCATTAGATATATTGAACGAAGTATATAAAATAATCTCATTTGGAAATTTTAGGCGAACATATTGCTTTAGGCGAAAGCAAAACAATACAATTCAACATCGCAAAGCTATACACAGCGACCAATGTTGAAATACCTATCATCATCAACAGGGCAACAAAACCGGGCCCCACAGTTTTAATAACTGCCGGAATTCACGGTGACGAAATTAATGGTGTTGAAATTGTAAGACAACTCATCGCAAAAAAAATCAACAAACCCAAAAAGGGAACCATCATCTGTATTCCAATTTTAAATGTGTTTGGATTTTTATCCATGAGCAGGCAATTTCCTGATGGGCATGATTTAAATCGCGTTTTTCCGGGAACCAAAAAAGGCTCCTTAGCCAGCAGAGTGGCACACCATTTTACTACAGAAATTCTGCCACACGCAGATTATTGTCTCGATTTTCACACCGGCGGAGCGAGCAGGTTTAATGCCGCTCAAATAAGAGTGAGCCCCAAGGACTATGTTGCTTTGAAATATGCTAAAGTTTTCAATGCTCCTTTTGTAGTGATGTCAAAAATTCTCGATAAATCGTATCGGCAAACCTGCCTCAAAATGGGAATTCCTTCCTTACTTTTTGAAGGTGGTAAGTCCTTGAGCAGCGATCGGGACATTATAGAATATGGTGTTCAGGGAGTGATGCGGTTTTTGGATCATCATGAAATGCTGCATTCAAAATTCAAGGTTCCGGTATTGAACACTGAGCCGGTTGTAATCGAAAAAAGCACCTGGATAAGAGCCCATAAAAGCGGCCTGCTTCATACCAAAGTTCCCATCAATAACTTTGTGAAAAAAGGAGACGTTTTGGCATCAATCACAGACCCTTACGGCGAAATGAGAGTGCGTGTCAAAGCGCACAATGATGGCTATATCATCAATGTCAATGAATCGCCTATTGTTCATCAGGGCGATGCTATTTTTCATATTTCGACGACCGTCTCATAATTTCTGAACTATGGAAAAAGCGCTATTGCGAAAACTTTACATTCAAAAAAGAAGTGCTCTTTCTGAAACTGAAATAGAGTCCTTGAGCATTGACATCGCTAATCAATGTCTTCAACTTCCTGTATGGCATTTTACCAATTTCCACTTGTTTTTAACCATCACAGGCAAAAAGGAAATCAATACAGAGTATTTGCTTCATATCCTTCAGGGAAAAGACAAAAATTGCATCGTCCCTAAAACAAACTCAAAAACAGAGACGCTCTCTCATTATTTACTTACAGACAACACAAAAATTAAAATAAACAACTGGGGAATCCCCGAGCCGGAAGATGGAATTCCGTTTCCTGAAAAAAAAATTGAGGTGGTTTTTGTGCCTTTATTGGCCTATGACAAGCTAGGAAACAGAGTGGGCTATGGTAAAGGATATTATGACAAATTCTTGTCGCTTTGCAACAAAAGCACTGTTAAAATTGGCCTTTCATTTTTCAAGCCGGAAGAAACTGAAATATCGATATCACCCATTGATATTCCTTTAGATTTTTGTGTTACACCCAAGGAAGTCTATATCTTTTAGAAAAATTATTATATTAGTGCTCTACAACTAAAAAATAATAAATTATGGAAAACCAACCCACAACCCCGCCTGACAATAATTTAGTTTGGGCAATTTTATGTACTGTTTTATGCTGTTTACCCCTTGGCATTGTTGCGATTATCAAATCTTCAAATGTGAACACGCTTTGGGCTCAGGGCAATTATGAAGCCGCTCAAAAAGCTGCAGATGATGCAAAAAAATATTCTATTTGGGGAGCTGCAATATCGTTGATATTAGTTGTATTGTATGTGTTAATCATTGTTATTTTTGGTGTAGGTGGAGCTTTTATGGGACTCTAAAAAACTCTTAAAAGCGGCCCTTCCTTTAGTTATATTGGGAGGGTTGCTTTTTCTGTACCATTCATTTAATCCCACAGAGCATTCTTTTTTTCTTCCTTGTCCGTTAAAATATACTACAGACCTCTATTGTGCCGGTTGTGGCTCACAAAGGGCGATTCATCATTTGATGCATTTTGAATTTTTTATGGCCTTTCGACAAAACCCCTTGCTGGTTTTGAGCATTCCGCTGCTTATTTATGCATTGATAGTAGAATATCTCAATTTTGCTTTTGGCACAAAACATAGAGTAAAACTGTTTTACAGCAATACCTTTATCATCATTTATTTTGGAATTGCGATCGTGTATTCTATACTAAGAAATATTCCAAAAGAACCCTTTAGCTATCTTGCTCCTTTGAACTAATTTCTGAGGTTGATTGTAGTTCCTTTTCAGCCTTCGTTTCTTTGGGAAAGGCTTTTTTGTTAAATACAATGAGAAGTCCAACACCGGTACTTATAGCTACATCTGCCACATTAAAAACCGGGTCAAAAAAAGTGAAGTATTCGCCTCCCCAAAAAGGAAGCCATTCCGGTAAATAGCCTTTGTATAAAGGGAAGTAAAGCATATCAACTACCTTACCGTGAAAGAGCGTTCCATAACCGCCACTTTCAGGAAACAGCGTTGCCACTTTTCTAAAACTGTCGTCAAAAACAACTCCATAAAAAACGGAATCAATGATATTGCCCATCGCGCCGGCAAAAATAAAGGAAATACCCACAATCAAAACCCGTGACATCATTTTTCTTACAGAATCCCATAGCCAGTAACCAATAAAAACGATGGCTACCAGTCTAAAAAGCGTAAGTATTAACTTACCATATGCGCCGGGGATTTGAGCACCCCAAGCCATGCCTTCGTTTTCAATAAAAAGAATGCGAAACCATTCAAAAACTCTAATTTCATCACCCAGCATAAAATGGGTTTTGATATAGATTTTTGAAACCTGATCAATCAGTAAAATGATAAAAATAAGGAGTCCGGCTTGCTTTAGGGTCATTTTGGTGAGATTAAAAGTACAATGAACTAAAAGGTTAAAAAATATTTAACCACAAAGGTCACAAAGGAGGCACTAAGTTCACTGAGTTTTAAATTTAGTTCTCTTTGAGTGCTTTGTGTATTTCTTTGTGTTCTTTGTGGTTAATTCTATAAAATTTTGTCAATTCCTTTTTTTTACCCTTGCATATTTTTAGCTTCAATGCTCAATGTTGCGTGAGGCACTAGCTTCAAACGCTCTTTGCTAATGAGTTTTTTAGTCACACGGCAAATTCCATAGGTTTTGTTTTCAATGCGAACAAGCGCATTTTTTAAGTCCCTGATAAATTTTTCCTGCCTGATAGCCAATTGAGAATTCGCTTCTTTAGACATCACAGAGCTCCCCTCTTCAAAGGCTTTGAAGGTGGGCGAAGTATCATCTGTACCGTTATCGCCATCGTTCATGTAAGCACTTTTTATCAGTTCAAGTTGTTCCTGTGCCTTGCGTATTTTTTCTAAGATGATGGTTTTAAATTCTTCCAATTCAGCATCACTATACCTGGTTTTAGTTTCGTCGCTCATATTCTTTATATTTTTTTTATAACCAATTTGGTTTCTATGTCATCAAATTTAATGTCCAATCCGTTCTCAACATTGTCTTCAAGCTCAAGCGTGTTGGCTAATGTTTCTGTTTTTATATACGTTGCATTCTTTTTAACGGCTTTTTCAATTAAGTCGTTGTTTTCGATAAAAATTTCAATTTTATCTGTAACCTCAAAGCCGGAATCTTTTCTCAAATTTTGAATGCGGTTTACCAGCTCTCTGGCGATGCCTTCATAACGCAACTCTTCAGTAATTGTTATGTCGAGAGCAACGGTTAAGTTTCCACTGCTGGCCACCAGCCACCCTTCAATATCCTGAGAACTTATTTCTACGTCTTGGTGATGCAAAGTAACACTTTTTCCGTTAATTTCAATTGAAATTTCACCTTCTTGCTCGATTTTTTTAATTTGGTTTTGATCAAACTTATTTATAACAATGGCTACAACTTTCATGTCTTTACCAAAGCGGGGTCCCAGCACTTTAAAGTTGGGTTTTATCTGTTTAACTAAAATCCCCGAACCCTCATCAATCAAGTCGATTTCTTTCACATTCACTTCGTGTTTTATCAAATCGGCTACTGCGAGAATTTCTTCCTTATCTGAATTATTCAACACAGGAATCATTATTTTTTGGAGTGGCTGTCTCACTTTTATTTTTTCCTTTTGGCGTAAGGACAAAACCAATGAGGAGATGGTTTGTGCCTTCTGCATTTTGCTTTCCAGCGGTTTGTCAACAAAAGTTTTGTCAAAAATCGGGAAATCTGCCAAATGCACCGATTCTTCTCCTTTTTTTGCTACAGCGGAAGTCAAATCCTTATACAAGCGCTCCATAAAAAATGGAGCCACAGGTGCACTGAGTTGTGCGACATTCACCAAACACGTGTAAAGCGTTTGGTATGCCGAAATCTTGTCCCTTCCATAGTCACCTTTCCAGTAACGTCTTCTACTTAATCTCACAAACCAGTTGCTCAAATTCTCCTGAACAAAATCTGAAATGGCTCGCGTGGCTTTGGTGGGTTCATAATCGTTGTAAAATTCATCAACTTTTTGAATAAGGGTATGCAGTTCTGAAAGTATCCAGCGGTCAATTTCCGGGCGTTCATTCAACGGCACATCAGGTTCAGAGTAGTCAAAATCATCCAGATTTGCATACAAACTGAAAAAGCTATAGGTGTTGTAAAGCGTCCCGAAAAACTTACGACGCACCTCAGCAATCCCTTCAATGTCAAATTTTAAATTATCCCAGGGATTGGCATTACTAATCATATACCAGCGAGTGGCATCCGGACCATACGTGGCAATCGTTTCAAATGGGTCTGCAGCATTACCGAGACGTTTGGACATTTTTTGTCCGTTTTTATCCAAAACCAGCCCGTTTGAAACGACGTTTTTATAGGCTACATCGTCAAATGTCGTTGTGGCAATGGCGTGCAGCGTATAGAACCAACCACGAGTTTGATCTACTCCTTCGGCAATGAAGTCAGCAGTTCGCCAAGTGTTTTCTACTTTTTCTTTGTTTTCAAACGGATAATGCCATTGTGCATAAGGCATACTTCCGCTATCAAACCAAACGTCAATCAAGTCGCTTTCACGTTTCATAGGTTTCCCACTTTCAGAAACTAAAATGATTTGATCGACTATATTTTTATGTAAATCCACCTGATCGTAATTCTCTTCAGATAGATCGCCCACTTTAAAGTTGGCAAAAATATCTTCTTGCATCAATCCTGCTGACACAGACTTTTGCATTTCAGCTTTCAGCTCCTGTACAGAGCCTATTATTAATTCTTCTTTTCCATCTTCGGTTCTCCAGATGGGTAAAGGGATTCCCCAATAGCGCGAACGCGAAAGGTTCCAATCGTTGGCATTGGCAAGCCAGTTCCCAAAACGGCCTTCACCGGTTGATTTGGGCTTCCAGTTGATGTTTTTGTTCAACTCAAACATACGGTCTTTAAAGTCGGTGACTTTTATAAACCAGGAGTCTAATGGGTAATATAATATAGGTTTGTCTGTACGCCAGCAGTTGGGATAGCTGTGTACATATTTTTCTACTTTAAACGCTTTGTTCTCTTCCTTGAGTTTAATGGCGATTTCCACATCCACCGACTTTTCAGGAGCCTGACCGTCGTCATAATATTCATTTTTGACGTATTTGCCGGCAAATTCACCCATTTCAGCACGGAATTTCCCTTGCAAATCAACTAGAGGAACCAGATTTCCATTTTCATCTTTTACCAGTAATGGTGGTATTTCAGGAACGGCCTGTTTAGCAACCATGGCATCATCTGCACCAAAAGTGGGTGCCGTATGAACGATTCCGGTACCGTCATCTATAGTTACAAAATCACCCAGAATTACGCGAAAAGCATTTTCAGGGTTATTGTGAGGCAAAGCATAAGGCAACAACTGCTCATAGCGAATGCCTTCTAGGTCTTTTCCTTTACAATTTGCAGCAATAAAGAAGGGTATTTTTTTATCTCCGGCTTTATAATCATTTAACTTGTCTTCGGTCTCAGCAGGTTGAAACTTTTTATCAAATTGCTTGTTTATCAAGGCTTTTGCCAGCACTACATTGATGGGTTCAAAAGTGTATTGGTTAAACGTTTTCACCAACACATAATCAATTTTTGGCCCAACGGTCAATGCAGTATTTGAAGGCAATGTCCAAGGCGTGGTGGTCCAGGCGAGGAAAAAGAAGTCCTCCCCTAACCCCTCCAAAGGAGGGGAACTAATGTTAAACGCCTTATTTATAGAGTTCTGAACTCCCCCTCCTTCGGAGGGGGTCGGGGGGAGGACTTTGAACTGTGCAGTCACAGTAGTATCTGTTACATCCTGATAAGTCCCGGGCTGGTTGAGCTCATGCGAGCTTAAACCTGTTCCCGCTTTTGGCGAATAAGGCTGAATGGTGTAGCCTTTGTATAATAAATCTTTATTGTAAATCTGTTTGAGCAACCACCACACCGTTTCCATATACTTGGATTTATAGGTGATATATGGGTCGTCCATATCGACCCAGTAGCCCATTTTCTCGGTGAGGTCATTCCACACATCTGTGTAGCGCATCACGGCTTTTTTACAGGCAGCATTGTAGTCTTCAACACTTATTTTCTTGCCGATGTCTTCTTTGGTAATGCCCAGTTCTTTTTCAACTCCCAATTCAATGGGCAGACCGTGGGTATCCCATCCGGCTTTGCGTTGTACCTGAAAGCCCTTTTGAGTTTTGTAGCGGCAAAAAATATCCTTGATGGCACGCGCCATCACGTGGTGAATACCAGGCAAGCCATTGGCAGACGGCGGTCCTTCAAAAAAAATGAACGGATCCTTCCCCTCACGGGTAGAAATACTTTTCTGAAAAATGTCTTCCTGTTTCCAAAAATCCAATACCTCATCGGCTACATTGGCCAAGTCAAGTCCTTTATATTCAGGAAATTTTTTGCTCATTCTATATGCTTTTTTATAAGGCTGCGAAAATACAAAAAATTAAAAAGTTTAGACGATAAAACTCTTAGAATGTGTTACATATTACTACTAATAATCAAAAAAAAAATCAAAACTTTGGGAATATTTTAATATCTTAGTAATGCCCATTTTTCAAGCTAATCAAAACACAACCCTCATGAAAAAATCACAACCATTTAGTTTACAGTATTTTACCCCCCCCCCATTAAATTATTTGCATATTATCATTGCATGTATTTTGACTATTAATGGATTTATTTTAACTGCTCAGGAACCTTTTGATGATTTTTGTGGTACACCTCCATCTGAAATTCCTGATGAACCGGGTGTTTATTCTAGGTCTGTTGACCCTGCTTATTTGGTTAATTTTGAATCAAAAAATTTAAACGTATTTTATTGGAATATTGTCAAGAGTGATGGTTCTGGGCCACCGCAATTGTCAATAGAAGATTACTTAAGGGCTCAAGACGATTTGAATGAAGCCTTTAGTAATTTCAATATTTGTTTTAATCTAAATGGATTTGAAATTTATAAAAATGATATTTACGAAACTTGGCCATCAACCAATATTTTACCATTAATAAATCACATGAAAGATATAGGCAAATATAAAGACAATGCTATTAATGTATATTTGTATCGATCTTCTGCTGCTGCCGGGGTTAGCAGGTCTAAAAATGCCATAGGCGTCGGTAAATGGCAATTTAAAAGTGACCCCTTAAGTCAAGTTTTAGTTCACGAAATGGGTCATCAATTGGGCTTATCGCATACCCATTCTGGGTGGCAAGTTAACTTTTGTGAACATGTGACAAGAAACATAAATGATCCTGATTATAATGCTACTGACATTAATGGTGGCGTTGCTAGAGGCGATAAAATTCATGATACTAATGCTGTACCAGAGTTTAGGCAAGAGCAAAGAGAACATGGAACAAAAGCATTGGTAACTATTGGATACACAATCTTAGAAGCAAGAGACATTTTAATAGATGATAATGGGTTTGCAAATCATCCAGAAGCTATTTTAATAGAAAATGGTTTATTGGATTATGGTTTTACACAATCTGAAGTAAATACAATTAAGTTTAATGGTGTTACTTCTTTTGCTTATTTTAACATCAATAGTTGCACCTATGTTACAGACTCAAGAATTAATGATCCAAATTCTCCATTTTTTAAAGATTGTCAAAAAACCCCATATCAATTTTTTCAAAGTGATATTCGTAACTTTATGTCATCTACAGGTCAGGATTGTACAAATCAATTTTCTACCGGGCAAGGAATCCGTATGCACGAATTCATTGACAATGATGATACCGACTATTTTATCGACCGTTTTAGTCAAAAAAGCTACGATTTATATTTTAGAGATAGCAGTGCAGACATTGGACAAGAACCTAATATTCATACAAATAATGTGTTGTGGCATAGCCCGGATATATGGGTAAGAAATCAAAACGATGGTCAAACAAATCAGGTACATCAAAATCCTGAATATGACCCCGTTATCCCAAATTATCTGTATGTACGGATTAAAAACAAAGGATGTAGCCCCTCATCTGGTCAAGATTCATTAAAACTCTATTGGGCAAAAGCCAATACAAACCTTTTTTGGGATTTGCATTGGAATGGGACTTTATTTGTAAATGATGTTTTAATGGGTGATGCCATTACCACCTTGACTTTGCCAATTATTGAACCCGGTGAAGAGGTTATTTTAGAAGCTGAGTGGTTAATTCCTAATCCTGAAGATTACATTGGTATTAATGTAAATCCGTGGCATTTTTGCATTTTAGCACGCATCGAGTCAGAAAACGACGTTATGACTTTTCCGGAAGTTGAATTTTTACCTCATAATGTGAGGGATAATAACAATATTGCTTGGAAAAATACAACCGTTATTGATGTTATACCAAATACACCCACTATTGGTGGCTTAGTTGCGGTAAGCAACCCATTTACTACAACCAAAACGTATAGCTTAGAGCTATTTTCTGAGAGCAATGAAACAGGAAAACCTATTTATGATGAAGCAGAGGTGACCATTGAAATGGACGAAATTCTTTTCAACGGTTGGGAAATTGGAAACAAAACCGGAGCTAATTTTATTACAACCACCAATGAAAAAAAATTGATTGCCGTTGGCAACAATGTGATCTTCGATGATATACAGCTAGCACCCCAAGATTATGGGACTGTTTATTTAACCTTTAATTTTTTGACTAAAGAATTAACCGATAAAACAACATATACATACCACGTGATTCAAAGAGATAAAGCCACAAACCAAATAGTTGGAGGAGAAACATATGAGATAAGAAAACAACCTCGACCGGGTTTTGTAGCAGATGCCGGAGACGACGAAGAGGTTGAAAGAAACGAAAGTGTTACTTTACAAGCTGAAACCATCAATGAAGATGCGATTTATAATTGGTATGATACTGAAGGCAACCTTATTGCAACTGGAAGTACATTAACTGTCTCTCCAGAGTTTTCAATACAATACAAACTGGAAATCATTTCAGATATAGATGGACTAAAAGATTATGATGACATAGCGGTAACTGTAAACCCCTATAGAATAATTAGTATTTCTCCCAATCCAACAAATTCACAAATAACGGTTAATTATCAGGCTGATGGGGCAAACTCATCCTATGTAATGGTCGTTAACCAAAACACTGGAAATTCAGAAAACTATATATTAGATACTTCTCTAAACACAGTCAATATAGATTTAAGTCATTTACCAACTGCCTTATATAGCGTGATTTTGATAGCAGATGGTGAAGTACAAGATTCTAAAAACTTACTCAAAAATTAAAATTATGAAAACATTTATAACTCTTAAGACATTTAGTGTTGTGGTTTTTGTTTTCAGTCTGCAAGCACTACTATTAAATCAGCAAACCTACAATCTATATGCGCAAACCACTGCCATACCTGATGTTAATTTTGAACAAGCGTTGATTGATTTAGGAATTGATGGCGATGGTATATTAAATGGACAAGTGCTGACTTCTGACATTGAAAATGTGATTGTATTAAATATCAATAATAAAAACATTAGTGACCTCACCGGAATTGAAGGTTTTACTGCTTTGGAGGAATTAAATGTGGGTATAAATCAACTTTCTACTGTCAATTTAATCAATAACTTAAACCTAGAATATTTGCATATTGCCGGAAACCAACTTTCAGATATTGATTTGTCAAATAATCTAAATTTAGAATTCTTGATTATTGCTGCAAACCCACTTCCAAATATTGATTTATCTGCAAATACTGCATTAAAACATTTAAATGCTAATGGCTCCCATTCGTTAACATCTTTAGATTTGTCCAACAACCTTCAGTTGGAGTACCTAAGTATAGATGATGCTTGGCTAAGTGAAATCGACCTGACAAATAACACCGCTTTAAAAACACTATTAGCTTCCTTTAATTTTTTTATAAACATAGACCTGTCTCACAATATTAACTTAGAGTACATAGAACTTACAGACAACTTTCTAGAGACTCTTGAGCTGAGCAATAACACCCTTCTCAAAGAACTTTATTGTGGCAATATGGGGCAAGTCCCTTCAAATGAAATATCATCTCTTGATTTGAGCAACAACCCTAATTTGGAAATTTTGAATGCTGAAAATTTGTATAACTTAACAACTTTAAACCTAAAAAACGGAAGCAATGCCATATTAACAGAGGTATTCATGATGTGCAGTTTTGAGGGAGAGCCATGTTTACTTCCTTTAACGTGTGTTGAGGTAGATGATGCTGTTGCTGCCAATGCAAATCAACCTCCCTATTCAAGTTGGTCCATTGAGGCAAATTTTGTCTATTCTGAAGATTGTACCTTAAGCAACCCCGACTTTAAAAGCCCTTTTTTCTTTAAATTTTATCCCAATCCAGTTGTAGATTATCTAATCTTTGAAACTCAAAATTGTACAAACTGCATTGCTAAATTATATAGCACAACAGGTAAATTACTTAAAACTCATAACTTTAGTTTATCTCAAAACGCTATAGATGTTGAGGGGTTCAATACAGGTTTGTATTTTATTGTGGTAGAGAATGAATACGGTATTACACAAACACAGAAGTTTGTAAAAAAGTAAATCCACTCTAACTCTTAATTAATTTGAGGTTAGTGAGAATTAAGAGCTTTAAAACGTGTACTTCACCGCCGCAATAAAATTCCTGCCGGGGGCTGCTATTCCTGATGAATAGGTTCTGTAGCGTTGGTCTGAAATATTTTCAAGCGATGCAGAGAGTTGTAGCGCATCTGTCAATTGATACTGAGTTGCCAAATTGAGTGTGTACCAGCCGGGAGAGTACAAATCGCCATTGCTGTTTTCTGGATAAATCTCAGGTTTATTAGCTTCTGAAGGCGCCAGGTTTTCAGCCCTTATTTGTCCGCTGTAATTGGCAAAGGCATCGATTTTTAATCGGTTGTTTTGCCACACCAAATGCGTGCTGCCAAATTGTGGCGGAGCGTGTCTTAGCGATGCTTTATCTCCATTTTCCAGTTCTTCAAAACCTTTGGCAATGGTATAATTTGATTGTAAATTCAGGGTTTCACAAAAGTTGATGTGAAGTGCCGCTTCAAATCCATAGACTCTTGCATCAGAAGCGTTTTGAATGGCTTGTACATTGCTTAACTCGCCTTGAAATTCAATTTCGGTTTCGCCGTTCAGGTTAAAATCACGACGCACCAAGGCATTGTCTAGTTTCGTGTAAAAAGTGGCAACTTCTATCTTAACGATGTTGTCAAAATTAAAGTTGGCTCCCACTTCGCCGGTATATGAATATTCAGCTTCCAGATTGGGGTTGGGTACAACCACGCTCCCGGGCTCTGAGTCAAAAATCTTTCCTATATCGTCAATGTTGGGTGCTCTAAAAGCAGTTGAAAAATTGGTTCGTAAACCCACTATTTTTGAAGCTTGATAGTTAAATCCTATGCTTCCGGTGAGGTTTCCGGTATTGATTTCGGTCTCCTCAAAAGGGAAATCAAAAAATCGATTGTCGAAAGTAGCATCAATGTCAAAATGACTGTAACGCACGCCGGACTGTAAACTGGTTTTTGGCGACATTTTCCAAAGCATATTCACATAAGCCGCATAGGATTGCCAGGTAGAACCATCAGGATATCGGGAAGCGGTTTCCTGCGTTTCATTGGTGTCGATATTAGTAACCTTTCCGGTTGAATTTACCTTGTTGTGTACATATTCCAAACCGTAAAACAAATCGACTTGATTGAGATTTTTGGTAAAATCAAAATTGGCTGAAATGGCATCTACTTTTTCTTGGGTGTTGAACAAATCCGGGCTGTCCACATCTCGGTCATTACGGCTTTCTTCAAAATGTTGATAAGCAACGATCAATTTTGAGTCGTCATACAAAAGACTTTTGCTTGTGCGTTCTAATTGAAGATTTCCTGAAAACCATTTTTGGGGACCATAAAACCACTCGGCAGCTCTGAGGTTTCCATTTCTTACACGGGTTAAACGGTCATAACGTGCATAATCTGAAGTTTCAGAATAAAGTAAGTTTAACTGAAAGTCCCATTTTTCATTGGGCATATAGCGCACTTTTTGGGCCAGACTCAACTGCTCATAACCGGTGGGTTTCTGCACAAGCGGATTGGGGTTGGGCGTTTGAATATCTTCGCCATCGATGGTTTGAATGAAAAAGTTTCGCAGAAAATCATCGGGACCGTGTTTTCCCATTTTTAAATCGCCAAAATCATTGTAGGAAATGCTGCTTAAAAAAGCCCATTCTTTGAATCCGAAATTCAAATCGATATGCCCTGTTTTTTCTTCATTGGCTGTAGAATATCGGGCGATGGCATTTCCGGAAAACGACATGCCTTCTTCAAAAGAAAATGTGGGCTTTAGTGTATAAAAATTCATCACACCTCCCACCGCATCACTACCATAAACCACAGAGCCGGGACCGAGAATCACTTCTGTATTTTCAACCACAAAAGGGTCTATGGAGAGTATGTTTTGTATGTTTCCGCCTCTAAAGATTGCGGTATTCATACGCACTCCGTCAACGGTCATCAAGAGACGGTTTGTAGAAAACCCGCGCATCATAGGGCTTCCGCCACCGAGCTGACTTTTTTGAACAAAAATTTTACCGCTATTGCTCAAGAGGTCTGCGGTGGTTTGTGGCTGTGTGAAGAGCGCATCTGCAGCACTAATACTTACCACAGACTGAGCAATATCTTTTTTATCTTGACTGAATTTTGTAACCGAAAGCACAACTTCATCAAGTTGACCCGAGCCTGGCTTGAGCAAGACGGTGCCGTTGTTTTTTAAAATTTGAGATTTTGTAGAAGTCATTTTCTCAAAAGAGGTATGCTGAAATTGAATGGCTTCATTGTTTGAAAAATTGTCCAGAGAAATTTTTCCGTCAAAATCTGAAACGCCACTTTTAGTTTTGTTAAAGTTATAGTAAGCGACTCCGGGAATGGGTTCTTGGGTTTCTGAATCGATGATGGTTGCTCGTTGTCCAAAAGAAAAATTTGCTGAAAAAATCAGGAGTATTAAAACGTATCTTAAGTGCATTGCTAGTTAAATAATTGGTTTAAAACTTGGAGAGACTTGGGTTTTTTGAATCCTTGAAGGTGTAATTCATAGTACAATAAAAGAATTTCTAAAGTTTCCTTTCGCTCCACTTTAGTTAGTTTGACAGCTTTTATAGCATCAAATTTTATGCCTAAAAGTGTTTTAAACCCACTATTATCAGGAACAGAAATGCAGTATATATTGGTGCTTTCGGGTTGAAAAACACCTTCTAAAAGATTGAAATAAGGCAGTTTGCTATCAGAAATATCTGGATAGAACCCTAAAAAGTCGGTGAGTTGAAGTAAAAAGAGGAGGTGAAAATTAGCAACTTCATCGTGAACATCAAGCCATTGAATCGAATTTTCTAAAAAAGAAAACAAGGAGTTGTTTTTTTCCTCCTCTTGAATCACACTTTTTAAAATTTCCGATAAAAACAAGACAAGAGATGTTTTTACAATATGTGTATGCAGTGTTTGGTTTACATAATACACTTTTGCTTCCTGAATAAACTCCAATGTTCCTTTGTCTTTGTGGTTTGCTGTGAGTTCAAGCAAGCTAAGCGGCTGAAAAAAAGAAGTTCTAAGTTTCCCTTTTTTGGATTTTAAAATGCCTTTAAGTAAATAGCTTTTAAGTCCATTTGATTGTGTAAAGCATTTTACGATGAGGTCAGCCTCGCTGTATTTTAATGAGGATAGTACAATTGCTTTTGTAGTGATTTGCATTATCGAATAATCATTACTTTGGCAATTTTGGTTTCTTCAGCGCCATCTGCAGTAACCAAAATGAAATAGACTCCTGAGGAAACCTTATATTTTCCAAATGCAGTGATGTCCCATTGAACACTCCCTCCTTCAGAGACCTGTTCAAAGACCAGGCTTCCATTGACATCGGTTATTTTAACGTTTGCTCTGGCGGTTAAGCCATCAATGGTTACATTACCGTTAAAATTAGGGCGCACAGGGTTTGGATAGGCTCTAAGAGACTCAAGGGTGGGGTTTGGTGCGGTAGTTGTTCCGTTAAAGGCAACCAGACCATTTCCGGTTGCAAAATAAACCACTCCGCTTTGTGGGTCGATTGCAATGTCCAATACATTGTTTGAAGGCAAGGGGGAGTTGTCTTTGTTGAAGCGCAAGAGTGTTTCCTGACCATTTGAGGAGACATAAAAAACCCCGGAAGATGCTGTTGCAATCCATTTATTGTTGGCTCCATCAACTTCAATATCAGTAATAGATTGTTCAAATAATAGCTCTTGAGCGACTCCGTCGTTGTCTAAAATAATAATAGGTTGTGCGTCGATGTTTGCGTCTTCCTGAAAAAATCCACCCACATTAAAAAGCACTCTCAACCCTCTTAATGTTCCTATCCAGGCCTGATTTCTGTTATCAATTTTGATTGCTCTCACATTGTCATCGGGTAAGTTTCCATTACCCAGATCTTCCCCAATTTTCTGAAATTGATTGTTTGTGGGATTGAAACCAATTAATCCATTTTCTGAACTGGCTATAAAAATAAAGCCCTCTCTGCTGATGTCAATATTGTTGAGGCCTCTTTCAGCAAAGGGGTCTCCTATAATTGATGAGACGTCAAAGCTCTGAAACTGACCCGTGGTAGTGAGTTTATTAATTGCCAAATCTGTACTGGTTTGTACAAACCATAAGTTGCCTTGCCTATCAAACTCAGAGCCAAAAATTCTTAATGAACCCAATGGAAAATTTGGTGGATCTGGTAAGGTATTTACCAAAGGACTATTGGTACTGTTAAACAAAACAGTTGGGGTTTTATCTTCAATTTTTAAAAGTCCATCAAAAAAGGAACTAGCGTAAACTTGTGAAGGATTATTTGGGTTTATTTTTACATGAACGATAGATCTTGCTCCTAGAACTTCTTCAAAAGGAATGTTTGTCCATTCATTGTTTTCAAAATTACTGATTCCACGACTATTTAAGGGAAATGGGTTAAACGATAAAGTAGCTTCTCCGAACACCGCCCACAATTGCCCGGGGGTTGCATCAATGGAAACAGCTTTGTTAAGCAGGGGTCCTGCTGGTAAAATCTGAGTAGCTTGAGAGCTTCCAAAAGGAACTTCCAATACACCGTGCTCCTTGGTTCCTAAATATACTTTGTCATTTAAAGCCAGTGTATTTGACAAACTATATTCATAATCTGGCAAAGAGGGTATGCTTGCAACAACATCTAGATTTGCATCAAATACAGTGGTATGAGTATCTGAAGTTACTGTTAAAAAGTCATTAGTTGCTGCTATTTTTCTATTGATTTGGGGTAATGTCGCTACTTGTTCAAAGCTAATTCCATTGAAAACATTTAAAATATTAGAGGAATTAATCAAATAAAGGTTATTTGAAAAAGTCTGTACGCCACGGTTTCCAAAATTAAATATTGTGCTCCACTGGTTGAAATCAACTAAATTAGAATTGTTAACAAGGGCTCTTTTAACTTTATTTTCTATAGAAGCGTAAATATAACCGTCAAAAACAGCTGTTTGGATTATTTTTACCTGCTCTCCAAAATCACCAATAATGTAGGTATCTCCAAACTCAAGTGCAGTTAAATCATAAACGGAAATTCCAAAATCTGTGGAAATGTATAAATTGCCATTAAATTCATTGAAATGGTTAATTCGTTTTTGATTGGGAGGGATTGTAGGCTTATCTAGAATATCTATTACTGAGAGTATAGAGCCATCTTCAAGAATAAGTTCTATTAAACCATTTGAATAACCAATAACAATGATGTCGAAGTTTTCACTGTAATATATAGTTGAAATTAAATCTCCCGAAAGTCCTTGAACAGTGGTAATGGTATTGATTTCATTTGTAATCAAATCATAAGTAAAAACAGCATTGTCTGATGCTGCGATTAATCTGTCATTCCCCTCTGCCAAGTCAACAATGTTTGAATATGAAAACAAAGCCGCCCACTGGTTTTCAAAAGTCTGTGCTTTGATAAAAAATGGCGATAGGCAAATTAAAATTATAAGGAGTCGCTTCATGAAAAGAGAATAATCTAACAGCTTATTTAACAGATTAAAAAGGAAAATATTGCAGATATATTAACAAAAAACCACTCACTTAAATGGTGAGTGGTTTTAAATAAATAAAATTAGATATTATACAACCCCCTGAGCAATCATGGCATCTGCAACTTTTACAAATCCTGCTACATTTGCTCCCTTCACATAGTCAACATATCCATCTTTTTGCTTACCATATTTTACACAAGCATCATGAATATCTCCCATGATTTTGAATAGTTTTTCATCCACTTCTTCAGCTGTCCAATTGTAACGCATTGAGTTTTGCGACATTTCCAAACCGGAAGTTGAAACACCACCTGCATTAGAAGCTTTTCCGGGTGAGAAGAGAATTTTTTCTTTCAAGAAAACCTCAACAGCCTCAGGAGTAGAAGGCATATTAGCGCCTTCACCCACACAAATACAACCATTGGCAACTAAGGTTTTCGCCTCTTCTTCATTCAATTCATTTTGAGTGGCACAGGGCATAGCGATATCACATTTTTCTCCCCAAGGTCTTTTCCCATCAAAATATTTTGCATTGGGATATTTGTCAACATATTCACTGATTCTGGCTCTCTTAACATTTTTAAGCTCCATAATATAGGCCAGTTTTTCAGCATCAATCCCCTCATTATCCAAAATATATCCACCGGAATCTGAAAGTGTAATTACTTTTCCGCCAAGTTGAGTCGCTTTTTCGGCAGCAAATTGTGCTACATTTCCGGAGCCGGAAATAGCAACCGTTTTTCCATCGATACTTTCGCCTTTGGTTTTGAGCATACTTTGAGCAAAGTAAACATTTCCATAACCGGTAGCTTCAGGTCGCATTAAGGAGCCTCCATAAGAAAATCCTTTACCGGTTAAAACTCCTGTAAATTCATCTCTCAATCTTTTGTATTGACCAAACATATAGCCTATTTCTCTTGCTCCAACGCCAATGTCGCCGGCAGGAACGTCTGTATCAGGGCCTATAAATTTACTTAGTTCTGTCATTAAACTTTGACAAAACCGCATCACTTCTGCATCAGATTTTCCTTTAGGGTCAAAGTCTGACCCCCCTTTTCCACCACCCATGGGTAGTGTAGTGAGCGCATTTTTAAAAGTTTGCTCAAAGCCTAAGAATTTCAATACACTTAGGTTTACTGAAGGATGGAAACGCATTCCCCCTTTGTATGGCCCTATGGCAGAGTTAAACTGCACGCGATAGCCCTTGTTAATCATTATCTCTCCACTATCTGTGGTCCAGGGAATTCTAAACATAATAACGCGCTCGGGTTCAACCATGCGCTCTAATAGCTTGTGTCCCTGATATTTTTTATTTTCTTCAATAAAAGGCATTACTGTTTCTGCAACTTCCTTGACGGCTTGCAAAAATTCAGGCTCATTTGGGTTTGATTTTTCAACCTGAGCAACAAAGTTTTGGATACTTTCTGTCATTTTTGATAATTTTACGTAAACGTTTTCGTTATTGAGTGCAAATATAAAGTAAAAGATATTATTTGTTTTTGATTCAAGTAATAAATACTAATTTTTTAATTAACTTTCAACTTAAATTTGTTTTTATATATTTGTCTTGTCTCAAATAACCCTTATCACTATGAAAACCAAATACTTTGTTCTGGTATTTTTACTTTCAGCTTTTACTCATTCTGAGTCTTTTTCTCAATTTGGTTTTTCACACGAGATTGGCATTATAGCAGGTCCTGTCGTTTTTTATTCTGATTATGGCCAGCGTACTGATATTGAAACAAACATGAAAAATGTGGGTTATGGTATTGGTTTAATCCATTATTTGAATTTTGCATACCGTGCAGATTGTAACTGTTATACAAGAGATACTTACTTTAATGACCATTTTAAATTAAGAAACGAAATTTCCTTTCACAAAACTCAACTTGAACATTTTGGAAAATGGGTTGATCCTTCCAAAACATCACTAACTGCAAATCAGTTGAGAGGAATGCAAGGTTCAACTACTGTTTTTGATATTGGGTCTCAACTTGAATATTTCCCGCTAAGTATCAGAGATTTTGTTGCAGGAAGATATAAAATTGCTCCTTTTGTCAGTTTTGGCTTTCACTGGGTAAACTATAGTCCGGAAGCATCGACAACTTTTGGATCCGGGGTTTTAGACTCACCTCTTAATGTTCCTGAAAAATACCTTGGAGCCACTTCAAATTCACCCGGTTCTACCTGGTCTGTTGTCTGGAGTTTAGGTTTTAGATATAAGCTATCGCCTATGAGCGACCTTATGCTAGATGGACGCTGGCAGCATTACTTTTCAAACTGGGTAGATGGTTTAAATCCAGAAGTGCCGGAAAACAAAGCAAACGACTGGATTTACTGGCTCAATGTGGGATATATCCTTTATTTGGATTAGCCTAAGGCTTGTTTCAAGTCTTCGATAAGATCGTCAACATCTTCTATTCCAACACTTAAACGAATCAAAGAATCAACAACTCCGGTTTTTTCTCTTTCTTCTTTGGGTATTGATGCGTGAGTCATGCTCGCCGGATGCCCAGCAAGAGATTCTACACCTCCAAGAGATTCGGCTAGCGTAAATATTTTTAGATTTTCAACAACTTTAATTGCGTCTGCCATCAAATTGTCTTTTGTAGTAAACGAAATCATTCCGCCAAAATCGTTCATTTGCTGTTTAGCAATCTCATGATTTGGATGAGAGGGCAGTCCCGGCCAATACACTTTTTCAATTTTGGGATGAGAAGACAGGAAATTTGCTATGGCTTTTCCATTTTCACAATGACGTTGCATTCTAATATGCAGGGTTTTAATGCCTCTTAACACTAAAAAACTGTCCTGAGGCCCACTAATGGCACCACTTGCATTTTGAATAAAGTATAACTTCTCAGCCAGAGCAGTGTCGTTTACAACCAAAGCACCCATAACTACATCACTGTGACCTCCCAGATATTTTGTTGCAGAATGCATCACAATGTCTGCACCCAAATCAAGAGGTTGTTGTAAATAGGGAGTCGCAAAAGTATTATCAACAGCAAGCAGAATGTTGTGCTTTTTAGCAATGGCTGAACAAGCTTTGATATCAATAATATTCATCATTGGGTTTGTGGGCGTTTCTATCCAAAGAAGCTTGGTGTTTTTATTGATATAGTCTTCAATTTTTGAGGCATCCTGCATTCCAATAAAATGAAATTTTATGCCAAATTTTTCAAACACATTTTTAAAAAGACGGTAGCTTCCACCATAAAGGTCGTTTGTGGAAACCACCTCATCTCCCGCTTGCAATAATTTTATAACCGCATCAATGGCTGCAAGGCCCGAGCCAAAGGCCAAACCGTGTTTTCCGTTTTCTATACTTGCCAGCGAATTTTGAAGAGCTGTCCTTGTGGGGTTTCTGGTTCTGGAGTATTCAAAACCTTTGTGCCCTCCGGGTGTTGTTTGTGAATAAGTGCTTGTTTGATAGATGGGGGGCATAACAGAACCATAAGCAGGATCTACATTGTGCTGTCCACCGTGAATTGTTTTGGTATTAAACTTCATATAACTATTTGGTTTCTAAAAATAATCATAAATGTAAGGGAATATTCGGTCAATTTTAAATCAAACTGTATCTTTAGACATTGTTTAACAAGTTGCCCGTATGTATAAAATTTTCCCCCTGCTCCTTGCTGTAATCCTTGCAAGTAGTTGTTCTTTTGAGAAACCCTTACAATTTGAAGAAATTACAATCACCCAAGATTCAATGGAAGTTTGTAAAACTGAGAAATGTCCTACAATAAAAGTTCATTATGTTCAGGCAATTGAAAATGATGACAAATCAGTTTTGATAAACAAAAAGATTTTTGAGAGTATTACCGGTAAAATTGCCCCTAACGAAGGCGGTACTTCAGACTTCTCAACGATTGATGGAGCGCTTGACTTTTTTATTGAGGATTACAAGAAACTCATCTCTGACTTTGGGAATAATTTTGTGTCTTATGATGTGGACACTTTTATGCGAGTTTCTTTTCAGTCTGAGGAGTTTGTTTCTTTGGAACTCAACTATTATTTATTTACAGGAGGAGCGCACGGGTATTCAGGGACACAGTTTATGAATTTTGATGCCAAAACAGGAGAGTTGCTTCATCAAAATGTTTTGTTTAATGATGTAGAGGGACTCACTCGCTTTAGCGAAAAAGAATTCAGAGAGCGCTATCAGGTTCCTCAAGACCGCTCAATAAATTCTTCGGGCTTTTGGTTTGAAAATGATCAATTTCATTTGCCTGAAAATATTGGATTCACTGAAACCCAATTGATTTTACATTACAATCAATATGAAATTGCAAGTTATGCTGAAGGTCCTATTATTTTAAGTATTCCAATAACTGAGGTTGAAGAGTATTTGTAACCTCTCTGGTTTTGAATTTTCACATTTTCAAATTATATTTAAATGATGAATACATTTTACTATCTATCCAGTTGCAGTACTTGTAAACGCATTTTAAAGGAACTAAATCTTCCTGAAAACATACCCCTGCAAGACATAAAGCCAAACCCCTTGAACAAAGAGCAAGTTGAACATTTAAAACTACTTGCGGGAAGCTATGAAGCCCTTTTTAGCAAGAGAGCACAGCTTTATAAAGAACGAGGGCTAAAGGATAAAGACCTAAGTGAAAATGACTTCAAAGAATTGTTGCTTGAGCATTATACATTTTTAAAAAGACCTGTACTAGTTTACAAAAACAAAATTTTTATCGGCAATGCTTCCAAAACTATTGCAGATGCAAAAATAGCTGTTAATGAATAGCCGCAGCCTTGCGCTTTTAGCCGCTACTGCTGCTAGTGCCATTTATGGCCTCAATCACAGCATTGCTAAGGGTATTATGCCCTATTTTATAGAGCCTTATGGTTTTATTGTTTTACGCGTAAGCGGTGCAGCTCTTCTATTTTGGATCATCTCACTGGCATATCCCTCTGAAAAAATTGATCCTAAAGATTGGAAACGACTCTTTTTTTGTGCCCTTTTTGGTATGTCCATCAATATGTTGATGTTTTTTAAGGGGCTTAGTCTTTCTACTCCCATCAACAGTTCTGTTATTATCACGCTTTCACCGGTTTTGTTACTTGTACTTTCAGCGATTATTATAAAAGAAAAAATTACGCTTCTCAAAACCGCAGGAATTGTCATTGGACTAGCCGGCGGACTTGCATTGGTTCTCTTTGCAGAAAAGGAACAGTTTAATGCACCAAATATCCCTTTGGGAAATTCACTTTTTATCATAAATGCAATCGCCTACTCCATTTATTTGATATTGGTAAAACCCTTGACGGCAAAATACAGCTCCATCACATTAATGAAATGGTTGTTCTTATTTGCCTTTTTTATCAATCTCCCGGTTGGATACACCGAGTTTGTAAAAGTGGATTGGTCTCAATTACCTATTGATGTTATTTTGAAAATGGGATTTGTGGTGATTGGTACAACAGTGCTCACTTATTTGTTTAACATATATGCTTTGCGGCAATTAAAAGCTTCCACAATTGGGGCATTTATATATCTACAACCTGTAATAGCAGTTCTGTTTGCAGTAATTATTGGCGCCGATTTTTTAACCCCCATAAGAATTTTTGCAGCCATTTTAATTTTTGCAGGTGTTTACATGAGTTCCCGCAAACCAAAGGCTTTAGCTTAAGTGATTGGGTTTTTTTTCAAACTTTCTTGTATCCTCTTTAGTAAGCACTTTAAATTCTGAAGTTTTTTCAAGTTTACTTAAACGACTTAAAAGTTCTGATGGCAAACTGGTGAGTTTTCGTTCTTTCATATCTATTATTCCTCCCATAATTTCACAAGTAGCAATGTTTTTTCCTTGAGAATCATATAAATTATGAACAAACTCAAAATACATTCCGTCTTCAGACAATCCTTTTAATTGTAGTGAAACTGTAATGGGTTTACCAACAAATACTTCTTTAAAATAATATATGTGTTCATAGAAGACAACCGGGCCAATATTATATCGCAACATTTCTTGCTGTCCCATGCCATTTTCCATAAAAAAGCCCATTCTAGTATGGCTCATAAAATTTATATAAGCACTGTTTGCAAGATGCCTGTTTGCGTCGATGTCACTCCATCTAATTTCAAATTCTTTGGTGTACATTGCACTAATTTTTTACAAACTTACATAATTTTACTGTGCGTGCATAGTATTTTTGATTAAATTAGCTTTTGATTTATGCCAGTTATTAGTCCTTCATACAAACCTCCTGTAGTGTTCCAAAACGGACACTTTTCAACTATTTATTCCTCAAAACTGCGAATTCCTCCTCGAGTAAAACAAATTAGAGAGCGACTTACATTAACTGACGGTGATTTTATGGATTTAGACTGGAGTTACAGCAAAAAACCTTCAAATAAACTGATTGTTCTGCTACACGGTTTGGAGGGAAATGCCCAGCGCACTTATATTATAGGGGCTGCAAGTCATTCAAACAAGAAGGGATGGGATACTGTTGCTGTAAACTTTAGAGGTTGTAGCGGTGAACCAAACAGGCTTTTTAGATCTTATACAGCCGGCACAACTGGCGATCTAGAGGAAGTCATCAACCATATTTTAGAAAAGGATTGTTATGATAAAATTGTGTTAAACGGTTTTAGTCTTGGAGGTAATTTAATGCTAAAGTATTTGGGTGAACAAAAATCAATTCCAAAAGAAATTAAAAAAGGAGTCGCTGTTTCAACTCCTCTGTCCCTGGAAAAATCTCTTAACGAACTCAATAAAAGACACAATTTTATTTACAGCACTTATTTTTTAATAGGTCTAAAAAAAAGTTATAAAGAAAAAGCAAAGCTGTTTCCGGATCAAGCCTCAAGAGAAGATTTAAAAAAGATTAAGTCACTTCTGGATTTTGATAATGTCTATACATCAAAAGCGCACGGCTTTGATGATGCTTATGATTATTATGAAAAAAATAGTAGCTTACCCTTTTTGCCTAAAATTAAGATTCCTGTATTGCTGCTTCAAGCCCAAAATGACAGTTTTTTATCTCCTTTATGTTTCCCGGATGAGTTAGCAAAAATACAGAACAACATTTTTCTGGAAATGCCTAAATATGGAGGCCACGTTGGGTTTTACAATAAAAACAATGTGTATTATAATGAACAAAGGGCTATTGAATTTGCTGAAAATATTTGATTAAAAATCATTCACTTGTTACAAATTCCAAACTCTTATCAAGCATTAATTGAAACTGTTGTGGTAAGCGGTCTTCATTCCAGGGGTGTTTCACATTAAAAACGTGGTCAGCATTTTGAATAACTACAAGCTTGCTTTGTTTACTCCATTTGTGAACCTTTTTTGCTTCTTCCAGGTTTACAGTGGGGTCTTGGGTGCCGTGAATGATGAGGTGGGGCTTGTTTAAAGCTTTAGAAGCATTTTCAACAGACAGACGTTCTGTATTTTTAAACACATCCTCTGCAAGTTGATAATAAAGGGGCATTTGTTGTTTTGTGCGACTGTTTTCCACATAAATAACTCCTGTTTTTTTCCAATACTCCAGCGTTGCATCGTCTATAAATCGAGCACTAAAGTCTGAGACACCTGCAAGTGAAATTACTTTATCAACTCTGGGGTCTTCTTTGGCTTTGATAATGATAATGCCACTTCCCCGGCTGTGAGCCATAAGTGTCATTTGATTTTCAGTAGATAAATTTTCATACTCATTTTGGTTTTCTATCCAATTTATAACACATTCCAAATCATCGAGTTCTTTGGTAAAGTTATTCTTTCCAAAAGCTTCCAAATCCGGAAAATCAATGGGTTGATTAACTGTGCCACCATTGTGAGAGAAATTAAACTTCAGAAAATTGATTCCGTTTTCTGCAAAATGTTTCGCAAGAATATCATTTGTTCCCCAGTCTTTAAAGCCCTTAAACCCATGGCAATAAATGAGTGTTTTTTTGGAATGCGTTTGCTTGGGCAAAAAAATATCCAGTAAAATGGGTTTATTGTGATGTCCTTCGAGAATAATATTTTTAGTAATAATCATTGTTTGGTAGTTCTTTTTCTGTGAATGGAATAGCTGGATTGCAAATTTCAATAATCAAATTTGAGAGTTGGCCTTTGAATGATGTAAGGATTTCAGGTGTAATTGTGTTTTCACCTTTGCCTCTTGAATTTTCTTTTTTTGTGAAGGGCATAAAGCCTTCTTTGAGGTTTTTAAACGAAATAATTCCAGCCTGGGTAAATTTATTTTGAATTAAATCGCCAGTCATAAGTGCATAAGTAAGCACCTGAATTTTTTTGCTGTGTTTATAATCTGCCATTAGTTCGTCCCAGTCAATAAGATTGAGGTCAGATTGTGATACTTTTCCAGTTTTATAATCAATAATTCTTGTGGTTTCATTAAAGATGTCAATGCGATCAACCATGCCTCTTAATTTCACGGGGAAATCCAGTTCAGGAATCTTTAGCTGTGACTCCATCATACTTTCAATTTGAGTAATGATGATTTTATTATTTGCTTCAATTAGGTTTAATTCCTGACGTAAAAAACTGTGAACATAACGTTTTGAAATTTCAAAAATGATATGATTTTTTCCGGTTTTTATATTCCCATCTTTATAGGTTTTTTCAAATTGTTGACTCACTATGGCATCTACTTTACCCATTAGTAATTTTAAAACTTCCTTAGTCAAAATGGTGTTTAGATAAGGCGTAAACAGGTGTTGTAAAGTGTCATGAACGATGGTTCCTAATGTGTTTGCCGCAATGGTTTCTTCCATTTCATCAAGTTCTTTTATCTCTAAAATATAGCGATTATAGAAATCGATGGGGTTTCTGATATATGTGGTCAAGCCCGAAGGTGAAAATCCATACTCTGCCAGCTCTTTTAATTTATTGATTACTTGAGGTGTCTTACTAATCTTTTTAAGTTCCTTTTGTGGTATGGATATTTTTGGTGAAAATATATTCTCTGTTATGTGATGAGATTCCGGACTCTCATGGGTCATTTGTAATAGAAATCTGCTTTTTTCTCCTGCCTGAATACCAGATGTGTGGTTGTTGTATAATAAGTTTACTGAAGATGCCCTGTGCAATAAACTGTAAAAATGATAGGTATAGACAGCATCTTTTTCTGTATGAGTGGGCAAGTTGTACTCTTTTTTCAAGTCAAACGTAATGAAGGATTTATTACTCTTTCCTGCCGGAAGTATCCCTTCATTGGTAGAAACTAAAATAACTTTTTCAAAATCCAATGAGCGCGTTTCAAGCAATCCCATTATCTGAAGGCCTTGGTATGGTTCCCCTCTAAAATCAAGAGATGTAATTGAAGTAATTTCTAAAAATAATGAATAGAGGGTTTTGGTGGTTTTGATATAGTTATATCTTTCGTTAAGGGATTGCAATTTATTCCAAACCTCGTTTAGTTTATAAAGAGTTTCAATTAAAATTGGATTTTTTCCGGCAATTTCCTTTAGGCCAAGAAGTAGGTTTTTTGCATTTATTATAAGGGTACTCACCTGTTGATTTGAAGTAGAAAACAACCATTCTACATACCCTAATTCCTCTGTTGTTGCAACTGATTTGAGCATTTCATAAGTAATCATAGTCAAATTGCGATTCAATACTAGTTGCTCAATCTTGATGGAGCTTTCCGGAAAAAGCAATTTTCCGAGAGGGTGATTGATTAGTTGCAGCGTTTCTTTGTAATAAAAAACTGTTTGATTGTCTTTATGGAGTTTAAAAAATAGTTCAAAAAAAGAAGTTGCAGGCATTGATTTGAGGGGAAATCCCATTGTGATATTAACCGTTTTGATGTTTTGAGGCAATGAATTTAAAACAGGCAGCAACAAAGTCTCATCTGCAAGCACCAAAGCAGTTTTTTCTATATGGTTTTCAGGGATTGATTCAAGTATTTTTGAAACACATTTAACCTGCCCAATATTTCCTGAGCATTGAGTAATATTTATTGTTTTGGGTTGAGAGTAATGGTTTGATATGTGTTTGAATGGGTGTGTTTTGTAGTATTTCCAGGTGCTTTTAATTTCTCTTAGAAAAAGTGAGGCACTGTGAAAAGTTCTGTCCATAAAATATGTGTCAGCATCCCAAAATACTTCTGTATTTCCGGCTTCGAGTAGTTCTTTGATGATGGTCTCTTCGGCTTTGTTTAGGGCGTTAAAACCTATAAAAACGTGATTTTTATTTTTTTGAGCATTAGTATAATACTCCATGTTCTTTACTGCTTCGCGATATACATATCCTTGATGGGCTTTCCCATTTTGATGCGTGTTTTTTGTAAATTCAAAATAAAGTTCAGAAAGGGAGTTCCAAAAAGACAGGTAATTTTGAATAAGTGGAGTTTTTTGTTCATTGACATACCA
Source organism: Flavobacteriaceae bacterium (assembly GCA_040880345.1). Taxonomy (GTDB): domain Bacteria; phylum Bacteroidota; class Bacteroidia; order Flavobacteriales; family Flavobacteriaceae; genus Planktosalinus. The sequence continues at coordinate 60,408 of JBBDIQ010000035.1, forward strand.
GTGCTCCATTTCCTGAATATCACTTAAGTAATTAAAAAACTTATTTCTATCGATGAGATTACGGTCAATTTCATTAAAATCATCCAGCAGAACAGATGCCCAGCTTGAAAAACTTTCAAATGATTCCTTCTCTTTAATTGATTCTGTCTTGAGGTATGCATCATAAAACTCAAAGAGGAGTTCAATTGAGGAAGCTATTTTAAGGTCTGCTATGGTTTCAATAAAAGCCTCAATGCTTAGAATTTGAGATGAAAATTGTGTGGTTTTATTTTGAGATAAAAGTTCCTTTTTAAGAAAGGTACAAGCGCGTCTGCTTGGTAAAACAAAAATATAAGAGTGGAGTTCTTTTTGAGAGTTTATTATTTCTGAAACGATTTCTTCAAGATATGTTATCATTTCATAAAAATAAGAAACGCCTCTGAATTATCAGAGGCGTTCTATATTTATTTAAGATGTGTTTCTTTTTTATTTCTGTAAAGAAATTTCTACACGTCTGTTCAATTGTCTTCCGGCAGCTGTTGCATTTGATGCAATTGGGCTTCCTTCACCGTAACCATCTGAAGTCAATCTGCTAGCATCCATTCCAATAGAAATCAAGTAGCTCATTACAGATGCAGCTCTTTCTCTAGAAAGGTTCATGTTAAACGCATCACTACCTTGACTGTCTGTGTGACCTTCAACGTGGAATTTAGCCGTTGGATATTCTCTCATAATGTCAACGATACTTTGAAGAGCTCCATAAGATTCTTGACGAATTGTAGATTTTCCTAAATCAAACAAGATTGTTCTAGAGAATTCATTTATTTCTTTGATAACTTCAACAGTTACTTCAGGACATCCTTTATTTGCAACAGTTCCGGGAACATCTTGACACTGGTCTAAGTGATCAGGTACACCGTCACCATCTCTATCTGGCCAAGGACAACCATTGTTTTCTTTGGGTCCGGCAACTTCAGGACACTCGTCTTGTGGATCTGCGATACCATCACCGTCTGTATCAGGACACCCGTTGAATTGAGCTAAGCCTGGTACTGTTGGACATTGGTCTAAATGATCTGGAATTCCATCACCATCTGTATCAGGACATCCGTTAAATTCTGGAAGACCAGCTTCAAAAGGACACTCATCTAGGTGATCTGCAATACCGTCACCATCTGTATCAGGACATCCATTCAATTCTGGAAGACCGGGAGTATCTGGACATTCATCATCTTTATCAGGAATTCCATCACCATCACGATCTTTCATTCCAAACTGGAATAACACACCTGCTGAATGCTGGAAATGTTTGATGCCATAACTATCTTCAAACGAATGCTTGTAAGTTGACTGAAAGTTTAGACCTAATGACTCCGTAAACCAGATTTTTAAGCCCAAAAGTGCGTTTGCAGTTCCAAAACCGATTTCGTCAACCCAAGTATAACCTCCACCAATACCAATTTGTGGATCAAACCAAGAGCTGTTAAGAGCATTTTTAAAACTGTATTTTACTTCACCGTCTGCTGCATAATAAGTAAAATCTTTCGTAGTTCCAAAACCTATGTCGCTCACATCGAGGTCACCCAATTTGCTAATTCTGTTAACCGAACCAGCCGCTGTGAAAACAAATCCACTACCCATGTATCTGGAGATAGTTAATCTTGAAACAGAAGGTAATATGTTCCAATGGTCATTCACATTGAAAAATTCATCAAAAATTTCTCCTCTTAAGGCTGCAGGGACTCTGTCATCCTCCTCGCCAACTGGAAAAACATCAACCGCATTCATGCCTAATTCAAAGGCCCAAGGGTTGATTTCGTCTTGTGCAACTGCATTACTGATTCCAAAGAACAGAATGGATGCAACTAAAAATCTGCTAAGATGTTTCATATTCAATAATTTAAATTTTAAGTGTTAATTGAAGCAAAAGTAAGTTGTTAAAATTTATTAACAAAACCAAATCTACTAATTTTTTAAAAATATAACTAATATTTCTTTAAATAATCATTATTAAGGTATAATTCCCAATTCCTTGCCAACTTTAGAAAATGCAGTTAAAGCACTGTCTAAATGCTCTTTAGTGTGGGCTGCTGAAAGTTGAACCCTAATTCTTGCCTTTCCTTTTGGCACTACAGGATAAAAGAATCCAATAACATAAATATCCTCCTCCAATAGCTTATCTGCCATATTTTGAGATAGTTGGGCATCATATAGCATCACCGGTACTATGGCAGAATCGCCATCAATGATATCAAACCCGGCTTTTTGCATTCCTCTTTTAAAATAGGCGGTGTTTTCAGCTAATGTATCTCTTAAAGTGGTGTCGTTTTCTAATAATTCAAATACCTTTATAGATGCACCTACAATAGCAGGAGCCAATGAATTTGAAAACAAATAGGGTCTGGAACGTTGACGCAGCATCTCAATGATTTCTTTTTTTCCGGTTGTATAGCCTCCCATTGCACCTCCAAGAGCCTTTCCAAGAGTTCCGGTAATGATATCTATGCGACCCATCACGCCTTTTTCCTCAAGGGTTCCTCTGCCTGTTTCTCCAATAAATCCGGCAGCGTGACATTCATCAATCATCACCATAGCATCATAATTATCTGCTAGGTCACAAATTTTATCTAAGGGTGCTACCAAACCATCCATAGAAAAAACACCATCAGTTACTATAATCTTAAAACGAGCACCTTTTTTATTGGCTTCAATAAGTTGATCCTCTAGGTCCTGCATGTTACTGTTCTCATATCGATAACGCGCAGCTTTACAAAGTCTTACACCGTCAATGATTGAGGCATGATTCAAAGAATCTGATATGATTGCATCTTCAGGGCCTAGTAGTGGTTCAAAAACACCTCCATTTGCATCAAATGCTGCAGCATACAATATAGTGTCTTCAGTTTGGTAAAAGGATGCTATTTTCTCTTCAAGTTTTTTATGTATGTCCTGTGTACCGCAAATAAACCGCACCGATGACATTCCAAAACCATGAGTATCCATAGTGTCTTTTGCTGCCTGAATGACTTCCTTATTTGAAGAAAGCCCCAGATAGTTGTTTGAACAAAAATTGATAACTTCTTGACCAGTTGCAATTTTTATAACTGCATCTTGTGCTGATGTGATTATGCGTTCTTTTTTATAAAGACCGTTGTCTTTAATTTCCCGGAGTTCATTTTCCAGGTGTTCTTTTATGTTTCCGTACATTTCTTTTAATTTTTACAAAGGTATTTATTTTTATGAAGTAGTACTCATTTGAAGTACCTCAACTTCCTCATTAATATATACAATTAATTTTTCTTTGATATGAAAACCCATTTCTGACAAAGTGCTTCCATAATTATCAATTTGCTTGATGTGCTTGGGATTCTTAGCTCCTGTTTTATAGTCTATAATACTTACTGTATTCTTTGAAATAAAATTGATTCTATCGGGCCTGAGGCTTTGGTTATCCTTGGTGAAAATTTCTATTTCATTTTCAGCTACAGCTTCTTCATTATAGTAACCAGATAATAGAGGATGTTTCAATAAATTCTCAATTAAGTCTCCCAATAAATCTGATTGTTCCTTGGATATATCGCCTTGATCAATCGCAAATTTTAAGGCATATTCAAGATCTGAAGCCTGTTTTATTTTTGATAACAAGTTGTGAATGAGATCTCCTTTCTGGATGGCCTTTTCTTTATGCGTGTCCCAAAGAGAAGATTTGTTTGTGGCAATTTGTATCGTTTCTGTATATGGAATTGTTTCTGCAAATTTATCTAAAGAAATGGTATCGGTGGTTGAAGGTGCCGGCTTACTCAATTTAGGCCTGGCAGGGTTTCCAAACTCATAATGTTCCTGAGTTTCCTCCCACACGCTCATGTTCTTTAAATAATTGCAATAGAGATTTGTTATTGTATTTTCTTTGGTACTGTTTTTTTTATTTGAAATGATAAAGAGTTGTTCAGCAGCCCGGGTCATCGCAACATATACAATATTTAGGACGTCGAGTTCAGATTTTTTAGCGTGTGCTTCATAAAAGGCATTGCCCAATTCACCAAAATTTTTCATTTTCTTGCTCACAGGAATTAACATTTCTGAAAAACCTGAAAACTGGCTCTCATCCAGTGGAAACCAAAGTTTATCTTTCTTGAAGTCATGAATATCATCATCTGCATAGGGGTAAATCACCACTGGGTACTCGAGCCCTTTAGCTTTGTGAATGGTCATAATTTTTATAGCATCAAGATCACTTGACATATCGACGCTGCTTTTTTTCTTTTTGGTTTCCCAGAAATCAAGAAAATCGTTTATGGTTGTACTTTCAGACTCTGTAAATTCAAAGACCGATTCTAAAAAGGACTGTACATAGGCAACCCGATTCTGTGAAAGTGAAAAATTTCGGCATATTGTTTCGCAGAGATCATATAGGGGTGTTATTGTTGGTGTTTTATAATCAAAATGAATTTCATGTCCTCTTAATGTTTTCTCAAATTCTATTTTTGAAAGTGGTAAGAGTCCTTCAATGAAATTGTGTAACGGCTGTTCAATCTTTAAATGGGAGTGTAAAAAATACAGGATATTCGCTTTTGACTTTTTATCATCAAAATTTTGAATGATTTTTAAAATGTCTAAAATGAATTGTATTTCGGGAGCACTATCTAGCAGCAATGCCTCTGATGAAATAACTTCCATTTGATGATTTGCCAAAAACTCTGCAAGTACGATCCCTTGCTTGTTTTTTCTAACCAAAATACATATATCCTTTTTTGAATACCCTTTGGAGAGTTGATTGTTGATTATCTCCAAAACCCTGGGTGGATATAATTCATCACTTTCTGTAACGTTTTTGGCATCTATAAATGAAAGTGAAACAAATCCACCGGTTTTGGCGGTTCTTCTTTGATTGTTCCCAACGGTATATAATTCTTTGTGATTTTCAGATCCAAAATAATTTGAAACAAACGTAAAAAAGGAATTGTTAAATTGAATGAGTTCATCATAACTCCTATAGTTTGTCTCTAGATTTTTAACCTCTTTAGAGGCAGCCGGAAATGGGTTAAAATGGTCATACAATTTAATAAATTGATCAGGGTCTCCTCCGCGCCATCTGTATATAGATTGTTTGGCGTCTCCAACCAGCATAAGACTTCCGGTTTTGTTTTTGGAATCAAATTGAGACAGGGCGTTCTCAATCAAAGGGGTTAAATTTTGCCACTGCAATTGTGAGGTGTCCTGAAATTCATCAACAAAAAAGTGTTTGTATTTTTCCCCCAACCGCTCATAAATAAAAGGTGCCGGCTGTTGTTTAATTTCCTTATTGATGCGCACATTAAATTCTGAAATGGGGAGTATATTTTTTTCTTCCTGAAGGCTCAGGTATTCTCTTTGAATTGCATTAATCAAAGAAAGAGAGTTTACATTTCGCGAAAGCGTTTCTATAAATTCAAGTTGATAAACCCACGTTTTGGATTCGTTGAACATTGCGACAATTTGAGGGCTTATTTGATCGAGTTTTTCCTTGACCTCATCGGTCACCCTTTGAGGATATAGTGCTGAATCAGCTAAAGACTCTTGCCATTTTGCTCCTGTTAAAACATCAAAATTAGTATCTGCTATTTTTTTGAAATAACCGGGAAGATACCCGCGATTAAAATCAGACTCAGTGAGGCTGTTTTTTATCATCAAATCAAAAAAATCTTCTGCCAATGTTGTGAGCTTTTTTTCTATTAGTTTTTGTTGACTTACTAGTTGTGATTTGAGGTTTTTAAAATCGGTGAGTGTTTTGTCTTTAAGCTTATCAGTATGTGGTATTTCATTTTCACTGTATAAAAGCTTTCCTATCTTTCTTAAGTCTGAGGAAATATCCCAACTTTTATCTTCTGCTACTTTTTCAAAACTAAAATCTAAAATAATGGGGGTCAACTCTTCGTCGATCCCCACTTTTGTGATGAGTTTGTCAACAGCCTCAGCCATTAAGGTTTCTACATCAAGATGGACTTCAAAGTTTGTGGGTAGTTTTAAGTCCCTCGCAAATGTGCGTATAAGACGATGGTTAAACCTGTCAATGGTTTCCACATCAAAGCTACTAAAGTTGTGTAAAATATAATTAACTGCATTTTTGGCTCTTTTGTGAACTTCTGTGGGATTGAGTTGTGTCTCTTCGCAAACCAACGAAAACATTTCAGTCTGTGTTTCCAATATATTTTCTTCAGAAAAGGCAAAGAGATTTTCTAAAATTCTTTCTTTCATTTCACCCACCGCTTTGTTTGTAAAAGTGATGGCAAGGATGTGTTTAAAAAAATCAGGTTTATTGGAAGAAATTAGTTTGGATAAATATGCCTTAACAAGAGTAAATGTCTTACCGGAGCCGGCAGAAGCATTGTAAATAATGAAAGATGCAGATTTGTTCAAAATAATTTTTTACTAAGATAAGAACATAAGAACAAATTTTTCAATAGTATCACCTTTTTTAATAGTATCATTAGTTCTTTATAGAAACTATAACAGAAAATTAAATTGATTCTTTGTAAATTTGAGAATTAGTAACAATTAAAACAAAAATTATGTCATTTGAACTACCAAAACTAAAGTATGCATACGATGCTCTTGATCCTCATATTGATGCACGAACTATGGAAATACATCACAGTAAACATCACGCCGGCTATACTTCAAAGCTTAATGACGCCATACATGGCACAGATATGGAAGGAAAAACCATAGAAAACATACTGATAAATCTGGATATGAAGAACAAAGCCGTTAGAAATAATGGTGGAGGTTTCTATAATCACAGACTTTTTTGGAATGTGATGTCCCCCAATGGCGGAGACAAGCCACAAGGAGAACTTGCAAAGGCTATTGATGCTACTTTTGGAAGTTTTGAAGCCTTTAAGGATGCCTTTTCAACCGCAGCTGCAACTCAGTTTGGTTCTGGATGGGCTTGGTTATGTGTTCATGAAGGTGGAAAAGTTGAGGTTTGTGGAACTCCCAATCAAGACAATCCATTAATGCCCGGTGTGGGCTGTGGAGGAACACCCATTTTAGGAATTGATGTTTGGGAGCACGCTTATTACCTAAACTACCAAAACAGAAGACCCGATTATATCAACGCATTTTTTAATGTGATTGATTGGGAAGAAGTTGGAGCACAATATGCTAAAAACAAATAAGAAAGTCCTAACAGATGGAAAATAAAAAAGGGGAAACAAATGTTTCCCCTTTTTTGCCCCAAATTTACCATAAACTTAACCTACTTATGCTATGGTGAGTCAAATATACATGACTGCATTCTTGATTCACATGTTTTTAGATGAAAAGCAACAAAACTCGTTTAAAGTCTAAAATGTATAATTTTTTGTAGGGATTTTAAGTTTTGACATCCCTTACTTAACGGAGGTATTAAAAATAAAAAAAGGTAAACAAGCGTTTACCTTTTTTTGCCCCAAATCTACCATGAACTTAACCTACTTATGCTATGGTATAGTCAAATATATTTCAAATTTTCAAATTAACAGGCTTAAAAAAAACGTTTTAGACAAAATACTATAATAGTCGATAAAGTGTAAATATAAATACGAATTCTGTAAGAATATTTACAATTAATAGGCCCGCTCGGGATTGCCTTCATAAAAATTGATATAGGCTTTATTGACAACTCTGTTCCCTCCGGGGGTTGGATAATCTCCTGTAAAATACCAGTCACCTAGGTTTTTGGGGCAGGCTTTGTGCAAATTATCTACTGTTTGATAAATAATTTTAATGTCAGCATGAATGTCCTCAGGCTTTAATATTTCTGCAATTTTATCAGAAATTTCTTCGTCTTTAAACGGTGCATAAATTTCTTTTACAAAATTAGTCACTTCAGTATCTAAAAGGTTTTGCTGGCTTTTACATTTGTGATACACTTCTTCAATTAGTGATTCTTTGTTATTTTCTTTAAGCAAAGAAAGCGCCGCTTCAAAAGCAATTAAGTTTTCGAGACGGGCCATATCAATCCCATAACAATCTGGGTATCTAATTTGAGGTGCAGATGAAACAACAATAATCTGTTTTGGATTGAGACGGTCAAGAATTTTTAATATACTCTTCTTCAATGTGGTTCCCCTAACGATACTATCATCAATAATAACGAGATTGTCATCTGGCTTAATAACACCATAAGTGACATCATAAACGTGGGCTACAAGATCATCTCTACTGCTGTCTTCTGTGATGAATGTTCTCAACTTGACATCTTTAATAGCAATTTTTTCAGTTCTGAGTTTATACGACTGAATTTTTTCCAGCTTTTCAATAGTGAGCTGTCCCTGTTCTTTTAGGATTGCATCATTTTTTTGTTTTATTAATTCATCCTGAGCTGCTTCAACCATGCCATAAAAACAAGTTTCAGCCGTATTAGGTATATAAGAAAAAACAGTCTTTCTAGTGTCATAGTTTATGGCTTCTAAAACTTTGGGCATAAGTAAGCGACCCAATTCTTTTCTTTCTTGATAGATTTCCGCATCACTTCCCCTTGAAAAATAAATGCGTTCAAAAGAGCAAGACTTTCGCTCAACGGGCTTCAGAACCTGTTCAATTGAAAAGTCGCCAGACTTTTTTACAATTAAAGCACAGCCGGGGTCAAGCTCCTTTACACTTTCAAAGGGCACATTAAAAACCGTCTGTATAACCGGACGCTCTGAAGCAACCACAACCACCTCATCGTCTTTGTAGAAGTAAGTGGGTCTTATTCCCGCAGGGTCTCTTAAAACAAAGGAGTCGCCATGACCCAAAAGCCCTGCCATAGCATAACCTCCATCCCAGTCTCTGGATGATTTCTTGAGAATTTTAGCAATATTAAGCTTCTTAGCAATGTATGGTGAGGCTTCCACCTTTGTTAGTCCTTTGGATTTGGCCTTTTTATAAAGTTTTGCAACGGCATCATCAAGAAAATGCCCAATTTTTTCCATCACAGTTATAGTATCAGCTTTTTCTTTAGGATGCATTCCCAAGTCAAGAAGATTATTAAATAGCTCTGTGGTGTTAGTCATATTAAAGTTTCCGGCAATAATTAGATTGCGGTGCATCCAGTTGTTTTGACGCATAAATGGGTGAACATTTTCGACACTGTTTTTGCCAAAAGTACCATAGCGCACGTGTCCTAATAAAAGTTCGCCAATAAAGGGCATATTCCGTTTTTGGGCGGCAACATCATTTATAAATTCTGGGTGCTCTGTAAAATAGGTGTTGATTTCACTATTGATATAATTAAAAATATCTTGTATGGGTTGGTCCGCATTGGAGCGCTTTCTACTAATATACCTGCTTCCCGGATCGACATCCATTTTTATGCTTGCAAAACCTGCACCGTCTTGGCCACGGTTGTGCTGTTTTTCCATCATTAGGTACATTTTATTTACGCCATAAAATGCAGTACCATATTTTTCATGATAATATTCAAGAGGTTTGAGAAGTCTTATGAGTGCGATACCGCACTCGTGTTTTAATTCATCACTCATAAAGGCAAGAGTTATGGTTTTGTTGAAATTAAAAAACGCTCCAAATCAAGGAGCGTGTGTTTATGTTAATTCTATTTCAAATTGAGTTAATTTTTTAAACTGATGCAAGCGTTGTTGTAATTGTTTCTGCGTGAGTGTTTGCATCCGCTCAGTTCCAAATTTCTCTACACAAAACGATGCTAATGTGGAACCATATATCACGGCATTTTTCATGTTCTCAAAGCTCAAGTCTTTTGATTTAGATAAAAATCCGGCAAAGCCACCGGCAAATGTATCTCCTGCACCGGTTGGGTCAAAAACTTCTTCAAGAGGTAAAGCAGGAGCAAAAAAGATTTGTTCTTTATGAAATAAAAGCGCTCCATGTTCACCTTTTTTAATTACGATATGGGTTGGACCCATTTTCTGAATTTTTCTGGCAGCTACAACCAATGAATATTCTCCTGTGAGTTGTCTTGCTTCTTCATCATTAATGGTAATCACATCAACTTTTGCTATCACTTCTTTAAGCAAATCCAACGTGTTGTCCATCCAAAAATTCATGGTGTCCAAAATAATCAATTTGGGACGTGTTGTCATTTGTTCAATCACACTCAGCTGAACTCCCGGATGAAGGTTCCCCAACATCACAATTTCGGCATCTTTAAAATTTTCAGGGACTTTTGGTTTGAAATCAGCAAGCACATTTAATTGTGTATCTAAGGTATCTCTTGAATTCAGGTCGTTTCTGTATTTCCCGCTCCAAAAAAATGTTTTTCCGTTTTCAACAATTTCCAGGGCTGAAATATCAATATTTCGCTGTTCAAATAAGTCTAGATATTTTCGTGGAAAATCACCACCCACTACAGATACAATTGCTGCGTCTGCCTGAAACTGAGAGGCAGCGAGGCCAATGTATGTAGCGGCTCCGCCTAAAATTTTATCTGTTTTTCCAAATGGTGTTTCAATAGCGTCAAAAGCTACCGTTCCAACAATGACTAATTTGCCCATGCTCCTTGTTTAAAGTAAGCTGCAAATATACGGCTTTGATGTTATTATTTAAAATGGTTTGGAAAGATTTAGTAATACTGAAAAACGATTACATAAGGACATCTAAATAAGCCAATAAAAATTGAAATAAATTAGTGTGTTACTTGAATATATGGATAACCAAAACCGCCCCTAATTTCAGTTTTAACACTGTTGATATAGTATTCAAAACTTCGATTTCCACCCGGTTCAAGAATATCCTTTATAAGAAGAGTGTCCATTTCCTGTTCAGGAAATTCAATGAGATAATACATTTCTCTAATCCAGTTTTCAAAATATCCATATCCACATTCATCTGGACCGCCAGCATAAATAATTCCGGAATTAAATGTACAATTTTCACAACCTAGACCAAATATTTTAATTTCCGATATACTGTCTTGATCGTTTATTATGTAAAGTTCATTCCAAGCTATTTCTTCACCATATGTGTGGACTAATTCACCATTCATCCATTTTACCCTTTCGGAAACTCTTACTTCTTGGTTTCCATAGCTACTTCCATCAGGCTTGAGCAATTCAAAATATGTTTCATACCACATTGGAGTAAATTTGCTTTTAAATCCATCACTGCAATTATTACTGCTACAGGAAATAAAAAGAATACAAATTGATAGAGCAAATAAAAACTTTGACATAAAAAAATAAATATTAATTTCTTAATCAACAATAGGACAACTCAAAACTGTAAAGTCCTACTTCCTCCCAAAATCTGCCGGGATTTCTCCCCAGGCTTTGGTTTCCCATTTTACGATTTTAGTAGAATACGAATTGGATTTTAACCACTGCTCAGCCCTGTCAATAAGTTCAAAAAGGGTTTTGTTTTTTAAACTTTGCTGGAGCTTAGTTCGGCACTTCTTAGCTTTTACCCAACCCATAGCAATTTTTGAGTCTGTATAAATGATGCGGTCGCTGTTGTTTTTTTTAAGATATGCCAGGCCGTGTACCAAAGCCAAAAACTCGCCTATATTATTGGTTCCTTCTTTGAAAGGTCCTTGATGAAAGAGTTGTTTTTTTGTTTGGGTATCGACACCGCGGTATTCCATAATTCCGGGATTTCCGCTGGAGGCGGCATCTACTGCAATTGAGTATAAATTGGGTTCACCAAATTTTTCCTTTTCAGCTTTAGACAGCGTTTTTTTCTTGGAACTCTTACCTACATAATCTTTATAATCTCCATCATATGCCTTTTCGGCTTCAGCCAAAGTAGCAAACGATTTGTATTGAGCCCCGGTAATACCGGCAATCGCTTTTTTGCATTTATCCCACGAGTCAAAAATCCCTGTGGGATTGCCAAACCAAACGACATAGTATTTTTGCTTTTTAGCCATCTAACTGCTCAAGATTAGTTTTTCAACCACTTTCGGAAAATGTTCCTGTTCTAGTTTATGAATTTTTTCTGCTACACTTTCAGGAGTGTCTGAATTTGAAACATCGGTTTTTGCCTGAAAGATGATTTTTCCTTCATCATACTTTTCATTGACAAAATGTATGGTAATTCCGGTTTCCTTTTCTTTGTTTTCAATGACGGCATTATGAACGTGCAAGCCATACATGCCCTTACCCCCATATTTTGGCAAAAGAGCCGGATGTATGTTAATCACTTTGTTCGGGAACTGTTTTAAGATGTTTTCAGGAAATTTCAGCAGAAACCCTGCGAGAATAATCCAATCTATTCCGGTAGCTGCAAGTTTCTCAAGTACAGTGTTTCCGGGGTGAAGGTCTTCTTTAGAAAATTCAAATACAGGAACATTCAAACGGGCAGCTCTGTCAATCACTCCGGCGTTTTTATTGTTAGTAAGTATTAGTGCCACTTCAGCAAAATCACTCTTTTTGAAATAATGAATGAGATTTTCTGCATTACTTCCATTTCCGGAAGCAAAAATGGCTATTTTTATCTTCATTTGTAAAGGGTTGCTATTGTGCAATTTCTACTATTTTAAGAGACAAAAGTAATAGAATTAAGATTGAGTTAAAGTAAAAATTACTAAATTAGAGCACATTTTACAAGTATCGTGTTGTATTAAATTAAAATATTTTATTTTTGCGACTTAATAAAATTTAAAAAAACAAAAATTATGTCAGACATTGCATCAAGAGTAAAAGCGATTATCGTAGACAAATTAGGTGTAGACGAAAACGAAGTTGTAATTGAAGCTAGCTTCACTAACGATTTGGGGGCAGACTCATTAGACACCGTTGAATTGATTATGGAATTTGAAAAGGAATTTGACATTCAAATCCCAGACGATCAAGCCGAAAACATTTCAACTGTGGGTCAAGCAATTTCCTATATAGAAAACGCAAAATAAGAAATCTCCCACAATGGAATTAAAGCGAGTTGTTGTTACCGGATTAGGTGCTCTTACTCCAATTGGGAACAATATTTCTGAATATTGGGACGGATTGAAGAATGGGAGGAGTGGCTCAGCGCCCATCACCTATTTTGATACTGAAAAGTTTAAAACAAAATTCGCTTGCGAACTTAAAAATTTTGAGGCCACTGACTATTTTGATAGAAAAGAAGCCCGAAAACTCGATCGATTTGCTCAGTATGCTTTGGTTGCCTCAGATGAAGCGATTAAAGATGCGCATTTAGATTTAGAAAAACTTGATAAGTTTCGCGTAGGTGTCATTTGGGGTGCAGGTATAGGAGGGCTAGAAACCTTCCAGGATGAGGTGTTAAACTTTGCTGCGGGCGATGGCACGCCAAGGTTTAACCCTTTCTTTATTCCCAAAATGATTGCCGATATTGCACCGGGTCACATTTCCATTAAACACGGATTTATGGGGCCAAATTACACAACAGTTTCTGCTTGTGCATCCTCAGCAAACGCAATGATTGATGCTCTAAACTACATCAGGTTAGGGTACTGTGATGTCATTGTTACAGGAGGGTCTGAAGCGGCAGTTACTAAAGCAGGTATGGGTGGTTTTAATGCTATGCATGCACTTTCAACGCTAAACGACACGCCACAAACAGCATCAAGACCTTTTGATGCTACACGTGATGGTTTTGTTCTTGGCGAAGGGTCTGGAGCACTCATATTAGAAGAATATGAGCACGCAAAAGCACGCGGTGCAAAAATTTATGCTGAAGTCCTTGGGGGCGGAATGACAAGTGATGCTTATCACGTTACAGCTCCACATCCTGAAGGAATTGGCGTAAAGCGGGTCATGGAAAACTGCTTAAAAGATGCAGGAATCTCTGCAGATCAGGTTGACGCAATTAACACACATGGAACCTCAACACCTCTTGGAGATGTTGCAGAACTAAAAGCAATCTCTAGAGTTTTTGGAGCACACGCTAACAAAATTAACATCAATTCGACAAAGTCAATGACGGGTCATTTGCTGGGTGCTGCAGGAGCTATTGAAGCGATTGCTTCCATTTTAGCAATGAAAAATAGTTTGGTTCCGCCAACAATCAATCATACCACGGTTGATGAAAATATTGATCCTTCTTTAAACTTAACCCTAAACAAGGCTCAGGAAAGAGAAGTTAATGTGGCAATGAGTAATACCTTTGGTTTTGGAGGCCACAATGCGTGCATTCTCTTCAAAAAGATTGAACAATAACCTTTAATGAGTTCATTTCGTGACATATTTAACTCCCGAGCTGAAAAAGACGGGATTTTTTTTCGTGAAATAAAAAACATCATTGGTTTTAGGCCCGGTGACCTTTCCATCTATGAAAAAGCCTTTACACATCGTTCTTCACAAATAAAAGACACTAAAGGTGAAGTTTTAAACTATGAACGTCTTGAGTTTTTGGGAGATGCGATGCTGGGTGCAGTAATAGCCGCACATTTGTTTAAAAAAGTCCCCTCAGGAAATGAGGGTTATTTGACAAAAATGCGTTCAAAGGTAGTAAGTCGGGAGCATTTAAATGAACTGGGAAGAGATCTCGATCTCATACGATTTGTGAAATCATCTATCCCTTTGGATAACTTTGGACTCAATATCCACGGCAACATTTTTGAAGCTTTGGTGGGAGCCATATATCTTGATAAAGGCTTCAAATCCTGTGAAAAATTTATTCATAAAAAGGTTATCAAACCTTATGTTGACATTGAAAAACTGGAAGGAAAAATCACCAGTTATAAAAGTTTAATTATTGAATGGTGTCAAAAACACAAAAAGAAATTTGATTTTGCAGTTTATGATGACACCGGGAATGATACTGTAAAACATTTTGCCGTAAAGTTAAAGATTGATGATGTGAGCATTGCAAAAGCAAGAGCCACATCAAAGAAAAAAGCTGAAGAACGTGCTGCAAAAAGAGCTTACTATAAGCTTCAATCCAAGATTAAGCAAACAAACAACAAATAACGAGTCTAATTTTAATATAAATTTTACAATAGAAAGTCCCTCGACAATTTAGGAACCCTTATATTTACAATTCATTTTTGCGTAAACACTTTATGCAGCGCCACAACCTCAGTCTTGCTATTGATGAAGAGTTTTTACTTCTTGCCATACACAGTAGTTTGGAAGAATACAAGCTTGCTTTTTTAATAAACAAGCATTTAAATTTGCGATTTCAACGAAAGAAAAAAGACCTCGATTTTTTTAACAAAAACGGAGCAATAAGCTATCCCATTTATGAATACTTTGATTCAACACAAGATGACGCATTTTTTCTATTGAGCAATGTTTGCAAGACAATTACTGAAAAAACAGTGAGCGCAGGGAGCTTGTTTGATAAAGAATATGAAGAGAAAACACACTATTTGGTTAACGAATTCAAACAAGCAGATTTTTTGATAAAGATTCTTACTGAGGAGCCTCAATTGTATGAAAAAGCCTTTTTATCAAAATTATCAAAAATCCCAGGTATAATTACAGCATATACAATAGACCAAAACAAACTAAAATCCAAACATAACTTAAATTTTGACTCATGCCATTAAGAAAAAAAACCAAAATAGTTGCAACACTGGGTCCGGCCACTCAAAGCAGGGAAACCATAAAAAAAATGATACTTGCAGGAGTAGATGTGTTTAGAATCAACTTTTCTCACGCAAACTATACCAATGTTAAGGAGCGAATTGAAACCATCAGAGAAGTAGGCAAAGAACTTGAATTTACTCCCGCTATTCTTGCTGACCTTCAAGGCCCAAAACTGCGTGTTGGAATGATGAAAGAAGAGGTAATCGTGAACCCTGGAGATGAAATACTGTTTTGCACCGGCGATGAATTTGAAGGCACTTCAAAACGAGTTTACATGAACTATGACACCTTTCCAAAGGATGTTAAAGCAGGCGAAATGATTTTACTTGATGATGGAAAACTCCATTTTCAAGTGGTTTCAACCAATAAAAAAAATGAAGTCAAAGCAAAAGTGATTCAAGGAGGTCCATTAAGGTCCAAAAAGGGGGTCAACCTGCCCAATACTAAAATCTCATTACCGGCTTTGACAGAAAAAGACCTTGAAGACGCTGTATTTGCTATCAAACAAGAAGTGGACTGGATTGCACTCTCGTTTGTGAGAGATGCTGATGATTTAAAAATACTAAACGACCTAATCAAAGAGCATTCAAAATACAAAATACCGGTCATAGCAAAAATTGAAAAGCCCGAAGCTGTTAAAAACATTAAAAGAATCATTGCTCAATGTGATGGATTAATGGTTGCACGCGGTGATTTGGGCGTAGAAGTTCCTGCACATGAAGTTCCATTAATACAAAAAGAACTGGTGCTCACAGCAAAACAAGCACGCATACCCGTAATCATTGCTACTCAAATGATGGAAACAATGATTACCTCTTTAACCCCAACTCGAGCTGAAGTAAACGATGTAGCAAACTCTGTCATGGATGGTGCAGATGCCGTAATGCTCTCAGGAGAGACCTCCATTGGAAACTACCCCGTGCAGGTGATTGAGACGATGGCAAAAATCCTTAAAACTGTTGAAAATTCAAGATTGATAAGGGTTCCTCAAGAACCTCCGCAAATTAAAACCATTAGGTATGTCACCAAGTCGGTTTGTTATCACGCTGCTTTGATGGCTAATGAAATTGAAGCCAAAGCCATTTGTACATTAACAAATAGTGGTTATACTGCGTTTCAAATTTCAGCATGGAGACCCAATGCACATATTTTGGTTTTCAGTTCAAACAAAACCATCATCACCCGAATGAACCTGCTTTGGGGTGTGAGGGCTTTTCATTATGATAAATTTGTAAGTACAGATACTACCGTTGATGATGTTAATCAAATTGCACTTGAGAAAAAATTCGTTGAAAAAGGGGATTTTTTAATTAACCTTGCAGCGATGCCAATAAAGGATAAGGGGATGGTGAACACGCTGAGGGTTTCTCAGGTTTAATCAAAACTCAAACCGCAATTGCACGGCAACCTCCTCCTTTTGGGTGGGGGTTGTTTTTTTATCTGTATTCAAATTAGAAAGGGAAATGCCCAACAACCGCACAGAGTTGGACACTTTTTCCTGAAAAAGCAATTCCTTGACAGTTTCCAGAATCAACGCCTTGTCTGAAATAAAATAAGGCAATGTCTTGCTGCGTGTTTGTAGCGTAAAATCACTGTATTTAATTTTCAAAGTCACAGTTTTACCCACCACTTTTGATTTTTTAAGACGGCGTTCAATCTCATCAGCGATGTCCTGAAGACGCTCCAGCATAAAGATTTCTGAGGAGATGTTTTCTGAAAAGGTGCGCTCGGCACCCAATGATTTCCTAATACGGTTGGGCTTTACTTCACTTCTGTGAATGCCACGCACCACATAGTAATAATAGGCACCGCTTTTCCCGAAAGTTTCTGTGAGGTATTCCAGGGATTTTGTTTTTAAATCCTTTCCGGTGAAAATCCCTAGGTTGTACATTTTTTCCTGAGTGACTTTCCCCACGCCATAAAATTTCCGGATATCCAGATTTTCAAGGAACTCCAAAACCTCCTCAGGAGCAATTGTTTTTTGTCCGTTGGGTTTGTTGATGTCGCTGGCTACTTTAGCGATAAATTTATTGATGGAAATTCCGGCAGAAGCCGTCAATCCGGTTTGTTCAAAAATGCTTTGCCTGATTTCTTTCGCGATAAGCGTGGCACTTGGATTGCCTTTTTTGTTTTTGGTCACATCGAGATAGGCTTCATCAAGGGAAAGCGGCTCTACCAAATCAGTGTATTCTAAAAATATTTTCCTGATCTTTTGAGAAACTTCTTTATAACGTTCAAAATTGGACTTTACAAAAATCAAATCAGGGCATAGCTTTTTTGCAAGGATACTTGACATCGCACTGCGCACGCCAAATTTACGGGCTTCATAACTGGCAGCTGCCACCACACCACGGTCAGAACTTCCACCGACTGCAATGGGTTTCCCGCGCAAATCAGGATTGTCCAGTTGCTCTACAGAAGCAAAAAAGGCATCCATATCCACGTGGATAATTTTTCTGATGGGAATTTCGTCGTGCATGACACAAAAATACTGTAATTTTAGGTCTATGAAGAAAACCGCAATCATTTTAGGAGCCACAGGTTTAACCGGAGGTCACTTGCTCGACTTTTTGTTGAAAGATGACCGCTATGACAAAATCAAATTGTTCTCACGCAGCAGCGTGGGCATCTCAAACCCAAAACTTGAAGAACATCTCATTGATTTGTTTGAACTTGAAAAGCAAAAAGACAACTTTCAGGCTGAAGAAGTTTTTTGTTGTATCGGCACCACAAAAGCCAAAACTCCTGATGATGAGACTTACAGAAAAATTGATCATGGTATCCCTTTCGCTACAGCGAAATTGTGTAAAGAAAAAAATATCAACACATACATAGTCATTTCTGCAATGGGAGCCAACCCTAACAGCAAGGTTTTTTACAACAAAACCAAAGGCGAAATGGAACGCGATGTCCTCAAACAAAATATTCAAAATACATACATATTACAGCCGGGATTGATAAGCGGAGACAGAGATGAAAAACGATTGGGTGAATCAATTGCAAAATTCTTTTTCAATATTCTGAAACCGCTGATCCCTAAAAAATACCGCTCCATCTCGCCTGAAACCATTGCAAAAGCGATGGTCGTTATTGCAAATCAAGGTTTCTCTCATACTCGCATTGAAAATAAAACCATCAAAGAAATTGCAAAATATGCTTGAGATAGAACGTAAATTTTTAGTCACTTCAGAAACTTTTAAACAAGAAGCTTTCAACCAGACCCGCATTGTGCAAGGCTTCCTCAATACCCATCCCGAAAGAACCGTGAGAGTGCGCATCAAAGGAAGTCAAGGAATTTTAACTGTCAAAGGAATTTCCAACAAAGCAGGAACCATCAGAACAGAATGGGAAACAGAAATTTCAGTTCAAGATGCTGAAGAATTAATGAAATTATGCGAACCCGGAATCATTGACAAAACCCGATATGAAGTAAAAGCAGGAAAGCATATTTTTGAAGTTGATGTTTTTTCAGGCGAAAATGAAGGCCTGATTGTCGCAGAAGTCGAATTAAAATCTGAAAATGAAGTGTTTGAAAAACCTTTGTGGCTGGGAAAAGAAGTGACCGGTGATTTAAAGTATTACAATTCGCAATTGAGTTTAAATCCATTTAAAAGCTGGAAATAACCAACAACCCTCTCAGGGTTTAAAACCCTGAGAGGGTTAAATTAATTGAACTTCACCACCTCAATGGTTTCCTGAATCTTATTGCCTTGATGATCCATAACGGTTAGCAAATA
The DNA here is from genome assembly GCA_040880345.1 of Flavobacteriaceae bacterium. Lineage (GTDB taxonomy): Bacteria > Bacteroidota > Bacteroidia > Flavobacteriales > Flavobacteriaceae > Planktosalinus. Next base: position 79,588 of record JBBDIQ010000035.1, read on the forward strand.
GTTGCCGGGACTAATAACTACAGCAAGTTCATGAAACGTTTCTGTTTTGCCTATAAATCTTTCATCCAAATACCAATAAACAATGGCATCCCGATCACGATGTGCGAGTTTAAAAATAACGTCGTTTGTATTTTCGTCAAAGTCTTTGGGAAGCATGACCTGTTCTCTTCTCTTGGGATAAATAAATGCCATTAACTGCTCATTTTCTGCAATACAATCCGGATGGAACGGAGGGAGGGCTTTATATTGTGGATGAAGCCGGGTATAATAATATTCCATAACCGGTGGTAGGCTAAACCAGTTTTTTTGTTTGCTGTTTTCTAAGAGATAGCACGACGAATTGACCCGGTAGCTTTCGGTTTCATTGAGAGTTGTTTGGTGATGGTAGGGGCAGGAAGACGTTTTTGTTCCTTGTAATGGAACCCATTCAACAGCAGTTGTCTCACAAAATAAACCAGCTCTGTAGCCGCTTTGTGAGCAAATAGTTTCTTCTATCAAATCGTCATAAGGCACATCAAACCACAATTTGTTTACGGGTAAAATTTTTAAGACATCAAACAAAACAGGTGCCGCTGCCTGAATTCCCGTTAGCCCGGGGCGCCCTTCACCATTGGCATTCCCCACCCAAATTCCAATAGCATAGTCAGGCGTAACGCCCACTGCCCAAGCGTCTTTAAACCCATAACTCGTCCCGGTTTTCCAGGCGATGGGGCGTGCGTCCTGGTAAAAGCTCCAGTTTTCATCTGCATTGGGGCGGTTGCTTTCGCGTAAGCTTTCAAAAGTTTTATAAATTGCGCCGGCTCCAAACACAGGAGGTTCAAATTGGTTTTTGCCAAAATCAGGTTTTTCCCCTTTTCTAAAAACCGGATTGGTAAATTCTTTTGCGCGATACTGACTGGAATTTGATGTAAAGTGATTTAAAGTGGCAGCGAGATTTGCATAGCTTTTTGTCACTTCATAAAGACTGCTTTCAGCTCCGCCTAAAATAAGGGTGAGACCATAATGATTGGCTTGATGGTTTATATTTCCCAGATTCATTTTCTTCAACTGATTGTAAAACCGTTGTAAACCGTAATCCTGTAACAACCTCACAGCTGGGACATTCAAAGAACGACTTAGGGCAATACTTGCAGGAACGGCGCCATTATACTGCTTTTCAAAATTTTCTGGACTGTAGCCGTTTATCGTTGTAGGAACATCTGCCACCAAGGTTTTTGGCAGCAGTTCGCCGGAGTGCAAAGCCGAAGCAAACAAAAAGGGTTTTAAAATACTTCCCGTGCTTCTGGGTTTGTCTGTCACATCCACAAATTTTTGATGTTCAACGCCGGTGGGTGTATTGCCCAAATATCCCACTATTTCTCGTGTGTGCACATCGATAACAAGTATGGAAAGGTTGTGAATTTGGTTTTGTCGCAATTGAAAGTGATGATCTCGCGTGATTTGGTTGAGTTGTGATTGTAGTTTTGAGTTGATCGTAGATTGGATGCGCTCACCGGGATGATTTCGCTTCATTTTTTCTGTAAAATGTAGTGATTGATCAGGCAGCGGATAGGGTTTCCCCGGAAGCGGTTCCAGAATTGACATTTCATAAGTGAGTTCATCAATCACTTCATTTTCAAAAAGCTTGTTTAAGAGTTTGTCTCTTTTTTGTTTTAAGAGCATTTCATTTTTTCCCGGAAAGATAAGTGCGGGTGCATTGGGCAAAACCGCCAAGGCAGCACTTTGACCCCAACTTAGTTCATTGGCCGGTACTCCAAAATAGCGCCAGGATGCTGTTTCCAGCCCCACTACATTTCCGCCAAAGGGGGCGTGTGAAGCATAGAGATTTAAAATTTCCTTTTTGCTGTAGCCCGCTTCCAGCCGTGTTGCCTGAAAGAGTTCGATAACTTTTTCAAAATAAGTGCGTTGTTTGTTTTTTCGCGAAAGCCTTATCACTTGTTGTGTGAGCGTGCTAGCTCCCCGTCTTTTTCCGTTTAACAAATTGTCCTTAAGTGCTTTCCCCATCGAAATGGGATTAAAACCGGGATGCCTGTAAAAATATTCATCTTCAAAATATTGGATACTTTTTGCAAATCGAAAAGGAACACTATATGATTTGGGAAACCGCCATTGACCGTCTTCAGCGATGCGAGCACCAAGAAGATTGCCTTCTCTGCTTTCAACTACGGTAGATGTTGGGTCGTCAAAAAGAGGTTTTGGCAGGCACAAAAGCCATCCTAAGAAAAGTATGATTCCAAGGGATAATTTAATCTTGTGTCTATATAAAAAGGTCTTTATTTTCTTATTTTGAACGGCCATTTATTGCTCCACCTTAACCCATTGCCCTTTATTCCTAGCCAGATAATTGTTATCATACATCGCTTCGGCTTGTGAGCCCGGAAGATAATAAGTGCCCAGATAGGAAGCGTTGAGTTTTACGGTAAAGGTTTTGGTTTCCTTTCGATTTAAATCGAAATAAAAATGAACCCGGTCATCACGAATATCTGTATATCTGGCATCTCCCGAAGCACCCCCACCCAACTCAGTAAAACTGGTGTTGACAATTTCCCAGCCACCCGGAAATAATTGTGACAAGGCCACATTATCCACAAAATCATTGGAAGTGTTTTCAATGCGAATCTGAGCAGTTATTTCTGTTCCTTGTCGCAAGGTGGATACATCAATTCTTTTTCCTTCCCCGTCAAAATAGTTTGTGACCACATTCAGGTTTCTGCGTTCAGCGAGTTCATCACCCACAGGCAGCTTACCGGACTGGATGAGCCTCACATAGACCACATTGTCTTTTGTGTTTTTCAGGGTGAGTTCATTTTCTCCCATTGTGAAACCTATTTCGCGCTGTGCAACCGCCTGATGGGTTTTAATGGTGCTTGTTTTCCCGTTTTGGATATAACTCACTTCGAGTGCTTTACCGCCGTTTTTAGCGACCATTTTTGCGAGTGCCATCAGTGCATAGGAGGTTTCCTGAGTACTGTACCATTTTGAAGAGGACAAATCTTTGGCAATTGAAAGCGAAAGCTCTCTTTGTTTAGAATCGTTAATTAAAACCATTGTTTCCAAAGCCATCGCGCGGTTTCTAAACGGGGATCCATAGGTGTGGTAATCATAATTTTTGGTTTGGAAATTTATATTTGCGGTTTGCGCAAGTTGATTGGCTACCCGTTCCTGACCGGCGAGTGCATAAGCTGCTGCCAGTCTCCATTTGGCGTCGTTACTTAGGTTACTTGTTTCGCGTAAGCGATTCATAGCAGCCAATTCAGGTTGACCGGCGAGTGCCAGGGTATAAAGCCTGTATGCCTGGGTGAGTTCTGTGTTGTATGCCCTCATATTGGGTCGCCATTGACGTGCCGCATTTTGCTGAAAACGCAACCAGCTATTCATAAAAGTGACAGGAAGTGCATAGCCCTTGCTTTTGGCCTCAATCATAAAATGACCCACATAATTTGTGCTCCATTCATCTGCTTCCCGTTCTCCCGGCCAGTAGCTGATTCCTCCTCCTGCACTTTGATATGTGTTTAATTTTCTGATAGCTGCTTCAATATTTTTCTGAATTTTTTGCTTTCTATCGAGTGTGATATCAAAAACATCTGCCAGGTAAAGTTGAGGAAATGCCGCCGAAGTGGTTTGCTCAACACAACCGTGAGGGTACTGAATGAGGTATTCCATTCTTTTGGTGAAGTCCATGGGGGGCAATGTGGAGAACTCCAGATAGGCTGCATTACTGCCTGCTACTCCAAAGGTTGTGAACGTGCTCTTTTGTTCAGAATTTGGTTCCAGGGTATAGTCACTTACTTTTTGAGTGATGGGATTTGGGTTTTCGACATCAATTTCTACTTTGTAGTTTGCTTTTTCACCTCCACCGCTTGCAGAAATTTCAATGGTTTGAATTCCGGGGGTCGCTAAAACTTCATATTCAAAATTAACAATTTGCTCTCCAACATTTGGAAAGGAAATGTTTTTATTGGTGCCATTCAGCGGTCTTAAACCTGACGAAGTAGTGACATTTACAGCTACATTTTTCACTTTTGATTCCATCGCAAAAACGGTCACGGGTAGTGTCACTTTTTCGCCGGGAGACAGTTTTCTGGGTAGTGAAGCCAAAACCATAAGTGGCTTCCTTACGGGAGTTGCTTTTTCAGCATTGCCGTAAGCTGCATTTTTGTTATCTGCAGCAACAATCATTGTGCGCACAGAACCCACATAATTGGGCATCGTCAAGTTGTGTGTTGCTTTTTCACCCGCTTTAAGCGAAAAGGGTCCCAGATACATCACGACGGGTTTGAAACGGTCTGCCTTTCGGTTTTTGGCTCCGGCGGCTTCATCACCACCACCCACGGCATATATATTTTCAACACTCCCTGAATAAGCCCCGATGACATAGTCATACATATCAAAAGTTCTTACGCCCAGAGCTTCACGAGTATAAAACGCCTCGTGTATGGCCGGAGTTTTAAAACGGGTAAGGTCCAAAAGTCCTTCATCGACCACAGCGAGGGTATAAGTCATTGGTTTTTTGTTTTTTTCAGAGACCTTTATGGTAAATTTTTCTTCCGGCTTTAAAACATTTGGAAGTTCAAGTTGTGGCTCTAAAATAGTGGCCGGATTTTCAATCAAAAGAGGAATAACTCCATAAAGCCTGATGGGCAAATCATTTACCGTTTGCTCGTGGGGTTGCAATAAGGAAATGTTTACATAGATATTTGGTGCCATTTCTTTGGTTATGGCAATTTTAGCTTGCGTTTCCCCTTTTTTGGTTTCTACCCATTGTGTGCCCAATACTTCTGTGCCATTTTCAATACTTAACAAGGCGCGCCCTACACTTCCGGAGGGGAAAGAAATCGTTGCTGTTTCCCCAACATTGTATTTTTCTTTATCGGCTGAGAAGACTAGCATTTTAGAACTTTCGGCATCACCGCCTGCTCCTGCTCTTGACCACCAGTTTCTGTAAAAATAAGCCACTCTTCCTGTGGCGTGACCGCTCTTTGTATCTATAATGCGAATGAGGTAACGTCCACTTTCCTCTTCGGGGATATTGATGTTAAAATTTGTCTTTCCATTGGACGCTGTTTTAATTTTAAATTCTTGTACAGGCCTGTGAACCGTGGCGTTTTCATAACTTGAAAGGTTATCCTGCCCACGGCTCCACCACCAGCGCCATTCAATTTTAAAGACTTTTACTTCCAGCTCCCGATTGCCGGAGGCAGTTCCTTTTTCATCTACTGTTGCCACATCAAAGCTGTTGTTTTCATCAGTATAATAAGAGCCATAGGCTTTTGATTTGGGTGATTGAAGTCCCACAAAATGGCTGAATGGCGCCAAGTCTTTTGAAATAATATCGATAGAAAAATCGCCGCCTCCTTCAAAAACTTTGGTTAAAAAATTTGCCCGCAACATACCGGGAGCATTGTTGCTGATTTCCAGTTTTTTATTGATGCTAATTTTACCTTCGTCGTTTACTTTTCCTTTCAGGATGGGGATTTCAGTTTCCGTAAAGGTTCTTACTGGATCTGAAAATACATAATTTGGAAACCCTTTAAAGGACGTATTTGTAGAACGAATGGTGGCGTCCATTTCTATGTTGAGGTTTCTTCCGGGAGCCCCGTGCAACCAGTTGATGCTTGCATTTGCTGTAATGGGTTGATCAACTGTCAATATTTCATCATCAAAATCTAAGTTGATTTTAAGACGGTTGGGTTTAACCGTTGCCACACGTAAGGTTTCTGTAAATGACGCACCGCCCACGTTGATGGTTGCTCTCCAATTCCCGGTAGGGTCTGAGGAATTTGTGGGAATGGGAAAATAAAATACATTATTGACTCCCTGACGGCTCACTGCATTATGGACAATTTTTCCACGTGCATCACTCACTTCAAGAGTAATAGGATGATTTTTGGGAAGCGGATTGCTTAAGTCGTTTAACACGAAAGAAAGGTGGATGCTGTCACCGGGTCTGTGAACACCTCTTTCTGTATAGATAAATCCTTTGAGCCCTTTTTGAAGTTGCTTTCCGGAAACATCAAACTTACTTAATGACAACGCATTGCCATCCTCAAGTTTTACATAAGCATAATTGTTGTTTTTCTGAGCTACTGCAAAGGTAATTTCCCGGTCGCTATCAAAAAGGATCAATCCGTTGGGCTCGGTAGTAACGGTTGTGATGAGTTGTTGTTGGTAATTGTAAAGCGAAATTTTAACACCTCCTTCAGGCCTTGCCGTGAGAAGGTTTGAAGCTGCAAAATGATAGGACTGATTGATGCCCTTTTTAACAATGAGTCCCAAATCTGAAGCTAAAAGGTTGGTGCTTAAAATTCTGTCTTCGTTATAGTAAGCGTCGTGGCAAGGGTTGTCTTGTTCTTGCCAGTTATAGTTATAAGAACGCCATCTGTAGATGCGGTTGTCCCAGTATTGCTGCTCTCGTTCTTCTTCATTTGCAGAAGTGTTAATGCCCGAAGACAATTCAGAATAATCATAGTCCTCATAATCCTCTCCTTCATTTGAAGTTACAGGAGTTGTTTCACAATGGTAATTGACGTGTTCTTTTTTGAAACTTAATTCGATTCGGTAAATGGCGCCGGGGTCTGCAGTAAAGTATTCAGATAAATTGAGCCCATAGGCTTTCCATTGGCCATCATCAGAAAGGCCTTCTTTGTTTAGTGTGATGGTTTTTTTAGCAATTCTTCTACCCACACGGTTGAGATTGTAAACAGAATTATCGTTTAAATCTGAAGATTGCAAATACTGTAAAATATTGTTTTCAAATATTTTAATAACCCTAACCTCAACTGCATTGAGATTCACCGCCTCAAAATAAAAAGGTGTTGAAACGGCATTTGGTAAAATCACACTATTTGAAATGGGTCTTATTGCGGGTTTTAACTGTTCAAAAGAAATAAGTTCTGAAAACGGTTTTTTGAGCTTGTAACCATCTGCTGCAGTTATTCCCTGAAATATTTCGACAAGGGCATTGCCAATAATACGCTCTTGAGGATAGACTCTTAACACATTTCCATCCACCTCAAAACGATGGTTGGTTTGGTTTTGAACGGTTACCAACCCATTAAAGTTTTGATTTTCCCTAACCGGGTCTGAAAAGTTGATTTTCAGGTAGCCGTTTGGTTCAAAATGAGCAGTTACATTTACGACAGAAAAATTGTTCTTACCAAAAATTGTAAAGGGCGATTCACCTTTGGTTTCAGAAGATATGGCTTTTCCATCCCAGGAGATTAAAATTTCAGAATCGTCTTCAAAGCGTTGAATACTGTCAATAACAAATTCAAAATGTTTGCCGGCAAGGTTGCTTTCTTTAAATTTTACCTTGAGAATGTTCTTATCTTGTGAAGCCTTTATAATTTCTTTAATAGCATCTGCTTCAAGAACATCATTTGCTTGCAGGGTTCCTGAAAGATATTGCCAGTCTTTGTTGTAGGACTGAAGGTCTTCCAGGTTTATTTTAAATGCAGGAGAGATGGTTTTAAATCCAAAAGTAAACGATCTGAATCCTTTTTTTAAATCATCATAAAATTTGTCGAGTTTCAGCGTAACATTGTACTCGGTATCTGGCTTTAATTTGGATTCGGGCACAAAAATTAAGCTCCTGCCATTTTCAATGACTAATTTCCCTGTTGTTTTTGGAGTGATTTGTAAATATTCAGATGGGAGCTCTTGGGTGAGGTCAAATTGATCCAGCGTTTTTGTGAGTTCAATTTTAATGGGTTCAACTACTGAAACCCTTCCGGCGGTGTGTTGTGTTATATAATCTCTGAAAAGGTATAAATTATCTTCATTTTGAGCAGAATCCTTTTTCCCGCAAGAAAATAAGAACCCAAAAATGCTCACTACAACAATTAATTTCGAAAGCGACCTCATTTGATTTTTTTTGGAATGACTATTTAAAATTACAATTTATTAAAAGAATATTCCCTTTCCACCTCGCAAATTTTTATATCATACCATTTGTGCTATAATGGCATTACTCTTTGTAGATGCCAATACTCACTTCACCTTGAGCGTTCATAGAGGCACGGTACATTCCTGCTGTATTGAACTCTGCTACCATATTGCCATCTTTATCAATAGCAATAATACCACCGTCACCACCCAATGCAGGCACTTTTTTCTGAATGACTTCTTCAGCGGCTTCTTTAAGACTTAATCCTTTATACTCCATTAAAGCTGAAATATCATGAGCGACAACAGCCCTGATAAAAAATTCGCCCCAGCCTGTTGATGACACGGCACAAGTGGCATTATTAGCATAAGTCCCTGCACCTATTATCGGGGCGTCGCCAATGCGGTTCCATTTTTTATTGGTCATACCGCCGGTTGAGGTTCCGGCAGCGAGATTTCCGTGTTTATCAAGCGCAGCAGCACCTACGGTTCCAAATTTAGAATCTTTTATAAAAGAATCAGTAAAAGCAGATTTACCGTCGTGATCTAATTCTGTTTTTTCTGAATCTTTAATGCGCTGTAAAGAATTATATCGGCTTTCAGTAAAAAAATAAGAAGGGTCAACAAGTTCAAACCCTTGTTCAACAGCGAATTCTTCAGCTCCTTCACCACTTAACATAACGTGAGGAGAATCGGTCATTACTTTGATAGCAAGGTCAATGGGGTTTTTGATGCGAGTAACACCACTTATGGCTCCGGCATCCTGAGTGTTTCCCAGCATTACTGATGCATCGAGCTCATTGGTTTCGTGATGTGTGAAAACGGCTCCTTTTCCGGCATTGAAAAGCGGGGAATCTTCCATAATATTAATGCTTGCAGCAATCGCTTCCAAACTTGTGCCGCCGTTTTCTAAAATTTGATGTCCGGCTTTGATTGCAGTTACTAAAACTTCGTTGTAAGCAGCTTCCAATGAGTCGCTCATATTTTCTTTAAGAATGGTCCCGGCTCCTCCATGAAGGATGATTCCAAAGTTGTTTTCAACACTCTTTTCATCGCTGATTGATGTTCTTTGATCGATATTTTGCTCATTTTTTTGCTCACAAGCAATAAAAATGAGTATGAATCCAAAAAAAATTAAAAATTTTTTCATAAAAATGACATTGGTTTTAAAAGCCAAAAAGTACGCATAAATACTGACATTTCGAAATTATCATGTCGTAAGAATTGTAAGAAAAAAGTAGTTTAAAACACTACAATAATCGATGAAATGCAAAAAATATAGGTCTAAGTGTATTTTGTGTTGTTTTTTTACTTACATTTGAATTGTATTAATTCCCAAAGTTAATACAAAACTAAGTTCCCAAACTTAACCTACTTACTATGAAAACAAAACTACGCGGACTTTTTGTCCTTGGAATTATTGTGTTGTTCTCATCTTGTTCTAAAGATGAAATTGATGAAAATGATGTTGTCAATCAAGAAATTGATTTAAGCATTGTTATCAAAAACGACGTTCAAATGTCACAAGAAATCTTAGACTTAGTGAATGATCACCGTCAATCTATTGGTTTAAATACCTTAGTGATGGATCAAACTTATGCATCTGCTTATGCAGTAGATCATACAGATTATATGATTGATCTAAGTCAAATCAACCACGACAATTTTCACATTCGCTCAAAAGCACTAAAAGACAGAGGTGCTGAAAGAGTAGGAGAAAATGTTGCTTATGGCTATGAAGATGCAGCCTCTGTAGTTAACAGCTGGTTAAACAGCCCTGCGCACAAAGAAATCATTGAAGGAAATTATACTCACAGTGGTTTTGGCGTCTTCAAAAATGATAAAGATCGTTACTTTTTCACACAATTATTTTATTTGAAATAATAGTACATCCCCATTTTTCCCAATAATTTATTTTTTGGATAGCAACATTTCCTGTATTTTTACGTAAATCAAAATCATACAGGAAATGGCTATTCAAAAACCTTTTAATTTAAATGCCTGGATCGAAGAAAACAGGAATCTTCTTAAGCCACCTGTTGGAAACAAAAATCTCTACAAAGACGCAGGTGATTATATCGTAATGATTGTAGCCGGTCCCAATGCCCGAAAAGATTATCACTACAACGAGACTGAAGAACTCTTCTATCAATTGGAAGGTTCCATAAACGTTATTATTCAGGAGGACGGTGAGCGCAAGGAGATGAAACTCAATGCAGGCGATATGTATCTTCACCCCGCCAAAGTACCTCATTCACCTTCCAGAAGTAAAGGCTCGATAGGGTTGGTGATTGAACGCAAACGCGCCGGGAAAGGTTTTACAGACGGACTCCTTTGGTTTTGTGACAACTGCAATCACAAAATTCACGAAACCTATTTTGAACTCCACGATATCGAAAAAGATTTCTTGCCTCATTTTAAAACTTTTTACAACTCAAAAGAACTTCGCACCTGCTCAAATTGTGGAACGGTGATGGAAACTGACCCCAGATTCACAGATAGCGAAAACTAGGTTAAAACAAGTTACTTTTCTTTTCTTTGGGGTCTGAAATTCATACCTTCGCAAAAACATTTTTAATTTTCAGAAACTACAATTATGGCAACAACAGCTACTGCATTTGGCATACAGGATGCGTTAGATCAACTAGGTATAAAACAAACTAATTTAGGAACTTCAACGGGATCCGACTGGTTTTCATCAGGTGAGGAAATTGCTTCACATTCTCCTGCAGATGGTGAACTTATCGGAAAAGTAAAGACGACTTCAAAGGAAGACTATGAAAAAGTAATAACCACAGCGATCGAGGCCTTTAAAACCTGGCGTGTCATGCCGGCACCTCAGCGTGGCGAAGTAGTGCGTCAATTTGGTGACGAATTGCGCCGATTGAAAGAGCCGCTTGGCAAACTGGTTTCCTATGAAATGGGAAAATCCTATCAGGAAGGTCTTGGCGAAGTTCAGGAAATGATTGATATCTGTGATTTTGCCGTGGGTCTTTCGCGACAGCTTCACGGTTTAACCATGCATAGTGAGCGCCCGGGACACAGAATGTATGAGCAATATCATCCACTTGGTGTGGTTGGGATAATTTCAGCTTTTAACTTTCCGGTGGCAGTTTGGGCTTGGAACACAGCTTTGGCTTGGATTTGTGGTGATGTTTGTGTGTGGAAACCCAGTGAAAAAACACCGCTTTGTGGTGTGGCTTGCCAGCATATTGCAGCGCGGGTATTTAAAAACAACAATTTACCTGAAGGGATTTCATGCTTAATTAATGGTGATTACCGCGTTGGCGAAATGATGACTACAGACAGACGCGTGCCTTTAGTTTCTGCAACCGGCTCCACCCGAATGGGTAAAATAGTCGGGAAAACTGTCGCTGAACGCTTAGGAAAAACCTTGCTTGAATTGGGTGGAAACAACGCCATCATCGTAACTCCCGATGCCGACATCAAGATGACTGTCATTGGAGCTGTATTTGGTGCTGTGGGAACTGCAGGACAACGTTGTACCTCAACCCGAAGACTCATCATTCACGAATCGATTTACGATAAAGTAAAAGATGCCGTGGTTGCTGCTTATAAACAATTGCGCATTGGAAATCCATTGGATCAAAACAACCATGTGGGGCCGCTTATTGACAAAGATGCTGTTAAAATGTATCAAGAAGCATTGGACCGTGTAGTTAAAGAAGGTGGAAAAGTGATTGTGAAAGGCGGTGTTTTAAGCGGTGAAGGCTTTGAAAGCGGCTGCTATGTAAAACCGGCCATCGCTGAAGCGAAAAACCACTATGAAATCGTGCAACACGAAACTTTTGCGCCTGTGTTGTATCTTCTAAAATACAGCGGCGATGTACACAATGCGCTTGAACTTCAAAACGGCGTGAATCAGGGATTGTCTTCAGCCATAATGACAAATAATTTACGTGAAGCCGAAGCTTTCTTATCCCACGCAGGAAGCGACTGTGGAATTGCCAATGTGAACATAGGTACTTCAGGAGCTGAAATTGGTGGTGCCTTTGGTGGTGAAAAAGATACCGGTGGCGGACGTGAAAGCGGAAGTGATGCCTGGAAAATCTATATGAGAAGACAGACAAACACCATCAATTATACCACTGAGTTGCCCTTGGCGCAAGGGATAAAGTTTGATTTGTAAATATTAAGTATATATTGGAATAAATAAAACCTTCTCGTTTTGAGGAGGTTTTTTTTATTTAAATGGCATTTATTTTGTTGATATTAAATCACTTACATTTGATTTATGAAAAATATACTAATTTTAGTTTTAATGCTAAGCATTTTAGGGTGTAAAAAAGATGATAGCATTGCCTGTACTCAAGAAGCACGCGCAGGTTTGAATGTTACTGTTAAAGATGCTGAAACAAATAATTATTTGGGCTTAGGAACCATTGTGATAGCAAATGAAGGAGATTACTCTGAAACCCTTGAATATGTGGAGGGAATTATACCCTCATTTGCAGGTGCATGGGAACGGGAAGGAAGTTATATCCTCACAGTTTCAGCTGAAGGATATGTTAGTTTTGTTTCTGAAACAATCACTGTAGCCGCTGATGAATGCCACGTGATCCCGCAGCAGATAGAAATTTTGTTGCAACCGGAATAAATTTTAGAATCGGTATCCAATCCCGGCACCGGCGTGAAATTCAATGGCAGAGAAGCGTTCTTTTACTTCATCGCTAAAGTTTCGGCCGATATTTCCATATACAGAAATAATAAACGAATTACTGAAATTCCATTTATACCCTGAACCCAGCCCTATAATAAAGCCGTCCATGTCTGTTTTTATAATTGGAGGAAAAGGAGTTCCGGGAAGAGGATCAATGAGAGACATGTCCATTTCTTCCTCAAAATCCCCAAAACGATATTTTACAAAGGGGTTGAAATACAACCCGGAACCGGGATTTTCAGTTCCGAAATAGAAATTGTATCCCAGTTTCACACTGTTTGTGTTGAATTTTCTGGACCCTTCTTCACTGTGAAAGTTGATGCGGTCATTGATGAAAACTTCGAAATCTATGGATTGATTATAATCAAAAAGGTATTCATAACCCACTTCCACCGACGCAAAAGCAATCACTCCGGCAATGTTTAATTTTATTTCGTTGTTAGGAAATTCCTGAGCAGAAAGTTGAACAGAAAAAATGATGGCTAAAATTAGAAGGACTGTTTTCTTCATTCGATTGGGTTTATCTTTTGTGCAACTAAAATAGTTATTTTTTTGTGTAGTTAAATGACATTTCTACCTTTTTCATCCGGATATAAAGTCCAAACCGGGTCACTCTGCCAAAACTCCTTTGTATCGACGTCAAGAACACTTACAGGGCCTTTAAAAGCAGCTCCGGTATCAATATTCCAAACGCTTTGTGCCTGGTGAGGAGTTGTTTTACCCAAGCGCGTCACAGGAGTATGACCGATGTAGATTTCCTCAAACAATTTAAGCCTCTCCGGAAATTTCAGGTCGTCTTTCTTTATGTTCACATCTGTTGCCAGAGCCATTTCCCATAAGGTCCTGTCCCAGTAATAAGCTGTTTTATGGTATTCAAATTGAGGCCCTTTTGGGTTTTGAAAACCGGCGTGAATAAAAAGTCGGTTTTTAGAATCAATGTGGTAATCTTTTAGGTTTTCAAAAAAGTTTTTATGACTTTCGATTTCGTGTCTGCTCACTTTTTCATAACTGTCAATGGATGATTGACCACCTTGTTCAACCCATTGCTGTGGTTTTTCATTGTTTGCAAGATAATGGTAACACAAATCGTCGTGATTGCCTTTTATAAAAATGCATTTGTTTTCTGCTGCCAGCGAAATTAGAAATGAAACAGTCTCTGCACTTTCGCTCCAGCCGTCCACATAATCGCCTAAAAAAATCAAAGTGTCTTCAGGGGCTATCTCAGCTCTGTTTATTGCTTGGTTAAGGCCTTTATACCCGCCATGAATGTCTCCAATTACAAGTGTTCTCATTTTAATTATAATTTACTTTTCTCAATATACGCATCGCTTCTTTATAAGAATCATAAACGCTTTTGTTATACTCTTTAATTAAAGGTTTTGCAAATTCCAGCTTTTCTTTGGCATCTTCAAAATTGTTGAGGTAGCAAAGCAAATAAGTAGCCGGCAAATTGGTTATGTCCTGTTCCTCACGCTTGGTGAGCGAACTGTTTTTTTTCAACTTTTCCAGTAACGCATTGTTACTGTTGTAAATGTGATACAGTGTTTTTTTATTGAATTGAGGGGGTTCAAAAATAAGGTTGCTGTTGATGTTGTAAGAACCGTTTTCATTAAAATCAATGGTAAGTTCTTCCAGTGGGTAGTATTTTCTTTCGTTGTGAAGCCCCAGTTTGACATATTCAACAATTTTGAAATAGTCTTCCGTAAAATCAATGGTAATTTCGTCCAAAGCCGAATAAAATAAGCGCACCTGCTCATTGATCAACTCAATATCAACGCGCGAATAAAACGTGTTGCCTTTCACTTTTTTAGGAATCCCCGCCCAGCAAACCACAAAAATTTCTTTGAAGACTTTGTAGTGTGCATCCAGATTATTGTGCCGGTTGACTATAAAGTCCATAACACCATCTAGCGTCAATTTGATGTTGTTTTTTGCATGGTTTTCAATTTGAGCTACAATCTGAGAATTGACATCTTTAATTTCGATATCAAAAACTTTGGGCATTGAGATGCTTCCATCTCTGAAAAAAACACTGCCTCCCCAGTATTTCCAGATGTTTTTTCTTAGAGAAGTAATTTTATTATTGGGTCTAATCGTCACCAAACCCACTACTTTCCCTTCGGCTAAATGCGGAAAAGGAATGTTTTCATAGGAAATCAAAGGTGCATTTTCAAAATAAGCATTGACTAAATTTTGAATTTTACTGTCATCAAAAAAATCAACGCCCACAATTTCATTTGTACTATCATCAACCCCAACTACGATATATGAATTGTTTTTAGGATTGGAATTGCTTAGGGCACAAATGTGTTTTAAAAATTTTGCCTTTCCTTCTTTATTGCTCAAGTCAAAACGCAACTTTTTGTCATAAAAACTACACTCATCATTGTGAGCCAGCAGGTTTTTGATAAGAAGTCGTTTGTTAATCATATCCACATTCCCGTCCCCAAGTTATCTTGGGGAGAAATCTCATTATTAAATTTCCTATTTTCTATTCACAATTGTACTTGAAGCCTGATCAATAGGCATCACCACCAGATCTGCAATGTTTACGTGTTGTGGCCGTGTCACAGTAAACCAAATAATCTCAGCGATATCCTCCGGTAAAAGGGGTTGGTAGCCCTGGTACACTTTTTCAGCGCGTTCTTTGTCTCCTTTAAAACGCACCTCACTAAATTCAGTTTTTACAAGACCCGGGTGGATGGCTCCCACTTTGATTCGGGTACCATTCAGGTCAATACGCAATCCTTGATTGATTGAGTCAACAGCTGCTTTACTTGCACAATAGACGCCACCTTTGGGATAGACTTCCTTAGCAGCGGTTGAGCCGATATTGATGATGTGACCCAAATTTTTCTCAAGCATTTGTGGCAAAATGGCTTTGGTAACATAAAGTAGTCCTTTCACATTGATATCCATCATAGCGTCCCAATCGTCTGTATTTCCATCCTGAAAAGTATCCAGGCCGTGTGCGTTTCCGGCATTGTTGATAAGAACATCTATGGATGAAAATGCTTCCGGCAGAGAAGCAATACTTTTGAATACATCTTCTTTATTTCTCACATCAAAACTTAATGTATGAACCTTTGTGTGTTTATCAAACTCCCCTTTTAGAGTTTTTAATCTTTCGACTCTCCTTCCGCAAAGGATAATATTAAAATTGTTTTTAGCAAAAACTCTAGCCGTCTCCAAACCTATGCCTGAAGTTGCCCCTGTTATTAGAACTGTTTTTTTATTCATATCTGATTTTAGAAATTCTTTAAAATTAGGGTTTTTAAGTTTTATATGGTAGTTAATTTTTAGTTAAGCTGTGCGTTAACTAGTGTTAAAAAAACAATTCCTGTTCAATTGTGGGGTTACCTATGCATTGAACAATTAACAAATAAATAAAGATATCATGAAAAGTTTAATTAAAATCAGTTTTGTATTTATTGCGCTTTTTGCATTTATCTCTTGTAGCGATGATGATTCTAGTGAAAAGGGAACTTCGAGAGTAATGGTGAGTATGACAGATGCGCCGGGTGATTATGAACACGTTTATGTAGATGTGCAGGATGTTGTCATAAAATACAGTGACAGTGAAGGGGAAGTTTCCCTTGGTAATATCAATGCCGGTATTTATGATTTACTTGAATTAACAGGTGGAATAAGTGTTTTATTGGCAGATGAAGAAGTGCCCTCGGGAAATATCTCTCAAATGAGACTTGTATTGGGAGAAGAAAATTCTGTCGTTATTGATGGAGAGTCTTTTCCACTTCAAACTCCCAGTGCACAACAGTCAGGTTTAAAGTTAAATGTAAACCAAACATTGGAAGCAGGAATTTTATATGAGTTCTTACTTGATTTTGATGTAAATGAATCTATCGTTGTGCAAGGTAACGGAGGGTATATATTAAAACCCGTTATTAGAGCAAGCACTGCTGCAGAATCAGGTTCTATTTCAGGAACTGTATTGCCGTTAGGATTTCAAACTTTGGTAACCGCCTCAAACAATGAACAAACGATTTCTGCTTACACCAACTCAGTGGGAGTTTTTGTTTTACACGGTGTCCCGGAGGGTACCTATACTGTCACTATTGAGCCCGAACTTACCTCAGGATTTGAAGTGTTGGTGCTTGAAGATGTGGTTGTTATCAATGGAGAAATAACAGCTTTGGGTAATATAACATTACTGTAAATATTAGGATTTAAATAAATTATTCATACAGGTGGTGCTAAATAGCACTGCCTGTTATTTTTAACCAATTGTTAACAGCATAACTGCTTAGATTTTTTCAATTTGCACCCTCATTAATTTATGCTTAAAATAAACTATTATGGAAGATACTAGCGCAACAATAGACATTGGAGCATTAAATGAAAAAATTGAAAAAGAAAGTGCTTTTGTTGATATTCTCACCCTAGAGATGAACAAGGTTATTGTGGGTCAAAAACACATGATTGAACGTCTTTTAATTGGATTGTTAGGACAAGGCCATATCCTTCTTGAGGGGGTACCCGGTTTGGCCAAAACACTTGCCATAAATACTTTATCACAAGCCGTACACGGAACCTTCAGCAGAATTCAGTTTACTCCGGATTTACTTCCCGCAGATGTGATTGGAACTTTGATTTACAATATGAAACTCAATGATTTCAGTATTAAAAAAGGACCTATTTTTGCCAACTTTGTCTTGGCAGACGAAATCAACCGTGCCCCTGCTAAAGTACAATCGGCTTTGCTGGAAGCGATGCAGGAAAAGCAAGTCACCATTGGTGAGGAAACCTATATTTTAGACAAACCTTTTTTGGTAATGGCCACAATGAACCCCATCGAACAGGAAGGAACCTATCCCCTGCCGGAAGCTCAGGTAGATCGATTTATGTTAAAAACGGTCATTAAATATCCTCAATTAAATGAGGAGCAACTTATCATTAGACAAAACCTGAAAGAAGGGTTCAGTAAAGTAAACCAAGTTGTGACTCTCGAGCAGATAAAGCGTGCCCAAGACGCCGCTAGAGAGGTCTATATGGACGAAAAAATTGAAAAATACATTCTCGATATTATTTTCGCCACCCGAACTCCTGAAAAATACAACCTCGCAGAAATTAAGCCCCTTATTCAATATGGAGCTTCTCCTCGTGGGAGTATCAATCTTGCCATCGCTTCAAAATGTTATGCATTTATCAAACGCAGAGGCTATGTGATTCCTGAAGATGTGCGCGCTGTTGTACACGATGTGCTTCGCCACAGAATTGGAATTACTTATGAAGCTGAAGCCGAAAACATCACCTCAGAAGACCTCATCAACAAAATCGTCAATCAAATAGAAGTACCTTAATTAGTTGTTAGTTATGGGTTAATAGTGGTTAGTAAAAATTTAAACGCTAAAACTTTTAAAGTTTAGAGCCTGAACTTAAAACACATGGATACCAAAGAACTTCTAAAAAAAGTCAGAAAGATTGAAATCAAAACCCGAAGGTTGAGTGACAACCTTTTTGGCGGTGAATACCACAGTGCTTTCAAGGGCAGAGGTATGACTTTTAGTGAAGTGCGGCAGTACCAATTTGGAGACGATGTAAGAAACATTGACTGGAACGTAACTGCTCGCTACAACGAGCCCTTCGTAAAAGTTTTTGAGGAAGAACGCGAATTGACATTGATGTTGCTTGTTGATATTAGTGCCTCAGAAGTTTTTGGTTCCACACAGCAATTCAAAAACGAAATCATTACAGAAATTGCTGCGACCCTGGCTTTTTCAGCCTTACAAAATAATGACAAAATAGGGATTGCGTTGTTTACAGACCAAATTGAATTGTACATTCCACCAAAAAAGGGGAAGTCTCACGTGTTGCGCATCATCAGGGAATTGATTGAATTTAAACCCAAAAGCAAAAAAACCAATATCGAGCAAGCCCTTCAGTTTTTGGCAAATGTGCAGAAGAAAAAAGCCATCGCTTTTGTGCTTTCAGATTTTATAACCGATGAAAATTATGAAAGCGCTCTGAAAATTGCAGCTAAAAAACATGACCTCACCGGCATACGCATTTATGACCCGCGTGAGGAGCAAATTCCAAATCTGGGAGTCATCCAAACAGAAGATGAGGAAACAGGCGAGACACTGCTTGTAAATACAAGCTCTAAAAAAGTGAGAGCTGCATATTCAAAATACTACCTTGAAAAAGTGAGTTTTTTTCAGGAAACCTTTCAAAAAAGTGGAGCCGGCACCATGAATTGCAGAGTTGATGAGAGTTATGTTAAAAAATTAATGGGTTATTTTAAAAGACGATAGCGGTAGATTTTAGATACTAGATACTAGATACTAGATATTAGACAATAGACAATAAATTTAGATGTTAGACAAGATAAAAAATAAAACCCTTTCTTCCAATAAGCTTTTGCTGTTGGTGTTTCTTGTTGTCTTTACTTTTCTTTTTAGTTTTTCAGGTTTCTCGCAAGTCAAAGCAACATTAGATACAACGGCGATTAAAATAGGCGAAGAAATCACCTATCGCATTGAAGTTTTGGCAGATTCAAGCTCTGTTGTGCTTTTCCCGGAAGGTCAAAGCTTCTTCCCTCTTGAAGTAATTGAATTTTATCCTACTGA
This sequence comes from Flavobacteriaceae bacterium, assembly GCA_040880345.1. GTDB lineage: Bacteria > Bacteroidota > Bacteroidia > Flavobacteriales > Flavobacteriaceae > Planktosalinus. Next base: position 98,740 of record JBBDIQ010000035.1, read on the forward strand.
CACCACGTTTGAAAACCAAAAAACCAAACTCATCAAAAAATATGGTCTCACTCAATTTGATTCCGGAAGGTATGTGATTCCGAGTCAGCTTTTACGAATCAATGAAAAGGCTTTTCATACAGATTCCTTACTAGTAGAAGTGGCAGATGTGGAAGTGGACACTTTAAAGCAACCCATGTTTGACATCAAACCTGCTATAGAGGTGCCACCGGTTAAAACAGATTGGTTAAAATACGTCCTTTGGGGGCTGCTCATTATTGCCATCATTGCCCTTTTAGTTTATTTTATTTTACGTCAAAAGAAAAAAATTGAAGAAGCAAAAAGACAATTACCTCCTTTTGAAGAAGCACTTGTTGCTTTAAAAACATTGGATACTTCAGATTATCTGAAAGAAAATAAAGTCAAAGACTACTATTCTTCTCTTACAGAGATTGTAAAACGCTACCTCGACCGCGAAGTCGATGAAGCTGCTCTTGAAAGCACAACTGATGAATTAATTTTAAAGCTTGAGCTTCACAAAGATTCCGGACATCTTGACTTTGACAAAGCAACCATAAACAGGCTTAGAGAAATTTTAAAACGGGCCGATTTAATCAAATTTGCCAAAATGCAAATGGAAGCGGGTCAGGCACATCTTGACAGAGCTGATATTGAAGAAATCATCAAAGAAACACACGACTCCATACCCGAGCCCACCGAAGAGGAAAAACTAAAAGATGCCTTGTATCAGGAAGAACTGCTTAAGAAAAAGAAAAAACAAAAGCGTCTTTACATAGCAGGAGGCATTGCCTCTGTGCTTATCATTGGTTTGGCTTTTTTGTCTTTGATTTTTGGAGTCAATGAAGTGAAAGACAAACTATTTGGAAATTACACCAGATCGCTTGTGGAACAAAACTGGATAAAAAGTGAGTATGGTAGCCCGGCAATCATACTGGAAACTCCAGAAGTGCTGGTCAGAAAAACAACTGATGACGAATTTGTAATTACCAAAAACCTGGATGATATTTTTACTTTTGGAGACATCCAAAAGAGACTTTATATCTATGTGGGAGCTGCACAAACTCAAGATACAACCGCTCAAAATTTAGAACGATTGCTTGAGGAAAAAATGCTGCTTCTTGAGGAAGCCGGAGCAACAAACCTCATTGTTATGGATGAACCTTTCACTACTGAAAAAGGAGTGACAGGAATCAAAGCAGCCGGCGAGTTTAATATCAGTTTGGGAGAAAACAAGTTTAAAAAAGCAAAAAGCGACTATGAACTTGTCATTTTTTCTCAAAATGGAAGCATTCAGGAAATCCTGATTGTCACAGAAAAAGAAGATGTCTATGCACAACAAATAAAAGAACGTATTTTAAAATCTGTAGAAATTGAAGTAATACAACAACGATGATACCTTTGAGTTTTGAATTTGTAAATCCTGAGTTTTTCTGGCTGTTTTTAGCACTGCCGGTAGCAATCGCTTGGTTTTTATGGAAACGCAAAGAGTTCACTGCTTCTGTAAAATTATCTTCTTTGAAGGGATTTAAAACATCATCAAACTGGTTGGCAAAACTGCGTCCTCTTCTTTTTGTTTTTCGTCTCATTGCATTATCCTTGTTTATCATCGCAATGGCAAGACCCCGTTATGTTGACACCACAACGAAAGTCAAAACAACCGAAGGTATTGATATTGTGATGGCGATGGATGTTTCCGGAAGTATGCTGGCTCGCGATTTAAAACCAAATAGACTGGAAGCTCTTAAAAAAGTAGCCGCAAACTTTGTGATGGAACGACCCAATGACCGCATTGGAGTTGTAATTTATGCCGGTGAAAGCTACACACAAGTACCACTCACAACTGACAAGGCTGTCGTAGTCAATGCCATCAACAGTATCTCCTATGGAAACACCATTGAAGATGGAACAGCCATTGGTGAAGGTCTCGCCACCGCAGTAAACCGCCTCAAAGACAGTTCCTCAGAAAGCAAAGTGGTCATTTTGCTCACAGACGGAGTCAATAATACAGGCTATATCGACCCAATGATTGCCACAGAACTTGCCCTCGCTTTTGATATTAAAGTGTATGGCATTGGGCTTGGCACCACAGGAAATGCGATGGCTCCGGTTGCTATCAATCAAAATGGCAGCTTCAGGTATGCAAATATACCGGTTGTGATTGATGAAGATTTATTAAAAGAAATATCCAAAGCCACCGGCGGGAAATATTTCAGGGCTGTAAGCACTTCAAAACTTGAAGAGGTTTATGAAGAAATAAACAAGCTTGAAAAAACCGAAATCGAAGAGTTTCAATACACCAGCTATGAAGAACTCTTTCGCATTTTTGTTCTTTGGGGAGGCGCCTTTTTACTGTTTGAAATCCTATTAAGATTTACTTTATTTAGAAGTTTTGTATAATGTATCAATTTGAAGACACTACATATTTTATAGTATTAGCAGCCATACCGCTGTTAATACTCGTGTATCTGATATTTACAGTTTGGAAAAACCGCACTCAAAAAAACTTTGCCCAAAAAGAAGCACTCAAAAGATTGAGCCCTTCCCAATCAACATTTAAAAGTATTTTGAAACTCACTTTGGTTTGTCTGTCGTTATTTTTATTAGTTATAGCGCTTGTCAATCCAAGAATGGGAACCAAAACTGAAGAAATCAAACGGGAAGGTGTTGATGTCGTTTTTGCCATTGATGTCTCCAAAAGTATGCTCGCAGAAGACATTGCGCCCAACAGGCTTGAAAAGTCAAAACAAATCGTCAACCAGTTGCTCAACAAACTAGGTGGAGACCGTGTTGGGATTATTGGATATGCCGGCAGTGCTTTTCCTCAGTTGCCCATCACAACAGACTATAATGCCGCCCGAATGTTTTTGAGCGCTATGAATACAGACATGGTTTCTTCTCAAGGCACCGCAATTGCTGAAGCCATTGAATTATCAAAAACCTATTTTGACCCGGAAAATCCCACCAGCAAAGTATTAATCATCATCTCAGACGGGGAAGACCATCAGGGAAATACTACAACTATTTCTACAGAAGCCTCCAATCAAGGAATTAAAATAATTTCAATTGCCGTGGGGAAACCCTCAGGTGGCCCTATCCCAATTAAAAGAAATGGCATCCTTCAGGAATATATGCGTGATAGTAATGGAGAGCGGGTAATCACCAGAATGGAAGAGGATGTGCTCAGAGAAGTCGCCACAAAAACCGAGGGGCTGTTTCTCTATGGAGATATCACCTCTGAAGTTGTTGAGGAAGTCTCAAAATTCTTAAACACGCTAGATAAAGAAGCCTTTGAAGCAGTTCAATTTTCGGAATTCAAAAATCAGTTTCAATGGTTTCTGGGTGCTGCATTGTTGCTGTTGTTTATTGATATATTTCTTTTGGAAAGAAAAACGTTCTGGCTGGAAAAGTTGAACCTTTTTAATGAAAAGAAACAATGAAAAAGCAAGTCCTTTTTATAGCACTCTTGGTTTTCTCTTTTGCTTTTTCGCAAACAAAAGAGCAGGAAGTTCTTGCTAAAGAAAATCAGGAACTTTTATCTAAAGCTCAAAAAAATATTGAAGAGGGAGATTTTGCTTCCGCGGAAGCGAAATACAGAAAAGTAATTGGCAGCGACCCAAAAAACACTGAAGCCAAATACAATTTAGGAAACCTCTATTATAGAATGGGTAAAAACAAAGAAGCCCAAAAAAGGTATATTCAAGCCATAGAAACAGCCCAGTCAAAATCTGACAAACACAAGATGTACCACAACCTGGGAAATGTGTTTATGAACGAAAAACAATATCGCCCGGCGGTTGAAGCTTATAAAAATGCCTTACGAAACAACCCAACAGATGATGAAACGAGATACAATTTGGCTCTAGCTAAAAAAATGCTCGAGGAACACGGTGACAGTGGCGGTGGCAGTGATGACCAAAATGAGGAAAACCAAGACGAAAAACAAGAAGGAGATAACGAAGAAGAACAAGACAAGGGTGATGAAGGAGAAGATGAACAAAATAGCCCCGAAAAAGATGAAGAAGGAGAGCCTAAAAAACCTGAGCAAGGTGAAGAGGAAGGAACCCCTCAGCCCAGGGAAGGAAAACTTTCTCCCCAGCAAATTAAGAGCTTGCTTGAGGCTATGAACAATGAAGAGAAAAAAGTTCAGGATAAAATCAATGCTGAAAAACAAAAGGGAGCCAAGATAAAACCCGAAAAAGACTGGTAAATAGAGTATTAAGATTTTTGACACGAGCGCAGGGAACTGGCGAAGCAATTAAGTATTAAGACTAAAGTGTTTATGCATTATAAATCTATTCAAACCATTAACCACTTCTCCATTAACTAACACCCTTTCCTCTTAAAATGAGCTTTTTATGAATATTTTTAATTTTTTTAAGTAAAAATTAATATGATTGTATGAAATTGAGTTTTACATTCGCAGTTGCTCACAATGTACAATGAAAACAAAATTAATATTCACATCACTGCTCTTTCTGCTAGCAAGCCCTTTGTTTGCTCAGGTAAGTTTTGTTGCTAAGGTAAGCAAAGAAAAGCTGGGCGTTAATGAGCGTTTGCGGGTAGATTTTGAGATGAATCAGGATGGAGACAATTTTCAACCTCCTCAATTTACCGGCTTCAAAGTGGTTGCAGGTCCCAATCAGTCTGTAAGCAATATGTGGATTAATGGTAAGCGCACTTATTCTAAAACTTTTAGCTACTTTTTATCTCCAACAGCCAGAGGTACTTTTACCATTGGACAAGCATCCATTGAAATTGATGGCGAAATCTATAAAACGGTTCCCATTGATGTTGAAGTTGGTGCCGCAGTTGATACTCCAAAAGACGGCAATAACTCAGATATTGCTTCTCAGGGAGATTTACATCTGGTTGCTGAAATATCCAAAGCAAATCCATATCTAAACGAGGCAGTTACTGTAGTTTACAAACTTTATTTCTCTCCTGAAACCTCTATTAGTGGCTACAGAGTGATTGACAATCCCACTTTTAGTGACTTCTGGAGCCAAAACATCGATAACAATCAAATCCAGGTACAGGAAGGTACTTATCAAGGAAAGCCCTACTTGTACACTGTATTGAGGAACACCTTATTGTATCCGCAGAAAACAGGAAAAATTCAAATTGAACCCCTTTCACTTGATGTACAATTGCAGGTGAGAACAAACAAAAGAGATATTTTTGGGCGACCTTTTATGACCCGAATAAACAGAACACTCTCTTCAACCAATAGAACCATTGATGTCAAACCCCTACCATTAGAAGGTCAACCGGCAAATTTTTCAGGGGCAGTGGGTACATTCAGTTTAGACGTTAAATCAAACAAAACAAAGCTTGACGCAAGAGAGTCTCTTGAATTAACTGTTGAAATTTCAGGTACAGGAAATTTAAAGCTTTTTAGACCTCCTTCAATTACATCTCCAACTACTTTTGAAGTCTATGAGCCGGAGTTTACAGATCGTGTTACCACCACCGAATCTGGTATGAGAGGTTCTATTTCTGAAAACTATACATTGGTTCCCCAGTTTCAGGGAGATTATACCATTGACCCTGTGATTTTCAGTTATTTTGATCCTAAATCAGGTACTTATAAAACCATTACTTCCGGCGAACTGTTGATTGAGGTGGAACAAGGTCCTGTAGCAAGCACACCCGCTGCCGGTACTGGATCTCAAGCTGCATACAGACAGCCTGTTGTCATGGCAAATGAGCAGTTTAAGTACATTAAATTAGACTCAAATCTAAAACCAATTGACAGTCCTCGCTTTTTTAATTCGGTTGCATTTTGGTCACTTTTTACAGGGCCTTTGTTGCTAATTCCTTTGTTTATTTTCATTGGAAGAAAACAGAAACATCTTCAGGAAGATATCGCAGGACAACGTCTCAAAAAAGCAAATAGACTTGCCAAAAAATATCTTTCAGAAGCTAAGAAAAATAAAGGAAATCAAGCTCATTTCTATGAGGCGCTAGAGCGTGCATTGCACAACTATCTCAAAGCAAAATTATCCATTGAAACTTCAGATTTCTCCAAGGAACGGATAGAGGGAATTTTACTCGACAGAAATGTAACTCCAGAGGCAAGCTCAGAATTTATTACTTTACTCAAAAGCTGTGAGTATGCACGATATACGCCAACCACAGAAGGAGCTATCCAGCTTGATTATGATAGAGCTTCTGAGGTGATTTCTACAATTGATAAACAAATTACTAAGACATGAAAAAATTAGTCTGTTTGCTGTTTATTACATTGAGCTTCTTTGCGTCTTCGCAAAACGAACAAAAATTTGAACAAGGTAAGGAGCATTATAAAGAGGCCAATTATGAAGCGGCTATTTCTTCCTGGGAATCTATTTTGGAATCCGGGGAACACTCTGCTGCTTTGTATTTCAATTTGGGAAACGCTTACTACCGCATTGATCAAATCGCGCCTAGTATTTATTATTATGAAAAAGCGTTGCAACTTGCTCCCGGTGACCCGGAAATAAAAAATAATTTGGCATTTGCACAAAATCAAACGATTGATATTATTGAACCTTTACCAAAAAATTTATTCAGTTCCTGGATTGAGGGAACCACAAAGATTTTTTCTTTTGACAATTGGGCAAAAACTGCTGTAGTATTTATCATTGGCTTTGTACTGTTGTTTTTAGCCTATTATTTTTCTGCTGCTGCAATGAAAAAGCGACTCTTCTTTGTGGGCTCGTTTCTTTCTTTGTTTTTAGCATTGGGGTCTTTATTTTTTGCCTACAATAATTATGCTCAGGTCAACAACACCAACACAGCCATATTATTTGCATCGAGTTCGCAGGTGAGAAGTGAGCCATTAGAGCGCGCAGAACTCTCATTTGTTTTACACGAAGGCACCAAAGTAAAAATCATTTCTGAAGAAGATGAATGGGTGCGCATCAAACTAGCAGACGGAAAAGATGGATGGATGCTAAAAACAGATTTAAAAGAACTATAGGTTTTTAAAATTATTATTATTTTAACAATAATATCCTTCTTTCTGTTTATTTTTGTATTTCAATAATTAAACATAATGCGTCCTTTCCTAAGCATATTTTTAACTTTACTCTTTGCTGCTTTTATAGCTACTCCCACCTTTGTTGTTTTAAATGAAATCCCGATTGACATTTCCAGTTTACATTCAACTAATGAAGAAGAAAAATCACAAAAGGATCGTAATTTTGTAGAATATGAAACGAAACGAATTCATAATTTCCATACTTTAGAAGCTTCCTTATTAGACTCTTTTCAAAAGAATATTTTAAAAAGTCCAAATTCACTTTGGAACGCTATCTACTTTGATATTCATATCCCGCCTCCTGAAATAGTTTAGTTTTTATCTTAGATTATTTCCTTTGGATTAATTTATGGTGCCTACCAAAAGCAACCTAATTTAAATTCTCAGGAATTTCTCACTACCAATCTCAACACAGGACTCTATTTTGTGCCGATTTTGATAGTATAGATTAAATTCATAAATTATTGACTAATGAAAAACATAGCATTGTTAATTTTATTCCTTGTAGTTTCAAAACCCGGGAATTCTCAGGATAGTGATATTGGCAACTGGTGGATTTACTTTGGAAACAAACAAATCAATGAAAAGTGGAACCTACATCACGAAGTTCAATATAGAAATTTCAACTTTATTGGTGATACAGAGCAATTATTATTGAGAGCCGGTTTGGGATACAATTTAAGTGAAAACAACAACAATCTATTGTTGGGTTACGGTTTCATTTATAATGAGCCATACATAGCAAATACAGATAAAAAAATAAATTTTAACGAGCATAGGATCTATCAACAATTTATCACGCGACAAAATTTTAAAAATCTGTCTATTCAACACCGCTATCGTTTTGAACAACGATTCATTGAAGAAGACTTTAGAATGAGATTGCGCTATTTTTTAGGACTTAATTATACTTTAAGCCAAAAAGAATCTTTAGACAATACCCTTTATTTATCTATGTACAACGAGCTATTTGTAAACACAAAAAAGGATTATTTTGACAGAAATAGACTTTATGGCGGAGTTGGGTATAGATTCAATTCAAAAATAAGAACCGAAATAGGTCTAATGAACCAGTTAACCTCTAAAGGTTCCAGAAATCAATTTAACATTATCACATTTTTTAATTTTTAAACTAAAAACTAAATACACAATAAATAAATCTTAAACATTTAAATTATGAAAAATACAATAGTATTAGGCGCATTATTAATGCTTTTTGGAATGGTAGCCTGCAATGACAAAACACAAACTCAGGAAACCATCCAGGATGAGCAGAGTACAACAGAAATAAACCAGGAACCCCTGGCAAATAAACTTTTAACAAAAGAAGAACGCGATGCATTAACCCCGGATGATGTTTTACAAATATTTAAAGATGGGAATAAACGTTTTATGAACAACGAATTGACCGTTAGAGACCATTCTCAAGATGTGAGAAAAACGGTTTCAGGTCAGTATCCAAAGGCCGTTGTTTTGTCTTGTATAGACAGCCGGGTTCCTGTAGAAGATGTTTTTAACAGGGGTTTAGGTGATATTTTTGTAGGTCGTGTTGCAGGAAATTTTGCAAATGAAGATCAACTGGGTGGCCTGGAGTTTGCAACTAAAGTATCGGGTTCAAAACTTGTTTTGATAATGGGACACGAACATTGTGGCGCTGTTAAGGCTGCAATTGACGATGTCGAGCTTGGAAATATAACAGCCTTGTTAGCAAATATTAGGCCCGTTGTTGAAAAAACTGACTATGAAGGTGTCAGAGCTTCCTCAAACCAGGAGTTTGTGGATATGGTTTGCGAAAATAACGTAAGACACACCATAGAAGAAATAAGAAAAAACAGCCCTATTCTAAAAGAAATGGAAGATAATGGCGAAATAAAAATTATAGGAGGCGTGTATGATTTAGATACCGGAAAAGTAGAATTTTTAAATGAGTAATCACTATAGATTATAAATGCTTTAACCCTCCAAAATTTAAGGGTATTTTAAAGCCACAAATGCACTAAAAAGATTTTAATAAGTGCATTTGTGGCTTCTTAATTTTTATAAAATAGACTATAAACAGGTTTATTGTAAATAACTATCTTTGTCAAAATTTGCTTGCAATGGATAAATTCTATAAATCACTTCTTGACAACAATAAAAAATGGGTACAAAGCAAATTAGATTTAGACCCTGAGTATTTTGAAAAACTGGCAAAAGGACAACAGCCGCCACTTTTATGGATTGGCTGCGCAGACAGCCGGGTTCCGGCAAATGAGATTATTGGAGCTCAACCAGGTGAGGTGTTTGTACACAGAAACATTGCCAACATGGTCATACACACTGATATTAATATGCTTAGTGTTGTTGATTATGCAGTAAATGTCTTAAAAGTGAAACACATTATTGTTTGTGGGCATTACAACTGTGGCGGTATTCAGGCTGCAATGGGTAACAAATCTTATGGAATTATTGACAACTGGATAAGACATATAAAAAACACCTACCGCCTTCATAGAAAAGAGTTGGACGCAATTGAAGATGAAGACAAAAGATTTGACCGTTATGTCGAGTTAAACGTTAGCGAGCAGGTTTTTGATCTGGCCAAAACATCTATTGTTCAAAACGCCTGGATAAACAATCAGGACTTAATGCTTCACGGCTGGGTCTATTCAATTAAAAGAGGTATTATTCAGGAAGTTGTTTCAAAAGTGGCAAACAACTCAAAACTTGATGAGGTGTACCAGTTAAATTTTTAGTGTCATAACGCTTTATCTTCCTTTTCATTGACATGTTCATTTAGCTTTTTAATCAACTTAGGAAGCACCATAGGAGCAAGCGAAGCAACTGGCTTGTATAAAATAGATACCTCCCTTTTTTCTTCATCCATAAAAGAAAGCTTGTTTTGAATAGAGTTTATAAAAAGAAGCAACACGCTCAAAAAGAAAGCAGTTTTAAGTACTCCAAAAAGACTTCCCAATAATTTATTAACCAGCCCCAGTGCAATTAAATCAAGTGTTTTTGTAAGTGCTTTTGCCAAAAGCGACACTAAAATTACAATCCCTATAAAAGTAAGAACAAAAGCTAACAAATGAAGGGTTTGCTCATTCCAGTTTGTAAATTTCTCCAGAAACCCTGAAACAAAGTGTGAGAAATATAGTGCTCCCACTACTCCAAGAACCAGCCCCAGGAGTGATGCCAATTCAACAAAAAAACCTTTTCTAAAGCCTTGAATCAAACCAATGAGCAAAAAAATACCTAGTACAATATCAATACTATTCATATCAGTGGTGTTATAGCATGTAAATATAGTAAAACTTGAAAAGGGCTTTGTATCTTTGTATGCTTAAATTTGTAGAACTGTTTTTTTTTAATAATAAAATATTTAATGGCAAGAGATGAAGCATTAAAGACACGTTGGGAAACGCTTGTAAATCTATTAAGTGACAAGTTTGCCGATGGTGACCCTCTCGATTTGGATGCCATTATCTATCTGGTGGGCATACAGGAATTGGGACGTTTTCAACGCAAATTCAAAAAAGACGAAAAGCTGGATTTGATGCATATTGCCATTTGCAGACTTTTGGAACCCTATGGATTTTATGAGTTTGATTATCAGGATGAGGATGGATGGCCTCACTATAAAGTCAAAGAACAACTCCCGCCTCTTAAATCCGGTGAACAAAGCATTTTAATGAAAGAAGCCATTGTGCAGTATTTTTTGGAGAAGAAAATTATTTCTTGAGAAATTCCAAACTTGTTATTTGTGAATGGATAAATTGAAAATAGTCAATCCACTAAACCCCCCACCTACTAGCTAATACCTTTTTTTAACGAAATTTCAAAAAACTTAAAACTCAATCACTCACAGACTCACCAACTCACAAACTTTGTACTCCTAACCTTGTACTTCTAAAATTATATTTAATAAATTTGCCATCAGATAAATCGCAAAAGGATGTTGGATAAAATAAAAGAGGCTATCGCTGAAGCGGAAAAATTTACAGCAACTTCTCTTCAGGAAGTGGAAGAATTTCGCATCAAATATCTCGGAAAAAAAGGGCTGTTAAATGACTATTTTGCTGCTTTTAAAGAGGTCCCCAATGAACAGAAAAAGGAATTTGGGCAAACAATCAACACGCTTAAGCAAACCGCTCTGGATAAAGTAGATGCACTCAAAACCGAACTGGAAAGCAAAGTTGTTCAAAAAGGAATTTACGGCGATTTGACTCGCCCCGGCGACCCAGTTGAAATTGGTGGAAGACACCCCATTTCTATCGTAAAAAATCAAATCATTGATGTTTTTTCACGCATTGGTTTCAATGTCTCAGAAGGTCCTGAAATTGAAGACGACTGGCATAACTTTACCGCATTGAACTTGCCTGAATATCACCCGGCACGTGATATGCAAGACACCTTTTTTATCCAGACAAATCCGGATGTTTTGCTGCGCACCCACACTTCATCAGTACAGGTGCGGTATATGGAAAACAACAAACCGCCCATTCGCACCATTTCTCCAGGAAGGGTGTTTAGAAACGAAGCAATTTCAGCGCGTTCACATTGTATATTCCATCAAGTAGAAGGACTTTATATTGATAAAGATGTCTCCTTTGCCGATTTAAAACAAACGCTCATTTACTTCTGTACAGAAATGTTTGGCAAGTCTAAAATCAGACTGCGACCTTCTTATTTTCCATTTACAGAACCCAGCGCCGAAGTGGACATTTACTGGGGACTTGAAACAGAAACCGATTACCGCATCACCAAAGGAACCGGCTGGCTGGAGATTATGGGCTGTGGGATGGTGGACCCAAATGTGTTGAAAAATTGTGGTATCGACCCGGAGACTTACACAGGGTTTGCTTTTGGAATGGGAATTGAACGCATTGCGATGTTGCTTTATCAAATTGGAGATATCAGGATGTTTTATGAAAACGACCTGCGATTTTTAGAACAGTTTAAAAGTGCGTTGTAAAAATGCGTAAGCATATTGAAATTCCCAAAGTTAAAGACATTCACATCGCTGCCGTAAAAGAATGGGATGAGGCTTTTTTAAACCAAAGCTTGAACATTTACCTCATCAACAACAGCCATCTGACAATGGAAGTCACCATCGTGGTTTCACGTGGAAGTAAGGATGACCAAAAAACAGCAACCCTACGTCACGGACTGGGAATTATTGATCCCAAAACGTTTCGCAAAGTAGAATTTATCGCAGAAGAAGTCCTGCCATTTAAAAATGAATTTTTACTCAGCTTTTTTTCGGAAGGAAAACTCTATGACCGCACCTTTGTTTTTGAGCCTTATAGCATTTCTGAAGAGAATTTTAAAGCTATCCCATTGATGGAAAGCGAAGGAGTTTTTGCTGTTTAATCCAATTTCTCAGTCAACTTTTTAAACATCTTTTTAGGGTTTTTGTTTTCGTAAAGAATTTCATATTCCGCATTGATGAAGAGGGTTTAAGATATCCCTAAAGCCTTTCAATTCCGGATTGTGGATTTCTTTTGGTATGTAAAACTGCATGCACAAAAACAGTGTTCTTTTCAACTGTATAATAAATACCAAAAGGGAATTTGCTTGTAAAAACTACGCGTACATTCTGATAGCGTTTTTGAAAATGATTTGGACTTTTTCTTATGAGAAGTAATGTTTCAGAAATTTTTAAAATGAAGTCAAGAGAAAGTGATGGGTTTTTCTCCTCAAACCAATCGGCTGCTTCAATGATATCTTCTTCAGCAAGTGGTTTTATAACTAATTTAAACTCCATATTTTTTTAGAAGCTTTTCTTCTAAATCCTCCCATAAAACACCTGATTCTGGGGATTCTTTATGAAGCTTTAGCCTTTGATCCAGTATTTCTTTTTCTTTTTCCGAAAGTGACTCTTTTGATTCGGCATCAATAATTGCATTTAGTATCTTCAGAATACGCTCATCAGCATAATCGAGATAATTTTTGATTCGGTTTTTTAATTCAAGGGTATCCATAGCAAGGAGTTTAAATCAAATTTACAATTAATTTTGGAATCAAAAGTTTATAACAAATATTAATCCAACTTCTCGGTCAACTTTTTAAACACCTTTTTAGGGTTTTTGTTTTCGTAAAGAATATCATACACCGCATTGATGATGGGCGTTTTGGCTTTCTTTTTTTGGTTGAGAATCCAGGCGCTTTTAGTTGCATAATACCCTTCTGCTACCATACTCATTTCCATCTGGGCACTTTTAACAGTATACCCTTTGCCAATCATATTGCCAAACATCCGATTGCGGCTAAAGGTGGAATAGCCCGTCACCAACAAGTCACCCAAATAAGCCGAGTCGTTGATGTTGCGTTTCATTTTATACATCTTCCTGATGAATTTTTTCATTTCCCTGATGGCGTTGCTCATCAGCACGCTTTGGAAGTTATCACCATAACCCAAACCATGAGCGATGCCGGCAGCAATGGCATAAATGTTTTTAAGCATTGCGGCATACTCAGTGCCTATCACGTCATCACTGGTGGTGGTTTTGATGTAATCACTGCTTAAATAACGGGCCATCATTTTTGCCTTTTCCTCATCTGCACAAGCTAAAGTCAAATAAGAAAGTCTTTCTAAAGCAACCTCTTCTGCGTGGCAAGGTCCCGTGAGTACACCAATGTTTTCAAAAGGAATGTTGTATTTTTCATTGAAGTGCTCGCCCACAATCAATCCGGTTTCAGGAACAATTCCTTTGATGGCTGAAAACACAATTTTATTTTCGAGAGAAACGGTCAGCTTTTCAAGTTCGCCAACCAAAAACGCTGATGGAACGGCAAAAATTATCACATCGGCTTCATCTATGGTTGTGTTGATATCATTGCTGAGTTTTAACTGTTTCACATCAAACTCTACAGAACTAAGATAATTGGGGTTGTGGTCCTCTTTTTTAATGTGCTCTATTGCATAGATACTACGCATATACCAGCCCACTTGTTCAACGTTTTCACAAAGCATTTTTACAATGGCAGTAGCCCAGCTACCGCCTCCAATGACTGCAAAACTTGGATGTTTTTCCATTTAAATAACATTTTAGGAATATCAAAAATACATATTTTAAATTGATTGGGTGTTTGAAGGCAAAAATACACACACTTAAATTTGAAAGGCTATTGCCATCCAATATTTCTCCACTCTTTTAAGAGGGGACTTCACTTTTCCCCTCTAGAAAGAGGGGTTAAGGATGTGTAAAAAAGGTCTGTAAATGACTTGATAAATTTTAACAACAGATTAGCATTCTAGATGCAATTTAAAAAACAATATATGCGTTCTTGTGTGTAAGAAACCCAAATGATACTTCTGTGTAAATAGAAGTTGATGTAAAGGTTTTTTGGTTGGTTATTTAGTTTGAAAGCCGCTCTTGTTTCCCAACAAGGGCGGTTTTTTTATTTCCTGTAAAAATTCATTTCATCTATATACTTCCAAACTTCTATGGGAAGCAAAGGAGTGACGTTTTTTCCTTCAGCAATCGCTTTTCTGATATTAGTTGATGAAATTTGCATGATGGGCGCATCTACGTGAATAATTTTAGGGTGACTGGAAAATTGGTTTTCGTGACCATTGTCAGCAATGCGCGGATACACATAAATTTGATTGTTTTCAAGAATCACTTCGTGATTTTTCCATTTGTGAAAAGTGTTGAGGTTGTCTTCTCCCATTAAAAGACAAAATCTATAATTAGGATGTTTTTCTTTGAGATTTACCAAAGTGTTTACAGTGTAACTGGGTTGTGGGAGTTTAAATTCAATATCGCTGGGCATTATTTTTTCAAATCCTTCACAGGCTCTTCGCACCAGTTCAAGTCTGTGGTGATCTTCAAGCAGTGTTTTCTTTTTCTTAAAAGGATTGTGAGGAGATACTACCAACCAAATCTCATCCAAATCACTATATTCCACAAGATGGTTTGCAATGATTACATGCCCAATATGTATGGGATTGAAGGAGCCAAAATACAAACCAATTTTTTTTGAAGTCAAAGCAAATCAGGTTTAAGGGTTTACAAATTGTGCGACCAGATTATGGGCTTCCTGAAGTGCCTCTTCAAGATCGTTGTTTTCTATCACATAATCAAATTGAGGAGCTGTAGCTAACTCAATGGACGCTTTTGCAATGCGCATATTTATTTTTTCTTCGCTTTCGGTTTTTCGTTTTTTAAGCCTGCGTTTAAGTTCGTCAACGCTGGGAGGTTTTACAAAAACGGCTAAAGTTTCTTTGGGAAATTTTTTCTTGATACGCAAACCACCCACCACATCTATATCAAAAATGACGTTTTTTCCTTTTGCCCAGATGCGTTCTACTTCCGTTTTTAAGGTGCCGTAAAAGTTATCGCGATAGACTTCTTCCCATTCCAGAAAATCATCGTTTTTGATGTGTTGTTTAAATTCTTTAAAAGACATAAAGTAATAGTGTTCTCCATGTTTTTCTTCCCCTCTGGGTTCCCGCGAAGTCGCTGAAATTGAAAATTCAAGATTGAGATCTGTTTGTCTTAAAAGATGTTGAACAATCGTTGTTT
The DNA here is from genome assembly GCA_040880345.1 of Flavobacteriaceae bacterium. GTDB lineage: Bacteria > Bacteroidota > Bacteroidia > Flavobacteriales > Flavobacteriaceae > Planktosalinus. The sequence continues at coordinate 114,271 of JBBDIQ010000035.1, forward strand.
TTCCCGAGCCGGAAGGTGCAGAAAAAACAATAAGCTTTCCTTTTCCTTCCATTACAAAACGTTTAATAATTGTTCCTTTATTTTTTCTAGCTCGTCTTTCATCTGAACGACAAGTTGTTGCATCGCGGCATAGTTTGACTTTGAGCCAATGGTGTTGATTTCCCTACCAATTTCCTGAGAGATAAAGCCCAGCTTTTTTCCATTTGAGTCTGGTGAATTAAGGGCTTCCGTAAAATAGTTTAGATGATTGTCCAATCGCACTTTTTCTTCAGTGATATCATATTTTTCAAGGTAGTAAATGAGTTCTTGCTCAAAACGGTTTTCATCCACTTGTTCTTTTAATTCGCTCACTGCTTTTCGCAAACGTTCCTTAACTCCTTCAATGCGCTCAGGGTCCATAGCGATTACTTTCTCAAGTAAATCTGTGATGCTTTGGACACGCATTTTAAAATCGTTTTTTAGTATTTCACCTTCATCGCTGCGGTATGTGTTAATTTCCTTTAAAGCTTCTTCAATGGCAGTTGTAATTTGCTCGAATTCTTCCTCATCGATTTCTTCTCTTTCGGTTTTTAAGGCATCTGGCATTCTAATGGCCATTTTAAGCAATTCTGTGCGGTCTCCGTTTACGATACCACTAAGTTGCTTGATGTATTCTTCGACAACAGGTACATTTACCTGAGAAGAGGTTTCTTCGCCCGAAAGCTCAACATATAAATTAAAATCAACCTTTCCACGCTCCAATGAGTTTGACAGCAAGTTTCTTATTTGAAGCTCTTTTTCGCGATACCCGGAAGGAAGCCGGGCATTTAAGTCGAGGCTTTTGCTGTTAAGAGATTTTATTTCTACGGTGATTTTTTTATTGGGTAATTGCTTAATGGCTTTCCCAAAACCGGTCATGGATTGTATCATTGCTTTGTTTTAAGGTTTTGCAAAGGTAATTAAATTGACTGAATGCCCCTCAACTCCAAATGGGTGGATATGAGTGGAAAAAAAACATTGATATCCGGTAAAAAAACAAAATATTCTGAAACCCATTTCAGGTCGCCCCTACGGGGCTTTTGGGTTTGACGGGGGTTGCTTTTTGCTACAAACAGGTTCGCCCCCTCAGGGGCTCTAATTAGAAAATATGATCCATTAATTATTAGTGTTTTGAATTTTAAAATATTTTTACATCCGTGGCATTTTTATCGGACAACAATGGGGGAAAAAACATGAAAATTTCTATTTTCTTCTGTCAATAAACGTCAAGGGTTTGCGGCTCATTGGGGGAAACAGCATTTTTTCAAGGGTTTCAAATGGTACAATCTCAACCTTTGGGGTGACACGTAGCTTGGCTCTGAAATGGTCTTTGATTTCGTCCATAAAGTCATCTGAGGTGTTTTGAGTGGCAATTCTAATGATGATTTCGTCTGTACCGATCGCATTTGTGGATAATTCAATTTGATGTAATTGAATGTCTTCAAA
>JBBDIQ010000035.1:115834-336467 GCA_040880345.1 Flavobacteriaceae bacterium
CTGTACCGATCGCATTTGTGGATAATTCAATTTGATGTAATTGAATGTCTTCAAAATAAGACATCAAATCGTGCATGGCAGGCGGGTAGAGGGTTGTGCCTTTGTATTTAATCATTTGTTGTTTTCTGCCTAATACCGGGCCCAGTCTTAAAGTTGTGCGCCCACAGGAACATGGTTCCTCATGTGCTTTTACAATATCTCCCGTTTTAAATCGCAACAACGGCAGGGCTTCAACACCCAGCGTCGTTACCGTGAGTTCACCTACTTCACCATTTTTTACCGGCTGATCATTGTCGTCAAGAATTTCTGTGATGATTAATTCGGGGTGATGATGGCCGCCTTGCATGGCTTCACATTCTGTAAAAGCAGTACACATTTCTGTGGAAGCATAAGTTGAATAGAGTTTTAGATTCCACTTTTCTGTGATTTTTTTTGTGAGCTGATTGTCTTGAAAGTCTTGCTCTCTTAAGGTTTCACCTATACAAACAACTCCTTTTACGCTACTGGCATTGTAGTCTATGTTGTTTTTTTCAGCATACTCAATCATTTTCAATAAAAATGAAGGTACTGAAATGAGGTATTTTGGCTTGTAAGTCAATATGGAATCCCATTGAAGTTCAGGGATCCCGGCTCCCACTCTTATGGTGGTAGCACCCATTTTCCGTAAGCCCATAAAATAGGCCAAGCCGGCCATAAACCTTCTGTCGAGTGTGGTCATTAATTGAACCACATCACCCTTTCTAATTCCGGCACAAGAGAGTGAAATAGCTTCATTATATGCGAGTCGCTGCAGGTCTTTTTCTGTTAAACCAAAAGTTACCGGTTTCCCCAGCGTTCCTGAAGTGGTCACATAATCAATTATTTTTGTTTTGGGAACGCAAAAAAAGGCATCGTTATTTTCTTGTAAATCTGTTTTTGTAGTAACAGGAATTGTTGTCAGGTCCTTTAAGGATTCTATTTTTAGGATGTCTGTCTTGCTTCGTTTAAAGAGTTCCTGATAGTAGGGCGAATGTTGCTCTAAATATACAAGCTGTTCTTTAAGCTTTTGTATTTGAAAAGCCTGAATTTCTTCCGTGGTTGCTGTTTCAATTTTTGGAATCACTACTTTTTAATTTTACTTTTAACTTTTTTGAGTTGTTTCTCAATTTCATTGACATCTACAAGCGTGGTTACTTCTTTTCTCAGCGCTTTTTCATATTGTTTTGCCGCAGCTGCATACCATTTATTTTGTTGGTAATATTTCCCTGCCTTATAATAAACCACCCAGTTTTCAGGGTTTAAAGCCTGATAATTCACTATAAAGTTAACCGATAAAGTGTCATTTTCGCTTAAAGCTTTATCTATTTTTCTATCATAAACCCTGAATTCCTCATAGTTTTTATATTCAATGGTGTTTAGAAAAGGGTCTTTCGGAATTGTTTTGCTTTTAATAGCTAAAGTAGTATCTGCCAACCGAGTTTTCCCAAATATTTCATCCAAATCATAAGCCACAAAAGCTCCCAATTGATAGGGATTTGAGGAAACCCAAACCATTTTATCTTCCGGTTTGAAAATCACTGCGTGATGTGCCAAGAGTTGATTTAAAGCCTTTTCATTTCCATAACCAATTTTGCGGTTGTTGAGCCCTTCCCTGTTTCTAAGCAATGCTGCTATTTTAGTTGGGTTAAGTTGTTGTTGCTCCTCCAGCAATTCTTCTACCCGGTCAAAACGATACTGAGAATGGCTTTCTTCAATGTGTTGATTATTTCGCTCATCATCTTTGTATGCATCGCTTTGAAAGTGGTTGGAACAAATTAAATGCGTCTTGTTATTGACTTCATAAACACCAAAATTATCGGGGGAAACTTCAATGAGTATTGCTTTTTTATCTACGGCACTGCCTATCATAATGGACTCTGAAACAAATACCTCTCTCTTTTTTGCTATCGAAATGGCCTCTCCAATATTTTTTGCATACTGAAGGATTTCCCTGGCAAGAATGGAAACCGGTGTCTTAGCAACCAGTGGGGTTTCAGATTTACCGGCGTTCATGGTCACTGTTAACCCTTGATTGTTCATGCCTGAAACAACGCCAATCATTCCTGCCCAGGTAACAGACATGAATGGATAACCCATTTCGGGTTCCACAAATGCAATGATTTTATTCTTTGCAAAATCATCTCCTGCATAAAAATCAAAGTTTCTTCCAATTAAAAGTTGTCCGTCTTCAGTGTTCTTGCCCCACACAGCAACTGATGTGCATCCAACCAATGCCAAATCCTGCATAGCGTGTCCAATATCGTGGGCTGCGTGCAGATAGAGCATTCTGAGATAGGGAGGTGCTATAAAATTGTATTTGTTGCCGGCATAGCGTGACAGACCATATATTTCAGTTTTGTATTCTTCGGGAACGTGGAGATACAACTTGCGATTGTACCATTTTAAAAATGACCTCAATAGATTTTGCTTGAATTTAGAAGGCACCAGTTCTTCTACTTTTTCAAAAAAAACTTCCTCCTGATAGTGAAGCAACGGTTGAGTGAGGGCTCCTGTAATTAACCCTATTTGCAATGGATCTCCTGACACTTTTAGTTCCCATAAATCATATTCATTTTGAAATAAAAAATTGGACTTATAGGTGAAAAAAGTGTCTGAATTACGATTAATTTCAGGAGTGGTTTGGTTATACTTTTTAACAATGGGTTGATGGTTGATTGATTTTGAAATGCCGCAGGAGTTCAGCACAACAAGCAGCAGAAATAAAAACCCTATTTTGAAATTAAACCTCATGAATGCTCTTTAAGTTCTGAATTTATTTTTTGCATCAAATAGTCTTTGCCCAGAATTTCTGAGCAGGTAACTACAGCACCAATAGTCACTCCCAGGATTCCGTGCATATTGATGCTTTGTCCTGTTAAAAAAAGATTTTTTAGTTTTGTTTTGGGCGAGATAAAGGTTTTCATAGGATTGTTGGAATCTTTTACATATCCATAAAGATTCCCTCTGTGGCCGCCTATATAATCCCTGTAAGAAAGGGGGGTTGAAGCATAAACAGACTGAATACAGGTTCTGATATCAGGAAATTTTTTCTCAATCTCTTTAATAAAAACCTCTATTTTTTCATTTTTAAATTTCTCGTAAGCATCTCCCCTCTCTTCAGCTTCAGAAACGGTATTGTGGGTTTGTTCCCATTGTTTTACCTCATCATAGTTCATATAGGTTATTGCCGTTAAACTATCTGCCCACTCTTGGTCTTCATCAGAAATATTCATGGAAATCATATAGCCTTCAGGCCAGCTATCCTGACTGTAATCATAAGCGTTCCAAACTTTGGTGCTGTCTTTAAAGTGATAATAGTTATGGTTCTTGTAAGGAAAACATTCCGGCTTAAAGACAATGTATATACTAAAAGCAGAGGGCAATACTTCCATACTTTGAATACGGTTGTAATAGGACTTTCTAAACGAGTCAATTCCAATCATCTTCAGCGTCGTTTTAGGTTCAATATTTGAAATAAAAAGGTCTCCTTGAAAACTGTTGCCTGCTTTGGTTTCTACAGCAGTAACAATGTTTTCAGTGGTTTTAAAATTAACAACCTCAGAATAATTAAAAACCTCCCCTCCATAACTTTTTAACTGACGGATAAGATGTTTGGTGATCTGACTTCCCCCATTAATACATCGCCATGCGCTTTGAATATAGGAATTTACAGAGAGGGCATGTACATAAAAAGGGGTTTTATCTGGAATGCCGGCATACAAAAAATTGGAGCCGGCCAAAACAGCTTTTAGTTTTTCGTTTTGGGTAAAACTATCAATATATTCTTTGGCATTGATAGAAAGGATTTCATTTTGGTAGCCATCACCGCTTTTTAAATTATAAAAGGGAAACGAATCACACGTATATTGAAGTTTTTCACAATATTCACGAATATTTTCTTTCTCCTCGGGAAAGTGTTTGCCAAGTTGTTCAACAAAATTTTCATAACCCTGGGCATGAGGATAGATTGTGGGGTCGTCATCAAAACTTATTACATCAAAAGCATTTTGGTCGAGTTTTTTGATGCGCAACTTTTCCATAATACCTATATACGAAAAGTATTTATACAAATTTTGGCCTTCTTCCATTCCGCCTATGTAATGCACTCCGGTATCAAATATGGTTTTATCCCTTACAAAAGTTTGCAGGTTTCCGCCATACTGCCGGTTTTTTTCCAGCACGCAAACACTTTTTCTCTCTTTAGCAAGGATTATCGCCGAAACAAGACCCCCGAGTCCACTACCAATAACAACAACATCATATTTTTTACTCACGCTCTATTTTCTTAAAAATCATATATTCTCCTTCATAAACCTGCTGAAATGACAATGATTCCAAATGGGTTTTCAGGGCAAAGTTATGTAACAATATAACACTTTTTGTCTTTGCCAGCAGCTTATTTAGAACTTCTGTTTCAATAGTTAATTCTGAAATTAAAAGAGTGTCCCAATTTAAATTATCCTGTAATGGTGTTTCAATATAATTGACCATTCTTTTTTGAACTATATAATTTGCTGACGCTACATTTCGTTTTTCAGTATCGTCAATGTAAGAAATAATTTTTCTATTTGGTTGCTGTAACGCAAGCAAAGCGTCCCATTGCCCATAATCATTGGCAAGACGAAAAACAGTTTCTTTTTCACCCAGCTCCTTCCACAACAAATAATAGATATGCTTGTAAGAGTCAAAATCACCTTTAACCGCTTTGGAAACTGAGGGTTCTTTATATAAAAAACTCAATAAGATGGTTTTCCGGTAGTAATTTTCATCTTCTTGTTCAAATCTTATTTTTGAAAAGCTTTTCTTGAAATTAGCGCTAATCGCTTTGGTATATTTTGATATATTGGAGCCAAATTGGTTTTGAGAATGAGGAATTCGTTGATCAACTATTACAGTAATCTTTCCGTCATAAATAATGTGATCCCCTTTGGGACATACATCTGCATTCCCGTGAATGTAAATGGGTAAAATATCTAATTGAAACTCATTTGCCAAATAAAACGCACCTTTGTGAAAACGCTTAATAACATTGTCTTTTGATCGTGTTGCTTCCGGAAAAACCATCAACGAATAGCCTTCGTCCACTTTTTTTCGCAAGTGGGAAATCCCGTCATCAATCCCTTTAGAAACCGGATAAAATCCGGCTAGACGTGCAGCGCCACCTATAATCACAGAGTTATAGACCCAGTCATTCACCAGAAATATGATTTTGGGGCTTAACATCCCAATCGCTATGGAATCCAGAAATGATGTGTGATTGGAAATGATCACCGACGGTTTTTCAAACGTTTCATGATGAGCGTTGAGCACCTTTTTCACAACAAAGGGATTGGTGTATAAAACCGATTTTAAATAAACTGAAATTACTTTTCTGAACCACAGCATTTTTGTTTCCCTTTTAACAGGAACCAGAAACATAAACAACGGCCCTAAAACCGCAATAAACAAACCTCCTAGCCCATAATAAGTGAACGAAAAAAAAGAATGTACCAATAAGCGCATGCTAACCGGTGATTTTCCTTTTTTAACACGGTTTTCAAAGAAAAATTTGAACAAAATGGGATAAAAAACAAATGTAACTATCAGTGCTGAAAACACTCCCACGATGGAGGCCACAGAAATTGATTTTAAAGCCGGATGCTTGGCAAAAATCAAGGCCCCCATCGCTAATGTGGTTGTGAGGACCGCCAGCAAAATAGACGCTTTATAAGTGCGTAAATCAGTTGTGAACCCCGTGTATTTTTTCTGTAAAGCACTGGTCATAAAAATGCTGAAATCAACACCAATTCCAAAAATAAGTGTGCAGACTATCAAACTGAAAATATTCAATTCAATCTGTAATAAAACGAGGACCCCAACAGTGACAATTGCCGTAATCACGATGGGTATTATTGCCACAAGCACAAGCTCTACCCGTCTAAAAAACAACCATAAAATAAGAAAAATGACCAGCAAGGAATAATTGATCAGGCTCCCGAAATCATCTTTTAACTGGCCCAAAAAGGTTTCGTTTATTTCTTGCCTGTCTATAAGCAGTACACCCTCAAAATTCTGAAATTTTGAAACCAGTTGCCCTCTTTGATCTTCATCAACTTTTACCAGGGTACTCACGGTGTAAAAGCCATTGCTTTCTGAAACAAATTCAGACACCGGAATGCTGGGAATTGCCTCAAAATCATCGATTTGTTTTTGACTGAAGTTGCTTTCTAGATGTGCATAAAAGTTGTTGTAAGCTTCCGGTTTAAATCCAAATTCCTTACCGCTTTCAACCATGGTTTGTTTTAAAAAATCCACCCTTTCGGGGTTCCAGAATTCCCGCCACCTGTTGATGCGCTCTTGTTGTTTTTCTTCTGAAAACAGTACAGACGCAATGGAACTCATTTTGACCAGCCCATTTTCCTCTTTTGTTTGTTGCAAAACTGAAAACACAGCGTCGTTTTTAACTAAAACTTCCTCTTCTGTAGCTCCATATACGGTAACATAAATTGATTTTGAAGTAAGGTTGGTACTTTCTTCCAACTTGGCCTCAGCAGCTTTGAGTTCTTCAGAAACAAAGTTTAAATCTGAAATATTGCTGTTAAATTGAAGCTTTCCAAAAACAAATAAACTGACCACCACAACAGCCAACGTTAAAAACACCAGTACCTTATTTCTATGAAAATCAACTGAGGCAAAACGATCGAAAATATGTGGTTTTCGTGTTTTAATTTTTGCTGAAGGACGATATAAATGTGGGATAAGAACCAATGCAAAAAAAGCGGAAGCAAGTACACTCACCGCAGCAAACACACCCAGATCCTTCAACACATCAGATTCCACAAAAAGCAGGCATAAAAAAGCTGCCGCTGTGGTCGCACTACTTATAATTACCGGCTTGGTAATCTGGTTATACAATGATTTGACATCTAAATGATGTTTAAAATGAGTGAGGATATGGAGTGAATAATCAATCGTAACACCCAGTAAAATAGCGCCAATACTTATTGAAATTGCAGAGACCTTTCCGAGAAAAAAATAAACAAAAGCCAAAGCCGTTACCGCTCCAAAAACCGTGGGGATAAAAACAATAAACGGAATAAAAACGGTGCGGTAGTAAAAAATCAACAGCAACATCAACAAGCTGATTGATACCGTTATAGTGGTGAGTATATCTTGTTTAATCTGGGTAGCATTGGCAACAGCAACAAAATTGGCTCCAAAGTAATCAACTGAAACCCGATCTTTAAATTCAGTATTTAACCCCATTTTAATTTCATCCAGCGCATGGACAAACGCTGTGTTTTGTTTTGTTTCACTTCCTGAAAGTGTGGGTTTGATAAACAACAGGATTTTAGAACGATCGGGGGTTGTTAAAAATCCGTTTTCAAAGCTTAAATCCTCATCTGCCTGAAGGCTTTGCAGTTTTTCAAGGCCTAAAAAAGTAAGTCCAAACGGGTCTTTTAAAAGCTGGTTTTTTGAAATAATTCCCGTTGGGGAGATGAGTGTTTTATAATTGTTTTCAACTAATTTTTTGATGCTGTCTTTTTGCAGCCTAGCTTCGATGGTTTGATAATCTTCTGGCGATAAAAAAAGAGGAATGTTATCATAGAAAAAATCCAGTGTTTGATTGAAATCATCAGTTTGAAGCCTGCCCTGAACTTTTTCAATGTAGTGGTTTAAAGAGCCAATACTATCCAAAAACCGATTTGCGGTTTGTGTTAGATCCTCAAAAGTACCATCTTTTTCCTTCTGAATGATAACTGCAATTTTATCTGAAAAATCCATCTGTTGCAGCACTTTTGAAGTGATATCCGTTTGCTCATTTTTGGGGAGTACCCTTGAAATATCCTCTTCAAATTCTATTTGAAAAGCAAAAAAAAGAAAACTGACAAACAAAAAAACCAAGACCAAAAGTGAGAACCACCTTTGCCGTGTAATGCGTTTGTAAATTCCGTAAAAAAAACGATGCATTTTGAGTTGTTTATTTATCTTTTTTTTGCTGAAAACGAAAGTACTAAATAACTTCCAACTCCAAAAAGAATTGCCGTAAGTGTTGCCAGTATAAAACTCCCTATGATATATTGTGTCAGACTGGCTTCAATGGTGTCAAAAGGAGCTTCTTTTAAAGCTGAAAGTGTTACTTCACCGGGGATGAAAAGAGCCCCTATTTTAAGTGACAAAAATAGTATTACCGGAATCAGGGGGGGTATGCTGATGTTTGATGCTGCAAATGCCAGTGCTTTATTCAGCTTTAAAATCACTGCTAAAAATAACACAGACACTGTTTGAAAACCCCAAATGGGAATAATTCCTATAAATATTCCAAGAGCTATTGAAAAAGATTTTATGCTCTTAGAGTCTGAACTCTCCAGTATATCTTCTTTAATAAACTTGCGGAAGTTTTTGCGTTTAAAATTTCTAAAAAAATCACGGGGTTTGATGTACAATAACAGCACAAGAACCAAAACAGTATTGAGCACACTAATGCGAAAAAAGTCTTTGAAAGGCCTGAAATGACTCACGCGGTCCTGTTGATCATAATGCACTTTAACGGGTATATTTTTCACAGGAATTCCGTTCCAGGCTGAGCGCACAATTATTTCAATTTCAAATTCAAACTTGGTCGTGAAATATTTTTTCGGAATGGCTTTTAAAGGATACACCCTGTACCCTGATTGGGTGTCTTTGAGTTTAATCCCGGTTTCAAACCAAAACCAAAAATTGGAAAACCGATTGCCAAAACTACTACTTTTAGGCACTCCCTCCTGCTTCATATTTCGGTTTCCTATAAGCAATATGGGATAAGGTTCCTTATGAATCGCTTCCAAAAAAACAGGAATGTCATCAGCAAAATGCTGACCGTCAGAATCGATGGTGATGGCATAGTCAAAACCCAATTCCCGGGCCACCTCAAACCCTTTGCGAAGGGCATATCCTTTCCCGCGGTTTTCTTTATAATCAACCAATACAATTTGTGGATAATTTTCTAAAATTGTAGCTGTCCTATCTGTAGAACCGTCGTTTACAACAATCACATGCGAAGTCTGCAACAAAACCTCATCCAGCACTTTGGCGAGGGTTTTTTGATTGTTATAGGTGGGGATAAGCACACAAACCTGGTATAAAACAGGGCTTTCTGAGGAGTTTGTGTTTTTTGGCATAATTAACCGGAAAATTGTTTGGTAAATTTACTGAATAATCAGTTTAAAACCAGTGCTTTTTCCTCTTCACTAAAAAGGTCTGAATGGGCTACATAATCACGGATGCATTTTTTAACTGCTTTAGACTGCTTTTCAAAATGCTCCAGTACCATTGCTTTGTCTTCGTCCATATTGTCTTTGTACTTAACAATACGCGGGCTTTTTTCCTGTACACTTAGGCGAATCAATCTAATCTCTGCGTTTTCAGGTTCTTCTTGTACAGCTGCTTCTATATTGGAAACAGCTTGTTCAAAAAATTCCTTTTTCTCCTTGACACCTTTTCCGTAATGGGCTTGTAGTGCAAATGATGCGCCTTGATATGCCTTTAAAACTGCTGAATTTGAATCAACATTATCCATTATTTCTGTAAACGCTTTAGCAGATTCTTCGGTTTTTGGCCCCGAAAAATAGCTTGTGCGTATGGTGTCCAAATCGGTCGTGATAAGGATTATAAAAACAAATGTAAATGAAGATAGCAGTATTTTCATCTTAAAGTTTAATATACGTATTCGAAAGTTTTAAAGCAACCGTTTCTTCCATAAAGCTTGTGTTTTTTACTTTAATTTCATCATTGTCACCCTGAGAAATTGCCAATTCAAAACGAAGCCTGGAATTGACTTTCGGATTTATAAGCGCCATAAACTTTACATTGGAAGCTGATTTGAGCTGTAGCTCACAATCGAGAAGATCTTCACAAATCTCTTTGACTATTTGCATCATACAAACGCCCGGTGTGACAGGATTGTTTGGAAAATGACCTTTAAAGACCTCGTGATCCTTGTTTAAACTAACAACAACCGTATAGTTTTCATCATCGATTTTGTCTGTGCTTACAATTTTGTAAAAATCTTTTAATAGCATCTAAAGCATGTTTTAGTTCTGTATATCAAAGGTATAAGAAAGTCCCAGTTGAAAAAGAAAATTGGTGTTATAACTTCCCACAAATGGGGAGTTTGAACTTGTATAGTCTGAATCCAAAACATCTACGAGACCCTTTTTAATTCTTCCTTCAATAGCAAGGTTATTTGTCACATTATAACCAAGCCCGGCGATAAAAGCGATATCTACTTCAGAGTTTGAATATATATTCCTGCCTGTTTGAATATCAAACAAAGGACCCAAATGAAAGTTTACATGATCATTGAAATTAAATTTATTAATAATCCCAACGGATACATAAGAGATTGTTATCGTTTCAAAAGAAACGGTCGTTTGATTGGTTTCAAAATTGTATTCTTGAATTTCAATATCCTTGCCGCCTTGGTTTGAGTAGATGATTTCGGGTTGCAGTGTATAAAGGCTTCCCAGCTTTAATGCGCCATATACTCCAACGTAAAAATCGGCTTTAAAGGAGGATTCTGTTTGGGTGATTTTTGACATGTTCACGCCGCCTCTTAATCCGGGTTTGAACGAGACTTGGGCTTGACTTTGAATAATTGAGGCGAGACTTATAGCAACGACAAAAAGTATTTTCTTCATAATTTTATTGATTGTATTGGGTCAAGTAAATGTTTAGGTTTAAATCTTTATGATTAACGAAAATAGAATCGGCAAAAGTATTGTTTTTTCCGTCAAACCCGAAACTTACTTTCTCTTTTGTTCTGGTTGTTTGAAGGATTTTTTCTATCGCTCCCGTTTCTTTGTTTTTGAAAATAAAATAGTTTCTGTTTCCTTCCTTGGCTTTGTAGATCTGGGAAAGAGGGGATTCATAAGTTTCGATCACTTCATAGCTCGGCTTTATCAATGTTTTAAAATCCTGCTCCAGGGTATTCAAAATCAATTTTCGATCGAGTTGTTCAATGATAAAATTGATTTGAAATGTGTTTTGAGAGACGTTCACATCAAGCATTTTGAAACCAAAATCGGTGGTTAATACAATTCTGTGCAAATCATCTTGTACTTTTTTTAGGATGAATATTCCGCCAAACTCATTTCCATAGGCTTCAATTTTTGCCCTGTAAACATAATCTTTTGCCGGGTCTGAAAAATATTCATTTTCAACAACCTTTAATTCATTATTTGTCAACTCTGCATGGAGAGGAACATAAGATTTACAGGAAACCAGCAAAAATACCAGACTACTTATTTGTAAAAGTGTTTTGATCAAGGCTGACGTTTGTTTTTTTATTTTTAAAAACGATGTGTGTAAAATCTTCTGAAGGCTCATAAAGTTTAACCTCAGCAATGGCTGCTGATGTTTTATCAAAATATAACTCCAGTCGTGAAATATATATTTTTATGTCATTTGATTTTGGATTCAAAACAGCCACGTTAAAGTCCGAATTTTTAAAATATGTTATTGAAAATGATTCATCATTGAGTAAATTTCCGCTCACGCTTCCCACTATCATTTTATTGATTTGTTCAAACGTTTTATTGTTCCCCACATCAACGCTGCTTTTGTTTCCTTCATTGTTTATAAAAACTTTGTGGTCTTTAAAAATAATACTGTAGGCATAAGGTTTAGTGTATTTCCAAAGCAATTTATCGGGCGTTTCAAAAACCATTTGACCGGAGGTCTCAATGGGTTCTGAAAGAAAAGTCATATGCTTGAATTGGATGAAATCAGTTGTAAGGTTTTGGATAGCTTTTGCCGTATTTTCAGCTTTCGCTCTAAAGGTTTGGGCTTCTGTATTACTCATCTTTTCGCCTTGAGCGAAAACATTAAGTGACAAGAAAAGAATCAAAACAAGATTAATCTTCATAAGGTTTTAAATTTATAAGTGTATTGACTGTGACAGTTTCAAAATTTTCTTCTTTAATGTAAATCAATAACTGTTCCAATACATTTACTGTTTTTTGGGAAGTGTCGTGCAATAGGATAATACTGCCCGGTTTTAAGCTTGATTTGATTCTTTTTAAAATTTTTGCTTCAGATTCAATAGCGGTGTCTAGGGATCTCACATTCCATCCAATAGTGTGGTGCTTTGTTTTATGAAGTGCCTTTTTGATGTGGAGATTTGTCACCCCAAATGGAGGTCTGAAAAAAGTCGGTTTTTTACCTGTATGTTTTTCAATCAACGCATCTGTTTTATCGAGTTCCTTTTGCACCCTCTTTGAGGAAAAAAAACCGAAGTTATTGGAATGCGAATAACTGTGATTCCCAACCGTATGACCGTTATCAATGATTTTCTGAAAAATATGCGGATATTTTTCTATCTGCCTTCCGATACAAAAAAAAGTGGCTTTGACACCGTGATTCTCGAGCAACTCAAGAACGGGCAAAGTCATGGGATGCGGACCATCATCAAAAGTAAGTGCTATTTTATTTGAGTTTTGAGGCCCTTGATTAAAGGACTTGATAAAATATCCGGATTCTATTGTTGAAGAACCCCAAATCAGGAAACCAAGCCAGAACAAAATGATTAAAACACACCAGAAGTAGCTTATATCAAATAGCGTTGCAGCAACCAGAACACTTAACAAAGCGGTTGCGCTTGCAATAGATATGTTTTTAAAGGTCAGCATGGTTTAATAAAGTTAAACTATGGTCTTTTCCGCGGTATTGATTGTACAACAAAACCCTGTTTATGGGCTGTTTTGTCAATTGGTTTTTTTGAAGTATTTGTGGGATTTCCTGCTTTTTGAGAATGTGCAATGCTGTCCATAACCCAAATGAAGTTGCTGTGTTGTATTCACCGGATAAATGCTTGTAATAAACGAGGGGTGTGTTTGGAAAGAGCATTTCAGCCTCGTTGTAATAGCCGTCAAATGCTACATCCCCATTGTTGCCCAGCACAACCACGTCTATATCATGAGGTTTTAGGTTATTAGTGGTTAAGAAGTTTTCGATAAATGAAGCCACTTCATTTTGCCGAAGTGTATTATAAATCCCAACCGCTTCAAGAGTGGCATAGGTAGTGGATTTTTTTTGACTCTCCAGCACAAAAAAGCCCGCTCCTTCACTAAAAACGGCACCGGGTGTCTTTGGGTCTAAAACATCAAAAGGTCCTTGATCTTTCTTTTTAATCAAACCAATCAGTTCATAAAGAGATAAGGTGTGGCCTGATGTTTCATCAACACCTCCCGCAAGAATAGTTGAGGTCTCGCCGGTTTCTATTTGAAGTAATGCATCGAGCAAAGCCGACTCAAATGAAATCGCGCCATTTACATAAGTGAAATTATAGCCTTTGCATTGCAAGTTAAGTGCTATTTGTGCGCCCACGGTATTGTGGGTAGATTGAATAAAAGAAGTAGGGGTAAGATATTGCTCTTGGTTGTCTATAATAGCTTTCAAAAACTTTTCTGAATCTTGTAAACAGCCCATTCCGGTTCCTGTTATAATTGCATCAGGATTGACAACACCGGCTTCTTTGAGTGCGTATTGAGAAGCTGCAATGCCCATTTTTACTCCTTTAGCCATTCTCCTGATGGCCCCGGGTGAAATAAATGCTTTGTAGTCGGGGTTTTTTGCAGATATTATAACCTCTGTAGTGTTGACTTCAACCTCATCTAAAAAACCTCCATCAAAGGTTTTTTGAGCAGATATACAACCTATGCCGTTGATATAACACTTTTTCATTAGCTTTTAGAAAATATCAAGGTTGAACAATTGCCTCCAAATCCGAATGAATTAGACAGTACATGATGAACCGGCTTTTCCAGTAAGCTTGTTTGGGGTATTAAATCAAGCTCTTCCATTGGGGTTTTAAAATTTTTATTTGGAAACACTATATTGTGTTGAAGTGCCAGAATGCTATAAACCGCTTCTACAGATGCGGCTGCGGCCAAAGTATGGCCGGTAAAAGGCTTGGTAGAACTAAATACAGGCACGTTTTTCCCAAACACATTTTGAATGGCACGTCCTTCAGACAAATCGTTGTTGGGGGTGGCGGTGCCGTGAGCGTTAATATAATCGATCTCTGAAATTTTCAGCCCTGAAATTTTGAACGCTTTTTGCATTGCCAGGGTAGCACCCTCTCCGTTTTCTGACGAAGCTGTTTGATGAAAAGCATCGTTTGCATTTCCGTATCCTGAAAGGTATGCCAGCACTTTTTTATTGTTTTTTTTAACTTGACTTTCAGATTCCAAAACTATATATGCAGCTGCTTCACCCAGATTAAGGCCTTTTCGGTTGTCATCAAAGGGAGTGTTCACATCATCTGTAAGGATCATTAATGAGTTAAATCCGTTAACCGTAAAAATAGACAGCGCATCTGCACCACCAACAATTACACGCTCCAGCTTACCCGCTTTAATGAGCCTGGCGCCCATCATAATAGCATTAGCCGCTGAAGAACAGGCCGTGCTAACGGTAGTCACTAAACCTTTAATTCCCAAATAATCGGCAATTTGATGTGACGTTTCTCCGGCGTCATGGCTCAGAATAAATCGTCTTATGGCTTCATTATCAAAATACTCATAAAAATATTCTTCTGTTTTATCCATCCCGCCCACACTGGTTGAGGAAATTAAACCTGTGGGTACTTCATTCATGTTTTTTATGCCTGCACTTTCAACAGCCTGGACTGCAGCATAAGCACCTAAAAGTGATGTTCTGGGAAAGCGGTGATCGGTTGGCAATTCAAGCTTGCTTTCCAGCTGTTGATTGCTCAGTTTGACTTCCCCAAACTTCAGGGTGTCTTTATGAATGGTGTTCAGGTAATCGGTTTTGGTAATTCCGGTAGTTCCATTAATTAACGCATGAAAGTTGACTTCAACATTGTTTCCAATGGAAGAAATAATTCCCATCCCGGTTATGGCTACCTTGTTTGGCATAGATTATTTACTTCTGTGTTCCGTAATGTAAGCTGCCATGGTATTGATTGACTGAAAAATGGTTTTGCCCTCTTTGGGGTCTGTGAGTTTAATGCCATAATCCTTATCCATTAAAACAATCAGTTCCAATGCGTCAATTGAATCCAAACCAAGCCCATCTCCAAAAAGCGGGTCATCATCATTAATGTCTTCAATCGCAATATCCTCCAGGTTTAATGCTTCAATAATTTTTGTTTTGAGCTCGTGCTTTAAATTTTCCATAGTTATTCTAAATATAATTTTTTTAATGTCTCTGAACGATTTTCAAGTACTCCTTGTTCATCTACCAGATAAATAAAGGCTTCATAACTGTCCTCGGTATATTCAACCCAACCGCAAAGTACTTTTTTGGCTTTTCCGGTTTGTAATAACTGTTCTGCATATACAGTCATAAAATCAGGTTGAAAGCTTTCGAATACAAAGAAAGCATTTTCTGTTTGTAATTTATACTTTATACTGATTTCTCCCAAACAAATATTTGCCAATGTATACACAAATACCGCCGGGCTCGGAAAAAAATGATTTTCATCTGCTATCGACTCCTGATGCTTTAAGTCTGTATCAAGGCTGCTGCTTTTATTTGACAACAACAGAGCAATTTCCTCTTGTTCAGGAATGAAGTTTTTATTTTTAAAAAGTGTTTCGGTTGCCAAAAGAGCCAGCTTACTCAAGTTATCCATTTTATAAAACTTAGGGTAATTCATTTCAATGTGTTTGTACAAATTTTTGCTGAAATCTTTAAAGGATGTTTCCTGAGCATCGCTAAAAATGGTTTCCCCGTTAAGGGAAAGACTGTTTTTCCTTATCGAAACATAATCTGATATAAAAAATGGTTTCCTCAATTGACTACGCTATTTTTTCAAATAAAACGGCTGTATTACACCCCCCAAATCCTGAAGCCGTTTTTAAAAAGTATTTGATGTCTTTTTGTTGATTGTTTTTAATAATGTTTAAAGGTTGGGAAACTCCCGGTGTTTTAAACCCCATGGATGGTATCAACACATTTCTGGACGCACTTTCTATGGAAATAATCGTTTCCAGCAAGCCCGAAGCTCCCAAAGTGTGCCCGTAATATCCCTTTAGGCTATTGAGTGGGGCGGGTTCCAATGATGCGCGGTTGAATGCAATTGCTTCCATCTCATCATTATAATTGGTAGCCGTTCCGTGGGCTGAAATAAAATCTACTGCATTAGCATCAACTCCTGCCTCTTCAAGTGCAGAAACTATACTCTTATAAAGTCCTTCACCGGTGCGGGAAGGACCTGAAATGTGATTGGCATCGTTGATAGCTCCATCACCTAAAATTTTAACCGACAGGTGTGTACTTTTACTCTTCTCGGTTGAAATATACACAGCGGCTGCAGCCTCTCCAAGTGTAATTCCATCCCTCCTTTCGTCATAAGGCCTGCACGGTGTATCACTGACTGCCTGAAAGGAATGAAAACCTGACAAAACAAACTCAGAAATCAGATCGCCGGCAACAACCAAAGCATCCTTATAAACCCCGGCTTGCATCATCCTTTTTGCAACTGCTATTGACAACAAACCGGAAACACAGGCGTTGGAAATTACAATTGCTTGCTGTCTTAAACCAAAAAATTCAGCCACCGCTTGGGCTGCATCATGCAACAATTGCCTCCTCGGATTGGTTTCTTGCAGTTCATCAATATTGCCCTTGGTTGTAGAAACTATAAGTGGCGTATCTTTAGAGATGGAGTGATTTAAAAACAATGGTCTCAATGCTAAAATAAGCATCTTTTCAAGTTTTGTGTATTTTGATGCATCTCCTATTTCAGCAAAGGTTTTGTCTAAAAGTGCTTCATTGAGTTTAGAAACAAAAACAGGCTGGTGATAGTCTTCAGATTTTGCGATTCCAGACCTCCCTTCCAGCAACGCATTGAAGTTAGATTCTACATCAAACCCCAGCGGCGTGATACAATTGCTGTCAATAATATAAACATCCCTCATCGCCATTATTACAAACCGTTTTTATCTTTCCAGATTTGGAAAAAAGGTGGATTATTAAGTACCAAACTGTCATTCTTGTCTAAAAACACCTGAATGGTTTCACCGGTACAAACAACTTGATTTTGCTGATTTAAGATGGTATACTGAAAAATCATTTTTGCTGCCGGTGTGTTTATAAAGCTGGTTTCAATAGTGGCGATTTCACCATAACGCAATGGCAATTTATGTTCACAAACAGACTTTACAATGGGTGTGGTATACCCATTTTCTTTTACGTTCAAATAGGAAATTCCATGGTGTCTTCCGAAAGCCTCACGACCGTCTTCAAAATAAGTGATGTAATTTCCATGCCAAACAATACCCAAAGGGTCTGTTTCATTAAAACGAACTCTAATCTCTTTTGAAACTGTAAGCTTTTTTGAAGGGCTAAACTGCTCTTTCTTTCTTGTCATATCCAATTGCAAATAAAACAGTGATTATAAAGAACAAAAGTAGGAAAATAATTTCAGGGAGTATGGCTGTAATGGTGCCCTTGCGCAATAAAACATCATAAAATGCCTCTAACCCCCAATTCATTGGAGAGGCTACAGCAATCATCTGCATAATTTTAGGCATGGCAAAAACCGGAATCCAAACACCTCCCACTGCTGCCAGGATGACCACAAAGGTTGCTCCAAAGGGGGCTGATTGTTCAGGTGTTTTGGCTATGGTTCCCAACAACACACCAAACCCGATTGCTGCCAACCCTGAAAAAAGGGCGACAAGGGTCATTAAAAACAAATGACCCCTTACATCTAAAGCCGGAAGCTCAAAATAAGGAAACAAATAAACACCAACGCCCACCATCAGGTAAAACTGAATGAGGCAAATTAAGAGATAAGTAATCGTTTTTCCGGAAAGAACTATGGCATAGGAAACCGGGTTTGAAATGAGTCTTACCAGGGTGCCTTGTTGTTTTTCTTTTACTATGTTTATGGAAAGGGGCACCATTATAAAAAAAATGGCAAAGAGTGTCCAGGCGGGCACATTGTGTTGCACAGAATTTGGCAATACTTCTTCATCATCACCAGATGGTGTCATTTCGCGAAAAGTAATAAAGCTTTCTTCTTCAAACAAAGCGCTCATATCCTCTCCCAGCTGTTCCTGAAATGCAGCATAAATTGATTGATTTTCAATCTGTGCAATCATTTTGTCTATGCCGTTTTTCACACTGTTTTTAAACGCCATTTGTGTAGCCGGATCAAAATATAGCTTGATTTCTTTTGGGCTAATTTTTTCATTCGTATTTTCTGACTCCTCAAAGCCCAGGTCACTTAAAATGGTTTGTACATTCTGATTTACTTTTTGTTGTAAATCCCTGCTTAAATGTTCAGGAATTACAATAGCCAACTGGTACTTTCCTTTGAATACCGCTTCACTGGCAAAGTTTTCACTGATGGGTTCTCCGTCAATTTCAGACAGCATTTCAAAAGCCCCATTTTCTTCCAGTTGTTCTTTTACTGTTTTTGAAATTGTTCCTTGATCATTGTCCACAAGAAGTATTGGAATGGAAGTGTCTGATACAGAACGAAAGGTGCTGTCCTGAATAAGTGTGATAGTTATAATTAACACCAAAGGCATCACAAACAAAATGATAAGACCACCGGGGTCTCGCATTTGCAAAAGGATTTCCTTTATTACCGATCTTTTGAGCCTATGAAACATCACGTAATTCTTTTCCGGTTATGGCAATAAAAACGTCTTCCAGGTTTTTGGCATTGGGTGTCTGTTCAATTAATATAGAGGGACTTGCGTGCGCATAAATTTTCCCCTGATCAATAATTGCAATTTTTGTACACAAATCTTGGGCTTCAATTAAGTGATGCGACGTGTATATAATTGTCATACCGTTAGAATTGAGTTCCTTTAAATAGGCAATAATCACATTTTTTGATTGTACATCTACCCCCACGGTGGGTTCATCGAGAAAAAGAATTTCGGGTTTGTGAAGGATGCCGGCGATTAAATTGATGCGCCGTTTCATACCACCTGAAAAAGTGTCTATTCGTTTGTTGGTAAATTTTTCCAGCCCCAGTTTTTCCAGTGATTCCTTTACCTTAAAGCTAAGCTGCGAGGCTTTTAAGCCGCTCATGCTTCCAAAATACATCAGGTTTTCGTAAGCGGTGAGCGTGGGATACAAGGCGATGTCCTGAGGGACGACGCCAATATTTCTCTTGATTTCCTTTTCGTTTTTTTTATAGGACAAGCCAAAAATTGTAAAGCTTCCGGAAGTGGGTTTTAACAGGCCGCACAACATGGATATGAGGGTCGTTTTTCCGGCCCCGTTTGGACCGAGTAGGCCAAAAATTTCCCCTTTATCAATAGCAAAGGAGAGGTCATTTACCGAAAATGCTTCCGCACCTTTGTATTTTTTAAATAATCCTTCTATTTCAATAGCTTTGGTTGCCATAGAAATTAAATTGCTTTTTTGAGTTTCTTAAAAAATCGCTTTTCAAGGTTTGCAAGATTGAGCAATTCATCAGCAAGACTGTTATAAACATCATCCTGATTGCTTCGGTTTTTATACACGCGGGCTGCATTGACAGCAAAATCACGCCATTTATCGCCAATGGTTGTCATTTCCCTTGAAAGTTCTTTGAGTTTATCATTTTTCAATACCTCAGCTGCTTCCTGAAGAAAAGCCGCATAAATGAACCGAAAACCGCCGCCGCCTGTGCCAATTTCTTCCTGCATCCTCACAATCTGACCCAGATAGTGATTGGTTTTTTTAATCCCGTGTTTCTTGGGCCATTTTCTGATTTGTTTTGAAACATATTTTATCCCGCTTACGCCAATCAACGGTGCCGGCACAAGCATGTGATTGCAGGTTTTCTTAATACCGTCAACAATTGCTTTTTCGATGTTTAATTCCTTGGGTATTTTTGTGGGGAAGTACATTTGACCGCGTGGTGCAAGGGCTCCTTTTGCAAAACGCACTTTATTCAATTCCTTTTCGGTCAGCATAGTGGGCTCTGGCATTACAGGGTCACTTATAAGATAACCTTCATCAGTTTTTCCGTAAACAACTATATTGTGAGCGTTGAAATGAAATCTGTATTCATCGGGGAAATAAGTCAGATTGTAAACACCCACCTGAAGTCCTGTGGGAATGTTGTTTTTTAAATTTTCGTCAAGCGCCAAAGCGGCTTTTTTTTCAGACCTGAATTTTTTTCGCTTTAGCGAAATACCCAATTTATTGACAACCCGTTTAAAAATAAGTCCCGGCATGGGCCTGAAACTCACAACAGGGGCATAATTAACTTTTAAAAAAGGCAAATAAACAAAAAAGATACCTGACCCTATTCCGAAAATCATGGGCTCACTGATACTCACTCCCTGATGCCTCAAAAGGTTTGAAGCAACACCGTTTTCACAATGAGCGGACTGATGATGTGTAAAATCTGTCTTTATCATTTAGCCTTTGAAGTTTTTTAATTCGTCAACACTTATGTCAAATGCATTGGCATATTTTTCAAGTGCTTTATCAGAAAGTTTTTGAAAAACTTTGGGTTTGAAATGTCTTTTCATTTTCCATTTCCAGTATCCGGTATAGTCTGCCAGGATGTTTAAATCCATTTTGTGAAATTCCATAAAATAAACAATGGGAGAGGCCACGCCTTTTTTTACATCATCCTTCGCCTGGGCAATGCGTTCTTCTATGATTTGAAGTGTTTCATTCTGAACAATGGTTTTGGGTTCCCAGCCTTTGCTGGAAACTTTGGTGTAATTGCCGTTTTCATCTACCGCATAGCATACCTCGGTGATTTCGTTTTCAGAAAGGCTGCTTTTATCCTGAGGTACTTCTTCCTTTTTCATGATTTTTCCTCTTGAATAAATAAATTTATTTCAGCTTCAAACAGGAGTTCATTTTTATCAAGTATGCTGCACTTCATTGTGCAAATTGCAAAGTCGTCAGTGTCATACCGTGACCCTAAAACCGCTTTTGTTTGAATGACTGAATTGACTTTGGGCAGGCTATGCACTTTCAGATTCTTAATAGCACTAATAAAACCGATAAGTTTAAGATCTTTTTTAAAAAAGAGTTTATCATCAAGAAACAAGGGTTGCGCTACAATTGCTGAACAGGTTTGCGCTGCATTTTCAATCAATCCAGATTCTACAAATTTACCGTTTTTTAGAAAGATGTTTTCCTTTTCGATCTTGAAGGAAGTGGTTACTTCTTTTTTGTTTATTTCTATAATGTCATCAACCATCAACATAGGTGGACGATGGGGAAGATAGTTTTTAATGCCAATAGCTTGTTGTTCCATTTTATTGAGCGATTACCGTTTTCATTTGGGCCGTGGCTATTTCTTTTCCATTTGAAAAAGTAGCGATGTCTACCAATGTTACTCCGCCAAACTCCTGAAGTACCTTTACATGGGTTTCCAACTCATCACCCGTTTGAGGCAAACTGAAAATTTCTGCATTTTTTACAGATCCAATATAACCGGTGGGGGGCGTTTCATTTTTTAAATAATATTGATACCCTGTGTATAGAGCAACTGATTGCGCCATATGCTCAATAATACCTGACTCCTGGAATTGGTTGTTTTTTACAAAAATATTGCCGGGAGCAACAGCTATTCCGGCGGTTAAATTATTTTCAGAAAAGGCAAGTAACTTATCGACCATCACAAAGGGATGTTTTTGTGGAATGAGCGCTTCAACACTCGCTTTATCTTTAAGGGGTAATTGCATGTTCTTCATTTAACAAACAGTTAAATATGCATGAGCATAGGAGAACCTGCCGCTTTCCGGAACCAGTAAAAATATTTTATCTCCTTTCTTCAGTTTTCCTGAGTTCATTAATTCTTCCAGCATAATGTAGATGGATGCAGAACCCACATTCCCGATTTTACTCAAATTCATAAACCATTTTTCAAAAGGTATATGGATGTCTTTTTTTATAAACTCTTTTTGAAGTTTGTCAACAAAGTAATGAGAGGATACATGAGCTAGAAAATAATCGATATCACCACCATCTATGTTGTGTTTATCCAACGAGGTTTTCATGCTGTCTGTACCTTTTTTTAAAATGTATTTATCGAGGAGCTTTACATCTTGTTTAATGGAAAATATGGATTCTGATAGCCACTGGTCAGGGTCATAATCTGCCCACGATTTAATTGTGCCATCTTCAAGTTTATCGCCCCCTGCATACATACAGGCTTCAATTTCATGAGCAAAAGAGTATGCTTCCATCCATTCAATTTTAAGCGATAATTCCCCTTTTGGTTTGTTTTGCAGTAAAAATGCCCCGGCTCCATCTGAAAGCATCCACCTTAAAAAGTCCTTTTTAAAAGCTATGATGGGTTGCTCTTGTAACTTTTCAAGATTGACGGCTTCATGATTAAATTTATTTGCCAGCATCCAGTTTGAAACCCTTTCAGAGCCCGTACAGACAGCATTGGTTGTGCTCCCTGATTTGACAGAAAGATACCCCACTTTAAGCGCATTCATTCCCGCACAGCAAACCCCTGAAGATGAATTTAATTCTACAGATTTGTTTTTCATCAACCCATGGACCATCGCAGCGTGTGAAGGCAAAAAATTATCTGGTGTGGAAGTGCCGCAAGAGAGCATCTCCACATCATTTTTTGTGAAGGTGTCATCATAGAGTTGATCTATGGCGTTGAATGTCAAATCGGCATTTGTATGGGTGGGATTTCCGTTTTTATCAAGGGCGTAGTAGCGGTTTTTGATACCGTTATTGCGCAAAACAATCCCTCTGGCCTTTGAGGCTTTTTCATTGATGAGACCCAGATAACTTTCCATTTCATCATTTGATATAGGGTCATTGGGCAAACATTTTCCTGCTTTTGTTATGTAAACGTCATTCATAAATTTATTCTAAAAAGTGCTAAACACTTTGATAATATTTTTTTCTTTTGTTACGGGCATTTTTGGTGAACAAAAATGTAAGGATGTGCAAAATATAAACAATTGGCGATATAATCCAAATGGCCAGGAATAAATATACATTAAAAGCTTTAAGCCACAACCTTCTTGAGTCTTTTTTTGTTATTATAAATTGAGCCCACTTGCTAAAAATTTTGGAACCTTTGCTCTCTGCTTTTAATAAAAAATCACTTATTTCGACAGCATTTTGTTTTATTAAGTCTCCTTGAAGGTTTTTCAAGTTATTTTGATTTAAAGCATCCCGCAGGGTTTCTCCAAAGTTTTCAGCATTTTTTATATCGGCATCAGAAACTCCCGGCTTGGGGAATATTCCTAAATACTTTTTCTTTTCACCACTGAACATCCATTTAACAATAGTGATTACACTTATTAAATTGGGTGCCCTGTCAACCAACACAATATTTCCCACTAAGTTTGCCTTAAGGATTAACAGATGCTTTTTCATTTTTTCATGAGCACTAATCCACATATTTCTGCAACCAATTACCGAAACTACAGGGGTGTCATTCAAGAGTTTGGTAGCAAATCTGCTTTTTAAAAACGAATTCACCGGAATAGAAATCGACAAAAACCATATCTGATAAGCCAAAATGATCAAATCATATTTTTGGCTTAAAACCTGTTGATCTATGGGCTCTATTTCTGAAGGAATTTCAAGATAGGACTCTGGAAAGGCATCAAAAAAAGACGCATTATCCCAGGGAAAAGGAAACGGTTTTTTCATTTTTATCTCACAAAAGGTCATTGTAATATCATTACTTTCTGCCAAAGGACGGGTAATGCTCTTTGCGATATCCTCCAGTTGGCCCGATTGTGTATAATATAGAACAAGGACGTTTTTCATAGTCAATCGTTTTGGGGTTCTTTTTAAATACTCCTTTTCGTTAGTTTTAGGTGAGTTTAATCTCTTTAAATGATCTTATTTTGTCTTCGCGCTTTTTATGTATATAGTCACTCCAGCTAGAAGGATCTTCAGCGTCAAAGATATTTAATTTCTTACTATCCTCGTTTTGAAGAAGTGCATCTGACTCGCAATTTAAGACAGCCGCGGCCGCTTCAACTCCTGAATAAGTTGCCCCTGTCACTCCATGTGACATGGTGCTCGCGCCACAAAGAAATAAATTTTCAATCTCGGTTTTATTTTTGAACATAAAAGGCCCTATTTGCCATAAAGATTTTTCAGTTCCATATACATTCCCCCTGGTGCTGTTGATGTAGTATTGATTTGTTTTTGGTGTGCCCAGCTCTACCTGAACGATGTGTTGTTTTGCAGTTGGTATTACTTTCTCCACGGTATTTAAAAACTTCTCGATGATTCTCTTTTTAAAAGATTCATATTTGGGTGATTGGTAATCATTACTCCCTTTAAATTCTTTAAAACTATCAAAATCGACATAAGTTACTACTTCAAAATTGTGATATCTGCCGTTAAAGCTTGCCGGGTCTTTTAAGGTGGTACAACTCATAAAAAGTGCCGGAAACTCATCTCCGGCTAAAATATCGCCTTTGGTTAGGGTTTCAAAGTGAAAATCGATATTTTCATCTTTATACTTCCAAATATTCCCGGAATCAATTCCATATTTGGTTACATCAACATCCAGTGTTAAGAATAAAATAAGTGAAGTGACAGAGTAAACGGTCTTGTCAATTTTTTTTAATAGTTTTTTACTACAGTTTTGTCTGCCTATTAAATCTAAGTAAGTGGTTGAGGGGTCAGCGTTTGAAATGATATTTTTTGCAAATATTTTTTGATTGTTTTGCAATTCAACTCCGAAGGCTTTATTGTTTTCAACTAAAATGCGTTTAACTCGTTTCTGTGTTTTAATAACCCCATTATAACTTTTGATTTTATTGGTCATTGCTTTTACAATTCCGCCTCCCCCACCCAGCGGATAAAAGCCTCCATCAAAATAATGATGCATCACAGAACAGTGAACAGGAAAACTTGCCTTGTCCGGCGGCAAGCCATGATCACCACATTGTGCGTTTAGAATTGCTTTTAGTCTTGAGTCCTTTATATGCCAATTAATTACTTTTTTTAGGCTAAAAAGTGCATATTTACCAAAGTGTTTTGTTCTGAATGGTACTGTTAATTTTTGCCAGGTGCCCTTTAACTTAGGAATTAATTGAAGTTCATAATTCACCTTTTTAATTAAGTGAAGGTATTTTATTATACTTTTTTCTTCTTTGGGAAAGGCATTTATAAGACTGGTTTTCAGATTGTCAATACCGGCAGGATAATCAAACTTATAGTCGCCAATAAAACAATGATCAAAACCGGTTTTGTTCATTCTAAAAAATACGAGATCATCTGAAACGCCAAGACCTCTATATAAGATGTCTGTTGATTGACCTTCATCCAGTAGTCCTATGTAGTGGACCCCCGGGCTAAACCGTTGCCCGTTCAATGTGAAGCTATGACACCAACCCCCCGGCACATCGTGCTGTTCTAATACCAAGACTTTTTGACCGGCACGAGCTAAACAAAGCGCTGCTGCCAGCCCTCCTGCTCCTGATCCAATGACAATCGAGTCATACTCTTCCATACTTTTTTCATTTGTACTCTTTCACCAAGAGTTATTGATATTTTCAAAAGCTTCTTAACTCCTTTTTTCTAAATCATTCCAAAAATCAAAATAGTTAAACCACTGGAGGGGATATTTTTTCAGCATAGACTCTACGCTTGTAGTATAACTTTCAAGCAACCCCTGGGCATCTCGATGTTTCACCTCAGCTTCCCTGGTATATAAATGATAGTGGAGGTTTGGCTCTTTCATCACATATACATAAGCAACCGGCACTTTTAACCTGGAGGCTATCAAAAATGGTCCTGCAGGAAACTTTGCTGTTTTTCCCAAAAAGGTAGCTTCCAAGGCTTTAGTACCTTCCATATAGCGATCTCCCGTGAAACATATCAACTCATTGTTTGTCAACGCATTATTGATGTCATAAATATGAGAAAGGTCCTCTTTGACAATGATAAATTTAATGGAAGATTTTGATGTGACACTTTCCAAATACTCTTTAATAATAGTATGTTCTCTATCAGTGGTTACGAGGTTAATTTGAAACTCAAAATCAATATCGGCAAAAAAATGTTCTGCAATTTCAAAGTTTCCAATGTGTGCACTTATGAGTACACCTCCTTTTTTTTCTGCCAACAGACGTTTAAGGGTGTCAATTCCATCAAACTCATAGGTAAACTTATGCCTGAGCCCGGCACCAATGGCTACTTTATCAATAATGGTCTGCCCAAAAACAAAATAGTTTTTGAACAACATTCTTTTCGACTTGAAATAGGGGTAATTGAGTCGCTTTCTAAAATAATAGAAAACCACTTTATTGCTTTTGGGGAGAAATAAAAAATAATAAGTCGCAACAAAGTAAAGAACAAAATAAGCCGGTTTAACACCAAATTTTTTAATACAGAAAACAAATATTTTGTATCCTAAAAGTGTTCCCCTAGACTTACCGTCCCATTGGCTCATAGTAGTATCAGGCCTTTGCTTTAATTCTATTGTCTATCATATCGTAGAAATCCTGAAAACTTACAACGTTTACAAAGTCTGCTTCGCCAAGCTTAACACCAAAATTTGATTCAATAATAACTACCAAATCAACATAATCCAAGCTGTCAAGTCCCAGGGTGTCTTTCATGGGGGCTTTAGGTGAAATCACTTCTTGCTCCACTTCAAATTCCTCAACCAAAAAGGCGTTCACAATATCTATAACTTCTTCCTTATTCATTTTTTGAAGTATTATATTTTTTTATAATTAATGCTGAATTTGTTCCGCCAAATCCAAAAGAATTGGACAAAAATAAATTAAATTTTTTATTTAATGTTGATGAGACAATATTTAATTTTTCTGAGTCTTCATCGGGATTTTCAAAGTTTATATTAGGTGCAATAAAGTCGTTTTGCATCATCAAAATCGAATAAATCACTTCGCTTGCACCAGCCATCCAGCACTCGTGACCCGTCATAGATTTTGTCGAGCTCACCGGCGGGTTGCTTTTTCCAAAAATATCAAAGATTGCTTTGGCTTCATTGGCATCTCCCACAGGTGTAGAGGTAGCATGCGCATTTATATATTCCACGGCTGAAGGATCAATTTGTGCATCTTTAAGCGCGCGGTTCATAGCAGTTGCCGGACCTTCTGCGTTGGGCGTTGAAATATGCCCTCCATTAGATGAAAAACCATATCCAATAATTTCAGCAATGATGGGGGCTCCTCTTTTCACAGCAGACTCATAGCTTTCCAAGATTAAGGTGGCTCCACCACCACTTGGGACTAAACCATCCCTTCCTGCATCAAAGGGTCTTGATGCTTTTGTGGGGTCACTTTCGCGTGAAGCGAAAACGCCCAAACCATCAAAACTTGCCATTGCATATTTATTTATTTCCTGAGCTCCTCCACAAATAATCATATCTTGTAACCCACTTTTTATAAGCAAATAGCCCATCCCCAAAGAATGTGAACCACTGGCACAGGCCGCACTAATTGTCATATTGACACCTCTCAATCTGTAAATCGTTGAAAGGTTCATTGTGACTGTTGAGTTCATGGATTTAAAAATAGCCCCAGAACCAATAAGTGCCGTGTCTTTTTTTGCTCTCAATAAATCTGTTGCTTCAATAATCGCTTTGGAGACGCTGTCATTTCCGTAAAGGATTCCTACTTCATTTTCGTCAAAGAACGAATCATCTATTTTTGCGTTTTCAAGAGCTTCCCGGGTGGCCATATAGGCATATTCTGTTTCTTCGCCAATGCTTATTCTTTGGCGCCTGTTTAAGAACGGTTTCAAGTCTGGTGTGGGAACAAGCCCTGTTAATGCTGATCGAAATCCATATTCTTTGCGCTCTTCATCATATTGAATCCCTGATTTTCCATGAAAAAGAGATTCCTTGACTTCATCCAGTGAAGTCCCGATGCAGGAGTAAATACCCATTCCGGTGATGACGACTCTTTTTTGTTCCATTGTTTTTTACTTTGAAAAGACTAGTGTCAAGTTAAGCATACTTTAGCCAGCCCAAGTTTTGTTCTTTTTTCCTTTTTCTTCGTTAGAAAAGCCTCTCTTAGCTAAGGCTATGTTACGTTTTTCTGCCTCGAAAAAGAAAAAAATAACAGCAACTTAACCGACACAGTACACTTAACTTAACACTAGGAATAAATCCCTCCATTAATATTAATCACTTCACCTGTAATATACCCCGATTTTTTTGAAACTAAAAATCCCACGAGGTCTGCAACTTCCTGTGCTTCCCCAAAACGGTTTAAAGGAATCAATTTTTTTAATTCATTTTCATCCATTGACTTTGTCATGTCTGTTTTAATGAAACCGGGAGCCACGGCGTTTACAGTGATATTTCGTTTTGCAACTTCTTGTGCCAGTGCTTTTGTAGCCGCAACCAGTGCTCCTTTTGCTGCAGAATAATTGGTTTGTCCTGCTGTTCCTTTCACGCCCGAAACAGATACCATATTGACAATTCTGCCATACTTGTTGCGCAGCATTTTTTGAATAAAGAAATTGGTTACATTAAAAAATCCATTGAGGCTGGTTTGAATCACACTGTCCCAGTCCTCATTAGTCATCCACATAAAGAGTCCGTCTTTTGTAATTCCCGCATTGTTAATAACCACCTCAACAACAGCTTCCGGATTGGCTTCCTGCCAAGCCGATAAGGCTTTTTTTACTTCTTCTGAGTTGCTCACATCAAACTTGATAATTTCACCTGAGCCACCATTTTCCTTAACTTTCTTAAGGGTTTCTTCGGCTGCGGTTTGGTTTGATGTATAGTTAATTAACAAATGATAATCGGTTTCGAGGGCCAGGGTTTGGCATATAGCACTCCCTATGCCCCGGGATCCACCGGTTACTATGGCACATTTTTTTACACTCATTATTTTTTATTTTTGAAATAATTCAGCCCGGTCATACATTTTTCCTCCAAGTACTGATCCATCAGTTTTTAAAAAGCCCCATGATTTTTTATGTCTCACTCTGGCAACTCCATCAATAAATCCTTTGTCCTCACCACCAAAAAGACCTCCGAAGGAGCCGGCTGTTATTTGATATTCGGCTGGGATAACCAATTCGCCTTTGGTGTTGATAAAACCCCACTCTTTGCCATCTTTAACCGGCGCTAAGCCGTCTTTGCTGAAAACTTCGGCATCCTTGTAGCTGGGTTGTACAACCACCTTTCCTGAAGTGTTGATAAAACCCCAGGATCCATCAATATATACAGGTGCTAAACCACTTTCAAAGGCTTTGGCTTTATCAAACTTGGGCTCGATTACCCAATTTCCTTTAGTGTTGATAAATCCAATTTTTTCATCTTTTTCTGCATAGGTTAAGTCTGAAGAGTGAAAATCCCAGATTCTTGTGGCTCCATCAACAGGTTTATAAGCCCCGTTAATAATCAAACCATAGGCTTCTCCCTTTTTTGCAAAAGTGACATTTTTATGCATTTCGCCCAGGTCGTCATATTCTATGGGAATAACCACCTTTCCGGTTTTATCAATCATTCCCCATAAACCATCATTCCTTACACGGGCATGGTTGCCTACAAAATCTTTGATAACATCATAAGTTGGGGGAAGTATTACTTCACCTTTGGGGTTAATAAAACCTACTTTTTTGTCCTTTCGAACAAAAGCGATGCCATTGTTAAAATCATACAGTTTATCTGTATCGGGGGTGAAAAGTCGTTCTCCTTGTTTATTGATGTAGAACCATTCTTTGTCTTTTTCCACTACAGCAATGCCATCATTAAATTCTTTTGCTCTGTCAAACTTGGGTTCAATAGCCCATTCGCCACGGGTGTTGATAAAACCCCACTGCTTGTCTTTTTCAACGGCAGCCAATCCTTCACTAAAGGAGTCTGCTTTTCTAAACTGGGGCTCAATAACAACCTCACCTGATTTATTAATATAACCCGCGTTTTTCTTTTCCACAATCAAAGCCAGCTCCTGTGCGGAGAGAAACTGAAAACACAAAACGAATAATAAAAGTAATTTTTTCATGATGTTAGTTTTATTGGTTTAAAAATCTTTCATAATATGTTCTTTTACTTTCTGAACAAAGGGGTACAAGGCTGTATCCTTCTCAAAAACAGGAATGATTTCCCTAATTTCTTCATACATCGTTTTTGTGACTGATGATACTTGATCTTTATAATCTAAAGCATCTATCGCCTGAACGATGGTAATCAACTCAATACTCAACACTTCAAAGGCGTTTTCAATCACCTTTGCAGTCATCACGGCTGCATTTGTTCCCATACTCACAATATCCTGATTATCGTTGTTGTTTGGGATACTGTGAACATACATTGGGTTTGAAAGGGTTTGATTTTCTGCAGTGGTAGAAGTTGCCGTGAACTGGACACCCTGCATCCCGAAATTAAAGCCCAAAACGCCCAGATTAACAAAAGGAGGTAAAATCTCGTTCAATTTATTATTCATTAAATAATTTAATTGACGTTCAGCTAACATCGTGAGTTTTGTAATTACGATTTTTAATTTATCCATTTCCAGGGCGACATAATCACCGTGAAAGTTTCCGCCGTGGTAAACGTGTTTATTTTTAACGTCCACTATGGGATTGTCATTGGCCGAGTTTATTTCGCTTTCCAGAACACTTTCTGCGTTTTGTATGGTTTCCAACACAGGTCCTAAAATCTGTGGAACACATCGTAACGAATAATACTCCTGAACCTTATCCTTAAAAACATCCTCCTCATTGTTTCCATTATAGAGATGGTCCTCTCTTTTTCTGACCAACTTACTGTCTGACAGATACATCCTCATACGGGAAGCAATATCCTGCTGCCCCTTGTGTTTTTTCACACTGTTTAACTCTTCTGACAAATGGTCGTCATAAGCTTTTACGATTTCGTTAATGGCACAAGAAGCTTTGAGCATCCAGTCCAGTAATCTTTGAGAACGGTACACATTGACAATACCAATACCTGTCATAACGGAAGTCCCGTTCATCAAGGCCAATCCTTCACGAATTTCAACCTGAATGGGCTCAAGGTTTTCCAGTTTAAAAACTTCTTTTGTGTCACGGCGTTCTCCCTTATAAAAAACCTCACCTTCACCAATGAGCACCAATGCCAGATGTGCGAGTTGAACAAGATCGCCACTGGCCCCAACACCTCCATGTTCAAAAATCAAAGGGGTGATATCGCGGTTTATCAATTCTTTCATCAAGTGAATCACCGAAGGATGAACCCCGGAACAACCCAGTGAAAGCGTATGCAATCTTGCTAAAATTGAAGATTTTACAAATACATCAGACAGCGGCTTTCCGATTCCTGAAGCATGGCTTCTTATGAGATTGTATTGAAGCTGTATAGTATCTTCATCCTTGATCCGGTATTGTGCCATTGGCCCAAAACCTGTATTGACCCCATAGATTACTTTATTTTTAGAAAAATCTTTTAAAAACTGAAAACTTTCCTCAACTCTTGTAGTAATTTCTTTAGTCAATTCCACTTCTTGATTGTGGAATACAACTTCATAAAAATCTTTGAGGTTTAAAAATGTATGGATTTGGGTCATTTAGTACAATCAATTAAGATAATCTTTTTAATTCAAGTGATTATCAAATTAATATTTTTAATTTTACAAAGCAAATGTAAGATATTTAAGAGGAAAATATAAACTTATGTTAAATGATTGTATAAATGGTTTAAACGAGTGTGTAGATGTATTGATAATTGGAGCAGGCCCATCAGGCTGTGTGTCTGCCTCATACTTACACCAACAAGGAGTAAAGGTTAAAGTAGTGGAAAAAGCAACCTTCCCAAGACTTGTTGTAGGTGAAAGTCTTATCCCCCGGGTGATGGACCATTTTGAAGAAGCCGGGCTTTTGCCCGCTTTGAACGCCATGAATTTTGAAAAGAAATTTGGCGCCCGTTTTATAAGGGGTGAAGAGGTTTGTCACTTTGATTTTAGCAAAAAGTTTTCTGAGGGCTGGAACTGGACCTGGCAGGTTCCCAGGGCTGATTTTGACCATGTGATGTCACAAGAGGTGATTAAAAAAGGAGTGGATCTTGAATTTAACAGCGAAGTGACTGCGGTTGATTTTCAGGGTTCTATTTCTACCACAACAGTTAAAGATTCAGAGGGAAACCTCAAAACAATACAAGCAAAATTCATTATTGACTCCAGTGGGTTTGGAAGGGTATTGCCACGATTATTGGATTTGGATGCACCGTCGGGCCTTGATCCCCATTCATCAATTTTTGCCCATGTTGATGATGTGAACCGTCCGGAAGGTGAAGAAGGTACCCTCATTTCTTTTGATATTTTAGAAACCGAGGTGTGGCTTTGGGTCATTCCGTTTTCAAACGGAAAAACCAGTGTGGGCGTTGTAGCACCTACTGATTACATCAATCAACTTTCAGCTTCAAAAGACAACACTGAGGCGCTACAAAATGCCATTTCAAAATCTGATTATTACAAAAAACGATTTGGTGATTTACCCTTTTTATTTCCGCCCATAAAGCTGGAAAACTATTCCCGTTCTGTGAAAAAAATGTATGGTGATGGTTTTGCCTTGACCGGAAACAGCTCAGAATTTTTAGACCCGGTTTTTTCTTCAGGTGTGGCTTTTGCGACTGAATCAGGGATGCTTGCTGCAAAATTGATAAAAAAGCAGCTGGAAGGACAGCCTGTCAACTGGGAGGTTGAATATGCTGATTATATGAAAAAAGGGGTGAATGTTTTTAAAACGTATGTCAAGGAATGGTACACCGGAAACCTTCAAACCTTATTCTTCCATCAACCGGAAAACCCCGATGTTAAAAGGAAGATTTGTTCTGTTCTCGCGGGTTATGTATGGGACAAGGAAAACCCGTTTGTAACCAAACACGATAATATCGTAAAAAATATGGCCTACCTGATTGATATGGAGGCCAAAGAGAAACAAAAAGCGTAGATTCACTTTTTCCATACTTTTCTTATTTGGCTTAAAAAAACAGGCGTCAATATTTTCACAAAGAAAAACTTTGATAAACTTCCATAAGAAACTCAAAGAATGATTTTTTTTAATTATTTTTGACCCCTCAATCGGGGATGTAGCTCAGCTGGCTAGAGTGCTTGACTGGCAGTCAAGAGGTCGTGGGTTCGAGTCCCATCTTCTCCACCTTATGAACCACAAGCCTTAACGCTTGTGGTTTCTTGTTTAAAGTTTTGTGGTTTTGAAAAATGAACTCTCCTTTAAAAACATTCACCGACTTGCCATTCCGGCATTAATCGCCGGTATTGCAGAGCCGGTACTTTCTGCCACAGACGCCGCCGTGGTGGGGAATATTGCCGAAAACGGTACCGAAGCACTCGCCGCTGTGGGGATTGTGGGTTCTTTTCTTTCGGCGTTGATCTGGATTTTAGGACAAACACGTAGTGCCATTTCGGCTATTATTTCACAATATTTGGGAGCAGGCAAACTTGATGAGGTACAAAACCTTCCCGCGCAAGCCATCTACCTCAACGTGCTGTTGAGCATCTTTATCTTACTAAGCACCATCTTTTTTGTGGAAGGAATTTTTAAACTCTACAATGCTTCGGGCTTGATTTTGCAATACAGTGTGGATTACTACAACATCAGGGTTTGGGGTTTTCCGTTAACGCTTTTCACTTTTGCTATTTTTGGCATTTTCAGGGGACTTCAAAATACCTTTTGGCCGATGACGGTTGCACTCATCGGAGCTGCTGTAAACATCGGGCTTGATTTTGCTTTGGTTTACGGGATAGAAGGCTGGATTGAACCGATGCACTTAAAAGGAGCCGCCTGGGCAAGTTTAATCGCACAGGGATTGATGGCGTTGCTTTCGTTTTTATTGTTGCTTTGGAAAACAGATATCAGCCTGAAACTGAAGCTGCCTTTACATCCTGAATTATACCGTCTTGCAGGGATGGCTTTGAATCTATTTTTACGCTCCATAGCCTTGAATACAGCCATCTATTTTGCCAATGCGTTTGCAACAGATTATGGCACATCCTTTATTGCGGCGCAAACCATTGCTTTAAACCTGTGGCTGTTTTCTGCTTTTTTTATCGATGGTTATGCCTCTTCCGGAAACATTCTCGCCGGAAAATTGCTGGGCGCCAAAGATTACAAACAGCTCTGGGAACTTTCAAAAAAAGTAGTGGCTTACGGACTTATGGTGGCTGTGCTATTAATGCTCACCGGCTGGTTGCTTTATGAACCGTTGGGGTCTATTTTCACCAAAGACGAAGCCGTTTTGATGCGTTTTAAAGAAGTGTTTTTTATAGTGATTTTACTGCAACCCCTCAATGCGATAGCTTTTATTTTTGATGGGATTTTTAAAGGAATGGGCGAAATGAAATACCTCCGCAATGTTCTACTTGCCGCCACATTCATCGGTTTTATCCCTGTGATTTTTATCACAGATTATTTTGGGCTTCAGTTGTATGGTGTATGGATTGCCTTCTCAGTCTGGGCAATCATAAGAGGAGGGACTTTGGTGTATCAATTCAGAAAAATGATTCTTCCCAAACTCGCCTGAGTTTAACGGGTTTTCAACCAGCCGGTAATGCTCATTCTTTTTTGTTCCACGGGTTTGACTTCGTGTTCCAGGATCTGGCTTTCAAAAATGACCATTCTGCCGGGAAAGGGGTAAATTGTTTTTGAGACTTCCTTTCCGTTTTCGTTGAGATATAACACAAGTTCGCCGCCATACTCCGGTTGCCAGTTTTCTTCATTGAGGTAACAAACCATCGATAGTTTTCTGCGGTCGTCATTCTGAAAGGTATCGAGATGTCTCTTGTAAAAAGTGCCTTTGGGATAAAGCGCATAGTGGAATTCCTTAAAGAGAATTCCCATAAAACAGGTTTTGTTCAGGTAGGAAACCATATCGTTGATTCGGTTGAAAAACAACTTTTCTGCACTATTGGCCTCCTTTTCATTCAGCCAAAGAATAAAATCACCCCGCACAGATTTTTCAATGAGTTCGTTTACCCGGTTTCCGATAGAGGCTTTTTTGAAAGCATCTTCTTCATATTTTTCCAAAAGAGAAGCACGCAAACTAACGACCTCTTCAGCCGTAAAAAACCCTTCAACAATGCTGTACTGCTGCTCCATCAAATCACTGATGATGGATTCATACATCGGGTTTTCAACAAAATCGAGTTGTTCAAATAGTTCCTGCATA
Source organism: Flavobacteriaceae bacterium (assembly GCA_040880345.1). GTDB lineage: Bacteria > Bacteroidota > Bacteroidia > Flavobacteriales > Flavobacteriaceae > Planktosalinus. Next base: position 150,903 of record JBBDIQ010000035.1, read on the forward strand.
GACACTTAAGGTATTTAAAAAAGCCCGCAAATATAGTTTAGAAACCAATTGGTTTAACAACCCTCTGAAAAAGAATCAAATTCCCTTATCTTTGCAGCAGAAATTTGAAGCATGAGTAAAATCAGAATCACCAAGCAATTTAATTTTGAAACCGGTCACGCCTTGTATGGCTATGACGGGAAATGCCGCAATGTGCACGGCCACAGTTACAAGTTGTCTGTCACAGTTATCGGGAGTCCCATAAGCGATTCAAATCACGTAAAATATGGTATGGTGATTGACTTCAGTGATTTGAAAAAAATCGTAAAAGAGGAAATCGTTGATGTGTTTGACCACGCAACGGTTTTCAATAAAAACACGCCTCACGTCGAACTAGCCAAAGAGCTTTCAGACAGGGATCACCTTGTGATTTTGGTGGATTATCAGCCCACCAGCGAAAACATGGTGATTGATTTTTCCGAAAAAATAAAGGCCCGCCTTCCAAAGAACATTCAGTTACACTCCCTGAAACTTCAGGAGACCGAAAGCAGTTTTGCAGAATGGGTTGCTTCAGACAATGCCTAAAACTTCATTCATTTACTTATATTTACACTATCAAAACCATTGAATGAACATTCCTGAAGGTAAAAAAGTCTATTTTTCCAGCGACAACCATTTAGGCGCGCCCACTGCCGGAGAAAGCCTCCCGAGGGAACGCATCTTTGTGCGCTGGCTGGACACTGTAAAAGAAGATGCCGCTGCCATTTTTTTGCTGGGTGATTTGTTTGACTTTTGGTTTGAATACCGGCACGTGGTTCCCAAGGGATTTGTGCGCGTACTGGGAAAACTCGCCGAAATAAGGGATAGCGGGATCCCCATCTACTTTTTTGTGGGCAATCACGATTTGTGGATGAATGGTTATTTTGAAAAAGAACTCAACATTCCTGTTTACCACAAACCACGCGAGTTTACCCTTGAAAATACAAAATTTCTCATAGGCCACGGTGATGGCCTCGGGCCAAATGACAAGGGCTTCAAACGTATGAAAAAAGTATTCACCAATCCTTTTTTTAAATGGTTGTTTAAATGGATGCATCCTGATATAGGCGTCGCTGTCGCGAAACACCTTTCCGTAAAAAACAAACTCATCTCCGGTGAAGAAGACAAGGAATTTCTGGGTGAAGAAAACGAATGGCTGGCACAATATGCCAAACGCAAACTGGAAACCAAACACTATGATTACTTTATTTTTGGTCACCGCCATTTCCCAATGGAAATCAAGGTGGGTCCTGAAAGTACTTATTTCAACTTAGGCGATTGGATAACGCATTTTACCTACGGGGTTTTTGATGGGGAGGGGTTTGAGTTGAAGGAGTTTGAGAGTTAAAAGGCAAGCTCCTTTTTTTGGTTATTAAAGAAAGATTAATCCTCTTTCAATCTTCTGATTTCATCGGCTAATAAAGGAATGTTCTTTTGAATGATGCCCCATAACATTTCCGGTTCAACCGTATCATAAGCGTGTGAAATAATATTTCTTAATCCAATAATGTTTTTTGATGATGTAATTTGAATGTTTGGGTTAATCTCAATCATTTTTCGGATTGCCTCTCCAAGAATTTCCAAATCTCTTTCTATTGCACGCTGCAAAATAATGTCATTATAAAAATTATTAAAATCGTTTTGAGTTTTCAGTTTAATAGATTCAATCTCCTCAATAACACTTTCAATGTCCAAAATGTATTTGAGAAGTTTAAGCTGCATATAAATCTATTTTGGTTTGATAAATTTCTTCTTTTAAAACCGGGTTCTTAAGCGATTTACCGGAAACAAGATCTACTTTCCTGTTCAATATTCCTTGAAGCTGCTCTAACAACGAAAAGTAATTGTCAGCATAATCCAACACATCAATGTCATCAGAAAACATTACCAAAAAATCAATATCACTGCCTTGATGCATAACATCTTTTGCCGCCGACCCAAAAAGGGAAATGGCTTTAACATGATGCTTCTTGCAGACAGCAATTATTTTATCAAGCTTATTTTGGATAAATTCATTCATACTTACAAAGATACATTAAAAACAGAATAATAACTACTTCTCGCTTATTGAAGGCTAAATTCTGTTCATTTAAAACTGCCGATTTGATAGTAACTCGATACGACGCCTCTCTGTAATAAAAGCTGATTTCCGGTGATGAAGATGTCAAATTTTTGAGTAAGGACAACGAGTGGCTGGCACAATATGCCAAACGCAAACTGGAAACCAAACACTATGATTACTTTATTTTTGGTCACCGCCACTTCCCGATGGAAATCAAGGTGGGACTTAAAAGTACTTATTTTAACTTAAGCGACTGGATTACTCATTTTACTTATGGGGTGTTTGATGGGGAACGGTTTGAGTTGAAAGAATTTGAGTAACCCTTTCAGGGTTTGAAACCCTGAAAGGGTTGTTTATGCCCTAATTTTTACACTGATTCTTTAAATAATCTTCCAAGTTCAACCAAAACAAAGTCCCGTTCAATAAATCATCCAGTTGCTCCAGCTCTTTTTCATTGACTGCCAGACTCACTGAAGCTGAAGGCGTTTCCAGTAAAATATTTTTACATTCCTTTTTGAAAGCACAACGGTCACAACTTGAAATCGATTCTCTGGAACACGCAACCTGATTGGAGAACAACACGATTTCCTCTTTGCTAAGGTGAAAACCCATATGGTTAAACACCACCTGTACTTTTTCTGAAGCTTTTTCAAAAGGCGTTTGCCACCTGAAGGCAATCCCGATGGGATTGTGATATATTTTGCAGATTTCCTTTTCCATAACTGAAAGTTGATGCTACAAAAATATAAATTTTATTTAGAATGGTTTTAAATAGCCCATATTATTTTATGACTTTTTTAAACTATACCTTACCAAAACATTGCTGCATATTTACCCTCCTTTTTTGCTTTGATACGCTTGTAAAATCCAAAAACAATAAATAAAAGCAAAAATACAGGGTAATAATAGCCAGAGATAAAATAATAAAGAGAAAAATCCGCAAGGAAACCAATTATGATATATAATTTTAAATTAGACCCGGGTACGAAGAATTCCTTTTCAATTAAATAATACAGAATAGGAAGTAGATAATTATTAAACAACCTTGAACTTTCATATTTATGGTTAATAGTGTAATTCAATTCCTCTATCTCTTGAAAATAATCAAGAAACTTCTCTTTTAATATTATTGCTTTTTCATCATTATAGAAAATAATCCTGTTTGAAAAATTTAAAACAGAATTGTAATGAAAAAGTAATCTTTCTGACTCGGTCTTGTTTGACAAAGCCTCAATAAACTCATTAGCTTTTAATTTTAAAGCTTCATTTATATCATTTTCCATAAATGCTGATTTGTGTTCAAAAAAAATCAATTCTTCACATCCCTAAACCGCAACTGAATACTCGTAGTCCCATTCCACGTATTTTCATCCAGCGAGTACACCGCTTTAAAAGGCTTTTTGTCTTTGATCAGGTCATATTTATCGCCCATTCCAAAACCAATACCGGTAAAATTGGCTGAGTTGCCCTGCTTGATGACCACCCGCAAATGGTCTTCATTTTCACCCACTTTTTTGCTCCATCCGGTGTCTTGCAGGTTTTGGGTCATAAAAACAGGGGTCATATTTCCGGGGCCAAAAGGGGCAAATTGTTTTAAAACCCTGAAAAATTTAGCGGTGATGTCCTTTAAATCCATTTCAATATCTACTGAAATCTCCGGAGTGAGTAGTTTTTCATCGATGCTTGCCTTGACGACTTCCTCAAATTTGTTTTTAAAGGCTTCAAACTGTTCCGGCAGTAAGGTAAGTCCTGCGGCATATTTGTGTCCGCCAAATTGCTCCAGACAGTCTTCACAGGCTTCAATGGCGTTATAAACATCAAAATGTTTTACAGAGCGCGCGCTGGCAGCGAGTTTGTCGCCGCTTTTGGTAAAAACAAGGGTTGGGCGATAATAGGTTTCGGTCAATCGGGAGGCAACGATGCCTATCACGCCTTTGTGCCAGTGTTCTTGATAGACTACCGTTGTAAATCGTTCTTCTTCGCCATTGGTTTTAATGAGTTCGAGGGCTTCTTCGGTGATTTCGCGGTCGGTTTCACGGCGGTCTAAGTTGTAAGCTTCTATTTCCTGCGCATAGATTTTTGCTTGTTCCAAGTCGGTTTCCGTCATCAGGTTGACGGCGTGCTGGCCGTGTTTCATTCTTCCGGCGGCGTTGATGCGTGGGGCGATGATAAACACCACATCGCTCACTTCCAAAGTGTCCTTTTTGAGTTGCTCGATAATCGCCTGAAAACCCGGCCGCGGATTGCTGTTAATCACCTTTAAACCAAAATAAGTCAGCACCCTGTTCTCTCCGGTCATCGGGACAATATCTGCACCTATAGCAGTTGCAACCAGATCGAGGTAAAGCATCAAATCATCGATGGTTTGACCCCGTTTTCCGGCAAGGGCTTGTACTAGTTTGAACCCTACACCACAACCACAGAGTTCGTCATAAGGATAAGAACAATCATCCCTTTTGGGGTCCAAAATCGCCACGGCATCAGGAAGTTTTTCGCCCGGCCTGTGGTGGTCACAGATGATAAAATCAATATTTTTTTCTTTCGCGTAAGCGACTTTGTCAACGGCCTTGATACCACAATCCAAAGCGATAATCAACGAAAAGTTATTGTCTGCCGCAAAATCGATGCCTTGATAGGAGACGCCATAACCCTCGTCATACCTGTCGGGAATGTAAGTGGCCACATTTGGATAATAGGAAAGCAAATAAGAAGACATCAAAGCCACCGATGAAGTACCGTCGACGTCATAATCGCCAAACACAAGGATGTTTTCTTCATTGGCGATAGCTTGCTCAATGCGCGCAACCGCTTTGTCCATATCCTTCATCAGGAAAGGATCGTGCAAATCAGCCAGTGACGGACGAAAAAACTTTTTGGCATCCTCAAAACTTTCCACGCCACGTTGGACTAAAAGTGTCGCAATGGTTTCATCAACCTGCAAGTCCTTAGCCAGGGCGCTTACTTTTTTAGCTTCGGGTTTTGGTTTGAGGGTCCAATGCATGATAGTAAATAGAGGTTAGTGGTGAGAGGTTAGACTTCGATATATTCAATTTTAATAGTGACTTCAGCAAATTTCCGGAACATTTCCATCACGCCACAGTATTTTTCTACAGATAAATCTACGGCTTTTTTTAATTTGTCCTGGGGCAGATTGGTTCCAAAAAATTGATACACCACAGTCACTTTGTTGTAATACTTAGGGTGTTCCTCAGTGAGGTATCCTGTTGTAATAATTTTAAAATCGTCAACCTTTACTTTCATTTTTTCAAGCACGCCCACAACATCCAGGCCCGAGCAGCCGGCCAGTGAGGATAACATCATTGCTTTTGGCGCTAGACCGCTGTTTTGACCGCCGTTTTCAACAGATGTGTCTATCAATACTTTGTGCCCTGAGGGATTGTCTGATTCAAATTGCAGGTTTTGTTTCCAAATGGTGGTGACGGTATGATTCATGTCTAAAAATTTTCTTTAATTGTACTCATCAAAAATACAAATTAAACTTTTTACTTATGCCATTAGTTACACCTCTTTCACCGGACCACGACAAAGAAACGCGGGAACTTGCTGCCTTTTTTAATGAAACACTGGGGTTTTGCCCCAATTCGGTTTTAACGATGCAACACCGCCCGGCGATTTCAAAAGCGTTTATCAACCTCAACAAAGCGGTGATGACCAATGAAGGTCGTGTGACCTCAGCTTTAAAACGGATGATTGCCTGGGTGAGCAGCAATGCCACAGGCTGCAGGTATTGCCAGGCACACGCCATCAGGGCTGCAGAGCGCTATGGCACCGAACAGCAGCAACTCGACAATATCTGGGAGTACCGCACCCATACTGCTTTTTCAGAAGCTGAGCGGGCAGCGCTTGACTTTTCACTTGCGGCGTCGCAAGTGCCCAATGTCGTTGATGAAACAATCAAAGAGCGGCTTTATAAATACTGGAATGAAGGCGAAATTGTTGAAATGCTGGGTGTGATTTCACTCTTTGGCTACCTCAACCGTTGGAACGACTCCATGGGCACCTCTATTGAAGAAGGTGCTGTGGAAAGTGGTGAAAAATATTTAGGCAAACACGGCTGGGAAAGAGGGAAGCACTGAATTTAGAAATAGGTTTGATGTTTTTTTTTGAAACATTAAGGGATTAAGGGTCATTAAGAGATCACTAATGCTCCTTAATTTTCATAACTTAATGTTTAAAATAAAATCAGCGAGGATCAGCATAATCCGTGTCATCCGCGTTCTATTTTACTTCTTTGATGTTATTGCTTTATTATATTTATTTCCCTGCAACCACCACTACAATCTCACCTTTAGGAGGTTTTGAAGTATAGTGTTCCAACACTTCTTTAACGCTCCCGCGAATGGTTTCTTCATGAAGTTTTGATATTTCACGTGAGACAGAAATCTTTCGGTCTTCGCCGAAGTATTCAGCGAAATTATTTAAGGTTTTCAAAAGTTTATGAGGCGATTCGTAGAAAACCATAGTACGGGTTTCTTCAGCAAGGGCAAGCAATCGGGTTTGACGGCCTTTTTTTACCGGAAGAAAGCCTTCAAACACAAATTTATCGTTTGGCAAACCACTGTTGACCAGTGCGGGTACAAAAGCTGTTGCTCCCGGCAGACAGTCCACTTCAATACCGGCTTCAATGCAAGCGCGGGCGAGTAAAAATCCGGGGTCGCTTATTGCCGGTGTACCTGCGTCACTGATTAGTGCAATTGATTTTCCGGCTTTGATTTGATTGACGATGTTTTCAACGGTTTTGTGCTCATTGTGCATATGGTGTGAATGCATCTGGGTACCTATTTCAAAATGCTTGAGTAGTTTACCACTGGTGCGGGTGTCTTCGGCCAGGATCAAATCAACTTCTTTTAAAACACGAATGGCCCTAAGCGTGATATCTTCAAGGTTGCCGATGGGTGTGGGAACGAGATAAAGTTTTGACATACGTGAATTAATCAAATCGTTTTTCAAGCAATATATAAAAACGTTCCAAGTGCGCTTCTTTTCCCTCCCAGTTATAATCGGGTTTTACGCGGGTATTTAAAAAGTTTTGGATTTCATCAAAACTATTGAAAGTGGTGAGTTGTGAAATGACCCTGTTGTAATCTTCTGCATTTCCATTAAAAAGATGTTTGGTAAAAGCGAGTCGGTCATTGAGTCCAATTTGAATGTGTTTTGTGAGACGATCGTTGAGGGATTTTGGTTTTTGTGTGCCGGAATCTTGCTCTGGTTTGACCGTTTCCTCTTCGCTTATTTTTGGTTTTGGTGTTGTGTCTTTTCGCTCAAAAATCGGGGTTTGTTGATATTGTGAAGCAAAATCATCCAGCTCACTCAAGGTGTTTTTCTTGCTGGGGAGAATTTCCTCTAACATTTCATCAATTTTATGCGTTTCTGATGGCATCTGTGCAACGATATCCTTGATTTTTTCAATCAATGGTTCGGCGAGATTATCAGAGTGTTTTGGCTGTTCAACCGGTTTGGGTTCGTCATTTTGACGCTTTGCGTAACTGTCTGAGTCCATCGCACCTTTTGCAGATTCCTCCTCTTTTAGATTTTCTTCCAGATACAATTGGACAGTCAAAGCATCATAAAGTTTTTTCGATTTTTCCTGAAGTTGCTCCAAAGAGGAAAACTCCTTTTTCTCTAAAATTTCTTCTGCAAGTTGCTTTAGCTGCTCCTCAATCTTCTTCTTCATAACTTTTTTATTTTATTAGGATAGCGCGTTTTGTTTTTTATAAATTTACGTTTCCGTAATATAACGGTTTTCATATTAATTTTCGCATTGAAAAATACAAAATGTTTCTCGAAAATACAGTAAATCACAAAGAGCAATTTGGCTGGATTGAAGTCATCTGCGGTTCGATGTTTTCCGGCAAGACCGAAGAGCTCATCCGCCGGTTAAAGCGCGCCCAGTTTGCAAAACAACGCGTTGAGATCTTTAAGCCCGCTCTTGACGTGCGATATGATGACGACATGGTGGTCTCACATGACAGCAATGAGATTCGTTCTACCCCGGTCCCTGCTGCTGCAAATATTCCCATTTTGGCAGATAATTGTGATGTGGTGGGGATTGATGAAGCGCAGTTTTTTGATGACGAAATTGTAAAAGTGTGCAACGATTTGGCAAATCGAGGTGTTAGGGTTATTGTCGCAGGTTTGGATATGGACTTTAAAGGAAATCCTTTTGGGCCTATGCCGGCCTTGATGGCAACAGCAGAGTATGTAACTAAAGTTCATGCTGTGTGTACCCGAACCGGAAACCTGGCGCAATACAGTTTTAGAAAAACCAAAAATGAAAATCTGGTAATGCTTGGCGAAACAGACGAGTATGAACCCCTTAGCAGAGCTGCTTACTACAAAGCAATGCTCAACGAAAAAATAAAAAAACTAAACGTCAAAGACCCCGAAATCATCACCACTAAAAAGTCTTCCTGATTTATGCCCATAGCCACTGAAACCACACTGGAAATCAACCTGAACGCGCTAACTCATAATTTTAATTATCTCAAATCAAAGTTACAGCCCGGCGTGAAGTTGATGGGCGTTGTAAAAGCGTTTGCTTACGGAAGCGATAGTGTGGTCATCGCCAAAAAACTGGAACAACTAAAAATAGATTATCTCGCTGTAGCTTATGCTTCAGAAGGTGTTGTTTTGAGAAACGCAGACGTCAAATCACCCATTTTAGTTTTGCACCCGCAAACGGTAAATTTTAACAAGATTGTGGAGCGGTGTTTGGAGCCGGGAATCTACTCACCTTTGATGTTGAAGCGTTTTATCGCTTTCGCCGAAAGCTTAAACCTGCAAGACTACCCCATTCACATAAAGATAAACACGGGAATGAACCGCATCGGATTTGCACCTGAAGAAGTTCATTCAATCCCGGAACATTTAAAACAAACTACTTCAGTCAAAGTAAAATCCATTTTTTCACACCTTGCGGCCAGTGAAGATGTTGCTAATAAGGCTTTCGCCGAAAGGCAAATCAATCTATTCCATAAAACATCTGATACATTGATGAATGCATTGGGATATGTACCTCTAAGGCATACGTTGAACACATCGGGAATTCTCAATTTTCCTGAAGGACAATTTGATATGGTGCGCAGCGGGATTGGTCTTTACGGTTTTGAAAACGACGCACGGGAAAATAAAAATTTAGAACCCGTAGCTTCTTTAAAAACCATTATTTCACAGATTCATCACATCAAAAAAGGAGAAAGTGTGGGGTATAATTTTGGGTTTATTGCATCAAAAGATACCGTGACCGCCACACTGCCTCTGGGTCATGCAGACGGCATTCACCGCGGTTATGGCAAGGGAAACGGTTTTGTAACCATCAACGGAAAAAAAGCGCCTATGATTGGCAATATTTGTATGGATATGTTGATGGTTGACATCACGGGCATTGATTGCAATGAAGGTGATGAAGTGATTATTTTTGACTCTAAAACTACTGCAGCTGTGTTTGCAAATTCTATCAATTCTATTTCTTATGAAATCATTACTGCTATTTCGCAACGGGTGAAAAGAATATTTATAGATTAAACTTTTTTGTTTTAATTTTTATTTATAATTTTAAACATAGCTAACCCTTAAACCCTATAAAAATGTTCAAAGAATTTAAAAAATTTATTATGACCGGCAACGTCATTGACCTTGCCGTTGCGGTTATTTTAGCAGGTGCCGTTGGTCTTGTCGTCAATGGTTTTGTCGCAGACATTATGATGCCCATTGTGGGTCATTTTGCCGGTGGTATGGCTTTTGCAGATTTGCGCTTTGTGCTTTCTGAAGCTATTGTTAGTGATGAGGGAATCATTACCAGACCTGAAAACGCCATTCGCTATGGTGCCTGGATAAATACCATTATTAATCTAATCATCGTTGGTTTTGTGCTTTTTATGATTGTAAAAGCTTACAACAAAACGAAGAAGAAAAAAGAAGAAGCACCCGCTGCTCCAAAAGGCCCAACACAGGAACAATTGTTGGCAGAAATAAGAGATTTATTGAAGAAGTAATCCCGCTCACTATATATTCTAACTTAAAGCCGTTTGCCAATTGGCAGACGGTTTTTTTATTTAATATTTAACCTTTTTAAGTTGGGTTCTTTTTAACTTTGTGTTCCTGCTTTAATGCAGGATTTTTGAAAATATTTAGTTTAATTTAATGAGATACCTCCCCAAGCAAACTTGGGGACGGGTGATGGATATGAGAATAGCGATTGTAGGTGCCACCGGAATGGTTGGCGAAGTAATGCTTCAAGTCCTTGAAGAAAGAAATTTTCCAATCACAGAATTGATGCTTGTTGCGTCAGAGCGTTCTGTGGGTAAAAAATTAAGATTTAAAGGAAAGGAATATTCCGTTATTGGTTTGCAAACTGCCGTAGATGCAAAACCGGATATCGCCTTGTTTTCTGCCGGAGGGGAAACCTCACTGGAGTGGGCACCAAAATTTGCCGCCGCAGGAACCACTGTGATCGATAACTCCTCTGCCTGGAGAATGGATCCCTCAAAAAAACTGATCGTCCCTGAAATAAATGCTTCCCAATTAAGTAAAGGAGATAAAATTATTGCCAACCCAAACTGTTCCACTATTCAAATGGTGTTGGTTTTAAATCCGCTTCACAAGAAATATGGTATAAAACGGGTTGTGGTATCTACCTATCAATCCATCACGGGCACCGGTGTGAAAGCCGTTGAGCAGCTTGAAAACGAATTGAAGGGCATTAAAGGCGAAATGGCGTATCCATACCCCATTCATCAAAATGCCATCCCACAGTGTGATGTTTTTGAAGAGAATGGTTACACCAAAGAAGAAATGAAGCTGGTGCGTGAAACCAAAAAAATCCTAAACGATGACTCAGTTTTGGTTACAGCCACTGCGATTAGAATTCCCGTTGTGGGCGGTCACAGTGAATCTGTCAATATTGAGTTTGAAAAGGAATTTGATGAAAGCCACATAAGAACCATCCTGCATAATTCTCCCGGAATAACTGTTCAGGACAATACAGACACAAACACCTATCCCATGCCCATCTATGCAAAAGGCAAAGATGATGTTTTTGTGGGGAGAATTCGTCGCGATTACTCAAAGGAAAACTCCTTAAACCTTTGGATTGTGAGTGACAATCTCAGAAAAGGAGCTGCAACAAATGCCGTTCAAATAGCTGAGTATCTCACAAAACACCAACTTGTCTGAGAATTAGGATTTTGTAGAAGTTTGTAGTTTGTAATCTGAAATGATTTTTTTATCTTTCGAGTACAATACTAACCAAAACCTTCCTCTTATGAATTCTACATTTACTAAAATCATTCGGTTTTTGCTGGCAGTTATTTTGATTTTAATTGGTCTGAATAAGTTTTTAAACTTTATTCCAATGCCAGAATTGCCCGGTGAGGCCTCAGAGTTTATGGGCTCACTCAAAGCAACCGGATATATTCTTCCGGCACTTGGTGTTATCGAAATTGTGATTGGATTACTTCTTCTACTAAATAAATGGGTGGCTTTTGCGGTTTTAGCTTTGATTCCCATTTCAGTAAATATATTGCTTTATCATTTGTTTTTGGATATTCCCAGTATTGGAATAGCTGCTTTGGTCGCCGTGATAAACTTTATTTTGATTTACAAACTTTGGCCAAAATATAAACCTCTCTTTCATTAATACTTATTCTACATTTTAGTAAGTTTGTACTTATTTAAACCTTCAAACATGAAAACAATTTTTTTAGTTGTTTTTTCTTTGGCTCTATTTATGGGTTGCAAAGAAGAAAACAAGAGAGCTGCTATGACTTTAGAATACCCTGAAACAAAAAAAGTTGACACTGTTAACACCTATTTTGGAACTGAAGTGCCAGACCCCTACAGATGGCTGGAAGACGATTTGTCTGATGAAACAGCTGCCTGGGTAAAAGCCCAAAACGAAGTTACTTTTGGATTTTTAGATCAGATTCCATTTAGAAACGAAATCAATAATAGACTTACTGAGCTATGGAATTATGAAAAAGTGAGTGCCCCATTTATAGAGGGTGATTACACCTATTACTACAAAAATGACGGTCTGCAGGATCATTATGTTGTCCATCGCGAAAAAGAGGGTGCTGAAGAACTATTTTTAGATCCAAATTCCTTCTCTGAAGATGGAACCACATCTCTTGATGCTTTACGATTTTCAAAAAGCGGTAAACTAGCGGCCTACTCCATATCTGAAGGTGGAAGTGACTGGAGAAAAGTAATCGTCATTGATGCTGAAACCAAAGAACAAATTGGCGACACGCTCGTTGATTTAAAATTCACAGGAATTGCCTGGAAAGGTGAAGAAGGGTTTTACTATTCTACTTACGAAAAACCCAAAGGGAGCCAACTTTCTGCGATGACAGACCAGCACAGACTTTTTTACCATAAGCTAGGCACAAAACAAAGTGAAGACGAAATTGTTTTTGGAGACATCGAAAGCCAAAGAGCAAGGTATATTTGGGGATCTGTTTCTGAAGATGGGCGTTTTCTTTATATTTCAAGATCCATTTCAACAAGTGGTAATGAGTTATACCTGGTTAATTTAGAAAGTACAGACAAAAAGGTAGTGCCCGTTATCACCGGATTTGATAACTCAACCTCTGTCCTGGATAATGATGGGAGCAAACTCTTTATTCAAACAAATCTGGATGCGCCCAATGAAAAGGTAGTTACTGTTGATGCTTCAAATCCATCTAAAGAAAATTGGACCGATTTAATTCCAGAAACCGAAAATGTTTTAAACCCCTCAACCGGAAGTGGCTACCTGTTTGCCAGTTATATGGTAGATGCTGTTTCAAAAGTTATGCAATATGATTTTAATGGAACTTTAATTCGCGAAGTAGAATTGCCGGGCGTAGGCACGGCAGGTGGTTTTGGCGGAAAAAAAGATGCTGAAACAATGTATTACTCCTTTTCAAATTACAACACTCCCGGGAGTATTTACACCTATGATGTGGAAACCGGTGCCTCTGAAGTTTACTGGAAACCAGAAATAGATTTCAACACCGATGAATTTGAGTCAAATCAGGTTTTTTATACTTCTAAAGACGGTACAAAAGTACCTATGATTATTACTCATAAAAAAGGGTTGGACCTCAACGGTAAAAACCCAACCATTTTATATGGCTATGGTGGGTTTAATATTAGTATGAGACCAGGATTTTCTATAGTAACAGCTGTTTGGCTTGAGATGGGCGGTGTGTATGCAGTGCCTAATATAAGAGGAGGTGGAGAATATGGTAGAAAATGGCATGATGCAGGAACCAAACTCAACAAACAAAATGTGTTTGACGATTTTATTGCTGCTGCAGAATATTTAATTGATAAAAACTATACCTCATCAGATTACCTTGCCGTAAGAGGGGGTTCAAACGGCGGACTTCTTGTGGGAGCTGTTGTTAATCAACGTCCCGAGCTTTTTCAAGTGGGAATTCCTCAAGTGGGCGTTATGGATATGTTGCGCTATCACACTTTCACCGCCGGAGCCGGGTGGGCTTATGATTATGGAACCGCAAATGATAGTGAAGAAATGTTTCAATATTTGAAAGGCTACTCACCTTTACACAGCATACAAGAAGGCAAAGAGTATCCGGCTATCATGGTCACCACAGCAGATCACGATGATAGAGTAGTTCCTGCGCACTCTTTTAAGTATGCGGCAGAATTACAGTCAAAAGAAACAGGAGATGCACCCAAGTTAATTAGAATAGATGTGGGAGCCGGTCACGGTGCCGGGATGCCTGTTTCAAAAATAGTGGACTTGCACACAGACATTTTTGGATTTATTCTCTACAATATGGGATTTGATGAACTACCTCACTAGCTTACTTTAACTGAATATATGAAATTGAAGAGTTGATGGTTATTGATCTTTGTTTTGGATTTCTTCAGGAATTTCCATTTCTAGGATCTTATCTATCATTACGTCATTTTGAATGAGGATTCTTTCATAGTAATCACCCCCAAAAAGTTGCTGGGCAATAGTTGCTTTTAAATATGTTTTCATAAGGGGTTCATACCCGTGAAACTGAAAATTGGTTTCTATAAGTCTTGAATAAAAGATAAATTCATCCAATAATTCATCAGTTACTTCATAGTTTGTAAAAAAATCTTGGGGCGTATAACTCTCAAACAAGGCTCGGTTTTTATCAAGTTGCTCAAAAACAAAATAGTTTAACAAACCAGATTGTGAGATATAGCTTATAATTTCTCCTTCTTCGCTCAGGTCTTTGGGTATAAAAACATCGGGTAAAATACCACCGCCTCCATAGACAACTTTACCCTTTGGAGTTACATAACGCAAGCTATCATTCACTGAAATGCTGTCTGCGCTTATGAGTTCGCCATTGTTATATCGCTCTTGGTAATCTTTAAAGTATGTTTTGTCTCCATTCACATAAGGTCGTTGGATGGATCTGCCGGTGGGTGTATAGTAACGTGCTACTGTTAACCTTATAGCACTGCCATCGCCCAACGCCATTTCTCTTTGCACAAGACCTTTACCATACGTTCTGCGGCCAACGATGATTCCCTGATCATTATCTTGTAAAGCACCGGCTACGATTTCACTGGCTGAAGCCGAGTTTTCATTGACCAGCACATAGACCTTTCCGTTTTCAAAAAGGCCTTTTCTCCTGGCAATAGTATTTTCAATGACTCCTGCTTTGTTTTTGGTTTTCAAAAGGAGTGTTCCTTTTGGCAACAACTCATCCAGCATGCGCTCAGCAGCAAAAACATATCCCCCGGGATTGTTTCTCAAATCCAGTATAAGTGTTGAAATATCTTGATTAACCAAGTCTTTGAGCGACTTTCTAAATTCATCATCAGTTGTTTCTGCAAAGCGATTTACCTTGATATAACCCAAGTTCTCATTGATTTTAAAACCGGCATCGACACTTTTAATGGCAACTTCTTTTCGCGTAAGCTTAAACTTTATTTCTTTCTTTTCGCTACTGCGAAAAACAGTAAGAGCTACCTTTGAATTTAATTCTCCCCTTAAAGAAGAAACTATGGAGTCTCTGTTGCTGAATTCGCCAAAAAGGGGCGTATCATCTGCAAACAATATGCGATCACCGGCTTTGATTCCTGCTTTTTCAGCGGGACCATCATCAATGGTTGAAATTACTGAAACCGTATCTTTATAAATGTAAAAGCTAACACCAATACCCACAAATTTACCCCTCATATCATCAGCAACCGATTCATAATCGCTCACAGGTATATACACCGAGTGTGGATCGAGATTTTTTAGAATACTGTTTACTGTCACATCAACAATACTGTCTGTATTTATCCTGTCAACATATTCAAAATCAATATAATCGATGAGTCTGTTTAATTTGTCCTTTTTAGAGTTTGTCGCAAAAATCTTTTCTGTAGTGTCCCCAAAATTGAGTTTTGAACCAATAAAAATTCCTGCTGCTATCGCAACACCTATCAAAAGGGGAAAATATTTAAAAGATTTTTGCATTAAAGATTAAGGTTCAACAGTTTCTAAATGTTCCAGAGCAACTCCTGCTTTTTCCAGAAAGCTTACGCCGGCGTTGTCTTTATAGGCCTCAAGATAAACCAAACGAGTGATTCCTGCCTGATGTATTAGTTTGCTGCATTCTTTACAGGGAGACATTGTGATATAGAGCGTTGCCCCTTTGCAGGATTGGGTTGAGGAAGCAACTTTCAAAATAGCATTTGCTTCTGCATGAAGTACATACCACTTTGTATATCCTTCATCGTCTTCACAAAAGTTTTCAAATCCAGAGGGTGTGCCGTTATACCCATCTGAAATAATCATTTTGTCCTTCACAATGAGGGCTCCCACCTGCTTGCGTTTACAGTGTGACAACTTTGCCCACTCCAGTGCCATGCGCATGTAGGCGATGTCATATTTACGTTGTTTTTTATTTGGCATTTTAGAATACGAACTAAGCTGCGAAGATAAAATTTTATCAACGGATTAAATAAGAATGAATCGTTAAATATTAGGGTATGAATGATTTAAAATATCCAGTTTGAAATAAGCATCGGGATTGCCAGTCCCAAAATAATAGAAGAAATAACCAGCACCCAGTCTTTTTTATTAAACCTGAATATCGTTTGAACAATAGTGCCAATAATCAAAACAATTAAAGCAACTATGA
Organism: Flavobacteriaceae bacterium; assembly: GCA_040880345.1. Lineage (GTDB taxonomy): Bacteria > Bacteroidota > Bacteroidia > Flavobacteriales > Flavobacteriaceae > Planktosalinus. The sequence goes on from JBBDIQ010000035.1 coordinate 167,130, forward strand.
TTTGACCTGCTTCAACACCCAAAGCCACTTCAAGAAGCGGAAGTATTTTACTCTTTTGACCAACAGCTTCTGTAAATTGAGGTGCAAACCCAAGTCCTCTCAATAGTCCCAGAAAAATGGAAAGCGCAAAAAGTAGTCCCATTTTTTCACGCCGTTTTTCTTTTCCTGCCGTAAAAATATTAAAGAGTGCCGTAAAAATAATGACAATTGCAATGAGGAATCCCACCATACCTAGACTCACTTTTACTACACCATAAGAAACCATTAAAACGGCAATTAAATGCCCAAGAGTAAAAAGTGTAATGAGTAGCAACAACCGTTTCCAGGCATTGAATTGGTAGGCAACTGTTAATAAAATGATGAATAATATATGGGAATAATTATACCAGTTAATTACGTGGTCAAGACCCATTTTGAAGAAAAGCCAAAAGTCAGCCATTTTTGGGGGATTTTTAAATAGAAATCAAAGTTAGTAAATGTTGATAGAAATATGTAATTTTAAATAATTTATATCATCAATTAATGAAAAAGCTATACTCAATTATTTGTTTTGTTTTTTTCTTTTCAAATGCAGCGACCCAGCCTTCAGAATTATTTGAGCATACTTGGTATTTACATTATGTCGAATTTGATTTAGGTGGCGGTTATTCAATTTCATCAATTCAGCCAGCTATAGCCCCCTTTTTAATAATCAATGAAGATTTAAGTTTTGAAGGGTTTGGTGCTTGCAATGAGTTTTCGGGTTTCTTTCAATATGAGACTTCGTCCGGCACTGAATTGCTATACCCTTTTGACTTTGAAAGAACTTATGAAGAATGTATTAACCAAGACCACATTACATTTGAATCAGAATATTTTAGTTGGTTTGATCATGATGATGAATTACGGTTTGAAGTATTTTGCAATTCAAACAACGACTGTGATTTTATCATAGAATATTTTGCAGGATTTTTTTATGTGTTTTCAAATTCACCTCTTTTAAGTAATACTGAAATTGAGCTAATCAGTTTCAAGCTTTATCCCAATCCAGTCGATGAGGTTTTGACAATTGTTTCATTGAACCAAAAAATTGAAGAAATAAACATTTACTCAATAGCTGGAGCACAACTATTTCAAACCGGATACCAACAGCAAATTGATGTTTCTCATTTAACTTCCGGAATTTACTTCATTGAAATTACTTCTACACAAGGAAAAAGTGTACAAAAATTTGTAAAGCATTAAAAAAGCCCCAACAAATGTTGAGGCTTTGTACCTTGGGTGGGAATCGAACCCACACGTCCGAGGACACAGGATTTTGAATCCAGCGCGTCTACCAATTCCGCCACCAAGGCATTTTCAAAGAATTGGACGACAAAATTATAAAAATATTTACATATACACCCTAAATAAGAAGTAATTATGCTTCCCTGATTGAAATTATTTTCTAAATTTGCACCTCGTTAAAACTTGCAGACAGCAAAACCCTATTTTACAACCAGTTAACAATGGCCATTCCAACTCCCGAACCTAAGATTTTTGCTTGCTCACAAAGCATCGTGCTCGCTGAAAAAATTGCCGAAGCTTTTGGTACGCCACTGGGCAATGTCATAACATCACATTACAGTGATGGTGAATTCCAACCTTCGTTTGAAGAATCTGTGAGAGGCAGCCGGGTTTTTATCATTGGCTCTACTTTTCCAAACAGTGACAACTTGATGGAAATGTTGCTAATGATTGATGCTGCAAAGCGAGCCTCAGCAAGACACGTGACCGCTGTGATGCCTTACTTTGGATGGGCAAGACAAGACAGAAAAGACAAACCAAGGGTACCAATCGCCGCAAAACTGGTCGCTAAAATGCTGGAAACAGCAGGTGCCACACGCATCATCACCATGGATTTGCACGCAGACCAGATTCAAGGATTTTTTGAAAAACCGGTCGATCACCTTTTTGCTTCTACCATCTTTTTGCCTTACTTGAGAAGCTTAAATCTTGATAATTTAACCATCGCATCACCCGATATGGGAGGATCTAAAAGAGCCTATGCCTATTCTAAGTTTTTGGAAAGCGATGTGGTAATTTGTTACAAACAACGCGAAAAAGCCAATGTCATTTCACATATGGAACTCATTGGTGACGTTACCGGAAAAAATGTGGTGCTGGTAGATGATATGGTTGATACCGCCGGCACACTTGCCAAAGCAGCAGACGTAATGATGGAACGCGGAGCAAAAAGCGTTAGAGCCATTTGTACACACGCTATTCTTTCGGGAAATGCTTACGAAAAAATTGAAAACTCCAAATTAATAGAATTAATCGTTACAGATTCCATTCCATTAAAACAGGAGAGTAAAAAAATAAGAGTACTCAGCTGCTCAAAACTGGTTGCAGATGTCATGATAAGTGTGAATACAAACAGCTCAATCAGTTCAAAATTTTTAATGTAAAACGCCCAAACTATAAATTTAATCTTAAGGCACCCGTGATCAAAGGGCGTATCACTAAAACCTTAAAAAACAAAAAATAATGAAATCAATTACAATCAACGGATCTCAAAGAGAAAGCGTGGGCAAGGTAGCAACCAAGGCCTTACGTAATGCTGGAAAGGTACCTTGCGTAGTATACGGAGGAGACAAGCCAATTCACTTTTCAGCTGACACATTAGCATTTAAAGACTTGGTGTACACTCCAGACGTGCACACTGTCGTAATTGTTTTGGAAAATGGCGATAAAATCAATGCCATTCTGCAAGATATTCAATTTCACCCGGTAACAGACAACATTATTCATGTGGACTTCTACCAGATTTTTGACGATAAAGAAATTACCCTTGACATTCCTGTAAGAATTGTGGGTAACTCTCGTGGAGTTAAAAATGGTGGGGTTTTACGCGTTCCAAGACGTAAGCTTAAAGTGAAAGCAATCCCTGCAGACCTTCCTGATTTTATCGAGGCAGATATTACTGAACTCAAAATTGGAAGCAAACTGTATGTTACTGAGCTTCAAAATGATGCTTATAAAATCATGCATCCAGACAACTCCGTGGTTGCTCAAGTGAGAACTTCACGTGTGGCTATTGATGAACTTGAAGAGGAAGAAGAGGAAGGTGAAGAAGGCGAAGAAGGAGCTGAAGGTGGAAACACTGAGGAAACTCCGGCATCAGAATAAATTTTCAATTCATTTTGAATTTATAGGAAACCCCCACAAGTTGGGGGTTTTTTTATATTTTTACAAAAAAAACAGATGCTACCATTTTTTGGACGACTTTTATCAAAAAAGAAAAGCAAAACCCTTGAAGAAGATGATCCCATGAAGAAATTTCTAATTGTTGGCCTGGGAAATATAGGTCCAAAATATGAAAATACCCGCCACAACATCGGTTTTAAAATTCTTGACCATTTAGCTCAAAAAGAAAACCTCGCTTTTGAACCCGCAAAACTGGGTGACATTACAACTCATAAAATCAAAGGCCGAAGTTTACTACTACTCAAACCCAGCACCTATATGAATCTGAGCGGAAAAGCAATCCTCTACTGGCTTCAAAAAGAAAAAATTCCTTTAGAAAACCTGCTGGTCATTACAGATGATCTCAACCTCCCCTTTGGAACCATCAGAGTGAAAACCAAAGGCAGCGACGGAGGTCATAACGGACTAAAAGATACGCAATTCCAACTGGGAACGACCAATTACAATCGCTTTCGTTTTGGAATTGACAATGAATTTGGAAGAAGAAATCAGGTTGATTTCGTACTGGGTGAATGGGAACCTGAAGAAGAAACCCAACTACCGGAACGACTTGACAAATCCATCGAACTCATAAAATCATTTGCACTTGCAGGAATCACAAACACAATGAATACCTTTAACGGAAAATAATTCAGTGAAAGTCCACCATTCCATAACAGATTATAAAAATAAATCCCAATCTGTCATCACCATTGGCACTTTTGATGGAGTGCATATAGGTCATAGAGAAATCCTGAAAAAACTCACTTCAGAAGCTGAAAAACTCAATCTGGAATCGGTTATACTTACTTTTTTTCCGCACCCGCGAATGGTTCTACAAAAAGAGAGCGACATCAAACTCATCAATACCATAGAGGAACGCATTGATATTTTTTCAAAAACAGACCTCGATCATCTCATTATTCACCCCTTTACAAAAGAATTTTCTAACCTTTCGGCGGAAGCCTTTGTGAAAAATATTCTGGTTGACCGTCTCAACGTAAAAAAAATAATCATTGGTTATGACCACCGTTTTGGAAAAAACCGAAGTGCTAACATTGATGATCTCAAAAAATTTGGCGAAAAGTTCCATTTTGAAGTTCAAGAAATCTCAGCTCAAGAACTTGACGATGTAGCGGTGAGTTCCACCAAAATAAGAAAAGCTCTGGAAAATGGTGATTTAGAAACAGCAAACAACTACCTCAACTACCCTTTTATGCTCAACGGCACCATTGTAAAAGGAAGAGGAATTGGAAGAACCATCAACTTTCCCACCGCAAACCTGCATATTGAAGAAAACTACAAACTCATTCCAAAAAATGGGGTATATGTCGTGAAGTCTGTTTTAGGGAATGAAGAAGTTTTTGGCATCATGAGCATAGGCACAAACCCCACCGTTGGCGGAAAAAACAGAACCATTGAAACCTATTTTCTCGATATTGACAAAGATCTCTACGGCAAAAAAATTACCATTGAAATGCTTTCAAAAATAAGGGAAGAAGATACATTTGATTCTTTAGAAGCTTTGCAAAATGCCATAAAAAATGACGAGGCGTTTGCCCGAAAATACATAGCCGGCTATGATCAATAAATTTCTTTTCAAACACATCGACAACAGCGGACTCATTGTCTTCAGAGTCTTTTTTGGTTTGTTGATTACGCTGGAAGCCTTTGGCGCTATTGCTACAGGATGGGTGAGACAAGTACTTGTTCAACCGGCATTTACCTTTTCATTTATTGGCTTGGAGTGGCTGCAACCCCTTCCCGGAAATGGGATGTATTTTTATTTTGCCGTGATGGGGATTTTTGGATTGATGGTCATGCTGGGCTACAAATACCGGCTCGCCATAATTGCATACTTTGTAATGTGGGCCGGCGTCTATTTTATGCAAAAATCGGCTTACAACAACCACTATTACCTGATGCTATTGTTGCTTGGTTTTATGAGTGTGCTTCCTGCAAACAGGTGGTTTTCGCTTGACGCGAAATACAATCCGGAAATCAAAAACCCCTCCATGCCGCGCTGGTGTGCACTGGTCATTATCTTTCAGGTGTGGATTGTTTATACTTATGCCTCTGTGGCAAAACTTTATCCAGACTGGCTTGATGCCTCCATGGCTCAAATACTTATGAGCGGAAAGGCAAACTACTGGTTAATCGGTGATATTTTACAGCAAACCTGGGTGCACTGGTCCATTGCTTATACAGGCATTTTGTTTGATTTACTCATTGTTCCACTATTGCTTTGGAGACGCACTCGAATGCTCGGTTTTATCATTTCGATTTTCTTTCACCTTTTCAACTCAATCGTATTTCAAATAGGTATTTTTCCTTATATGTCCATTGCTTTTGCTTTGTTTTTCTTTACACCTAAAACAGTTCAAAGACGTTTTTTGCCCAAAAAGGAATTCTATGACAAAGGGGAGGTTATCGTTCCTGCTTATAAAAAGCCATTAATCACCTTATTTTCGATCTATTTCATCATCCAAATTGGTTTGCCGCTACGCCATTGGACCATTGAAGACAATGTTTTGTGGACCGAAGAAGGGCATCGCCTCAGTTGGCGTATGATGCTCCGCACTAAGTCGGGCTCTGTCAAGGTAACTGTTAAAGATAAAAACACTGGTGAAGAGTTTCGTATAAATATTTACGAAGAGCTTTCAACCAAACAACGCAGAGGCCTGGCCACCAAACCCGATTATATGTGGCAATATGCACAGCGATTAAAAAAGCGCTATGCAGAAGAAGGCAAGGATGTTGCTGTTTATTTTGATGCCCGGGTGAGTGTCAACAAAAGAGCCATGGCTCCATTGATAAACCCTGAGGTAGATCTCGCAGCAGAAAAATGGAATCACTTTAAACACCACGAATGGATTATGCCTGCTCCGGAGGGGTTGTGATAAAACTTTCTTTTGTTCTAAAAAATAAGCTGTCATTTAGGCTATTTCACTAAATTTGCCCTTTCAAACCAACACTATGTTACAAGTTACAGACATTCGCGATAACAAAGAGGCATACATCACCGCTTTGCAAAAAAGAAACATAAATGCCGCTCCTCTTTTTGAGGAGGTGTTGCAAGCAGATGAAACCCGAAGAAGCACCCAAGCAAAACTAGACAACATTCTGGCGGAATCGAACAAGATTTCTAAGGAAATTGGAATCCTATTTAAAAACGGTGATGTACAAAAAGCGAATGAACTGAAAGAACAAACAGCCCAATTCAAGGAAGACTCCAAAGTGCTTCAAGAAGAATTGAACGCAGCAGTTGAAAAATTGCAACAACTGTTATATAATATCCCAAACATCCCAAATACTTTAGTTCCTGCAGGCAGCAGTGAAGAAGACAACGAAGAAGTCTTTCGCGCAGGCGATATCCCAAAACTGGCAGACGGCGCACTCCCCCACTGGGAACTAGCTAAAAAATATGATATCATCGATCTTGAATTGGGAAATAAAATCACCGGAGCCGGTTTTCCGGTTTATAAGGGAAAAGGTGCCAGATTGCAACGCGCTCTAATTACTTACTTTCTCGATAAAAATACAGCCGCGGGTTATACTGAATATCAGGTGCCACATTTAGTGAATGAAGCGTCCGGTTTTGGAACTGGGCAATTGCCAGACAAGGAAGGGCAAATGTACCACGTGGGTATTGACAATTTATATCTCATACCCACCGCAGAAGTGCCGGTAACAAATATCTTTCGCGATGAAATCCTTCAGGAAAAAGACCTGCCGGTTTTGTGTACCGCCTACACGCCCTGTTTTAGAAGAGAAGCAGGAAGCTATGGCGCCCACGTGCGCGGGTTAAACCGTTTGCATCAATTTGACAAAGTGGAAATCGTGCGAATTGAGCATCCCTCAAAATCACACAACGCCCTTGAGGGAATGGTAGAACACGTGAAAGAAATCCTTAACGAACTCCAACTGCCATACCGCATCTTAAGACTTTGTGGTGGTGATTTGGGCTTTACATCTGTTTTGACGTATGATTTTGAAGTGTTTTCAACTGCACAGGACCGCTGGCTGGAAATATCTTCAGTATCCAATTTTGAAACCTTTCAAGCCAACCGATTGAAACTGCGCTTCAAAGATGAAAACGGAAAAAACCAACTGGCACACACCTTGAACGGTAGTGCCTTGGCACTCCCAAGAGTCCTTGCCGGAATTCTGGAAAACTATCAAACACCTGAAGGTATTAAAATTCCTAAAGTTTTGGTGCCTTATTGTGGGTTTGATGTGATTGATTAAGGAATTAACCCTTTCTGGGTTTCACCCAGAAAGGGTTGATTTATCGCTTCACAAACTTTTTACTCACCTGCTCACCACTTTCATTTTCAAAAACAACAAAATACAAACCAGTATTAAATGACTTTACATTAATGATTGAGGTGTTTGCTTCAAGAGTATAACTTTGCAATGCTGTACCGCTTACAGCATAAATAGTCGCTGTAACACTTTGATTGGAAGTATTGTTGATGCTTAGGTTTTCTTTAACGGGATTGGGGTAGATAGTAAAACTGTTTTGATGAAAAGTGGGTGTTGAAAGAAATTCTCTTCGATATAACAGCCAGTCACCTTCCGGATTTGTAATAATTAAATCTTCAACTGGTAAACCACTATCAACCCATTCATAAGTAAATGGGTTTTTTGGAATACTGTTTGTGTTCAAAGGCAATTCATAATAAAAACTTAGATAAAGCTCCACAGCTGTAATTTCATCTGGATCTGTGTAGTTGCAAGAAACATATTCATTAATTGTGCTTAAATTAAAACTCGTCTCAGTAACATCGGTAAAATTCACTTTAAAAGATTCAATACAGGTAGTAGTCCCATAATTAAACTCAAATGAATAATCTCCAAAATCATCTGGATATAAAAAAGCTCCTAAAACAGATAAATTTATTGAATTCCCATTTATGTCAGAATCTTGTAAAGTCCAACCAGAAGTTAGTAAAATATCAATATTTTGAGCTTTGACTGTTAGCCCAAAACCTTGAAAAGTATCTGGAGCAAGAGATCCAATGGAGGGTAACAAAAAGAGTAAAGTTAAAAACTTTAAAAGTTTTATTTTTAAATTGATTATCATTTTCATAATAGTTGGTTTTATTGTTTAGCTAGGTTTTTTAATCCTTGAATTTCATTGTAAATTACTGAAAATGGTTCAAAAAAAAAATTAACCTTATTATTTCAATCTAAAGTCGTAACATATTTGAATTTAGTAATGCGAATTTTATCAAGTACTTAACAAATTTATAACTAGATTACCAATGCACATTTCCTTATATTTACCAAAAAGTAACAAAATGCGTATTACCCTTTGCATCCTTCTATTTTGCTTTAGCTTTGTTTCATTTGCACAAAATGAAAATCTGGCTAAAAATTATTTTGACAGGGGTGATTTTGAAAAAGCATTACCCATTTACAAAGCCCTTTTTGAAAACAATCAAAACCGCAATGACTATTTCCTTTCCTATATAGCCACGCTGCAACAACTTGAAAACTTTGAAGAAAGTCAAAAATTGCTTCAGGAACGACTCACATTAACCAGAAATCATCCTTTATTTTTAATCGAAATGGGAAGAAACCATCTCATTCAAAATCAAAATGATGAAGCAAACGCCTATTTTCAACAAGCTTTACAAGCCATTGATGAAAACCCGAGAATAACCTATACAGTTGCCAATTCTTTTGAAAAATACAGTTTGCTGGACCTGGCAGTAAGTGCCTATGAAAAAGGAGCTTCACTTGACGACAACCTCAATTTTGACAGTCAGTTGGCGCGCATTTATGGTGAGCAGGGTGCCCTTGAAAAAATGTTTGACAGTTATTTGAGGATTATTGAAAGAAACCCCTCGTTTTTAATCACTGCCCAGCGTAATTTCAGTCGGTATGTGACAGATGACCCCCAAAACGAAGCCAATGACTTGTTACGCAAGGCACTTTTGAGACGTTCTCAAAACAACCCGGACTTATTTTACAATCAGTTACTCAGTTGGTTGTTTGTTCAGCAAAAGCAATATGACAGAGCCTTTATACAAGAAAAAGCCATTTTCAACCGCACCTTTGAAAGCCTGAATGAAATGATGGAATTGGCGTTAATTGCCCTAGACGATGAAGCGTATGAAGTCTCAAACGAAATTTTATCCTACATCATCGAAAACAGCACTTCTGAAAGAGACCGCCTGCAGGCGTTTCAATATACTATGAAAATTGAAGTAAAAACTGCAGAAAAAGAAAAGTTTGCTGAGTTAGAAAAAAAATATGAAAATTTGATTTCCCTTTTTGGAGAAGGCGCAAAATCCTTTGAAATACAGCTAGATTACAATCAGTTTTTGGCTTTCCAAAACAACAAAAAACAGCTTGCCATTGATAACCTCAAAACTTTAAGCAAAGAAAATTTGAGCAGATATCAGGAAGCACGGGTTCTTATGGAGCTAGCAGATATTCTGGTGTTTGACGAAAAATTTAATGAGGCCCTCATTTACTATTCACAAATTCAGAATAAAGTTAAAAATGACCCCATAGCACAGGAAGCCCGTTTTAAAGTAGCGCGCACCAGTTATTTTAAAGGAGATTTTGAATGGGCAAAAACACAGCTTGACATTCTAAAAAAATCAACCTCCCAACTCATTGCAAATGATGCGATGGAGCTCAGTTTGCTCATCAGTGACAACTCACTGGAAGACAGCTTGCAAACTGCACTAAAAAAATATGCACAAGCAGACTTGTTGGACTTGCAAGGCAAATATCAGGAAGCCATTGCCATTCTGGAAACTATTTTAGGCAATCACAAAGGAGAATCAATAGAAGATGAAGCATTACTCAAACAAGCGCGAGTGTTTGAAAAAACAAAAGAATATGAAAAAGCAATTACTAATTATTTAAAAATTATAGAATTTCACAATGAAGATATTCTGGTAGACAACGCTTATTTTTTCTTAGCTGAATTGTACAACAATACCCTGCAACAACCTGAAAAGGCGAAAGAATTCTATGAGCTAATCATTTTTAACCATCAGGATTCCATATTTTTTGTAGAAGCCCGAAAGCAATACCGAAGTATCAGAGGCGACGCGATAAATTGAAGGAACAGCATCAAATAACACAAATCAAATTTAAGGGGAGTATTAAGTATCAAGTACAAAGTATTAAGACTTTCTGCGAACATGAAACAATAAAATAGTGTCAAATTCGGTCAATCCTATTTAGGACTCCACACACTTGAAACCTGAAACCTGAAACCAAACTATGCACATCTACAACGTCACCATAAACATAGAAGAAGACATCCACGACCGCTGGCTGCAATGGATGAAAGAAGAACACATCCCTGATATGCTAGCGACCGGTAAATTCAGCGCTGCAAAAATGTGTCGCGTTTTGGTGGAAGAAGAAATGGGCGGACTCACTTATGCTGTGCAATACACAACAGATAGTAAAGAAACTTTGGAAAAATACTACCGTGAAGACGCAGACCGCCTGCGTTCAAAAAGTGCTGATTTTGCAGGTAAATTTGTCGCTTTTAGAACAGAGCTTCAAATCATTAGTGAACAGACATCCAGATGAGAAAATTTTATAAGAAAGAACAAAGAGCAAAAAACACAAAGAGCTCTTCAGAGAGGAATAATGAAAGTGAAGTAAGTGCCAAAAAACACCTCGGTCAACATTTCTTAAAAGATGAGCACATCGCCCAAAAAATAGCCGATACACTCACCTTAAAAGGCTATAAACACGTCATCGAAATTGGCCCCGGAATGGGAGTCCTCACCAAATACCTCATTCAAAAAGACATCGACCTCATCGCGATGGACATCGATACAGAATCTGTCGCCTACTTAAATTCCAGTTTTATTTCAGAACACAGCGATCTGCTTAAAACCAAAAATTTCCAGGTAGCAGAAGCAGATTTTTTAAAAATTGACTTATCACATTATTACAGAGATACGCCTTTTGCCATCATCGGTAATTTTCCATACAACATCTCCACCCAAATTGTTTTTAAAATGCTGGAATGGAGACACCAAATCCCGGAATTTACGGGTATGTTCCAAAAAGAAGTTGCTCAGCGTATCTGTGAAAAAGAAGGTAGTAAGGCCTATGGTATTCTTTCGGTTTTGGTTCAGGCATTTTATACGGCAGAATACCTGTTCACCGTTCCGCCTTCTGTTTTTAATCCGCCGCCTAAGGTGGATAGTGGCGTTTTGAGACTCATCAGAAAAGATGATTTTTCACTTCCCTGCAATGAAAAATTATTCTTTACAGTGGTAAAAACCGCTTTCGGTCAACGCCGAAAAACATTGAGAAACAGTTTAAAAACGTTCGCTTTGAGCGAAAATTTAAAAGAAGATACTATCTTTGACAAACGTCCGGAGCAATTAGGCTTTGAAGCCTTTATTTCCTTAACCCAAAAGATAGAAAACGATGCAGTTTCAAATTAGTCCAGAGCTTATTGAAAAAATCGAGCAACTTGTCGAAGAACAAAACGACACCGAGTTGCTTGTGCATCTTGAAGACCTTCACCACGCAGATATTGCTGAGATTCTCGATGAGTTAAACCTCGACGAAGCCACTTACATTATCAAACTTCTTGACAGTGAAAAAACGTCAGAGGTCCTTATGGAACTCGATGAAGATGATCGTGAAAAAATTCTTGATAACCTCTCCTCCAAAGAAATTGCCGATGAGCTGGAAGAAATGGACACAGATGATGCTGCTGATATCATCGCAGAACTTTCTGAAGAACGTCAAGAAGAGGTTATTTCAAACATTGAAGACCGCGTGCATGCTCAAGACATCAAAGAACTGCTGCGCTATGACGAAGACTCTGCCGGGGGTTTGATGGCGAAAGAGCTCATTAGAGTTAGAGAAACCTGGACCGTTGCCGGTTGTGTCAGAGAAATGCGCAGGCAAGCAGAAAATGTAACCCGCGTGCATTCCATTTATGTGGTTGATAAAAGTGATAAGCTCATAGGAAGACTCTCTCTAAAAGATCTTTTAACAGTACCCCCTCAAACTAAAATTTCTGAAATCTACATTCCCCGCGTTGACTTTGTTGATGTGCATACAGAAGGTGAAGAAGTGGCGAGAATCATGCAAAAATATGACCTGGAAGCCATTCCGGTTGTTGACGAAATTGGCAGACTGGTAGGTCGTATTACGATTGACGACATTGTGGATTTTATCAAAGAAGAAGCTGAAAAAGATTACCAGCTTGCTGCCGGTATCTCTCAGGACGTTGAGGCAGATGACAGCATTTGGCAGTTATCAAAAGCGCGTTTGCCTTGGCTCGTTTTAGGGCTTTTTGGTGGTCTGGGGAGTGTGTACATCATGCAAGGATTTGATGAAGCACTGGAGACCTTTCCGATACTTTTTTTCTTCACCCCGCTCATTGCTGCGATGGCAGGAAATGTGGGTGTTCAATCAAGCGCTATCATTGTACAAGGACTTGCTAATGACAATATTAGAGGAAGCCTTTGGAGTCGGCTGCTCAAAGAAGTGGGATTAAGCTTGTTGAATGGTTTTGCTTTAGCGGCACTTGTTTTCCTGTTTGGGTTTATAGTGGGTCAAGATCAATTGACTAGCTTGGCGATTGCACTTTCAATGCTTCTCGTTATCATTGTTGCTGCACTTGTGGGCACTTTTGTCCCCATCATCCTTGACAAACGCGGTATCGACCCGGCCATTGCCACAGGACCCTTTATCACCACAAGCAACGATATTTTCGGAATCTTTTTGTTCTTTTATATTTCCAAATTGATTCTCGGGTTTTAATTTTTTGGCGGGCTGAACCGCGCTTTCCGCTATAGTTTTGCTGCAAAAAAAGCAGCAAAAGCTACCGCTGCAATCGCTGCCCGAAAACTTCACAACATTTTCTATCTTTACAAAAATAAAACCCTTGAAACCCTTTCAAAAAGAAATAACCGTTCAGAAAACCGTCATTGATGACCTCAAACACGTAAACAATGTTGCTTATCTACAATGGATTCAGGATATTGCAGAACAACATTGGAATGAAAAAACGGATGCGGCTTTACGCAAAAAAATTGCCTGGGTGGTCGTCAATCATTTTATTGAATACAAAGCGCCGGCTTTTGAAAACGATGTTTTAATTTTGAAAACCTGGGTTGAAAACTATAGCGGAGTCACCAGTGAGCGTCACACCGAAATCATTAGAAAAGCAGACCAAAAATTAGTGGTTAAAGCCAAAACCCTTTGGTGTATGATTGATGCCACAACGGGAAAACCTGCTAGAATTACTCAAGAACTGATTCAAAATTTTCCTTAAACATTCAAAAACCAATTTGTATAGTATCAAACAATCGATTCATGAAAATTCTCCATCTCGATAAAAACCACCCGCTGCTTTTAGAACAACTTGCCGCTGCCGGATTTCAAAATGAAGAAGATTACACTTCTTCCAAAGAATCTGTTGAAGCAAAAATAGGAACCTATGAAGGTATAGTCATTCGCAGTCGTTTTGATATTGACAAAGCGTTTCTCGATGCTGCTAAAAACCTAAAATTCATCGCCCGTGTGGGTGCCGGACTGGAAAGTATAGATACCACTTACGCCGAAAGCAAAAACATCACCCTCATTGCTGCCCCCGAAGGCAACCGAAATGCAGTGAGCGAACACGCCTTGGGAATGCTTTTGTCACTTTTCAACAAACTCAAACAAGCAGACAACGAAGTGCGAAGCGGCCATTGGAACCGCGAATCCAACAGAGGTGTGGAGCTCGACGGAAAAACAGTAGGCCTCATCGGGTATGGAAATATGGGTAAAGCATTTGCGAAAAAACTTCGTGGTTTTGAAGTGAAAGTGCTTTGTTATGACATCAAAGAAAATGTGGGTGACGCAAATGCAAAGCAAGTATCACTTGAAGAACTTCAGGAACAAGCAGATGTGCTTAGCCTTCACGTCCCCTGGACTTCTGAAACTGATAAAATAGTCAGCAGCGATTTTATTACTCAATTCAAAAAACCATTTTGGCTCCTTAACACTGCCCGAGGCAAATGTGTTGTCACGAGTCACCTTGTTGATGCTCTAAAATCAGGGAAAATTCTGGGAGCCGGATTGGATGTTTTGGAGTATGAAAAAAACTCATTTGAATCTTTGTTTACAGAAAATGATCTCCCCGAAGCATTGCGTGAATTAATTCAAATGGAGAATGTAGTGATGAGCCCACATATCGCAGGCTGGACCGTTGAGAGTAAGGTGAAACTGGCACAAGTGATTGTGGATAAAATCAAACATTTATACGATCTAAACCCCAAGAAAGAGATAATACCTTCTCAGGAGTTTGGCGTTTCAGGGCTCGGTGGATTTTTCTTTAAAACCAAAGACCCAGATGCCACAAAAGCCTGGTATAAAAAACATTTGGGAATGAATACAGACCAATATGGCTGGACGTTCTGGTGGAAAGACAAAGAGGGTAACGACTGCTCCACACAATGGAGCCCGTTTAAGGAAGATACTACTTATTTCGCTCCAAGCGAAAAACCTTTTATGATGAATTTGAGAGTTAAAAACTTACACAAACTTTTAGAGCAACTCAAGCAAGAAGGCATTACAGTTGTGGGAGAAGTCGAAGAATTCAGTTATGGTAAATTTGGCTGGATTCTCGACCCGGAAGGCAATAAAATTGAACTCTGGGAACCCAACGACAGGGCTTTTCTGTGATATTATTACAACTGAAAACTAGCATTTATGAATCCTTTTAAACTACCGGAGCTAAAAAAAGCAATCTACATAGTTTGGGGAATTGTTGCTGTGATAGGGCAACTTTTAGTGATCATTCCTTTTGTTGTCAGTGAAAATGTCTTGCTAAAAACAACCCCCGTCTGCACTGCGGCGATTTCAGAAGAAGGATCTTGTGTTTTTTGTGGTTTAACAAGGGGATTTGTAGCCCTCAGTAACGGAATGATTGAAGAAGCCTTATTGTGGAATCAATATAGTTTGCTTATTTTTTTATTTTTTATCATAAATTTTATCGTCTTCACATTTTCTTTAATATATTTGAAAAACAAGTAACAAACCAATAATATTTTTTTGAATTGAATACAGCCAGTTTGGTCTTCGGAATACTAGCCATTCTTGGAATGATGGTAGGATTTATTCCCTGTTTGGGAGCTTTGAACTGGATTAACATCCCCTTTGCTTTTATTGGTTTAATCATAAGCATCATAGCTCTGTCTAATCGACAACAAGAAGGCAAATCAAACAATGGTGCCCTGGCGGGTCTAATTATGTGTTTGTGTGCCATGTTTTTTGGACTGTTCAGACTCTTCTTGGGAGGAGGTATTTTATAATCATGAAATTTTTATAACTATGGAAGAAAACAAAAACACTGACAACCTTGGCGATGAAGCCAAAAAAACAGCAAATGAATTTAAAGAAAGCTGGAACAAATCCATCAACGAAAACAAAGAAAACAAAAAATTAATCGCCGGTATTTTGGCGATTGTATTGGGTGGTTTTGGAATTCACAAATTTATCTTAGGCTACAACAAAGAGGGAATTATTCAATTAATCGTTACTTTAGTTACTTGTGGTATTGGCGGCATTATTGGCCTCATTGAAGGAATCATCTATTTAACAAAAAGCGATGAGGAATTTTTTGAAACCTATCAAGTGAATAAACGTCCTTGGTTTTAAATAATTTCTGAAAAGAATCACTCTTTATTTTCCTCGTTTTTTGAGGCAAATTTTTGTTCCATTTCGGCTTGAAATTCCTCAAGAACGGGTTTGACTGTGCTTTCGGGCAAGTCTGCTATGCGTATATACATCAAGCCGTCAACGGCATTATTGAAAAGCGGATCCACATTAAAAGCGACCACTTTTGCGTTTTGCTTGATGTATTTTTTAATCAATACCGGCAAACGCAATTCGCCGGGCTCGAGTTCGTCAATGATTCTGTCAAACTTGTTTAAATCAGCTTCCGTTTCGTCAAATACAAAGTCTTTGTCGGCATCTTTTAATTTGACTTTAAAATCTTTTTTAGGATGAATAAACTGAGCCACATAGGGGTCATAATAGTTTGACTTCATAAACTCAATCATCAACGATTTTGAAAATTCTGAAAAACGATCACTGATAGTAACACCACCAATGAGGTAACGGTGTTCAGGAAAACGCAGTGTGGTATGAACAATCCCTTTCCATAACAGAAACAGCGGCATCGGCTTTTGCTGGTATTCTTTGATGATAAAGGCGCGTCCCATTTCTATAGACTGGCTCATCATTTTATACAATTCAGGCTCAAACCTGAAAAGGTCGTGAAGGTAAAAACCCTCAATACCATAAGCTTCATAGATTTGTGATCCCAAACCCATTCGGTAGGCACCGGCAATTTTTTTGGTCTCATTGTCCCATAAAAACATGTGGTGGTAATAAGCATCAAAAACATCAAGATCAATGGCTTTATTGGTTCCCTCGCCCACTTCTCTGAAAGTGATTTCGCGTAAGCGGCCTATTTCCTGAAGAATGTTTGGGATGTGTTCTGGGTGAGATAGAAAAACTTCATAGTTTTTACTTATCAACAAGCGCTTGTCCAATTCCTGAAGTTTGAGCACTTCTTTTTCGAGTATATGGGGTGCAACAGGAGTGGCAATACTTTTAGGAGGCTTTGGAAACTTTAATTTTTTTGGGATATTATCCAATAGTTTTTTCTTGGTAAAGGTATTGGCCAGCATATAGGTTTTCTTGCGAAGAAAAGCAGTGTATTCCTCCAAGGATTCTTGCTCTTGCTGATCTTTTACCGAAATGGGGTTGCCTATTCTTATTTTAATAGTGCGCTCTCGCTGACTCAATAATTCTGAAGGAAGTTTTGCTGTGCGAAAAGTAGGGCTCAACTTAGCAAGCTTATAAAACAATAAACTATTTTTTGCGTGAAAGTAAATGGGTACTACAGGCACTTCGGCTTTTTTAATGAGCTTCATAGCGGCGTCTTCCCAAGGTTTATCTGTAATACGCTTGTCTTCTTTGTAAGTTGAAACCTCTCCTGCCGGGAAAAGCCCCAACGGATGTTCATCTTGAAGATGTCTTAGCGCGTTTTTAAAACCACTCAAACTCGATTTGATTTCCTTTTTGTTTTCAAAAGGATTTACGGGCATCACAAAGGGTTTTAGTGGGGCAATGCGGTGCAGTAAAAAATTGGCAATGACTTTATAGTTAGGCCTTTGTTCCAACAAGATTTTTAACAATAAAATCCCGTCAATTCCGCCAAGAGGATGGTTTGATATCGTAATAAAGGCTCCGGTTTTTGGAATGCGGCGCAAGTCTTCATCCGGGATTTCAAACTTAATTTCAAATTCTTCAAGCAAAGCGTTTATAAAATCAAGCCCCTCCAGATGTTTGTGTTTATCATAAATGCGATTGCAGGCAGAAATGCGCATTGTTTTCATTAACGTCCAACCAATGAAAGTGCCTAAAAATCCAAGTTTGTGGACATTGATAGCTTGCGCAATTTCTTTTGGTGTTACTAGTGGCATTATGAAAATGTTGTTTTGGGTAAATATAGTAAAATAGTATGTATCTTGAGTTACCTCACCACCAACTGCATAGTATCTCTGCTTTGTTGTTTTAAGAGCACTTCATATCCTTTTTCCAGTTTATCTACTTCTTTTTCTTTAAAGTGGCGAATGGTGTATAGTGTGACATTTTCGTTGTAGCGCACTTTAAAATTGGAACGCAATCGGGATAAGAGTTCCTCCAGTTTATTGTATTTGTTGTCAACCACAACCGTAAAACTAATCGCCGAATTTTGAATCAAATTGACTTTCATTTTGTATTTGTGAAGTAGTTTAAACACTTCACCAATGTTGTCCTCAACCATAAATGAAAAATCCAGTGAGGAAAGTGAAATCAACACCTGTTCTTTTTTAACGATGTAACAAGAAACTGCCGGTATTAAATCCTTCCCTTTTGCGACTGAAGTTCCTGCTTGAGAAGGATTTAAAAAGGATTTCACAAATAAAGGAATTTCCTTTCGCTGCAGCGGCTGAAGTGTTTTTGGGTGAATCACTGACGCTCCATAAAAAGCCATTTCTATCGCCTCGCGGTAAGAAATTTGTTCTAAAAGTGTCGTGTTCTTAAACGTGCGAGGATCTGCATTGAGAACACCTGGAACATCTTTCCAAATAGTAACACTTTCAGCTCCCAGGCAATAAGCAAAAATTGCAGCGGTATAATCACTTCCTTCCCTTCCTAAAGTAGTGGTGAAGTTGTTGTCATTGGAACCCAAAAATCCCTGGGTAAGGGTGAGGGTTTTAGGGTTCACTTTATTTTTAATTTTGGATTGAGTCAACTCCCAGTCAACACCTGCGTCCCGGTAATTATTGTCGGTTTTGATGCACTCCCGGCTGTCTATCCAGGTATTATTGATGTGTTGGTCTTTTAAAAAACTACTTATAATTTTAGTGGAGACCAATTCCCCATAACAAACCACTTGGTCATAAACATAAGCATGGTTTGTGGATTTATTGTGTGCTAAAAAGTGTTTCAATTCCTCAAAAAGAAAATGAACTTCTTTGTAAACGGCATGGTTTTTTTCCGGAAATAATTCCTGAAGTATTTTGTTATGATAATCGATTACCTCAGCCAAAGCAGCTTCCATTTGAAGAGATTTTTGCAAATAAGCTAAGACCACTTTCTCCAGTGCGTTTGTCATTTTTCCCATTGCTGAAATCACAACCACCAGATTTTCAATTCCGGTTGTATCCAGAACTGTTTTAACGTTTTTTATACTTTGGGCATCTTTGACTGAAGCCCCTCCAAATTTGAATACCCGCATTAATTAAAGTCTAAAAAATTAGTCAATCCTTGTTCATCCATATGTACTGTCCGCCAGTCCTTTAGAATCTTAGCTCCGCTGCGTTCATAAAATTTTATAGCGCCCTCGTTCCAGTCGAGCACAACCCATTCCACTCTTTTTACACCTTGCGATTTTGCATATTTAAGTACTTCCTGGTATAGAGCACTTCCAAGGCCAGATCCTCTCATTTTTTCTTTTACGATTAAATCTTCCAGATGAATGGTACGGCCTTTCCAGGTAGAAAACCTGAAATAAACCAACGCCATACCAACAATCTCTTTATCAACTTCAGCAACAAAACATTTGAAGAGTGGATTTTCGCCAAAGCCTTCTTTTTCAAGCTCTTCAACAGTCACGACTACCGCATCAGGTTCTCGTTCAAAGGTTGCCAGTTCTTTTATTAAATTAAGAACTTGTGGCATGTCTTCTTTTTTACTTTCTCTTATATTCATAATTAAATTGTTTCAATTTCCTAAACTAACCGCTAAACACGCTTCACACTTCACACTTCACACTTCACAAAAATACCGATATTTCCTTTTAATTAACTACAATTTAGAGATCTTGTATAAACCTTTCCCGTTTGGGTAAAAATGATGTACTTTTGTATGAAAACCACATCTTTTTCAAAAAATGGCTGATCACAACAAAACTTTAGGCGAATTTATCATAGAAAACCAAAAGGATTTTGCTTATTCATCAGGTGAACTTTCCCGATTGATTAACTCGATAAGACTAGCTGCTAAAGTAGTAAACCACGAGGTAAACAAAGCAGGCTTGGTGGATATTTTAGGGGCCTTTGGAGACAAAAACATTCAAGGGGAAGATCAGCAAAAACTTGATGTCTTTGCTAACGAAGCCTTTATTAAAACATTGACTAACCGCGAAATCGTTTGCGGAATTGCTTCTGAAGAAAACGATGGGTTTATCACCATTTCAGGGCGAGAAAAGAATAATCAAAACAAATATGTTGTGCTTATTGACCCCCTTGACGGGTCTTCAAACATCGATGTAAATGTTTCTGTAGGAACTATTTTTTCGATCTACAGAAGGGTCACTCCTGCCGGAACACCGGTCACTTTGGATGATTTT
Source organism: Flavobacteriaceae bacterium (assembly GCA_040880345.1). Taxonomy (GTDB): domain Bacteria; phylum Bacteroidota; class Bacteroidia; order Flavobacteriales; family Flavobacteriaceae; genus Planktosalinus. The sequence goes on from JBBDIQ010000035.1 coordinate 187,240, forward strand.
CTTCAACCGGGCATCAATCAGGTTGCAGCGGGTTACATTATTTATGGAACTTCTACGATGATTGTCTATACAACCGGCCACGGGGTAAACGGTTTCACACTGAACCCGGCAATAGGCACCTATTATTTGTCACATCCCAATATGAGTATTCCAGAGAATGGTCACATTTATTCTGTGAACGAAGGAAATTATATTCACTTTCCACAAGGCGTGAAGGATTATATCAAATACTGCCAGATGGAAGAGGATGACAGGCCTTATACCTCCAGGTACATAGGATCACTGGTTTCTGATATCCACAGAAACATTTTAAAAGGAGGCATTTATTTCTATCCCAAAAGCTCCAAAGCAAGTAATGGAAAGTTAAGGTTATTGTATGAATGTAACCCAATGGCTTACATAGTTGAACAAGCTGGCGGTAAAGCGAGCGACGGTTATAACCGAATTATGGAGCTGCAGCCCACAGAGCTACATCAGCGAGTGCCTTTTTTCTGCGGCAGCAAAAATATGGTTAATAAAGCTGAAGAATTTATGGCAAAGGCCAAATAAAAACCTTAATATCAATTTTGGGGTTTTATCAATATTTTTTACTTCTTGTTTAACAGGTATTCATAATCATAAAAGTCAAGACCGCCTGTGAAAATCTCAATAGACCGCTCAATGATGCGCTCTGCTTCCTCCTGTTTAAATCCTAAAGTGATTGCATAACGATTGAGAAATGATGCCTCGTCTTGATCGATTTCACCATCGGCAAAAATCAATCTAAACATATCGTGTAACTGTTTCAGTCTGATTTCTTGGGAGTGTGTTGGATAAATAGGGTATTTATTGAAATTCTTAATAATTTCATTGTATTCCAGCTCATTAATATCAAGTCTTCTTGCAAACCGCAATAACAATAATTCTTCTTCTGAGGTGAGAGGCCCATCAACCAAAGCAACATTAACAAGAGCTGAAAAGTGTCCTAACTTTCGCTTGTGGCTTCCGCCGCTAAATAAATCTTCTAAAGACATGAGGTAAGTTGTTTTATACAAAGATAGAATTTCGAAAAGATTTTATGAAAATTAAAATTGCCTTTTTTATGAAGTTACTTACCTTTAAGTACTCGTTTCTTTAAAAGATGAAAAAAACACTTCAAATCTCAAATGGAATTGCCTATGTTTCCATGATTTTTATCAATTATTTATCAAACACAGGCCTTATCAATGGCAATACAAATGCAAGTATTTCCAGAGATGTTCAAAACTTGTTTACGCCTGCTGGATATGCCTTTTCCATTTGGGGACTTATCTATTTATTGGTTTTGGGTTTTGTGATTTACCAAGGCTTGGGCTTGTTTAAAAAAAGCTTAGACAATGACGTTGCTTCAAAAGTGGGCATTTGGTTTGTGATTTCGTGTGTGGCAAATGGCTTGTGGCTCTTTGCCTGGCTACATGAATTCCTTGGTCTATCTGTATTGGTGATGCTTGTTTTGTTGTATTCACTAATCAAGATTGTTGTGAGAACTCGCAAGGAGCATTTAAATCCCTCATTTAAAATTATTCTTTTTCTATGGTGGCCTTTTGGTATTTATGTTGGTTGGATTTCAGTGGCCTTAATTGCAAATGTTGCAGGATATCTAACCCAAATTGATTGGAATGGCTTTGGGTTAAGTAGTGCTTTTTGGTCATTAACTATGATTTTAATAGCGGGTGCTTTAAACCTTTTTATTACTTGGAAGCGAAATATGCGTGAATTTGCCTTTGTGGGAGCCTGGGCTTTAACAGCCATAGCAATTGCAAACCGAGAAGTAGACCAAACCATTTCCTATACAGCGACAGTTGTGGCTGTTATTTTGGTTTTAAGCAGTATATTACACGCTTTTAAAAAATGGAAAGTAGTGCCATTGTTTCAAAAAAAATAGTGCTTTACTCTCTGTTTGATTTCTACTTTTTAATAAACTTTAGTCGTGCTGTTTGACCGTTTAAATTGAGGTTTAAGAAATACAATCCGGTATTGAGGTTTGACACATCAAAGGTATTACTCTCAAGGGTGTTTCTTAAAACAGTTCTTCCCATCACATCATAAACAGCAACTGCAGCTCCTTTTAAGTTTTCACTATAGTTGATTGATATAAGGTTTGTAGCCGGGTTTGGCGACAATGAAATATTTGTTAGTCTATTTTCATCAACACCCAGTGTTTGTCCTTCTATAATGAGATGAGCGGTATTAATGTCTGGGCTTGTGATAACATCTACAATTCCTGAAGGCCATTTAATAACTAGTTCGTCTATTTCAGTATCGCTTCCAATACCAAAGTGAGTGTTCAAAGTGCTCATATATCTAAAGCCCTCGCCGCTTCTTACATCTCTGATTTGTGTGCCCAGAGCGCTTGTGATTTCAACTCTGGCGCCAATACCATTTCTGTTACTTTCTACTCCCTGAGTGTTGATTACAATCCAGTTATTGTCGTTGCCGTCATTGTAGTGAATATTTCCTGCTCTGAAGGCGTCAAGGAAACCGTCATTGTTTAAATCGGCAATGGAGGCTCCGGAAAATGGCACTATAAATGGCGTAAATGTCATATCACCATTGTTCAAATATATCGTTTGGGAATTACCCATTATATCTAGATAGCCATCGTTATTAAAATCATAAGTGGCATGTTCAACGCTCGTTCCAGAAAAAATATCAAAGCCAGACCCGGGAGTAATATCTGAAAAGGTACCGTCGCCATTGTTTTTCATGAATGCATGGCCTCCGTCTGAAAATGAACTTACTCCAACCATCAAATCCATAAAGCCATCATTATCAAAATCGCCCGCAGCAGCAGACCAGGTTTGATGTGGATTGTCTAAGCCGGCTTCAACAGCGACATCAGTAAATGTTCCGTCACCATTATTTCTAAACAATTGATTGGTTCTTCTGTCAATACCTCCACCACATTTTGCCATAAACATATCTTGAAGGCCATCGTTATTATAATCAAACCATACTGATCCATAGTGCCCACCTGTAGGGAAGTCGCCAATGCCTCCTTGATTGAATTCTAAATTACCTTCTCCATCGTTAATGTAGTAAACATTAGGAGCGACATCGTGGCAAACAAAAGCATCAAGATGTCCATCGTTATTTAAGTCTATAAAATTTGTTCGTTGTGAAAAAACATATTGAGGAAAAGATACTTGTTCATATTGGGTGCCGTCTTCATTTGACATCATAAAAGTAACTCCGGACCCTCCACCATAAAGTAAATCGTTAAACCCATTTCCGGTTAAATCGCCAGCTGCAAGGCTCCAGGATGGCATGTTTTCTGCAGGAGTGGTCGTAAAGTTTTGTTCCGTAAAAGTGTTATCGGGGTTTTGATAAAAAATCTGAATGTTTGTACTGCTTAAGGAGACAATGTCGTCTAAATAGTCATTATTCATATCTACAGCACAAATACTGTATTGCCCCGAATTTGTGATGCTCTCAGTAGTGAAACTGATTTGAGAAAAAGTGACTGTGCTGATAAGAAATGCGAAAAAGTATATCGTGCTTTTCATTTGATTTTACTTTAGGGTATTACTTTTTAATAAACTTTAGTCGTGCTGTTTGACCGTTTAAATTGAGGTTTAAGAAATACAATCCGGTATTGAGGTTTGACACATCAAAGGTATTACTCTCAAGGGTGTTTCTTAAAACAGTTCTTCCCATCACATCATAAACAGCAACTGCAGCTCCTTTTAAGTTTTCACTATAGTTGATTGATATAAGGTTTGTAGCCGGGTTTGGCGACAATGAAATATTTGTTAGTCTATTTTCATCAACACCCAGTGTTTGTCCTTCTATAATGAGATGAGCGGTATTAATGTCTGGGCTTGTGATAACATCTACAATTCCTGAAGGCCATTTAATAACTAGTTCGTCTATTTCAGTATCGCTTCCAATACCAAAGTGAGTGTTCAAAGTGCTCATATATCTAAAGCCCTCGCCGCTTCTTACATCTCTGATTTGTGTGCCCAGAGCGCTTGTGATTTCAACTCTGGCGCCAATACCATTTCTGTTACTTTCTACTCCCTGAGTGTTGATTACAATCCAGTTATTGTCGTTGCCGTCATTGTAGTGAATATTTCCTGCTCTGAAGGCGTCAAGGAAACCGTCATTGTTTAAATCGGCAATGGAGGCTCCGGAAAATGGCACTATAAATGGCGTAAATGTCATATCACCATTGTTCAAATATATCGTTTGGGAATTACCCATTATATCTAGATAACCATCGTTATTAAAATCATAGGTACTGTGTTCAATACTTGTTCCTCCAAAAATATCAAAGCCAGATCCGGCAGTAATATCTGTGAATGTTCCGTCTCCATTATTTCTCATCAATTTATGACTTCCATCTGAAAACGAACTGGCGCCAACCAAAACATCCATAAAACCGTCATTGTCAAAATCTCCCCAGGCAGAAGACCAGGTTTGTAAAGGGTCTCTTAATCCTGATTCAACGCTCACATCTGTAAAGGTTCCGTCTCCATTATTTCTATGTAGTTCATTGTATTTTGCCGTGGCACCTTGGCCACCACCACTACATTTTGCAATGAATAAATCCAGATTGCCATCATTGTTGTAGTCTATCCAGATAGACCCATAATGACCCCCAACAGGAACATCTCCCAGACCCCCTTGGTTGTATTCTAAATTACCATCACCGTCGTTAATGTAGTAAACATTAGGTGCAATATCGTGACAGGCAAAGGCGTCTAAATTGCCATCATTGTCAATATCAACAAAGTTTGTGCGCTGTACAAAAACAAATTCGGGATAAGATACTTCGGTAAAACCTGTTCCATTATTATCTGCATACATAAAAGTAACTCCGCTGCTACTTCCAAACATCAAATCATTGAATCCATTTCCGGTTATGTCTCCGGCCGCAAGGCTCCAGGAAGGCAAGTTGTTTGCCTGGGATGTAGTGAAATTTTGTTCTGTGAACGTGCCGTCAGAATTTTGGTAAAACACTTGAATGTTTGTACTACTTACTGAGACAATGTCGTCCAAATAGTCACCATTCATATCAACAGCGCATATATTATATTGCCCGGAAGTGGGAATGATTTCGGTGGTAAAACTAATTTGTGCATTAAAGCCTTGGATGCTTAAGCCAAGGGCAAAGATTGCTAATGTAATTTTTTTCATAATATTTCGAATTAAAATTTGATGCTTATTCGCAGGTACCCTCTAGTGAATTGATCCATTCAACCAGTAATGAAACTGCTTCTTCGTGAATTAAATTTCTTCCAATAAGTGGCATTTTTATGGCGTCTTCAGTAGTATTCATTCTGAAATAAATAACTGAGTTTTCAATATCTCCCGGAGCAATCAAATGTGTGGGGTCTTCTTCTATCCAGATACTAATATCTCCTTCAGGTTCTACGCAAATCCCTAAGTTTTCAGGATTTGAAGACTCGTTATACGCAAGTCTTATTGGCCTGTAATCACAATGCCCGCCAGTCGAATGACAATGAGCACAGTTTGAATCAAAGTAAGAGCGCATTCTCAATTCTAATGGCTGAGAAGGGTCATCCCATTTTACAGTGGTGTTGATATTTCCGGGGTAATTACTGTCCAGATATCCCATGTCTTCCCATTTGGCAAGTTGGTTTTTATTTCCCTCTGGAAAATTAAAAATTGAGTTTATGTTTTGGGGTTTTGGCCCAATGGGTATGGCATCGGTGACTGTTTTGTGACAGGTCAAGCATTCAGACTGAGAGGGGATTCTGTAATTAACAGATTTGGGCTCCCCGTTTTGAAGCCATTCAACTGGAACAAACCTTCCTTGCATATCATACACCGCTTCTGTTTGCTCGTCATTCCAAATGTACTCCGCAAAAATCCATTCTGTTGGCATTTTTATGAGCAGTCTGGTTTCTAATATTTTAGTTTGGTTTTCTGGCAATACATTATCATAATAAAAGTTTTTTATAATAATTGTGCCAACCGGAAAATCAAAAATGGCTCCATCACTCACATAGCTGGATGAAGAACCTGTGGGCATCCAAATAAACCGTTTCTTGATTGCATAATCTGTAAACAAAGGTGTGATTAACTCATATGGCAACACACCATAAACCGGATTTAAATCTTTTATGTTCCCGTCATAAAAATTATATTCAGACAAAGTGGGATAAGGAAAACCATCTAAATCATAGTTTACCGGTGAGGCTTCAAGGACATTGACAGTTACAGTCTCTGTGCCACAATTATCTGTGTTATCACAGATTGTATATTGAAAAGAATCTTCTCCCACATAAGTAATGCTGGGAGTATATAAGAGCACGTCATCGCTTGGATTATTAGGAGTGTTGTTTGGGTCTAAAACTGAAACCGCTCCATGAGTTGGTGTGCTAGGCGAGAGCGTTCCTGTAGTTGGAATATTTTCATCATTTAAAAGTACGTCTATTTCAATAGTTAAATTTCTAAAAACTTCTGCACTATCGCTGTTTGTAATAATGTCTAAAGGAACATAGCCTTCATCATCTGATGAACAAGAAGCAAATAACAAGAAAAATAAAAGTAGTGAGATGGGGAATTTTACTTTATGCATATTAATCATTTTAAATAACTGTAAATCAAGGGTACAATATAATTGATTTTTGTGAATTTTTTTCACAACTCATTGAATAGTTTTTATTAAGAGGTCAGTTCTGCAAGTTCCTTCCCAATCAGTGAGCCAATTGCTACTCCCATACCCCCAAGCCTTATTCCGCAGTAAGCGTTGTCTGAAAGTTGTTTTATGATGGGTTTTTTTTGAGACCCCACTCCCATAATGCCGCTCCACCTTTGGTCTATTTCAAAGGACTGGTTCGGGAGAATAATCTCACTTAACAATTCATCGAGATGTGTTTGAATTTTGTTTGTCAGACCAAGTTTTGTTGTTTCTTCCTCATTAAAATCTAGATTTCTACCTCCTCCCAAAAGGATTCTACCGTCAATATTTCTGAAATAATTATATCCTTTATCGAGGTGAAAGTTTCCTTTTAAATGTAAGTTTTTGATTGGTTTTGTAATAAGAACCTGGGCTCTTGCCGGCTGTATATCTTCTTTCAAAATTTCATTTGCAAAACCATTGGTTGCAATCAAAAGTTTGTTTGTTTCAAACTGATAATTGTTATTGATTTTAATCGAAACTCTGGCTTTATGATCATTGAATTTTGTAACCTCAACACCATTGAGGATTAAAATGTTTTCTGAAATTGCTTTTTTTACTAAAGCAACCATCATTTTTCCGGTATCAATTTGACCTTCAAAAGGGGTAAAAAATACATTTTGAATGATTTTTTGAAAGCCAAATCCATTTTTCGATTCTTTAAAAGCAGCTGTTTTAAACAATGGTTTTAGTAATTTGTTGACCGAAACTTGCTTAGACAAACAGTTTTCAAAAAGTTGAATATCACTGTGTCTGAATAATTCATTTCCTCCCCATTCTTTATAGTCAATTGTAGTGTCTCCTAAATTTTTTCGAAGAAAATCCAATCCATCCAATCTCATTTTTACAAGGCTAAAAACTTCCTTTTCAGAGTGATGCTTTAAGTCTTCAACAATTTCTGACAGACTCCCAAAACAAGCAAATCCGGCGTTTTTTGTGCTTGCCCCGCTTGGCAAAAGCCCTCTTTCCAGTATAAGTATTTTACTTTTAGGGTATTTTTTTCGAAGGCTGAGTGCGCAGTTTAAACCTACAATTCCGCTTCCTATGATTGTAAAATCAACAGACTGAAACCAAGATTTATTTTCCCAATAGCTTAAATGCATATCTAAAAAAAGCTCCTTATCGGAGCTTTGTTTGATTATTCTTCTTCGGGTTCTTCCATTTTGAAAGACTCCATGAATTTGGTTGTATAGTTTCCTGCTAGATAATCAGGGTGGTCCATCAATTGTCTATGAAACGGAATGGTTGTCTTAACTCCTTCAATCACAAACTCGTCCAAAGCTCTTTTCATTTTATTGATGGCTTCATCTCTTGTTTGAGCGGTTGTGATAAGTTTTGCTATCATTGAGTCATAGTTTGGCGGGATGCTGTATCCAGCATAAACGTGGGTATCCAATCTTACACCGTGACCGCCTGGAGCGTGAAGTACAGTGATTTTTCCGGGGGAGGGTCTAAAATCGTTGTAAGGGTCTTCTGCATTGATGCGGCATTCTATTGAATGTAAGTTTGGTGTGTAATTTTTCCCTGAAATAGGCACTCCTGCAGCAACCAGAATTTGTTCTCTTATCAAATCAAAATCGATGACCTGCTCTGTGATAGGGTGCTCTACCTGTATGCGCGTATTCATCTCCATAAAATAGAAATTTCTGTGCTTGTCAACAAGAAACTCCACAGTACCTGCGCCTTCATATTTGATATACTCTGCGGCTTTTACAGCAGCTTCTCCCATTGCTTTTCTTAGTTTTGTAGTCATAAAGGGAGAGGGAGTCTCTTCGGTGAGCTTTTGGTGTCTTCTTTGAATAGAGCAATCTCTTTCTGAAAGGTGACAGGCTTTTCCCGTTGAATCACCCACCACTTGTATTTCAATATGTCTGGGTTCTAAAATAAGTTTTTCCATATACATGCCGTCATTTCCAAAAGCGGCACCGGCTTCTTGTCTGGCAGAATCCCAGGCTGCTTTGAGATTTTCTTTTTTCAAAACGGCTCTCATTCCTTTACCTCCTCCACCTGCAGTGGCTTTTAGCATCACAGGATAGCCCATTTTATCGGCCGTTTTTTCTGCATCTTCATAGTCTTTCAAAAGACCATCTGAACCGGGAATACAAGGAACTCCCGCGGCCATCATGGTAGCTCGGGCAGATGCTTTATCTCCCATTTTTTCTATCATCTCTGGAGAGGCTCCTATGAATTTAATTCCGTGATCTTTACAGATGGCTGAAAACTTTGCATTTTCTGATAAAAATCCGTAGCCGGGGTGAATGGCGTCAGCATTGGTAATTTCTGCTGCTGCTATGATGTTTGACATTTTAAGGTAAGATAAATTACTGGGTGGCGGGCCGATACAAACTGCTTCGTCTGCAAACTTTACGTGAAGGCTTTCGGCGTCTGCTGTGGAATAGACAGCAACTGTTTTAATTCCCATTTCTTTACAGGTTCTTATGACCCGTAAAGCAATTTCGCCTCTATTTGCGATAAGTACCTTTTTAAACATAGTTAATTCGGTTAAAGATTAAAACTCAAGAAGTTTTGTTTTTTAAATTTTTGAAATTACTTCAGTTAATGTAGCTTTTATGACGGGTCAACTAAAAATAACGGCTGATCGAACTCAACTGGTGAAGAATCATCAACCAATACTTTTACTATTTTACCCGAAACTTCACTTTCAATTTCATTGAAAAGCTTCATTGCTTCGATAACACAAAGCGGATCTCCAACTTTAACTGTACTTCCCACCTCAACAAAAGAAGGTTTGTCTGGGGAGGGTTTTCTGTAAAAAGTTCCAATAATAGGTGATTTGATAGTTACATACTTATCTTCCTCATTTGCAGCTGCTTCAGCATTTTCTTGTGAAACTTGATTGGCTTGTTGAGGCTGAGCAACTTGTTGAGGTTGCTGCTGAACGGGAACTTGCTGAATATACGTAGTTTCGCCTTTTGATTCATCTCCGCCTGTTTTTATGGTGATTTTTATATCTCCCATTTCAAGCTTAACTTCGCTTGCGCCAGATTTGGCTACAAACTTAATAAGGTTTTGAATTTCTTTGATATCCATAATATTGATTTTAGTTTTGGTTTTGTTTAATTGTTATATGCCCATTTGAGATAAATTGATCCCCACGTAAATCCTCCTCCAAACGAAGCAAAAACCAGGTTATCTCCTTTTTTAAGTTGTTTTTCATAATCACTCAACAGTAATGGAAGTGTTGCTGAGGTTGTGTTTCCATACCTGTGAATATTCATCATCACTTTGTTTTCATCCAGTTTCATCCTTCTGGCTGTAGCATCGACAATCCTTTTGTTTGCCTGATGTGGTACCAGCCAGTTTACTGTTTCATTTGTCAGATTATTTCGTAGCATTATTTTTTCGCTTACATCTGCCATATTGGAAACAGCAAATTTAAAAACGGTTTGGCCGTCTTGAAATACATAATGTTGTTTGTTTGCAACTGTTTCAGCAGAAGAAGGTAAAATGGAACCTCCTGCATCTATTTTCAAAGACTGTCTCCCAATGCCGTCTGTTCTCAAAAATTCATCTTGAAGGCCATAACCTTCCTCATTGGGTTCAAATAAAACCGCTCCACCACCATCACCAAAAATAATACAAGTAGTTCGATCTTCATAGTCTATGATAGAGGACATTTTATCTGCACCTATGAGTAGTACTTTTTTATACCTGCCTGATTCAATATATCTGGCCGCTGTTGACATTCCAAAAAGAAAGCTTGAGCAAGCAGCTATTAGATCATAAGAGAAGGCATTCACTGCGCCGATTTCTGTAGCGACATAAGCAGAAGTAATAGCCACTGGCATGTCTGGAGTAGCCGTGGCCATAATAACCATATCTATCTCTTTTGGATCAAGGTTTTTTTTATGAAGTAAATCTTTCGCAGCTTGAATTGCAAGAAAAGAAGTGCCTTTGCCTTTATCTTTTAATATTCTTCTTTCTTTAATTCCCGTTCTGGAGGTAATCCATTCATCATTTGTATCAACCATACTTTCAAGCATTTTATTGGTTAACACAAAATCTGGAACATAAGCTCCTACAGCTGTGATGGCTGCTGTGATTTTGTTCATAGTACTAAATTAAATTCACTAAAAATTGACCAAAACACGTATAATTTGATGAAAATACGAAAATAAAGTCAAAAAGTGCCGCAAATTAAGTTGTTTTTGAGATATAGAAAAGTTAAAAACAAAAAAACTCTCACATCGAGTGAGAGTTTGATACTATTTTTTTAAAAAGGAGCTTTTAAGCCTCTACTTCTTCTACTGCGTCAATTACAATCTGACCTCTGTAATAAAGTTTTCCTTCATGCCAGTGTGCTCTGTGGTAAAGGTGTGCTTCTCCGGTTGTTGGATCGGTTCCAATTTGGGGAGCAGTCGCTTTGTAGTGAGTTCTTCTTTTGTCTCTTCTGGTCTTTGATATTTTTCTCTTTGGATGTGCCATTGCAATGTTTATTTATCCGTTAATAGTTTTTTTAGTTCATCCCATCTGGGATCTATTTCATTTTTTGAAGATTGCTCTTCTGTTTCTTTAGGTGTTAACTCTTTAAGTTTGTCAAGTATTTCTGAATTCAATGTCCCGTCTTCAACTCCGGGGTGAACTCTTCTAACCGGTAAGGACAAGATAACGAGTTCATAAATATATTGCTGAATATTAACTTCATAAGTGCCTTGCGGTATAACTAGAAGCGTATCGTCTTCATCATTATATTCATCTCCAAAGTTTACAACGAGGTTATGTGCTCCTTCAACCTCTTGGTCATAAGGTTCATTTGTTACATCGCAGTTTACATTAACAATACCATTAATTGAAAATTGAAACTCCAGAGAATTTGATTTTTTAATAAGTAATGCTTTCGCTAAAACGTCAACATTATTAAATTCATCATACTCAAAATGTGTAAAGAACGTATTGTCAATTTTGTACTCAAAATGATGCTCACCTTGCTTCAATCCTACAAATGGGATTGTAAACTCTTTCATATGCTTCATTACGTCAATTGTTTTTGCCCAATGTCTTTCGTCAAAGGCGGGTGCAAAGATAAAAATTTATTTTAAAGGATTGATGTTTTGTTAACCCTTTTTTGTGGATAACTTTTTGCCGGTTGTTTTTAGAGGGTTTTTTGTAATCTCCTGATATTGCTTTCTGTTTTTATAAATTTGTATGGCTTTAAAAACAGCTTCTTTAAAGGAGGTAAAGTCTGCTGTATTTTTTCCTGCGATGTCATAGGCAGTGCCGTGATCTGGTGATGTCCTAACCTTACTGAGGCCTGCAGTATAATTAACGCCGGAACCAAATGACAAGGTTTTAAAAGGTATCAATCCCTGATCGTGGTAGGCTGCAACAATTGCATCAAAGTTTTTATAATTGCCAGACCCAAAAAAACTATCTGCCGCATAAGGACCATAAACTATTTTACCCGATCGGTTGATTTTCTCAAGAGTAGGTCTAAGCACTTTATCGTCTTCATCACCAATTACTCCGCTATCACCGGTATGTGGATTGATTCCCAAGACAGCAATTTTAGGAATTGTAATTCCAAAGTCCTGCTTCAATGCTTTGTAAATGATGTCAATTTTTTTCTCTATGAGTTGTTTTGTGATGTGTTTTGAGATGTCTTTAACCGGGACGTGGTCTGTCAACAAGCCCACTTTTAGGTTATCTGTCACCATAAACATAAGACTTTCGCCTTCAAGTTCCCGGGTAAGGTAATCTGTATGTCCGGGAAATTTAAATGTTTCAGACTGTATGTTGTGTTTATTTATGGGTGCTGTAACAAGCACATCAATGGAGTTTGATTTTAATGCTTTAACCGATGCTTGAAGAGATTTTATAGCATATTCGCCCATAGAGGTGTTTTCTGAGCCAAACTCAATATCTACATTTTCTTTCCATACATTCAGCACATTTACCTTCCCCAGGACTATTTGGTTGATGTGATCAATTCCGTGAATGTTTGTATTGATGTCTAGTGCTTTTTTGATAAAAGATAAAGATTTCACGGAAGCGAAAATCAAGGGAGTGCAAAAATCCAGCATTCTTTGGTCCTCAAAAGTCTTTAAAACAATTTCCGGGCCAATGCCATTTAAATCACCAATGGAAATTCCTACTATTATAGTTTCCTGCTTGCTCATTCTTTTTTAGGGTAGTTTTTAGGTAAGGTTTAGCAATTAGCTTAATTTTACAAGCGTTATTAAAATACAAATTTAACCAAATAAACCGAATATGTTTACAGGAATTATCGAAGATATGGGTGAAGTCATAAACCTTGAAAAAGCAGGTGACAACCTTAACATTTCCATAAAGAGCAACATCACTCACGAATTAAAAATCGACCAAAGCGTTTCACACAATGGAGTTTGTTTAACGGTTGTTGCTATTGATAATCCTATTTATAAAGTAACCGCAATCAAAGAAACACTTGACAAATCAAATTTTGGCAGGCTTCAAACGGGCGATTTGATAAACTTGGAAAGAGCGATGAAATTAGGAGACAGGCTGGATGGACATCTTGTACAGGGGCATGTTGATCAAACTGCTGTTTGCGCTGAGGTGAAAGAAGCTAATGGCAGTTGGTATTACACTTTTAATTACAATTCCAAAATGGGCAACATTACCATAGAAAAAGGCTCTATAACTGTAAATGGCGTGAGCCTCACAGTTGTGAATTCAAAAAGTGACTCTTTTTCTGTTGCAATTATACCTTATACCTATGAGCATACAAATTTTAAAAAAATAAATGTGGGTACAGTGGTAAATCTGGAGTTTGATCTTGTAGGAAAATACTTGAAAAAGCTGTCTGGATTATAATTTTGTCTTTCTTCTATTTAATAAAAGGTAAAGGCCGAGAAGTAATCCTGCTAGAACTAATATTGCTAAAGCGTTATCTAATGGAAGCCCTGGAGGTGGTGTTCTCTGTGGGGGAGGCGGTGGTACTCTTTCTTGCCCCAATGCCACGACACACCCTAAAAGGTGTGTAAAAAGAAGTGCTATTTTTTGAACGATTTGGGGTCGCATATTTGTGTTGATTCAGCTAATATAAAAATGTTTAAAATAATACCAAGCTAAACGACAAACATAAACAATAATTGTTTATCAAGTGTTAAGCGACAATCAATTTTCCCAAAATCAATTTGTTAGTGCGTATTGAACTTTATTTTGTGAGGAGTACCAAATATAGATAAATAAAGCCAATCTCCAAAAGTTTATTAAAATAGTGGTCCCACATGGGCTCGAACCATGGACCCCCTGATTATGAGTCAGGTGCTCTAACCAGCTGAGCTATGGGACCTTTGTAATACTCTGCTTTAGAACTTCTTAATGAGGATAATCCAAATAAACATATATGATAAAACCCAATTAAGCCCGCAAATTTATAATTAGTTTGCTTATGTAGCAAACTTTTTTAAAGATTTGTGTTTTCCTGACATAGTTCAATCAAAACCCCATGTGATGATTTTGGGTGTAAAAATGCTACAAGTTTATTGTCTGCTCCCTTTTTTGGGGTTTCATTAAGCACAACAAAGCCTTCTTTCTTTAAACGTTTGATTTCGGCAAAAATATCATCTACACAAAAAGCAATGTGATGGATTCCCTCACCTCTTTTTTCAATAAATTTAGCTATTGGGCTGTCTGGGTTTGTTGCTTCTAACAATTCAATTTTACTTTCCCCCACTTTAAAAAAAGAGGTCCTAACCCCTTCAGACTCTACAGCTTCTATTTTATAATGGTTTTTACCTAAAAGTGCTGCATAAACAGCATTGGCTTCTTCAAGATTTTTTACGGCAATGCCAATATGTTCAATGGTGTTCATAATAGTTGTATCTTTTTACCTTGTAAAAGTAAGATAATCTTTAAACCCGGATTATGTATTAGAAAATCTATTCCGGCTTGAAACTACTTCAAAATCTACCATTTTATTTTGTTTTTTAATTTAACCGTAGCGATGCTATGCTGAAATTAAGAAAACAATATATTTTATTGTATTTTCAACCCTCATAACGAAGTTCTAATCCATAATCCGGGTTAAATATAGTACTTTTGTGCCATGGAAAGTAACAGACAAAAAAAAATAGCCGGCGTTTTACAGAATGACCTGGCAGCTATTCTACAAAAAGCTCTTAAAGATGCCGGTCACGCCGGAATTTTAGTTTCAGTATCAAAAGTACAGGTCACTGTTGATTTGTCTATTGCCAAAGTGTATGTCAGTGTTTTCCCTTCAGAACATGCGTTAAAAGTGGTTGAGGAGATCAATCTGGTCAAAAACAACATCAAACATCAAATGGCTCAGCTCACCAAAAATCAACTGAGAAGGATGCCAAGTTTGCATTTTTACAATGATGATTCGCTTGATTATATCGAAAAAATAGATAAAGCCGTTAAAGGAAAAGAAAACCCTTTAACCAATTCCGATTTAATCGAAAAAAGAAAAAAATCCTAGGCAGTGAAATTTTCCCTCTACATCGCCAAGCGTTATTTGTTTTCAAAAAGCAGCAATAACGCTATTAATATTATTACCGCTATCGCAGGTATTGGAGTGATTGTAGGGGCAATGTCATTATTTATAGTTCTTTCCGGATTCTCAGGGCTTAAAGATTTTAGTTTACAGTTTAGCTCCGTTTTTGATTCTGATTTAAAAGTATATCCTGAAACAGGTAAAACACTTAATCTCTCTAAAGAACAAGAGGAGTTGCTTCAGCAAATTGATGAAGTTGAGGCTTTTTCAAAAATTGTTGAGGAGCGGGTGTTTCTTACGTTTAAAGGGAAAAACAGCATCTCTCACATCAAAGGGGTTGATCAAAACTATCAACGTGTTAATGCAATAGACAGTACAATTTTCCACGGTGGCTGGTTTGAGAGTGATAACACCGCTGTTATTGGAGCTCAAATCTCTAGAAATTTAAATCTTGGGGTCTATGATTATTCAGAATTGTTGGAGATTTATGTGCCCACTCCCGGAAGCGGTCAAATAACTGACGTTACTCAAGCTTTTAATAAAGAGCATGTAGTCGTTTCCGGAATCTATCACGTCAATGAAGAACTCAACTCAAAATATGTGTTTACACCCATAGATCTTGCTAAATCATTGCTTTCTTATGAGGAGGATGTTGTGAGTTCTATTGAGTTCAAATTGGTTAACGGAGCAAAAGAAGAGAGTGTTAAATCAAAAATATCAAAAGTATTAAATCAAAACATTGTTTTTAAAAATAGAATGCAACAAAACGATGCCCTTTACAAAATGTTGAATACAGAGAACCTGGCAGTGTATCTCATTTTTACGTTGGTTTTAATTATTGCGATTTTTAATGTAATTGCAAGTATTATTATGATTATTTTGGACAAAAAGCACAACATCAAAACCTTGAAAAACCTAGGCGCTACACTTAAGGAAATAAGACAAATTTTTTACCTTCAGGGAGTTCTAATGACTGTTCTCGGGGGGCTTGCTGGCATAATTTTGGGTGTCATCATCATTCTTTTGCAACTGCAATTTGATTTGGTGATGATCACAGCCACCCTTCCCTACCCGGTAAAATTGGAGTTATTTAATGTAGTTTTGGTATTTATTACCATACTTCTTTTGGGTATTCTAGCCTCTCGCATTGCTTCAAGTAGAGTGCGCGAAGGCCTAATAAATTAAGCAAACTGAAAGTCGTGAAATTGCTCTAAGGCTTCTTCAAAAACAGCAAAAACTGAATCAGCATCATCGCTCGTTACCATTTTAGTGCGGTATTCCTTGAAATTAGGAATTCCTTTAAAGTAGTTGGTATAATGTCTTCGGGTTTCAAAAACACCTAATTTCTCACCTTTCCAATCGATAGCCATTTGAAGGTGCCTTCGAGCAGCATCAACACGTTCTACCATCGTGGGAGGTGCTAAATGATTTCCGGTGGCAAAAAAATGTTTGACTTCTCTGAAAAACCAAGGGTAGCCAATGCTTGCTCTACCAATCATAGCACCATCAAGCCCATAATTATCACGCATTTCCATGGCTCTTTCAGGCGTATCCACATCCCCATTTCCAAAAACCGGAATGTGCATTCGGGGATTGTTTTTCACTTCCGCAATAGGTGCCCAGTTTGCATTTCCTTTATACATCTGTGCACGGGTTCTTCCGTGAATGGAAATCGCTTTACACCCCACATCCTGAAGTCGTTCTGCCACTTCTACAATTTTGATAGAGTTTTCATCCCAGCCCAAGCGGGTTTTTACGGTAATTGGAAGTTTGGTGTGTTTCACCATCGCTTCGGTTAAGGAAACCATTAAGTCTATATCTTTTAAAATTCCGGCACCGGCACCTTTAGAAACCACTTTTTTTACAGGACAACCAAAATTGATGTCAATAATATCCGGGCCTGAGGCTTCCACGATTTCCACAGATTGCAGCATCGACTCCAGGTTTGCGCCAAATATTTGAATACCAACCGGGCGTTCTTTTTCATAAATATCAAGCTTCATCACGCTTTTTGCCGCATCCCGAATGAGCCCTTCACTGGAAATAAATTCCGTGAAAACGATATCGGCACCTTGTTCTTTGCACAAAGCTCTAAAGGGTGGGTCGCTCACGTCCTCCATGGGAGCAAGCAGTAAAGGAAAATCTCCTACATCAATGGTTCCAATTTTTGACATATATCAAATTTGGTGGCAAAGTTAGGTTTTTTTAAGAAAACTTAATGGGTGTGTTCTGGCGATTTAATCAATACGGTTGCGCTCCTCATTTCTGATTTGCTTGGCATTGTCTTTCAATCTAAAGTTGCCAAAATTATAAGTAAAGCCTAAAAGGACATACCTCGACTCTGTGATGGCAAAATAACTGTTGCGCTGGTTGAGAAAATCTGTTTGTAGTTTTCTGTTAAAGGTGTCAAAGATGTCATTCACTGTGACGGAAAAAGAGGCTCTGTTGTCCCAAAATGATTTTCTTAATCCGGCTGAAACCAAAGTAAAGGGGTCCATTAAATAAGTCCCGGATGGAAGCCCTGTTAAGTGCACCAAAGTTAAATCTCCGGTAAACGTCTTGTCTTTGGTAATTGTAAATGAGTTTACGAGTTGTGTAAGCATGCCAGCAGAGCTTACTGTCACAAATTCGTTATTGCTTTCGATGGCAACAAAAGAGTTTTCTTCATAAAAAAGTGAATTGTAGTGATAAAAAGTCCACCAGTCTCTAACATAACCGTAATAACTGAACACGAACCCATAACCTAGCTTATCCTCAATATTTGTGGAGACACTTCTTAAAAAGCGGTTTTCATTGTTTTGAAAGCTTAACACATCGACCGCACCCTCTGTTGTTCTGTAATAAAACTCAAAGTTGTATTTATTTTCGGCTGTATATTTTAAGCTATAACGATCTGTGATTGCAGGTTCTAAATTTGGGTCTCCGGTGGTAAAATTGTTTTCATTGATAAAATAACTAAATGGGTTGAGCAGGCTATAATTAGGCCGCAGTATGCTTCTGTTGTATGCTAAAACAAAATCGTGGTTTTGATGAGGTACGAAATTGATACTCACATTGGGAAACCAATCCATGTAGTTGTTTTCTGTTTCTTGAGACAGGGTGATTGAATTTCCGGTTGTTTCTGTATATTCTCCTCTCAATCCGGCCCTTAATTTCCATTTTTCCCAGTTTTTTGAAAAACTAAAATACCCGGCATATACATTTTCTTCATATTTAAAATTGTCTGAAAGCTGGGGATTAAATTGGAGTGTTCCATTAATCTTGTCAAAAAAGTCGATGCCGCTTTCTGTATCGATGGTAGAAGCTTTAACTCCAATATCCAAAGGCATTTTTAAAAACTGAGTTGAAAAGTCAAGCTGACCTACATAAATATTAATATCTTGAGCAGCGTCAGTCAAAAAAGAATTGTTTCTCAAAAAGGTTTGATCGGGTAAAAAATAATTGGTGTTGACGTCTTGAAAACGGGAGTCATCAAAATTAGTGTAATGTGCATTAAATTTTAAAGATGTTCCATTTTCATTAAATTTATGATTCAGGCCAAAATCAACTGCCACATTGTTTTTTTCTAAATCCAAACCGCTTGCTGTGGTAAACAAGGAGTCCAATTGCCCTTGAGGGCTGAATATTTCAGCGATTTCGCTGTTTGAATAAGTGGTTTTTGGATTTAATGAAATAAGGGAAGACAAGCTTAAAGTTGTTTTTTCGCTGAGCGAATAATCAATAAATGAATTGATGGAGTGTGTTTCAGAGCGAGTGATTCTCACAAAGTCTGTTTCCCAAAAAGAATTAATAGAAGTATCAGGCTCAAAAAATGTGACTTCGCCCAGGTCGTTTTTATGCTCTTTTCGTTTTTTGAAATTGTAATTGACAAGCAAATTAATTTTGTCATTTTTAAAATAATGACTTGTACCGGCACTGTATTTTGGAAAAGTAGCCTGTTCAAAACCTCCTGAGACACTTCCTTTATAACCAGGCGTTAGTGCTTTGCTCGTCACAATATTGATGATGATACCGCTATCTGCATCATATTGTGCTCCCGGATTGGTAATGACCTCAATACTTTTAACATTAGAGCCATCAAGTCCTTCCAAAAGGCTTTGAACTTCAGCGGGAGAGATATTGACTTTGCGGTCGTTAATAAATATTGTTGCCGATTGATTTTGAACGGTGATGCTGTTTTGCTGCACGATTACACTGGGGGTTCGCTTCAGGATATCGATTGAGCTGCCGTTTGACAAGGAGGTGTTTTCGACATTAAAAATAAGCCGGTCAACCTCTCTTTGAATGGTGGGCTTTAGAGCGTCTATGGTTACTTCATCGAGTTCATCAGGAACTTCAAAAAGCATTAAGTCACCCAAATCTAAGTCTGAGCTAATCTCTATTGGTTTGAAAAAATCTTTGAAACCAATAATACTTGCTCTAAGAATATACCTTCCTTGTGGCGTGTTTTGAATTTGAAAACGCCCCTGAGGTCCCGTAGACGTACCGGTCACAAATGTCGAGTCGCTTGCCTTTAAAAGTAAAACTGTGACAAATGAAAGTGAATTTTCATCGGCATCTACAACTTTACCTGAAACAATATATTGCTGCGCTTGAAGCGATGTTGCCAAAAAAAATATAAATATAAAAACCTTTTCCATCAATAATTTTTAGTGGAGGTGAACATTCAAGGCTTTTTGTTCTGGGGAAACGAAAGCGGCAACTTTTATATCCTACAAATTTGTTAAAAAAAACCTAATAATCCACGATAAATTGCATTTTTTTTTGTTAAAGTGTAAATAAGCCGTTTATGTGTGTTTTTTGTAAGGGATGATAGTTAAATAAATTATATTTGCAAATTCAAAAGATTGAGAGGCAGCCCTGTATGAAAAACATAAGAAACTTTTGCATTATTGCACACATTGATCACGGTAAAAGCACTTTGGCGGACAGACTTTTAGACGCCACGGGCTCTGTTACTTCGCGTGAAAAACAAGAACAATTACTCGATAATATGGATTTGGAACGTGAGCGTGGTATCACCATAAAAAGTCACGCCATCCAGATGGAATATACTTATAAGGGTGAAAAATACATTCTCAATCTAATTGATACACCGGGTCATGTTGATTTTTCTTATGAAGTTTCCCGGTCTATCGCAGCCTGTGAAGGAGCACTTCTTATCGTAGATGCTGCCCAAAGCATCCAGGCACAAACCATCTCAAACTTGTATCTGGCTTTAGAAAATGACCTGGAAATCATCCCTGTTTTAAATAAGGTGGATTTGCCTAGTGCAAACCCTGAAGAGGTAACAGACGATATCGTGGAGCTTTTGGGCTGTGCACACGAAGATGTCATCCCCGCGAGCGCAAAAACAGGCATTGGAATCGATGAAATTCTTGCTGCTATCATTGAGCGCATTCCTGCTCCGAAAGGAAATGAAGACGAGCCACTGCAAGCATTGATTTTTGATTCTGTTTACAACCCTTTCCGTGGCGTGGAAACCATTTTTAGAGTCATCAACGGAAGCATCAAAAAGGGGCAAAAAATAAAATTTGTCGCTACCGGAAAAACGTACAATGCAGACGAGGTGGGTACTCTAAAATTAAAACAAGCACCCAAAAACGAAATTAAAGCCGGCGATGTAGGCTATCTCATCACCGGAATTAAAGACGCTCGTGAAGTAAAAGTGGGTGACACCATTACAGACGCACTCAATCCATCCAAAAATCCGGTTTCTGGTTTTGAAGATGTCAAGCCCATGGTCTTTGCCGGGATTTATCCCGTAGATACTGAAGATTATGAAGAGCTGCGCTCATCCATGGAAAAACTGCAACTCAATGATGCCTCATTGGTTTTTATTCCGGAAAGCTCAGCCGCTTTAGGCTTTGGTTTTCGTTGTGGATTTTTAGGGATGTTACACCTCGAGATTATTCAGGAACGCTTGGAGCGCGAATTTGACATGACGGTCATCACCACGGTTCCCAACGTTTCTTATCATGCCTTTTCAACAAAACATCCCAATGACATCATTATAGTTAACAACCCTTCAGACCTGCCAGATCCTTCCAGTCTGGATCGTGTTGAAGAACCTTACATCAAAGCAACCATTATCACCAAGGCCGACTTTGTGGGCAATGTGATGTCGCTTTGTATCGAAAAACGAGGAATGATTACCAATCAAACTTATTTAACCCCTGAACGGGTCGAACTCACTTTTGATATGCCGTTGGCTGAAATTGTATTTGACTTCTATGACCGTTTAAAAACCGTTTCTAAAGGCTATGCGAGTTTTGATTATTCGCCCATTGGTATGCGTGCCTCAAAACTGGTGCGGGTTGATATTCTTCTAAATGCACAGCCGGTTGATGCTTTATCCTCTTTGATTCACGTTGACAATGCCCACAATATTGGTAAAAAAATGTGTGAAAAACTTAGGGAACTGATACCAAGACAGCAGTTTGATATACCCATTCAGGCGGCCATTGGTTCTAAAATTATTGCGAGGGAAACGATCAAAGCTCTCAGAAAAGATGTTACCGCAAAATGCTATGGAGGAGATATTTCGCGTAAGCGAAAACTATTGGAAAAACAGAAAAAAGGTAAGAAGCGTATGCGTCAAGTGGGTAATGTGGAAATACCCCAGCAGGCGTTTATGGCCGTTTTAAAGCTGAATGATTAAAAAAAGCCCAAACCTTTTAAAATTAAGTATTTTAGTTTGGGCTTTAAAGTTTGAGTTTTAACTATTAGCCTTCAGAACAATCTAATTCAGCAATAATAGTTGCATATTGACCACTTCCAGCACAATTTTTATTTACATATGCCTGTAGGGCAGCTTTATAAGCATTACAGTTCGCTTCATTTACATTTTCGCCATAAGCTTCAAGAGCGGCTTGAATGTCTACTAACAATTGTTCACAGCTTTTACTTCCATTGTCGTCGTCACTTGAACAAGATGTAAAGGCAAATACAGCAATAGTTGCGATAGATAAAATAAGTTTTTTCATGATTTTGTTGTTGTTTTTAATTTAAGGCAAGGTCTAAATAATCTTAATAAAAACAAAAAGAAATGTTAATTTAGATTCATTCTCATTCGCAAGACACTCCTTCACTAACTAACCCATCGAGATAAATCGCATAGCTCACTCCTGTGTTCTGCCCATTAACAGAAGCATTTCCATTGCTTTCTTTACAAAGTTCAAATGAAGTTGTTATGTCAGAGCTGCACGTCCTGCAGTCTGCTGAGTCGTCATCTTTACAAGATGTGAAAATAAAAAATGATACTCCCGCAAGGACAAGTAGTTTTTTCATAAATGGGTAAATTTATAGCTTCAAATATAAATAACGTTTTTTAAAAGAGCTTTCGTGTGTCCATAAGTTTGTTAAAAATCATACAAATCCTACTAATAGATTCCAAGATGTGAATGCCTTTTCTTAATTTGCGACTTCTAAAAGAATGAAGAATGAAAATGTATCCCATTGAAGCCGGAAATTTTAAACTCGATGGTGGTGCCATGTTTGGTGTGGTTCCTAAATCTCTTTGGAATAGAACCAATCCGGCAGATAGCAACAATATGATTGACATTGCAGCGCGTTGTTTGTTGATTGAAGACGGCAACAAACTCATTCTCATCGACAACGGAATGGGCAATAAACAAAGCGAAAAGTTTTTTGGATACTACTATCCCTGGGGTGAACACAATCTCGATGATTCTCTTAAAAATGCCGGTTTTCACCGCGATGATATTACCGATGTTTTTCTCACCCACCTTCATTTTGACCACTGTGGCGGAAGCATTCAATGGAATAAAAACCGCACAGGATATGAACCCTCATTTAAAAATGCCAAATTCTGGACCAATGAAAATCACTGGCAGTGGGCCACCAACCCCAATGCACGTGAAAAAGCGTCTTTCTTAAAAGAAAATTTACTCCCAATGGAGGAGAGTGGACAACTCAACTTCATTCAAAGAGAAGGCACCCCTTTTCAATCAACTTGTGAATTGAACTTTGGTCTCTTTTTTGCAGATGGCCATACAGAAAAGCAAATGGTCCCTATGATACAATTCCAAGAAAAAACACTCTGCTTTATGGCCGATTTATTACCCACCGTTGGGCATATTCCGCTTCCTTTTGTGATGGGCTATGACACCAGGCCTTTGTTGACTTTAGACGAAAAAGAAGCCTTTCTCAACAAAGCAGCCGATGAGAACTTTTATCTGTTTCTTGAACACGACGCCCACCAAGAAATCATAACCGTTCAACACACCGAAAAAGGCGTGCGCCTCAGAGAAAAATTTACGTTTAACGAATTATTTAACTCCTAATTATGCGAATCATTAAATCAATTGCCTTTACTCTATTGGCAACCCTATTTGTTGCCTGTGGTGGGGCTGTAGCCCTTGTCTCTACACCCATAGAAAATATTGACACAACGCCTCTCAAGGTGCAAGAGCTTTCTCAAGAAGAACTCAAAAGCTGGTGGCATCTTGACTTGGTTAAAGATACTGTCCCGGGAATGAGCATTCAAAGAGCCTATGATGAAATCATCAAAAAAAGAAAAGGACAAACCGTGATTGTTGGAGTAATTGACAGCGGAATCGACATTGAACACGAAGACTTGAAAAATGTGATTTGGACCAATCCGAATGAAATTCCAGGCAACGGAATTGACGACGATGGCAACGGTTACATTGACGATATTCACGGTTGGAATTTTCTGGGCGATATCGTGGGCGAACAAATGGAATATGTGAGAATCATGCTTAGGCTTGCTACAAAATATGAAAACAAGCCCGAAAGCGCTATCAGCACTGCAGACAGAGCAGAGTTTGTATTATATAAAAAAGCTAAAGCCGAATACTTAAAAGAAAAACAAGACGCATTAAATACCAAAGTACAGTATCAATCAATGATAGAGGCCATTGAGCCCGCACACGAAAAAGTAGCACAAAAACTTGGCAAAGCCGACTACTCGAGAGAAGATTTAAAAACATTACAAGAAGACCCTTCATTTGGTAGGGAAGTTTTTATACTGGACCAAATGTTTGAATTTGATGACAACATTCCTAATATCCTGAAAGAAATCAATGATGGTATCACTTATTATTCAAGCAGATTGGATTACCATTTTAATGTAACTGAAGATTTTAGAGCCACGCTGGGCGATAACCCCTATGACATTACTGATGTGCCACATGGCAATAATCAGGTAAGTGGACCGGACCCAAAAAAAGAAGATGCCAAGCACGGTACTCACGTCGCCGGGATTATTGCAGCCCAAAGAAATAATGGAATTGGAATGAACGGCGGCGCTCAAAACGTTCAAATCATGGCTTTAAGAGCTGTGCCCGATGGCGATGAATATGACAAGGACATCGCACTTGCCATTCGCTATGCGGTGGATAATGGTGCCACGGTAATCAACACTAGTTTCGGGAAGTTTTACTCTCCAAACCCCGAGTGGGTTTATGACGCTATTAAATATGCCGCTCAAAACGATGTACTCATCGTCAATGCTTCCGGAAATGACGGCTTTGATTTAGATGACGATACAATCCAAGTGTATCCCAACGACCAAACCACTAACTTTGATGAGTTTTCTAATGCTTTCTTAAGCGTAGGTGCTTTGGCTCCAAAATACGGTTCAGAGATGATTGCCTCTTTTTCAAACTATGGAAAAAATCAAGTGGATGTGTTTGCTCCCGGAGTGCAAATATGGTCATCAACTCCAAACAACGAATATGAATTCCAGATGGGCACCTCAATGGCTGCTCCTGCAGTTGCCGGTGTTGCTGCGATGCTCCGTTCTTACTATCCACAACTTTCTGCCAATCAAGTAAAACAAATTTTGATGGATAGTGGCTTATCTTCCAGCCAAACAGTAATTCTCGGTGGCGAGCCAGACAATAAAAAACGGTTTTCCGAAATCTCAAAATCTGGGAAAATGATAAATATGTATAATGCTTTTATAATGGCTGAAAAAATTACAAATTCAAAATAACACTCAAAATGAAAAACATATTAGGATTCCTTTTAGCTTCTATATTGATTACAAATGGTTTCTCCCAACAATACCACAACTACTTAGAACAGGTGGACAGACCCAACTACTGGCAACAACAGGTCGATTACAAAATGGAAATTGATGTGGATGTGGACAACTACCAATACAAAGGCAAGCAGGAACTCGTTTATACAAACAACTCGCCGGACACTTTGCGTCGGGTTTTTTACCACTTGCATTTTAATGCTTTTCAGCCGGGAAGCGAAATGGACGTGCGCTCGCGCACCATCACAGATCCTGACAGGCGTGTAGGTGACCGCATTTCTGAGCTTCAGCCCGATGAAATTGGATACATAAAAGTAAACAGCTTGCGCCAAAATGGTGCTCCGGTTCAAAATAAAACCGTAGGAACCATACTCGAAGTGGATCTCAACACGCCCATCCTTCCGGGTGAAAAAGCAATATTCTCCATGGATTTTGATGCGCAGGTGCCGGTGCAAATTCGCCGCAGCGGAAGAAACAATGCAGAAGGCGTAGCCCTTTCTATGTCTCAATGGTATCCAAAACTTGCCGAATATGACTTTGAAGGATGGCACGCTGATCCTTATATTGGCCGCGAATTTCAAGGCGTGTGGGGAAATTTTGACGTAAAAATTACCATCGACAATCAATACACTTTGGGCGGAACCGGATATCTACAAAACCCTAACGAAATTGGTCATGGCTACCAAAATGATATCACCAAAGAAGTAAAACACAAAAAAAATCGCAAACTTACCTGGCATTTTATTGCCCCGGATGTACACGATTTTATGTGGGCGGCAGACGATGAATACCTTCACGATCGCATTGAAGGACCCAACGGAATAACCCTGCATTTTTTATACAAAAACAATCCCAAAATACTGGAAAACTGGAAAAACCTGCAACCCAAAACTGTGGCGCTTTTTGAGTACTTCAACAAACACATTGGCGACTATCCTTACAAACAATACTCAGTAATTCAAGGAGGTGATGGTGGTATGGAGTATGGAATGTCAACTCTCATTACGGGCGAACGGAATTTCAACAGTCTGGTGGGTGTGACGGCTCACGAAGTGGCACACAGCTGGTTTCAGTTTGTCCTGGCCTTTAACGAGTCCAAACACGAGTGGATGGATGAAGGTTTTACTTCCTACATAAGCTCAAAAGCAATGAATGAAGTGATGGAACAAAACAAAGAATTTCCTCACGAAGGGTCTTACAGAAGCTATACAAGAATGGCAAACAGTGGGGAAGAACAACCCCAAGCAACCCACGCTGATCGTTATGATAAAAACTGGGTTTATGGTGCTGCATCCTATTCTAAGGGAGCTGTGTTTTTAGCACAGCTTGAATATGTGATAGGTAAAGAAAATCTAGCCAAAACAATTAAACGTTTTTACAACGATTTTAAATTTACACATCCCACGCCCAATAATTTCATTCGCACAGCTGAAAAAGTATCCGGCTTTCAATTGGGTTGGTATTTGCTGGATTGGACGCAAACCACAAACACCATCGATTATGCGATTGAAAACATAGAAGAAAAAGACGGAAAAACGCTGATAACGCTTTCGCGAAAGGGCTTAATGCCTATGCCCATCGATTTTTATGTGGTTTATAAAGACAATACAAACGAGTCTTTTTACATCCCACTTAGGATGATTAGAGGAGTTAAAGAAAATCCGTTTCCAAACCTAAAGCGTACGGTTTTGGAAGATTGGCCTTGGGCATACCCAACTTATACCTTTGAAATTGATGCACCAAAAGAAAATATAGTTGCAATGATTATTGATGCTACCAGATTGATGGCCGATGTGAATTATGAGGATAATTTGTATGAGGCCTCTCCTAGCACATCTGAAGGAGGGGAGTAATATCAAACTTTCGCAGGGGGTTGATGTCAGTAATTATTCTTCCTCTTCGGGTGAGTTAAAGGGCGATTTACTACCTTTACCATATGAAATTCAGCTATTCAAAAGCAGAAAAACTCAAAAGCAGAAAAGTCATCGAATCCCTTTTTACCGAAGGGAAATCGGTGGGGTTTTTTCCTTTGCGCTTGTTTTATATTGAATTACCCGAAACCGAAAACACAAAAACGGCAGTTTCAGTATCTAAGAAAAATTTCAGGCTTGCTGTGCATCGTAATCAAATAAAGAGACTCCTCAGAGAAGCCTTTCGGCTCAATAAACATCTTATTATAGAAAACTCTTCCAAAAAATATGCCCTGTTGTTTTTGTATGTGGGAAAAGAAATACCCCATTTTCATCAACTGGATGCGAGCATAAAAAAGCTGATGAATAAATTTACAGAACAAACTAAAAATTAGATTGGTACGTTATTTAAGTTCAGGCTTATCCCATCAAATTGTGTCAATTATGAAAACAATCTCTCTTTTTATTTTTAGTATGATACTCGCCTGTTCAAACACAACAAGTGATTCGAGCGGCAATGCTTATGAAGAAAGCGAAATTTATAGTGACATAGCGCCGGCTTCTTCAATTGAAGTTTCTGAAAAATCAAGTGCCTCGCAAGTGCTGCAAGAACAAAAAATCATCAAGACCGGAAATCTTCGGTTTGAAACCCGGGATTTAGAAAAAACCCACAGCAAAGTAAAACAACTCGTTTCCCGTTACAACGGAATCCTGCAAAGCGACCGTTCAGGCAAGGGATACAATGAAGAGTTTCGCAACCTGACCATTCGCATTCCGGCAGAACATTTTCACATGTTGATTGACTCCATTTCACAAGGAGTGGCTTATTTTGACCAAAACGACATCACACAACAAGACGTTTCTGAAGAATATGTTGACATTGAAGCACGCCTCAAAGCAAAACGTGAATTGGAAAACCGCTATTTGGAACTTTTAAAGCAAGCCAAAACAGTTAAAGAAATGCTAGAGATTGAGCGCGAACTCTCCAACATAAGAGAAGAAATTGAAGCCCGTCAAGGCCGTCTCAATTACCTTCAAAATCAGGTTTCATATAGCACCATACACCTTTATTTTTACAAAACCACCACAGACAAAGGAATCACAACCTCTTATGGGCAAAAAATGTGGAACGCAATCAAATCCGGCTGGAACGGGATTTCGTTATTTTTCCTGGGGCTGCTTCATATTTGGCCGTTTTTTGTTATCTTGTTGCTCGCCGTTTTTGGGGTGAGAAAATACCTTAAAAGGAAAAAGAAAATCTAAGAATAATAGCATTTACGCTTTCGCGTAAGCAAAAACTTTAGAATGAAAAAGAAAATAGTACTACCTCTCATAGCTTTCGTTATCGCCTTGGGAACCTGGAGTTTTAAAAGTGATTTTTTTGAAATTGCCAAGCAAATTGAAATTTTTACCACCCTCTATAAGGAGGTCAATATGAATTATGTTGATGAAACCGTACCGGCAGAACTGATGAATAATGCCATCAAAGGAATGCTGGAGCAACTCGACCCTTACACCGTTTATTACAATGAACAAGATGTAGTGGAGGCGAGAATCAATCAAACAGGGTCAAACACAGGAATTGGCGCCTCTGTGCGTGCCCAAAAAGAAAAATTAATCATTATTGAGCCCTGGAAAGAGGGGCCTGCAGACAAAGCCGGACTCAAAGCCGGTGACGAAATAGTAAAAATTGGTGACGTGACCGTTGCCAGTTTTGATGACAATGCCGGCGAATTGCTGCGTGGAGCTCCCGGATCTGAAGTAACTGTTACATACAGACGTCTGGGAAAAACCCAAACCGCGACCTTAACAAGAGCAGCACTCACAGAAAAAGCGGTGCCTTTTTATACCTTAATGCAAGGCAATGTGGGCTATATAGTGCTAAGTGCTTTTAATCCAAAAACGACAACTGAAACTAGAGCAGCGCTCGTTGAGCTTAAAAAGCAAGGTGCCACTAGTATTGTTCTTGATTTACGTGGAAATCCGGGTGGTTTGATGCGTGAATCCATTAATATCGTGAATCTTTTTGTGCCTAAAGGTGAAATTATTTCCACCACAAAGTCAAACATTGAAAAATACAACCAAACCTTCAGAACCTCCTTTGAGCCGGTTGATACTGAAATACCGCTGGTGGTTTTGATAAACGGTCGTAGTGCTTCTGCCAGCGAAATTGTTTCCGGGGCCATTCAGGATTTAGATAGAGGTGTGATTGTGGGCGCACGAAGTTTTGGCAAAGGACTTGTCCAGCGTCCAAAAAAACTTACATACGGTACTCAAATCAAAGTGACGATTTCAAAATATTATACCCCCAGCGGACGATGTATTCAGGCAGAGGATTATTTTAACAGAGATGAATTTGGCGATCCCATTCGCGCAACTCCCGATACTTTTAATGAGTTTAAAACAAAAGGCGGAAGAACCGTTTATGACGGTGGCGGAATTCTTCCAGATGTGGAACTTCCAACAGCTGTTTTCAGTCCCATTACGACAGCACTTTTGAAAGCGAATAGTATTTTTGACTTTGCCACAGAATACTATTATAAAAATCAACACAGCGACTGGAAAAACTTTCGCTTTAGCGAAAAGGATTACAATGATTTTTTAAGTTATCTGAATCGTACAAATTTCACCTTTGAAACCGAAACAGAAAGTCTCTTAAATACAGCCATCAAAAAAGCTGAAGAAGAAAACATAAAGCAGGATATTGAGAAAAGTTACAACGCCCTTTTGCAGGATATCAGCAGAGCGAAAGATCGCGAGTTACAAGATAAAAAAGCCGAAATCATGTCACTACTCTCTGATGAAATTATTAAGCGCTATTTCTATCGTGAAGGACTGTATGAATATCAGGTGGTTAATAATCCCGAAATCAAAGAAGCGGTGGCTATTTTAAAAGACGCAAACAGGTATCAACGTATTTTGAAATAATGGACTAATGACCTCCCTCCTCCAATTTTTTGAAGAAATGCCCATCTGGATGCGACTGCTCTGGGTAGTGGGTGTGTTGGCTGTTTTTTGGATTTTGGAAGGGTATTATGCCTTGGTGAAAATCAACTATAAAAAATGGAAGCACGCTAAGGTTAATTTTGCCTTTTTGATTTTTACGATGTTGATTAATGTGGGTTTTGGAGCGCTTACTTTAGGAGTTTTTTATTGGATTGATACGGCACAATTTGGTTTATTACATTTGGTGGATTGGCCGGTTTGGGTCGAGCTGCTTTTAGCGCTTTTAGCATTGGATTTTATCGCTCAGTATGGCGTGCATTATCTGCTGCATAAAGTAAAATGGATGTGGCGTTTGCATATTATTCACCATAGCGACACCAAAGTTGATGTCACCACAGGCACCCGGCATCATCCCTTAGATTTTGTAATAAGGGAAACCTTTGCACTTTTTGCTGTTTTGATTATGGGAATGCCTATAGCCTTTTATCTTATTTACCGCATTTTGAGTGTGTTTTTTACGTATTTCACACATGCCAATATCAACCTTGGGAAAGTCGATAAAACCATTAGTTATGTGTTTGTAACACCCAATATGCACAAATTTCACCACCATTGGGAAATGCCTTGGACTGATACCAATTTTGGAAATATGTTTTCCTTTTGGGATCGCATTTTTAAGACTTTTGTTTATGACGATACTAAAAAAATAAGGTATGGGGTAGATTTAGTCGATGACAGCACTGATGAAGATATAATCTATCAATTGAAAATTCCATTTGATAAAAGGATTAAGACGAAGGGGTAGTTTATTGTTTTTCCATACCAATATGTGGAATTCCATCTTCCAAATACCCTTCACCCACTTCTTTATAACCGTGTGTATTGTAAAATTTAATGAGGTATTGCTGCGCTGAAAGATGAATTTTTGAGGCATTAAAATGGGCTTCAACAGCTTTGTTTGCGGCTTCCATTAATTGGTGTCCATAGCCATATTTGCGTTCATTTTCTTTAATAATTACTCTGCCAATACTTGCGTCCTCAAAATAATCACCGGGACCAAAAAGTCGGGCGTAGGCAACAAGTACTTTGTTTTTGTATGCAAACATGTGAAGGGCTTTTTCGTCCTTTCCATCGATGTCCTGATAGACGCAATCCTGCTCAACGACAAACACCTCACTGCGAAGTTGAAGGATGTCATAAAGCTCATTGATTGTGAGTTTTGAAAATGGTTTTGTTTGAAAATCTAAAGTCATTGCTTTTTTATTTAATCCTGCACAATCACAGCTTTGCTCTTTTCATTTTTTTGGAACTCCGGTTGGATGGTGATATGGTTGATACCAAAGTTTTGAAGTAAAAGTTCTTCCAGTTCTAAAAGCAGGCGGTCAAACTCAGAAATTTTTACGTCTTCGTTAAACTCTAAGTGTGCTTCGAGATGCACTTCATCTTCATTGAGTTGCCAAATATGTATGTGGTGCATGCTTTTGATGCCGGGTAATTCATTTACTTTTTTGGTAATTTCTTCTACCTTAACCTCTTCGGGAGTATAAAGCATCAACACTTTAAACGATTTTTTTAATAAATCATAACCCACATAAATAAGATAGAGCGCTATTATAAGCGTTAAAACACCATCTACCCACCAAATTTCATAAAATTTCATCAACAATCCGCCAATTAATACCGCAACTGAAGAAGCTAAGTCTGACAGCATATGTAAATATGCAGACTTCATATTCATGTTTTTATCTGAGTCTTTTTTTAGTAACAGCATGCTAAAACCATCAACAGCTATTCCCAGTAAGGCCATCCAGATTACAATATCACTTCCAATTTCCTGAGGAGTTATAAAACGATGAATGGCTTCATAAATTAAATAAAAAGCCACAACAACAATTGTAGAGGAGTTGATAAAAGCCGCCATAATCTCGGCACGTTTGTATCCAAAAGTGCGCTTGTAAGAGGCTTCTTTTCTTATGAGTTTGTTGGCTATATAACTGATGGAAAGAGAAACTACATCACTAAAATTGTGAAGGGTATCTGAAATAAGCGCCAAACTTCCGGAAATTATCCCGCCAATAAGCTGGGCAACTGTGAGGAGTAAATTTAAAACAATTGAAAATAAAACCCTACTTCCTTTAACCTGTGAAGATTTGTGATGGTGATGGTCGTGACCCATAAGAAGTAGTTAAAAATTAATTACACGCTATTTTATGAACTCGATTTTGATGTCTTCCTCCTTCAAACGGAGTATCTAAAAAGACTTTTACCATTTCCAAAGCTTGTTGTTTTGATATAAACCGCGCCGGAAGACTTAATATATTTGCATCGTTATGAAGGCGTGCCAGTTCAGTGATTTCTTTTGTCCAACAAAGTGCTGAGCGTACTTTTTGGTGTTTGTTTGCGGTCATAGAGGCGCCATTTCCGCTTCCGCAAATAATGATTCCTAAATCAACTTTTCCCTGGGCAACATCATTTGCAACCGGATGAATAAAATCTGGGTAATCAACACTACTTTCTTCATCGGTTCCATGATTGATGATTTCAATTCCTCGTTCTTTTAATAAGTTGATGATTTCAAATTTATATTCGGTTCCTGCGTGATCGTTTCCTATGGCTATTTTCATGGTGTTTTATTTAGGTGAGTTTGGGTAACAAAAATACAAAACCTCTCTTATTAACAGCTAAAGATTCCATTGTTAATTTCTATTTACAATTGCTTAATATTTAGGTAATTATTAGTTTATCTATTTTGTTTATAATTACAGATTGAAAAAGATAAAAAGTTCTTGCTTTTTAAATCTAGTTTTACCTTTGTAATTTATTCTGATTTTATCTAAAATAGTTCTTATTTTTTCTACTAAAGATATTCCCATTAAAAAGGAAGATGTAAACTATAAAGCTTGTAAAAATTATTAAAAATTGATTGTTTATTCAACTTGTTGACAACTGTTAATTTTTTATCTAAAATCACTTACTTTCAATACCTTTAAATAGATATAAACTGTTTATAAATAGTTTAAAATTAGTCATAACTAAAAATCAAAGCTATTTTCTAAAAAGTTATACTACAAATTAACAGAGTATAATAGGCATCATTTTCTTTTTTAAATTTTAAAATAAAAATAATAGATAGTATATAGTTGTTGATAACCTTAAACTACGTGTAAATCTTTATTATGTTTTAAGTCGTCTATAATTTGATGCACTTCATCCAGATCATTTGGATGAACTAGTAATCGAATTCCGCCCAGAGCGAGAGAGTGAAAAGGAAGTACACTCAACATCGTTTCATTTTGAAAGAAATGAGAAATTTCTTTTTGCTCAAGAATCAATCGCAAAACTGCAAATTCGTGTGCGTAAGTAAATATTGCAGCTACAACAAAGTTTTTCATTTTTATAAAAATAAGTTCAATCTATCTAAGATACTAAATCTTTGCCGTGATAATGAGATACTTTCACAAATATGACGTAATTTTAACATCTTAAAAAAATACAATGCATGACTTCAAAGAAAAGACGAAAAAACTCAAATAATAAGATTCCAAATCTGTCAGAAAGTATCTTAAAAATACTTCTTTTAAATCCCACAACACTTTTTAACTATAAACAAATTGGTGCTAAACTTGGTGTTGATGATGCCAGTAGTAGAAATCAAATTATTAAAAAACTAAAAGATCTTCAAGGAAAAGAACAAATTGAGGAAATAGAAAGAGGAAAATACCGTATTAAAAAAGGTAATCAATACCACACCGGAAGACTTGACATGACCGCCAGAGGGCAAGGTTATGTAATAGTAGAAGGTCTGGAAGATGATGTTTTTATAACAAATAAAAATATTAATAAAGGTCTGCACGGTGATGAAGTCGAAATCTATATTTTCAAACGGAGAAAAAACGCAAAACTCGAAGGCGAAATTACCAACATTATCAAACGAAATAAAACCGAATTTGTTGGTGTTATTGACATTCAGAAAAATTTTGCTTTTGTATCTACTTCAGATGGAAAAATGTACACCGATATTTTTATTTCCAAAGATAAAATTGGTGATGCACAACAAGGTGATAAAGTGCTGGTAAGAATGGATGAATGGCCTGAAAAAGCAGATTCTCCTTTTGGAACGGTCATCAAAGTGCTCGGAAAACCGGGAGAGCACAATACAGAAATTCACTCCATCCTGGCTCAATATGGATTGCCTTATGATTTCCCACCGGAAGTTGAAGCTTTCGCCGAAAATATTGACACAGCTATCAATGAGTCTGAGGTTAAGAAACGCCGGGATATGCGCGACACACTCACCTTTACTATTGACCCGGCAGATGCTAAAGATTTTGATGATGCCATTAGCTTTGAGGTATTGGAGAATGGGAATTATGAAATTGGAATTCACATTGCTGATGTAGCACATTATGTGCAGCCCAACACGATTTTAGATGATGAAGCTTTTGAACGTGCTACCTCTGTTTATTTGGTTGATCGTGTGGTTCCTATGCTTCCTGAAGTGTTATCAAATTTTGCCTGTTCACTAAGACCTAATGAAGAAAAATACACGTTCTCGGCAGTTTTTGAAATCAATGAAAAAGCAGAGGTTAAAAAAAATTGGTTTGGAAGAACCGTCACATATAGTGATGCTCGTTTTGCTTATGAAGAAGCACAACAAATTATTGAAACCGGAAAAGGAGAAATCCCTGCAGAAATCTCGCTCAGCGGCGAAAAATATCACGTAAAAGAAAATATAGTTGATGCGATAAAAACCCTGAATAAGCTAGCGAAAACAATGCGTCGAAAACGCATGCAAAACGGCGCTATATCTTTTGATAAAGTTGAAGTTAAATTTATACTTGATAAGGAGAGCAATCCGGAAGGAGTTTTCTTTAAAGAAAGTAAAGAAGCCAATCACCTTGTCGAAGAATTTATGCTGCTAGCCAACAAAAAAGTAGCTGAATTTATAGGAAAACAAAACCCAAAAAAAACCTTTGTATATCGTGTACACGACGAACCCAATGATGAAAAATTAGCCGCTCTGGGTAATATCATCAAGCAATTTGGATTCAAAATCAATACACGAGACAGGAAGACAACAAACGCTTCCTTAAACAAACTACTTGTGGACGTAAAAGGAAGAAAAGAACAAAATCTAATTGATACCCTTGCAATTAGAACGATGAGCAAGGCAGAATATACCACTCACAATATTGGTCATTATGGTTTGGCATTTGATTTTTACACCCATTTTACATCGCCCATTCGTCGTTATCCGGATGTAATGGTTCATCGCCTCCTTCAATTATATCTTGACGGAACACCTTCACAACAAGAAGACGTTTACGAAGAAAAATGCCGTCATTCCAGCGATATGGAAAGTCTGGCTACCAATGCAGAACGTGATAGTATCAAGTATATGCAGGTTAAATATATGGTGGACCATAAAGACGAAAAGTTTCTTGGTGTCATTTCCGGCGTCACAGAATGGGGAATTTATATTGAAATCATTGAAAACAAATGTGAAGGTATGGTGAGCTTGCGTGAGCTCAGAGATGATCACTACACATTTGACAGAGAAGAATATGCTGTTATTGGCAGTAAAACCAAGAAGGTTTATCAGCTGGGTGACGAGGTCTATGTAAAAGTAAAACAAGCCGATTTAGTTAAAAAACAACTAGATTTTACTCTGTTAGGCAGTCGTGATGATGTTGAAAATTAGACTGTTTTTTATGTTGAACAAGATTCCCTAGTTTTGTTAACCTGAATATATGTAAATGATTGAAGATTTACTCACAGCAATTCCACTAGGTTTTTTTCTCGCGTTTTTAATTGGCCCTGTTTTTTTTGTGCTTCTTGAAACCAGCGCCGTTAAAGGCGTCAGAGCTGCCATTGCTTTAGACCTAGGAGTTGTCTTTGCAGATATTGTTTTTATTTTAATTGCTTATTTCAGTACCAATCAATTACTTCAAAAAATTAAAGACGACCCGGCACTCTATATCTTTGGAGGAGCGCTCTTTGTAACTTATGGAATTATTTCCCTTATAAAAAATAAAAAGAGCTACCTCAATCAGGAAGACCCTACAATTGTAGTTATTAAAAAGAACAATTACATTGAATTGTTCATAAAAGGATTTTTCTTAAACTTTATAAACATTGGAGTACTTGGGTTTTGGTTGGGTGTTTTGATTGTTTTTGGTCCGCAGCTGGATATGGAAACGAAGCGCATTACCTTTTTCTTTGGAGCAATTCTAGGGACTTATTTATTTGTCGATATTTTTAAAATAGTCGCAGCAAAAAAACTCAATAAAAGATTAACTCCTTATCGTATTTACGTCGCAAAGCGCATCATTAGCATTATCATTATAGTATCGGGCGGGGTACTTTTAGTCAAAGGTACTTTTCCAAATCAATTAAACGATACTATTGAAGATCAAATAGAACGAAGGATACCTACTATTTAAATAAACTTTTATCTTTCTATAAAGGTTGGGCATAATCCACCGCGAGGCTTCTAAGGAAACTGATTAAACTAAAAAACTCCTTCATCTTTCAATGAAGGAGTTTTATTTTTGAGGCATCGTCCGGATTCGAACCGGAGTAAACGGTTTTGCAGACCGGCGCCTAGCCACTCGGCCACGATGCCCTTTAAATCCACGTAAGTGGATATCTCGTTAACTGAGTTTGCAAATGTAAAAAATTTTAAACTCAAATACTATCTATAAATTAAAATTAGCGCTTTGCCTTCATTGCCACAACCACTTCGGCAACGTTGCCACCAATAGGCGGATTCACTTTTGATACCTGAACCTTAATTTCGTTGACCAATAAAAGTTCTTTAAAGATTCGGTCGATGATACGCTTGCCCACGTGCTCCAGTAATTTAGATCTTATGGCCATTTCCTCTGTTACGATGCGGTTTAGATGCACATAATCAACTGTGTCCTTTAAAGAGTCGGTGTTTGCAGCTTCTGCCAGGCTGGCTTTTACTTTTAAATCCACGAGATAATCAGAGCCAATTTTCCCTTCTTCAACAAGGCAACCGTGATAGGCATAAATTTTAATTCGTTTTAATCTTATAACTCCCAAAGCAAAAAAGTTTATTTAAAAACAAAGATAGAACTTGTTGTCAAGAGCAAGCCACTTAAAACCATAATTTTAATACCTTTGCACTTCAAAAATTTATTATGTCAACAGCAGAAAAATCACTCAATTTTATTGAGCACATCATAGAAGACGATTTAAAAGGAGGATTTCCAAATGATAAATTGCGTTTTCGCTTCCCGCCGGAACCCAATGGATATTTACACCTGGGGCATGCCACTTCTATTTGTCTAAATTTTGGTTTGGGCTTAAAATACAATGCACCGGTAAACCTCCGGTTTGATGATACCAATCCCACAAAAGAAGAACAAGAATATGTAGATGCCATCAAAAGAGATGTAGAATGGCTAGGTTTTGAATGGGACAAAGAGTGCTATGCTTCAGATTATTTTCAGGAATTATATGATTGGGCCATTAAAATGATTAAAGCCAGAAAAGCCTATGTAGATTCTCAAACTTCTGAAGAAATGGCAACCCAGAAAGGAACACCCACAGAACCGGGTACAAATAGCCCTTTCAGAAATAGAAGTATTGAAGAGAATTTAACGCTCTTTGAAAAAATGAAAAACGGCGAAACCCCAGAGGGAGCAAACGTTTTAAGAGCTAAAATTGATATGAGTTCTACTAATATGCTAATGCGTGACCCTGTCATGTATCGTGTGCTTCACAAACACCATCACCGCACGGCAGGTCATTGGAAAATTTACCCCATGTATGACTGGGCACACGGTGAAAGCGATTATGTTGAACAAGTATCACATTCCCTTTGTACTCTTGAATTCCTTCCTCACAGAGAGTTGTATGATTGGTTTTTAGACCAAATTATCGATCCAAACAAGGTGAGACCCAAACAACGTGAATTTGCGCGAAGAAATGTTAGTCACACAGTCGTAAGTAAACGCAAACTCCTCAAACTGGTTCAGGAAGGCGTAGTTTCAGGTTGGGATGATCCCAGAATGCCCACAATTTCAGGGCTTAGAAGAAGAGGTTACACCCCGGCATCCATTAGAAATTTTGCAGACAGTATTGGAATTGCAAAAAGAGACAATCTGGTTGATGTTTCTCACTTGGAGTTTTGTGTGAGAGAAGATTTAAACAAAATCGCTCCACGTGTTATGGCGGTTCTTGACCCCGTAAAACTGGTGATTACAAATTATCCCGAGGGCAAAGAAGAGTGGCTTGACGCCGAAAATAATCCTGAGGATGAAAGCGCCGGAAGCAGACAAGTGCCTTTTT
Organism: Flavobacteriaceae bacterium; assembly: GCA_040880345.1. Taxonomy (GTDB): domain Bacteria; phylum Bacteroidota; class Bacteroidia; order Flavobacteriales; family Flavobacteriaceae; genus Planktosalinus. Next base: position 225,570 of record JBBDIQ010000035.1, read on the forward strand.
CGCGTGAGCTTTACATTGAAAGAGAAGATTTTAAAGAAGAAGCCAACCGAAAATTTTTCAGGCTCACACTTGGAAAAGAGGTGCGACTCAAAAACGCATATATCATTCAGGGCGAAAGCGTTGTTAAAGATGCAGACGGCAACATAACCGAAATATATTGCACCTATGACCCTGATTCCCGAAGCGGAAGCGGCACCGAAGCCTCTCAACGCAAAGTAAAAGGAACGCTCCACTGGGTTTCCATTCCACACGCAATTCCTGCTGAAATTCGCGTGTATGACCGTCTTTTCTCTGTAGAATCACCCGATACTGATAAAGAAAAAGATTTTATGGAATTTATAAACCCAGACTCTCTTCAAATTACAACAGGTTATTTAGAACCTAGTTTAAAAGACGTAAAACCAGAGGAAGTTTATCAGTTTCAACGCATTGGCTATTTTGCTGTTGACAAAGAAAGCACTCAAAGCAAGCTCGTTTTTAATAAAACTGTTGGTTTGCGTGATTCTTGGGGCTCAAAAGCCGATTAAATATGTTAAAATTTTAAGAACAAACTTTTATTTATTAACCGGTTATTAACAATAATTCCGTTTAATAATGCGTACCTTGTAAATATATTAATCATTAACACATAAAAAATTAAAATTATGGCAAATAACACAGGACAAACAGTATTAGCACTTTTAACAGGAGCAGCAATTGGTGCAGGTATTGGAATTCTTTATGCACCAGAGAAAGGTTCAAAAACAAGAGACAATATAAGCAAAAGTGCAAAAAAAGCTCAAAAAGAACTTACCAAAAAACTTGAAGAAACAACCAAAGCATTAGGAAACAAAGCAAGCGCAGCTCGAATGAGTTTTGAAGAAAAACTTGAAGATACCATCTCCAGCGCGAGCTATAAGGCTGATGATGTTTTAAAAGCTCTGGAAGAAAAGCTGGAGGATTTGAGAAAACAAAACACTAAGTTGCAGAAAAAAGCCTAATCAAAGACGCAAATATTACTAACCAAAATCATTCAAAGTGTTTGAAAAAATAACCGACAACGTAGAGGATGTTCAAGGTAACCTGGAATCTTTTGTCAAAAACTCGATAGAGTTCCACAAGCTTGATATATACAAAAAGACGACAAAGACGTTTGTCACCGTTCTTAGACTTTCATTGTTAGGATCTATTGCTTTATTGCTTTTGTTTTTTGTTTCTTTTGGAGTGGCCTACCTCATCGGCGAAGTTTATGGAAGCACCAGCGATGGATTTTTCATTGTTGCGGGTTTTTATTTGCTTGTCTTTATTTTGGTTGCGATTTTTGGAAAAAAACGACTTGAAAGAGTCGTATTAAAAAGTACTTCTAAAATATTTTTCAATGACTAAACTTAAAACATATAGTTCGTTTGACGAAATCAACCGAGAGCTTGAAATTTACAAACTTCAGGCGCAGATTGATAAGGAGAAAATAAAGCAGAACGTCACCTTAATTAAAGATGCTGTATCACCAACTAATATAGCTTTAGACTTAGGCATATCGGTGGTGAGAAAGATTCTTTATGGAAGGATTATACACAAGCTTTTACCCTTTGGTAGAAGCAGAAAATAAAAAATGCCCGAAATATTTTTCGGGCATTTTTGTTTTAAACCAATTGATTTCTTGAAGTTATTGTTTTTTAGGTTTTGAATCGCTCTCCTTCTGGTTTTGAACCGTTTTATCCTTTTTCATTTGCTCGCCAATCATATTTGAGGCAGTAAATGAAGCCACCATATTGTTGAGCATATCACTTCCCGCTTGTGGCGAATTGGGCAGTAAAATCAAGTTTGAGTTGGTCTCTTCACCCAAAGATTGTAAAGTATCATAATGCTGTGTGACGACAATCAAAGCTGACGCTTCCTGAGAATTAATTCCCACGTTGTTGAGCACATTGACACTTTCTTCAAGACCGCGGGCAATTTCACGGCGCTGATCTGCAATTCCTTGACCCTGCAAACGCTTGCTTTCTGCTTCTGCACGGGCTTTAGCTACAATTTTGATTCGTTGTGCTTCTGCTTCAAATTCGGCTGCAGTTTTTTCTCTTTCTGAGGCATTAATGCGGTTCATTGCGTTTTTAACCTGCTGATCTGGGTCAATATCTGTAATCAATGTGTTAATGATATCATAGCCATAGCGAGTCATTGCTTCATTGAGCTCCTTTTTTACTGCATTTGCGATATCGTCTTTTCGTTCAAAAACATAATCAAGTCTCAGTTTAGGTACTTCAGCTCGCACAACGTCAAAAATGTATGAAGTAATCTGGTCGTGTGGATATTCCAGTTTGTAAAAGGCGTTGTACACATTTTCTTCAATAACTTTAAACTGTACAGAAACTTTGAGCTTAACAAATACATCATCTTTCGTTTTTGTCTCCACAATTACGTCAAGTTGTTGTACTCTTAAGTTGATTCTCCCGGCAACTCTGTCGATTAACGGAATTTTAAGCTGCAATCCTGATTTTCTTACACTAGTAAATCTTCCAAAACGCTCAACAATCCCTGCAGTTTGTTGTTTTACAATAAAAAAGGTTCCAAGAACCAATAAAAGGAGGACAATGAGTCCCACAATGATTAAAATGTTTCCCATAATTTGATATTATTTTTTTGAACATTAAATTTACGAAAATTAAGTTTACTTTTGGGCGCATTTTAACCTTTAGATTTTGAAAAATATTTTTCCCATAATTACCGCGATTTTGTTACTCGGACAAGTCTCATTATATGCTCAAAAAAACTTCAAAGAATTTAACGTGATAGGGGTCTCAGGAGGCTTAACTCTGTATGACATAAATACAGATGACTTCATAACAACAAGTCGGGAAAGCTATATGCTGGGCTTTCAAATGAGGGGTAATGTGTACAATAATTTTGATATGATTTATGGAATTGCCTTTTATGATACCAAAATCGGAATTTCAGCCAGCAGTGCACCGGTGGGAGGGAGTAAGGAAGTTCTTGATTACCATATGCAGTCTGTTCAAATATCTGTTTTATGGGGTTATAAAATAATTAGAGAACATTTAAGTATTGAGGTGGGACCCATTTTGAATGTAAACGGAAAACTTACCCTAAAAGACACGGCTTTTGAAAATTATATTATTGACGGATATACCACAGTGAGGGCAATAGATATTGAAGACGTATCAAAAGCAAATTTCCATCTCGCCGCAGGATTAACAGCCGGCTTTAGGAACTTCAGAATTTTTGGACAGTACCAATATGGCGTGACAAATGTGCTGAATAAACTCAATTCTCAAAACCTTGAAAACTCAGATTTTAAAGGCAATAGCAGTTTACTAACTGTGGGAGTTACGGCATACTTTTAACCCAGTTTTTTAATTGCGTTTTCAAGACGTTTTACCGTTTCTTCTTTTCCGAGAATTTCCATGATTGCAAAAACGTCAGGACCTTTCATTTCGCCCACGAGCGAAAGCCGTAGTGGCTGCATTACTCTTCCAAAACCAATACCTGCTTCAGTTATCCAGCTTTTTACTTTTTTTGATAAATGATCCTGAGTAAACGGAGAAGACTCTTCAAGAATCATAATAACCGCTTGCATTACCTTGTCTGTTTCTTCTTGCCAGCATTTATTGGCCGCTTTTTCATCATAAGCAATTGGCGCTTTGAAAAAGAAATGGCTTTGTTCCCATAAATCCTCAACAAAAGTTGCACGTTCTTTTACCAGACTGATGATGGATTCCAATGGCAATGAGCTTGTAATGTGTTTGTGATCCAAAAGTTTCTTAAATTGATGTTTTAAGCCTTCGACATTCAGTTCCTGGAAATAATGGTGTTGAAACCATTTTGTTTTTTCGGGATCAAACTTAGCCCCTGAATTGTGAACGCGTTCCAGTTCAAAAGTAATAACTAATTCTTCCAAACTAAAAATTTCTTTTTCGGTTCCGGGATTCCAGCCCAATAAGGCAAGCATATTGACAATAGCTTCCGGCAAATAGCCGTCTTCCCTGTAACCGGAGTAGCGTTCTCCGTCAGCAGTTCGCCATTGAAGCGGAAATACCGGAAACCCCATTTTATCACCGTCCCGCTTGCTTAATTTTCCTTTTCCAACAGGTTTCATAATCAGCGGTAAATGCGCAAACTCAGGAGCTTCCCATCCAAAAGCATCATACAAGAGTTGATGAAGCGCCAATGAAGGCAACCATTCCTCGCCTCTTATAACGTGAGAGATTTCCATTAAATGGTCATCAACAATGTTTGCTAAATGGTATGTAGGCATTCCATCACTTTTAAACAGCACTTTGTCATCGAGGATGTTGGTATCGATTTCCATTTTACCCCTTATGATATCGTTTAATTCAAGCGTTTTGTTTACAGGGGTCTTGAAACGTATAACATAGGGCTCGCCAGCGTTGAGTCTCTCCTGTAATTCATTTTCGCTTAAGCGTAAAGAATTGTCTAGTTTTTCTCTGTTATGATGGTTATAAATAAAGGTTTTTCCTTTTTCTTCGTGGTCCTTTCGGTGGAAGTCAAGACGTTCATTGGTGTCAAAAGCATAGTAAGCGTGTCCTGATTTAAGTAAAGCTTCTGCATATTTTTTATAGAGATGCTTTCTTTCGCTTTGGCGATAAGGGCCAAAACCTTTGTCTTTTCCGGGGCCTTCATCAAAGGGAATTCCGCACCAGTTTAAAGCTTCTATAATATAATCTTCTGCACCATCAACATAACGATTTTGGTCTGTATCTTCAATTCTTAAAATAAAAGTTCCTCCGTGTTTTTTGGCAAAGAGGTAGTTAAACAAAGCGGTGCGTACACCGCCAATGTGCAATGGCCCTGTTGGACTTGGTGCAAAACGCACTCTAACATTAGCGTTTAACCTTGAATCTTGTGAATGATTGCTCATATTTTTGTGATTATGAAGTCTTTTAATTTTTTCTCCCACAAAGATACAATTAAAGGGCTATCTTGAAAGCCTTTCAGCCTTATTCCGGTTGTTTTTAATCAACTTTGACTGTTTGCTGTTAAAGTTTATTTAAGACCCTCATAAATTTTAGTTTTCAACAGCTTTTATTCCTATTTTTATCGGTTCAGACTCACATAAGCCCTTGAATACTTTTGAAAACATATTATCCAAGCTAGAACAGTTTATTAGGAAATATTACACTAATGAACTGATTAAGGGAGCTATTTTATTTTTTACGGTCGGCCTTCTTTATTTTATAGCGACACTGCTCATTGAGCATTTTCTCTGGTTGTCTCAAACCGGACGAACGATTTTGTTTTGGGTGTTTGTTTTGGTTGAATCCGCTCTTTTTGCACGATTTATTGCTTTTCCTTTAGCTAAGTTGTTTAAACTGCAAAAAGGAATTGATTTTACACAAGCTTCTAAAATTATTGGAAACCACTTTCCCCAAGTCAATGATAAGTTGCTCAATTTACTTCAATTAAAGCAAAGTCAGCAAGAGTCTGAGTTACTTTTGGCTAGCATTTCACAAAAATCAGAAGAACTTACCCCCATTCCGTTTACAAATGCAATAAATTTTAAGCAAAACCTGAAATATCTGAAGTATGCCGCCATTCCGGTTGTTATTGTCCTTCTTTTTGCAGCCACAGGCAATACCGGAATTTTTTCAGGCAGTTATGAGCGGGTTGTCAATTATAACGTGGCCTATGAACCTCCGGCACCCTTCACCTTTTATGTAGTCAATGAGTCACTGGACGCATTAGAAAACAAACCTTATGTTCTCAATGTGCGTGTTGCAGGAGACCTCATTCCCGAAACCGCATCGATTTTATACAATAACGAAACCTATTTTTTACAACAAACCGCAACCGGGCAATTTCAATATACTTTTTCGCAACCCACAGAGGTCTTAAACTTTAGGCTTCAGGCGAACAGTGTAACTTCAAAACCATACACGCTTAACGTGGTTAAAGTGCCGACATTGGTCTCTTTTGAGATGGAACTCAACTATCCCCGTTATACAAAACGTACCAATGAAACCCTGAAAAGCACCGGGAATGCAACGGTTCCCGAGGGAACAACCATCAAGTGGAAATTAAACACCCGTGAAACCAACAAAGTAAAATTAAGCACACAAGACTCTGTTTTGTTTTTTAAAGACAACAAACCACTCTTTGAACTTTCAAAACCCGTATATTCAAAATTTGACTATTCCATTTCAACTTCAAATGACTTGCTCAATGACTATGAAAACCTCGCTTTTTCAATCAATGTCATAAAAGATCAATTTCCGGAGATAACTGTTGAAGCCAAACAAGACTCGCTGAACAGTCAGGTGACTTATTTTTTCGGAAGAGTCTCAGATGATTATGGATTGACAAAACTTCAACTTGTTTATTTTCCATCAGGAAATGACAAAAACAAGCAACAATTAGCACTTCCGGTTAACAAAGGAAACTTTGATCAGTTCTTGCATGGCTTTCCGGGAGATTTGCCACTTGAAGAAGGTCGAGAGTACAGTTATTACTTTGAAGTGTTTGATAATGACGCTATAAATGCTCCAAAAAGCACCAAATCAACCACATTTTCCTTTCGAAAGTTGACTCAAGATGAACTGGAGAAGCAACAGTTGAAAGAACAACAGGAAACCATTCAGGGGTTGGACAAAACAATTCAGGATATGGAAAAGCAAAGCAAAGACCTGGAGGAACTTTCACGAATGCAAAAAGAGAAAAACGAACTCAATTGGAACGACAAACAAAAACTGGAAGAGTTCTTAAAGCGCCAAAAACTTCAGGAAGAAATGATGAAAAAGTTTTCAGAAAAAGCAAAAGAAAACTTGGAGAACTTTCAGAAAGAAAACAAAGAAAACGACCCGCAAAAAGAAGAGCTACAAAAGCGATTTGACGAAAATGAAGAGCGCTTGCAAGAAAACGAAAAACTTCTTGATGAATTAGAAAAGTTACAAGAAAAAATAGCCGAAGAAGAACTTTTTGAAAAGCTGGAAGAACTCAGCAAGCAAAACAAAAAGCAACAGCGCAATCTGGAGCAACTCCTGGAGCTTACGAAACGTTATTACGTCGAAAAGAAAACCCAAAAGCTGGCAGAAGAACTTGAAAAACTTGCCGAAAAGCAGGAAGCACTTTCTGAAGAAACGAAAGAGAACAACACCAAGGAAAAGCAAGAAGAATTAAACAAAGAGTTTGAAGATTATAAGAAGGAAATGGAAGAGTTGAGAGAGGAAAATGAGCAGTTAAAAAGCCCATTGGACATTCCCGACAATGCCGCACAGGAAGAGGAGGTAAAACAAGAACAACAGGAAGCGACACAAAAACTAGAACAGCAACAACAAGAGGGAGCTAAGGAAAAGCAAAAGAAGGCAGCAGAAAAGATGCGCGAGATGAGCCAACAAATGCAGATGCAGATGGCGTCGGGCTCTATGGAAGGTCAGCAGGAAGACATTGAAATGCTCAGACAAATCCTTGACAATTTAGTTGTCTATTCACTCTCTCAAGAGGGTTTAATGGAAGATTTTAAAGATTCCCGTTATGGCAATCCACTATTTGGTAAAAAACTAGTGCGTCAAAGTGAATTAAAACAAAACTTTCAACATGTTGACGACAGTCTTTTTTCTCTGGCTTTGCGCAATCCAATGGTCGGAACGGTTATTAACGACCTTATTGAAGAAGTGCATTATAACATAGATAAATCCACAGAAGAGCTTGCCGAAAACCGTATCAGAAATGGCGTAGCCTCTCAGCAATATGCATTAACAGGCGCTAATGATTTGGCGGTGCTCTTGGGAGACGCACTTAATAATATGCAAATGCAAATGCAAATGGGAATGGGCCAGGGTGAAGGCGGTAAAGGAAAAGGTTTTCAATTGCCGGATATTATTAAGCAACAAGAAAGCTTGAATGAAAAAATGAAACAAGGCACAAACCCGGGCGAGCAAGGGGAACAGGGAGAACAACAAGGCGAAGGTGAAGGACAAGGCGAAGGTGAAGGTGAAGGTGACGGAGAAGGAAAGACCGGTTCTGATGGCGATGGTGAAGGAGGTGAAAGCGGTGATGGAAATAAAGACGGCAAAGGAAGTGAAGGGCTTGAATCTGAACAAATGAATGAAATGCTGTTTGAAATTTACAAGCAACAACAACTCCTCAGAATGCAGCTGGAGGAAAAGTTAAAACAAGAAGGGCTTCCGTCAGATGCTCGGAATCTCATTAGGCAGATGGAACAGGTAGAGCAGGAGCTTTTGGAAAGAGGATTCAATCAACAAACACTCAGAAAAATGAATGACATCAAGCACCAGTTGTTAAAGTTAGAAAAAGCGGCTTTTCAACAAGGTGAAGATGAAAAACGTCAAGGGAGAACAAACGAAATTGAATACCAAAGCCCAGCAGATAAACTACTTGAGAATGCAAAAAAATATTTTAACAACGTTGAAATATTAAACAGACAACAACTGCCTCTGCGGCCTGTTTACAGGCAAAAAGTTCAAGACTATTTCAATACAACCAATGATTGATTTTTTTTCTGAATCTGATTTTCAACTACAAGATGACGCTGCTATTTCATCCTGGATTACAAAAATTATAGCAGAAGAGGAGTTTACTCTAGGAGAAATTAATTATGTTTTTTGCGATGATGCCGCGTTGCATAAAATCAATTTGGAATACCTTCAACATGACACGTTAACAGATATTATAAGTTTTGATTATTCTGTCGGAAAACTTCTAAATGGAGAAATTTATATTTCGATAGAACGGGTAAAAGAAAATTCAAAACAGTTTAAAGTGACATTTGAAAACGAACTCTTGCGCGTGATGATTCACGGAATATTGCATTTTATGGGATACAAAGACAAATCACCCGAAGAAAAGCACCTAATGAGGCAAAAGGAAGATGAAGCCATATCAAAATTCAATTTGTAAAACAACCATCTGATTGATTCTCAGATTATTGCACTTTAATTTGTTGATTTACTGAACTTTAGCTTATATTTGCACCCTTAAATTAAGATCTTTTGTTCCACGTGGAACACTCTAAAAGTAATTTTTAAATGTTTGAAAAAGAATATGATGTAATTGTTGTGGGTGGAGGGCACGCTGGCTCAGAAGCTGCCGCTGCTGCCGCTAATATGGGCTCTAAAACCCTATTGGTAACAATGAATCTTCAAAATATCGCACAAATGTCATGCAATCCTGCTATGGGAGGAATTGCAAAAGGACAAATTGTACGAGAAATTGACGCCATGGGCGGATACAGCGGGATTGTATCAGACAAAACGGCTATTCAATTTAAAATGCTTAATAAATCGAAAGGGCCTGCAATGTGGAGTCCGCGAGTTCAAAGTGATCGCATGCGATTTGCAGAAGAATGGCGCTTAATGCTTGAACGAACGCCCAACCTTGACTTTTATCAGGAAATGGTTTCGGGGCTTATCGTAAAAAATAACAAAATATGTGGCGTTAAAACATCATTAGGAATTGAAATAAATGCCAAATCTGTGGTTTTAACAAACGGAACCTTTCTAAATGGGTTAATCCATATTGGCGAAAAACAATTTGGCGGAGGACGCGCCGGCGAAAGAGCCTCAACCGGAATAACAGAAGACCTGGTAAACCTTGGTTTTGATTCCGGAAGAATGAAAACCGGAACCCCCCCAAGAGTTGATGGTCGATCTTTAGACTTTTCTAAAATGGAGGAACAACCCGGAGATGAACATCCTGATAAATTTTCATTTACAGATCTTACCGCGCCACTTAAAAAGCAGCGTTCCTGTCATATGACTTATACAAGCAATCAAGTCCACGATTTATTGAGAGAGGGCTTTGATCGTTCACCCATGTTTAATGGCAGAATACAAAGTATTGGTCCGCGTTATTGCCCATCCATTGAAGATAAAATCAATCGTTTTGCAGATAAAGACAGACACCAACTTTTTATTGAACCTGAAGGCTGGGATACCGTTGAATATTATGTCAACGGCTTTTCAACTTCGCTGCCCGAAGATGTTCAATTTAGAGCATTACGCTCGGTCGTTGGATTTGAAAATGTGAAATTTTTTAGACCCGGTTATGCGATAGAATATGATTATTTTCCACCAACACAACTCAAGCATACTTTGGAAACCAAATTGGTTGAAGGCTTGTTTTTTGCGGGTCAAATAAATGGCACCACCGGTTATGAAGAGGCTGCTTCACAGGGTTTAATGGCTGGAATCAATGCACACTTAAAAGTTCATGAAAAAGAACCTTTTATCTTAAAAAGAAACGAAGCATACATTGGCGTTTTGGTGGATGATTTGATCACCAAAGGAACAGAAGAGCCTTACAGAATGTTTACTTCCAGAGCTGAGTACAGAACACTTTTACGCCAGGACAATGCAGATTTTAGACTTACGCCGAAAGCTTACGAAATTGGTTTGGCAGGAGAAAACAGAATGCGGCGTATGGAAGAAAAGGAATCAAAATCTGACGAGTTTGTAAAGTTTTTTAAAGAAACCAGTTTTTCACCTCAAGTGATGAATCCTATTTTAGAAGAAAAAAATTCGGCTTTAGTGAGTCAGGGCGATAAACTATTTAAAGTGTTTTCGAGACCCAATATCACACTGCTTGATTTGCGAAAAATACCGGAGGTTGATGAGTATATTCAAAAGAATGAATTGGATAACGAAGTCTTAGAGCAAGTTGAAATTCAGGTAAAATATTCAGGCTATATTGACAAAGAAAAAAATAATGCGGACAAATTGAACCGTTTAGAGGGAATAAAAATTCCTCAAAATTTTGACTACAACGCTTTAAAATCACTTTCGTTTGAAGCCAAAGAAAAATTAAATGCCATTCGTCCAGCCACAATTTCGCAAGCTTCTCGCATTAGTGGCGTGTCGCCAAATGATATTTCGGTAATGCTGGTCTATATGGGAAGGTAATGTTCCACGTGAAACAATTTTAAAAATCGGTCATTGAATACACCTCAAAAAATCCATTTAAAAACAAAAGATTATCTGGTTTCCGGTGAAGAATTTACACTGGATGAAAACGAGTTTGGGGATATACTCCAAACAAATCCGGTTCCCGATTTAAAAAAATTGTCTGAGTATTACAAAAGCGAAAATTATATTTCGCATACAGACACAAAAAAAACATTCACAGAAAAAGTCTATCATTTTATAAAAAAGATAGCACTAAAGCAAAAGGTTTCTTTAATCACAAAAATCAATAATGGTTCGGGAAAACTATTGGATATTGGCTCGGGAACCGGAGATTTTTTAGCCACAGCCAAACAAAATAAATGGACGGTTTTTGGTGTAGAACCCAACCAAGATGCCCAATCACTTTCTGAAAAAAAAGGTGTGCGTGTTTCAAGTGAATTAAAAGAAATTACCGAAACAGACTTTGACGTCATCACACTTTGGCATGTTTTGGAACACGTTCCCGATCTGGAAGCCTATATACAGGAAATTTCAAAAAAGTTAAAACCCACCGGAACCCTAATCATTGCCGTCCCAAATTTTAAATCAAAAGACGCAAAGCATTACAAACAATTTTGGGCAGCCTATGATGTCCCCAGACACCTTTGGCATTTTTCAAAAACCGGAATCAGAAGACTTTTTTCCAAACACCATTTTGAACTCATAAAAACAAAACCGATGTGGTTTGATGCTTTTTATGTGAGCTTACTTTCCGAAAAATACAAAACCGGAAAAAGCAGTTGGGTCAAAGCAATCTTTAGAGGATTGCAATCCAATATGTCCGGATTGTTCACAAAAGAGGTTTCTTCGCATATTTACATCCTTAAAAAGAAGTAAAACACCCATTTTAGGCGATTTTAGCCCTTTTTAGCTTAAAAGCAATGACAAATATGTCTGAAAACTAGTTTCGCTTTTAACGCGCGAGATATAACCCCATTTTTAATAAGAAAACCAGATGAAAATTAAAATTGGAATAAGTTTACCTTATGGTTTCGTTTAACTGCTTTTTGTGAAGCAAGCGTGTCAATTGTATAGAAAGATCTGTGAAGATAATTTTTGCGTTTCCGTTTCTTTCGATGTGGTAATTTGCAGTCTCAAGTGCTTCAATAATTTCCAGAATATTTCCGCCGTGCACAAAAGGCGCAAACTTTTCCAATGCAAAATTGGGGTCTTGAATTTGGAGATACACCAGGGAAGAAGTTTGGTAATTTAACAGCATGGCTTGTCTAAAAAAGGAAACACAATAATCTAAAAACTGTTTTTGAACCTCTCTGCCCAAAGAAGCGATGTTTTCGCTCCATTCAAGTAAATCCTGAACGACTGCTTTATTTCCTTTGGCCCTAAAAGCAGCTCGGACCCATACAATAACCCATTTTTCAAAGGAAGCGTCCTCACTTTGGAGTTTATACAACTGAAGCGCCTTGTTGTATTCACCGGAGGCTTGCCTGGCAAATCCTTTTGCAACATCATAAGACACATTTTCCCGTTGAACCAGCCCTTGGGCAATGGCTTCTTCAGAAAGCAACGGAATTCTAAGAATTTGACAACGAGACGTAATTGTGGATAGCAATTGCTCATCATCGTCTGTGATGAGTATAAAAACTGACTTATCTGGTGGCTCTTCCAGCAATTTCAGGATTTTATTGGCACATTGCGTGTTCATTTTATCTGCCATCCAGAGAATCATTACTTTATGGCCTCCCTCATACGCTTTTAGCGAAAGGGTTTTTACCATATCCTGTGCTTCATCAACACTAATGAGTCCCTGCTTTTTTTCAATACCAATTTTGTGATACCATTCAAAGAGATTTCCGTATGGATTTTCAAGTACAAAACTGCGCCAGTCCTCGAGAAAATGAGAAGAAATAGGATGTTTTTTTATTTGGTCATTAGTAGCAACCGGAAAGACAAAATGCAAATCGGGGTGGGAAAGTTTGTTGATTTTAAGGTTGCAAGACTCGTTTCCACCGGTGTTTTCAGTGCCTGAATTTTGACATAAAACATACTGCGCATAAGCGATGGCAATGGGCAAAACACCTTGACCCACAAACAGTTGCGCGTGAGGAATGCGCCCGTTTTGAACACTTGTGATGAGGTGGTTTTTTATGTGATCGAGCCCTAAAACTTCTGAAAAAAGCATACGCAAAGATAAACGGTTCTGTTTGGATTTTATGGGGTAAAATGATCAAAAGTTACTTAGAGGAACTAAAATTAAATCTGATTTTTACGCTATAGCGAAAATGTATTCTACTTTTTGTAACCTATTTTAGATCTTTCTTCCGGATTTTCCTTTTTCTCAATGAGTTCATCCAAATAATTAAAAACCAATTCGATGTTCTTGCTATGGTTGGTGAGTTTTTTCTTAATTTCTTCGACTTCGAGTTTCAGGCTTAAATTATCTGTGAGTATTTTACGCATTTTAATAAATACTTCTATGATTTGGATACTCACCTGTATCGCCTTTTCACTTGTTAGAACATTGGCAACCATCATGATTCCATGTTCCGTGAAAACCTTTGGCAATACTGGGGAGAATTTCAATTTCTCGAGGTGGTCGCAATTTGCGACCACTTGATCCTTTTCCTCTTTTGTGAGCTCAAACATAAAGTTGGACGGAAAACGACTTATATTCCTTTTTACTTGCTCATTTAACCTTTTGGTTGTTACGCCATAAAGCTCTGCAATATCAGCATCTATCATTACTTTTTGGTCTCTTATTTGTAATATTCTACTTTCTATAAGTTCGTTTGGGACCAATGATTTTTCTTTTGGATTATCGCTCATTTTATACCAATTAATTCAGTTTGAACAAATAGTTTTTCATCGTTAGTTCTGTAAAGATATACTTTTAACAAACAATTCAAATGGTACAGTGAAGATAAAAAAGTATCTTTGTAGGGTTAACAAAAAAAGCTATGAAAACCCTAAAAGATTTTAATTTCAACAATAAAAAAGTACTCATACGTGTCGATTTTAATGTGCCGCTAAACGATGCCTTTGAAGTAACTGACGACTCTAGAATTAAAGCGGTAAAGCCCACCATCATTAAAATACTTGAAGATGGTGGCAGCTGTATTTTAATGTCTCATTTGGGTCGTCCTAACGACAGAGAGAATGAGTTTTCACTCAAACACATTGTCAACAAAGTTTCTGAAACAATAGGCGTTCAGGTTAAATTTTCAGATGATTGTGTTGGTGAACAAACTACACAAGACGCTGCAAATTTAAAGCCCGGCGAGCTTTTACTTCTGGAGAATTTAAGATACCACAAAGAAGAAACAGCCGGCGATATCAATTTTGCAAAACAGTTGGCTGCTTTAGGCGATTTTTATGTAAACGATGCTTTTGGTACTGCCCACAGAGCACACGCATCAACAGCTGTCATCGCAGATTTTTTCCCTGAAAACAAATGTTTTGGAGCTCTTTTGGAGCGTGAAATAGAAAGCATCAATAAAGTTTTGAAAGACAATAAAAAACCGGTAACAGCCATCATTGGCGGGGCTAAAGTGTCTTCAAAAATAACCATCATCGAAAACATCCTCGACAAAATAGACCACTTGATTATTGGTGGCGGGATGGCATTTACTTTTATAAAAGCCCAAGGCGGAAGTATCGGTGATTCCTTAGTCGAAGATGATAAAATGGATTTGGCACTTCACATTCTAGAACAGGCGAAACAAAAAAATGTTCAAATACACCTTCCGGTTGATGCAGTTATTGCAGACAGTTTTTCTGAAAAAGCAAACACAAAAGAGTGTCCAATAGATCAAATTCCAGATGGCTGGATGGGATTGGACTCCGGGCATAAAACCAATGCACACTTTGCCGGAATTATCAGAGAATCTAAAACAATCCTTTGGAACGGTCCGGTGGGCGTTTTTGAAATGAAACCTTTTGCGAACGGAACCATTTCAATGGGAATCGCCATTGCAGAAGCCACCAAAAACGGGTGTTTTTCACTCGTAGGCGGCGGAGACTCAGTCTCTGCGGTTAAACAATTTGGTCTTGAAGAAAAAATGAGTTATGTGTCAACAGGCGGAGGTGCCATGCTTGAAATGCTGGAAGGAAAAACCTTGCCGGGGATCGCAGCCATCCTTAATTGATGCAATAGAAAGTAGCTGAATGCGTTTGTAAAATATATTTTTATTATTTTGCAGCTTTAACTTAACTTAAAAATAATGAGTAAAATACCATTTGCCCTGCTTTTTACTTTGTTTTTTTCTTATGCGTTTGCCCAGGAAAACAGTTTACAAAATCAACAGCCCGCGGTTTTAGAATCAGATACTTTACAAATTTCAGAACTTGAACCCTTATCACTTCTTGACAGCATTAAATTGGCATTCCAAGTCCATAAAACGAGCTCAGAAATTGATAGTTTGTGGAAAAAAGAGCTATACAATTCAGAACTTTTTGACGAAATGTACGCTTTTGTAAAAGAAGCAGACACCCTCCAAGAAGAAACAATTTTTGAAGAACTTCCTACAGAGGTGTTAAAAGAAAGGTTAGCGTTGCTTGATGCAAAAACTCCCTTTAATATAGCTTATTCTCCAGCACTGGAAAACATAATCAAACGCTACCTAAAGAGCAGAAAAAAATCCTTGCAACGCTTAATGAATTTAAGCAATTATTACTTTCCTATGTTTGAGCAGGAACTCGACAAACACAACATTCCATTAGAGCTCAAATACCTTGCGATTGTTGAATCTGCTCTAAATCCAAGAGCAAAATCCAGAGTGGGAGCAACGGGTTTATGGCAGTTTATGTATCCCACAGGAAAAATGTATGGCATGGAAGTGACTTCTTATGTTGATGAACGTTCAGACCCATTGAGAGCAACAGAATCTGCCGCAAAATACTTAAGCCTTTTACACTCTATGTTCAATGATTGGGATTTGGCTTTGGCATCATACAATGCCGGCCCCGGCAATGTATCCAGAGCGATTAGGCGTTCAAACGGCGAAACCAACTACTGGCTCATAAGAAACAATTTACCTCGCGAAACAGCAGGTTATGTACCCGCTTTTTTAGCAACAATGTACATTTTTGAATATGCTGAAGAACATGGCTTCCAATTACCCAAAACCGGACTGCCCTACTATGAAACAGATACAATTCACGTAAAGCAAACACTCAGTTTTGACGACATCACCGAGTTAATCGATATTCCAAAAGAGGAGCTTCAGTTTTTAAACCCTTCATACAAATTGGATATTATTCCATTTATTGAGGGTAAAAATTACACACTTAGACTTCCTGTGGATCTTTTAGGCACTTTTGTGAGCAATGAAGAATTGATTTATGCTTACGTAACTAAAAAAGCAGAAGAAAATAATAAATCTTTACCCGAATTTTATGCTCAAGATCAGCAAATAACCTATCGGGTAAAGAGTGGTGATTTCCTCGGAAAAATAGCCAATCAATATGGCGTGAGTGTAAACAACATTAAAAACTGGAACAATTTGAGAAGCAATAACTTGCGAATTGGGCAACGCCTCACAATTTATCCCAAAGGGCAAAAAACAAACACAACTGTTGTTACTCAAAGCAATACCTCAAATGGCTCAACAAAAGAATATGTAGTAAGAAATGGAGACTCCTTATGGAGCATTGCACAAAAACTCCCGGGAGTGAGTGTTGATAATTTAAAAAAGTGGAATGATATTAGTGGTACTAAATTAAAACCCGGTATGAAATTAATCATTTCAAAAGGGTGATTTTTATGTAAACCAACTCTCTAAACTTTTAACAATGAGAAAACATCTTGTGATTCTTTTTACTTCTACCTTATTTTTTGGATTAATCTCTTGTGAGCAAACTGCCAAAGAAAAACAGGCTATGCTACCGGCTTCCTCAGGAAACATAAACAACCTTCAGGTGGTCATTGACGATATTCTTTGGGAGGGAGAAGTGGGAGAAACCATTAGAAAGAATTTTGCTGCTACCGTTGACGGACTTCCACAAGAGGAACCGCTTTTCAGCATCAACCAATTACCCCCAACGTCCTTTGATGGATTCACTCAAAAAAACCGACTTTTTATTTATGTGAAAAAAGGGGAAGAAAAACAATTTAAGTCTGCCATAGATTATTACGCAAAACCTCAAAACGGGATTTTTATAAGCGGAAACTCAAACGAAGAACTCATCAATCTCATAGAAGAGAAGGCTGATGAAATGATTCAAAGTTTTCAAAAAACCGAAATCAAAGAAAAGCAAAGGAGGATGTCACTTTCTCTTTTTGACACAAAACCTATTAAAGACAGTCTGGGAGTCAGCTTTATTGCCCCATCAGTATATCGCATCGGGAAGCTTACAAACAATTTCGCCTGGCTTAGAAAGGATCTTCGTTCCGGGGATTTGAACTTATTAATTTATGAAATGCCCCTAAATCATTTTGAAAATGATTCAACACGCATTCAGGATATTATAAAAATGAGAGATTCCATTGGAAAAACCCATATTCCCGGACCGGTTGAGAACAGTTATATGATAACTGAAAAAGCCTATTCACCCTATCTTTTTGAATCTGAAGTGAACGGAAAATTTGCCTACCAAACAAAAGGAACCTGGGAAGTACATAATTTTTTCATGGCCGGACCTTTTGTAAATTACATAATAAGGGATGAACAAAATAACAGAAACCTTGTGGTTGAAGGCTTTACTTTTGCGCCATCAATTGATAAAAGAGATTACCAGTTTGAACTGGAAGCCATCATTCAATCATTCAAATTTGAATAAATAAAAAATCCGCTATTTCAGCGGATTTTTTATTTTAAAAAGGATTATTTTTTATCAATTGTATTGGAGTCTTCCTCTTTTTTATCTTCTTTGGAAGCGTCTTTAAATTCTTTGATACCGCTTCCCAAACCTCTCATTAATTCAGGGATTTTCTTTCCGCCAAACAACAAGAGCACAATTACAACAATCAAGGCAATTTGCCAAGGACCAATAGCTAAGGGAAATAGAACAGCATTCATAGTTAATGTATTTAGACAACAAAGTTAACAAGAAAAATTCAATCCCTTACTTTTTTAAGTATTTTCTTCCATTTCTATATACGAATTCCCTTTTCTTTTTGTTTTATATTTGCTGAAGAACTAAAACAATGATGCCAGAGGATAAAAAAAGAAAAAAAATTGTAAAAAAGCTACTGCATAAGTATCGCTTGGTGATACTCAATGAGGATACTTTTGAAGAAAAGGCTTCCTTTAAGCTCAATAGGTTGAATGTGTTTGTATTTTCAATGCTTTCTGCGTTATTTCTTGTGGGTATCACAACAGTCATCATTGCTTTTACACCTTTACGAGAATATATACCCGGATATTCATCAACTCAACTCAAACAACAAGCAACAGAACTTGCTTATAAAACAGATTCAATTCAGCGTGTTTTACACTTAAACGAACAATATCTTGCCTCAATCAAGCAGGTTTTAACGGGAGATTTGGCTATAGAACAAATAAACAGAGACTCTATTCAGGATATTAACAGACAGGAACTTGAAAACATAGATTTATCTCCATCAAAAAAAGACTCTCTTTTAAGGGAACGAGTAGCTCAGGAAGAGAAGTACAATATTTTTGAATCTTCATCAAACTTGATAACCAGTGTTTTATTTCCTCCGGTAAACGGTTCAATTTCTGAACCCTATAACTTAAAAAGCAAACACTATGCTGTTGATATTGTAGTTGCAGAAAACACCCCTGTAAAAGCAACCGCAGATGGAACGGTTATTTTTGCTGAATGGACAGCACAAACCGGATTTGTAATCATCATAGAACATCAAAACAATTTAATCTCTGTCTATAAGCACAATTCAAAATTGATAAAAGAACAAGGGGATTTGGTGAAAGCAGGTGAAGTTATAGCAAGCGCCGGCTCAACAGGAGACCTGTCAACCGGAGCTCACCTTCATTTTGAATTATGGAGTAACGGTTACCCAATTAACCCCACAAATTTTATTGATTTTGATTAAAATGTTTCAAGAAAACAACACAATCAATGCATAAATAATTCTATATGTCGCTTAAATCATTTGCTGCAAAACTATTTGCAAACTATATAAAACAAAAGACTTACAAATGGGCTCAAAATCCTGTGGTGATTCAACAAAAAGTCTTTGAGGAACTAATATCCAAAGCGTCAAAAACCGTTTTTGGTAAAGATCATCAATTCGAGACAATTCACTCCTATGCCGATTTCCAAAAGCGTGTTCCTATAAGGGATTATGAGGAATTGAAACCCTACTTTGACAGGGTTGTTTCAGGCGAAGCAGATGTATTGTGGCCCGGCAAACCTCTTTATTTTGCAAAAACTTCAGGGACAACTTCCGGTGCTAAATACATACCCCTTACCAAAGAGTCCATGCCCAATCACATTGAGGCAGCCAGAAATGCCATCCTTCTCTACATTGCCGAAACAGGAAATGCTGACTTTGTAGACGGCAAAATGATTTTCCTTCAGGGAAGCCCTGAGATGGAAGAGAAAAATGGCATCAAAGTGGGACGACTTTCAGGCATAGCAGCACATTATGTCCCGGGATATCTTCAAAAAAACCGTTTGCCCAGTTGGGAAACCAATTGTATTGATGACTGGGAAACCAAAGTGGATGCCATCGTTGAAGAAACCTATCAAAAAAACATGACCGTCATCAGCGGGATTCCTTCGTGGGTTCAAATGTATTTTGAAAGATTACAAGAAAAGTCCGGCAAAAAAGTAGGTGATCTTTTCCCCAATTTTAACCTTTTTATTTATGGCGGCGTAAACTATGAGCCCTACAGAGCAAAATTTGAAAATCTTATTGGGCGAAAAGTGGACAGCATTGAACTTTTCCCTGCCTCAGAAGGATTTTTTGCTTATCAGGACAAACAGGATGAAAAAGGAATGCTTCTTTTACTGAATGCCGGTATTTTTTATGAATTCATCAAAAGTGACGAATTTTTCACCGAAAATCCAAAACGGCTCACCATTAGTGAAGTGGAATTAGGTATCAACTATGTTTTAATCATTTCTTCAAACGCAGGATTGTGGGGATATAATATTGGCGATACCATACAATTCACTTCTTTGAAACCTTATCGTGTTATTGTCTCAGGGAGAATCAAGCATTTTATTTCGGCATTTGGCGAGCATGTCATTGCCAAAGAAGTTGAGTCTGCCTTGCAGGAAGCGGTTACTTCATTTCCTGAAGTGCGTATCAATGAATTTACAGTGGCACCAAACATTACACCTGAAGAGGGAGGCCTTCCATACCATCAATGGTTCATGGAGTTTGAAAAGGAAGCTGAAAACTTGGACGCTTTCGCGAAAGCGATTGACGAAGCATTACAAAAACAAAACAGTTACTATGAAGATTTGATCAAAGGAAAAATACTGAAAACACTCCAGACTGTTTCGGTTAAAAAAGACAGTTTTAATGACTATATGAAAACCCAGGGTAAGCTTGGAGGTCAAAACAAGTTGCCCAGACTATCAAACGACAGAAAAATTGCTGAAATGCTTTTAAAGTTAAATAGCCAATAAACCCTATATTTGCGGAAATTTATGACAAAAATTACCACACATAGCAGGACAAGAGCGCAGGAAAGTTCAAACGCCATAGAGCGAATGTATATCACCATGCGCCATTTGTTTAACAGAGGTTTTTATAAACCGATGGGTGTTTCAGGGGAAACCCTTAGAGAAGCACTGCTCACTCTAAGACCTGAAATATATGGCTCCATTGCTGAAGATAAGTTGGAACTCCAGGGCTTGTTGTATGTAATCGAACGACTTCCCAACGGTATTGAAGAATGCCGCTACATCAACCTGACTAGCGATGAAGGCTATTCAAAATCACATTTTAAAGTAATCATTCCGCCAAAGCGACGAAGAAATTGCTACCGCATTGACGACGAGCAAATGAATATCGAAATTACCCGTGGACGGTCTGAAATTTATGATATCCTCACACACCTTACCTTCTTGTATGTTG
The DNA here is from genome assembly GCA_040880345.1 of Flavobacteriaceae bacterium. Classification (GTDB taxonomy): domain Bacteria; phylum Bacteroidota; class Bacteroidia; order Flavobacteriales; family Flavobacteriaceae; genus Planktosalinus. The sequence goes on from JBBDIQ010000035.1 coordinate 246,453, forward strand.
AATCTCATAAAATCATTAAAAGAGTTGTAATTGATGACAATGGTGCTGTGACGCGCGACTGGAAAAAGCTGGAAGAAGCCGTTCAAAAAAACAGTGAGTTAACCGAAAAAGATAAGGAAGTTGCCGTCACGCATACTGCCAACATTTTAGGTAGAACCTTTGCTGAGGTGAGTGCTATTTATCCGCAATTTGCCACCAAAGAAAATCCAAACCGTTTTCTAAATATCATATACCATCTAGGTAAAGTGGCGATGCAGGAGGTTGTGGACGACAACAAGCGGGTCATCACGTTCAGCCCGGTATTGAGAGAGCGGCTGGGTCATCATATTCACGGCGAAATTTGGGCCAATACTATAAAAAAAGCACTTCATTCAAAGGGTCTTCTGGAACGCCCCATTCACATCATTAGTGCCAATATGCACAGCGTGATGAACACCCTTTTTGCTCCTCAAGCGTTAAAAAATGAACTCAAAAAAGCTACACCAATTCAGGTGTTTGAACAACTCAGTAACAATCAAAATGTTCTGCTTAGAAATAAAGTTGAGAAAGTTGCTAAAAGCTGTGGAATGATTTTTATTGAAGACAGTAGTGGTACCAACATAGATGTTCAAATATTTGACGCAACCCAAATCGATTGTTCGCATCTTAACCACAGTAAGAATACCGAAAGCGCGGATGCCGAAAAGCCTGTCATTTTAGTAATGGATTATGCTTTTGGAGAACAGGCTTACGAGACTATGGACGAATTGTTAAAGCCTTATAAATGTGAAAAGAAAAAAACACATTTTTTAAACGTTAAGTCCATTTCAATCATGGGAAAAGCAGGGATACTTGATGGAGGAAAAGGAGATATTATGATTCCAAACGCCCATTTATTTGAAGGAACGGCAGATAATTACCCCTTTAAAAACCAATTAAAAAAGGTTCAATTTGAGGGTCACAGTCTTAGGGTTTTTGAAGGAAGTATGATTTCTGTTTTAGGAACCTCGCTTCAAAACAAAGATATTTTAAAGTTTTTTCACGACTCCACCTGGAATGTGATTGGGTTGGAAATGGAAGGAGCGCATTATCAAAAAGCAATACAGGCAGCATCAAAAATCAGAAACAGCATCGATAGTAAAGTACAAGTGAGATATGCCTATTATGCCTCAGACAACCCTCTGGAAACCGGAAGCACACTGGCTTCCGGAGGTTTGGGGATGACCGGGGTTAAACCTACTTATTTGATTACAGAGAAAATTTTAGACCAGATATTAAACTAACCATCAAAAGAATATGAACAATCATCCGGAACATAAAAACCAATCTGAGGAGATAGATTTAGGGTATTTATTTAAAAAAATCAACCAGTTTTTCAAAAGCGTTGTCATCATACTTTTTCACGTCATTGCTTTTTTTCTAAAGTATAAATATGTAGTACTTGGTTTAATCATCATTGGGGTAGCATATGGTTATTATAAAGATGCTACATCAGAGCCTATCTTAAATAATGAAGTCATCGTAATTCCAAATTTTGAAAGTGTTGACTATCTATATGATAAAGTGGAAGCTTTGAATGCTAAGATAGAGGCAGAAGACACCTTATATCTCAAAACAATTTTGGGCTCTAATCACAGAAAATTGAGAAAAATTGAGATAGAACCCATCGTTGATATTTACAATTTTGCAGCCCAATCTCGAGAAAACATTGATGTTTTTAGAATACTATTTCAAAATCAGGAACTCGCAGAGTTTGTGGAAGATATCACTACAAGTAAATATTATAAATATCACCGCATTAATTTTATCATAAAAGGAGAGGAGCAATCTTCTTTGATTGTTGAAAATCTTTTAGCTTATTTTAATGATAACAATCATTTTAGAGAGTATCAAGAGATACATCTAGAGAATACCGGCTATCTACTTGAACAAAACGCAAAAACAATTGAACAGATTGATTCTATTTTTCAAGCTGTAATTAGTTATTCCCAAAGAGTTGGGGGATCCCAATCAGTCAACATCAATGACAATAGTGATTTAGGAACTCTTGTATTTAGGAAACAAGAAGTCTTGAAAGAACGAATACAGCTTTTAAAACAAGAAAAAGACGGGGTTCAGGTAATCAAATCAGTGACTGTAAACTATAATTTGATTTTAGATGAAGGTCTTAATTTGAGTAATAAAGTAAAGTTTCCAATTTTGTTTGTGCTTCTATTTTCAATGATTTTCTTTTTGCGTTTCTTGTACAAAAACTTAGAATTAATTGCTAAGAGCAATTAATTTTTGACGATTGAAATGCACTTTAATGAAATGAAGAAAAACCTCATAGTATTTGGCACCAGACCAGAAGCCATTAAAATGGCTACGCTGGTAAAAGCATTTGAGAAGGAAAAAGATTTTGAAACCCGTGTATGCATCACGGCGCAACACCGTGAATTGCTAGATCAGGTTTTAACGTTCTTTGAAATCACGCCGAATTATGATTTGGACCTAATGCGTCCCAATCAGGATCTTTATTCCCTCACAGCAACAATTATTGAGAGTATGAAACCAGTGCTGGAAGAGTTTAAGCCTGATTTTGTGTATGTCCATGGTGACACAACCACGACAATGGCAGCAGCACTCTCCGCTTTTTACAGCGGCGCCAAAGTTTGTCACGTGGAAGCCGGTTTGCGTACATTTAAAAAAAGAAATCCCTTTCCCGAAGAAATGAACCGAAGCATTGCCGGTAGACTTACTGACTATCATTTTGCCCCAACGGAAGCTTCAAAAGAAAACCTTCTCAAGGAAAATGTACCGGAAAAAGACATTAAAGTTACCGGGAATACGGTTATTGATGCGCTACTATTTAGCGTAAATAAATTAAATAACAACAACTATAAAGACCCGGAAATTGACCAATTGAAATTCACTATTGACTTTTCCAAAAAAATTATTCTCATCACCGGACACCGCAGAGAAAACCACGGACAAGGGTTTATAGATATTTGTAAAGCATTAAAGCAAATAGCCGAAGAACACCCTGAAGCTCAATTGGTCTATCCGGTACATTTAAACCCCAATGTACAAAAACCGGTATATGAGTTATTGGACGGAATTTCAAATATCTCGCTGATTGACCCATTGAGTTATCCGGCATTTGTGTGGTTAATGGAAAAGAGTTACTTAATAATCACAGATAGTGGCGGGGTGCAAGAAGAAGCACCTAGTTTGGGAAAACCGGTCCTAGTAATGCGCAACACCACAGAACGCCCCGAAGCCGTCAAAGCCGGAACAGTAATATTAGTTGGGACAAATACTGAAAAAATAGTTTCAGAAACTAACAAGTTGCTAAAAGACAAGAATCATTATGAAACGATGTCCAAGAAACATAATCCTTATGGTGACGGGAAAGCTTGTGCAAGAATTATAAAGTTTGTTGCTTTGAAAGCACAAACGTAAACAGTATTAGACTGGATATTTAAAAAGCAAAATTGAGTGAATTTGATTAAAATTTAGGCGATTTTTTTCAATAAAAACAGAAACATTATTTATGAATATGTTGAATCTGATAGGAAGAAGTGAAGAATTATTTTATGGAGATATATCAAAATACGAATCTAAACTTAAAGAGATTGTATCAAAATCTTCCTTTTTAGTTCTTGGTGGTGCAGGCTCGATTGGGCAAGCAGTAGTTAAAGAAATTTTTAAGAGGGCCCCCTTAAAGTTACACGTTGTAGATATATCAGAAAATAATTTAGTTGAATTGGTTCGAGATATACGCAGCTCACTAGGATATATAAAGGGTAATTTTAAAACCTTTGCATTGGACATTGGCTCAATTGAATATGACACCTTTATAGATAATGACGGCAAATATGATTATGTCCTAAATCTTTCTGCTCTAAAGCACGTAAGAAGCGAAAAAGATTCTTACACCTTGATGCGAATGATAAGTGTAAATATATTAAACACACAAAAAACAATTGAACAGTCCATAGGAAAAGGCACAAAAAAATACTTTTGTGTGTCAACAGATAAAGCAGCAAACCCCGTAAACATGATGGGCGGATCAAAGCGAATTATGGAGATGTATTTAATGAAATACAGCCAACATATTTCTATCTCTACAGCACGCTTTGCAAATGTTGCATTTTCAGACGGTTCTTTGCTACACGGTTTCAATCAACGCCTCCAAAAGCGTCAACCTATCGTTGCGCCAAACGATATCAAACGATACTTTGTGATTCCAAAAGAAGCGGGAGAATTATGTTTAATGTCTTGTCTTTTAGGTGAAAATAGAGATATTTTTTTCCCTAAACTCAGCGAGCAGTTACATTTAATTTCATTTGCTGATATTGCAGTAGAATATCTACAAAACCAAGGATACAACCCACACCTATGCAGTAATGAAGATGAAGCAAGATCTTTTGATTTTAAAAACAATCAAGATCATTGGCCTTGTTTATTTGTAGAGAGTGATACCACAGGTGAAAAAGACTTTGAAGAGTTTTTCACAAACCAAGAAAAAATTGATTTTAATGCCTTTCAAAACATAGGGGTCATTAAAAACAAACTGAATGTTCAGGAAGAAAAAATAGATTACTTTTCAAAAAAAATAGAAAAAATGCGAATCGAAAAACAATGGAATAAAGATCAGATTTTAGAGTTGTTTCATTATATGATTCCTAATTTTGGTCATAAAGAAACTGGAAAATATTTAGATGGTAAGATGTAGATGAAAAACAAAACAATCATATCATATATAAAAGAGCAGTTTGGCTCAGACGATTTCATTCCACTACACGTTCCTGTTTTTAATGCAAAAGAAAGAGAATATGTCTTGGACACTTTAAACTCCACCTTTGTATCATCTGTAGGTTCCTATGTTGATTTAGCAGAAAACATGATGTCTAAAATCTCCCAAACACAAAAAGCGGTAGCAGTTGTAAATGGAACATCTGGATTGCAAATAGCTTTACAATTAGCAGGAGTGGAGCGTGATGAAGAGGTTCTTACTCAAGCTTTGACTTTTGTGGCGACTGCCAATGCCATAAATTATCTGGGTGCTGAACCTGTTTTTTTAGATGTTGACTATGATACAATGGGATTGTCACCCAATGCAGTAAAAACATTTTTGGAAGAATTTGCAGACCAAAGGGGAAACCTTACTTTTAATAAAAAAACAGGAAAACGCATTGCTGCTTGTATGCCCATGCATACCTTTGGGTTTCCGGTTCATTTAGACGAATTAATTGAAGTTTGTGACACTTGGAACATTCCGGTAGTAGAAGATGCTGCAGAGTCTCTAGGAAGTTATTACAAAGGTAAGCATACAGGTTCTTTTGGAAAAGTTGGAGTTTTTTCTTTTAATGGAAATAAAATAGCAACCTGTGGTGGTGGAGGAATGATTGTAACACAAATTGAAAATTTGGGAACTCTAGGGAAGCACATTACAACCACTGCTAAAGTGCCTCACCCTTATGAGTATGTTCACGACCAAATAGGTTACAATTATAGAATGCCCAACCTAAATGCTGCATTATTATGTGCCCAACTGGAACAATTGGATTTCTTTCTATTAAAGAAGCGTGAACTTGCTAAGGCCTATTCAACTTTTTTTGAGCAATTTGGTGTTAAATTTAGAAAAGAGACGGAAAACACCAATGCAAACTATTGGTTGATGTGCGTTGAATTAGAAAATTTAAAAGAACGCAATGCATTCCTAAAGGAAACTAACGAGAATAAAGTGATGACGCGACCTATTTGGCAACTGATGTATCGACTACCGATGTATCAACATTGTTACCGAGACCGCCAAAAAAATGCTGAATTTTTAGAAGAACGAATTGTAAATATACCTAGTAGTGTTAGAGTCTAAATATGTATATATATTTGGTTATTCTGGCCACGCATATGTGGTCATTGAGTCATTGTTAAACCTTGGTTATCACATCTTAGGTTACTTTGATTATGAAAAAGCTAAAAATAACCCTTATGGTTTAAAATATTTAGGTTTTGAGTTAGATGTAAACGTAAATGATATAGTAAAGAATCACTTTGTATTTCCAACAGTTGGTGACAATGTTATTCGCAAAAAACTTTTAGCTTTCTTTGACGAAAAGAATCTCAATCAGCTCAGGATTATTGATCCAAGTGCCAATATTTCAAAAAGCGCAACACTAGGAAAATCAACTTATGTGGGAAAAAATGTTCAAATCAATGCATTAGCAAGGGTAGGAGAAGGTGTGATTTTAAACACAGGCTGCATTTTAGAACACGAGTGTCAGATAGGTCATGGGGTGCATATAGCGCCTGGGAGTGTTTTGTGTGGCAGTGTAAAGGTAGGAGATGGTAGTTTTATTGGAGCTCAAGCGGTAGTTAAGGAAAACATCTCTATCTCTGCGAATATAAAAATCGGGGCAGGAAGTGTAGTTGTTAAAAATATTAAGGAAAGTGGCACCTATTTTGGTAATCCGGCAAAACTATTAAAAGTAAATCCCTTAAAAGGAGGACTAAACCCAAATGAGTAAAATAACCCTAACCACTTTTGTTTACCCTCTAGCTGTGCCATATTTAGGACAACTAATTAATTGTATAAACAACCAAACAGTTCTGCCAGATGAAGTACTTGTCTTTAATGATGGCTTGTTAGGCGCAGAAAGTTATTTTGAAAAATTAAACATTGACTTTAAGATTATAGAAGCTTGTGGTTCTCCTTTCAAAATTAGAACTCAAGCATTTGAGTACCTTGAAAAGAATAATACAGATATTATTGTGTTTCAAGATTCAGACGATTTAATGCAACAAAACCGAATCGAAGTAGTTGAAAAAAAATTGAACCGTTGTGATATGGTTGTAAATGATTTATCTTTTATGAATCAAGATGGGGAACTATATTGTAAAAATATTTGGGAAAAGAGATTGCCAAATGATTTTACTTTTGAAGCCGATTTTATTTCAAATAAAAATATTGTTGGGCTGGGAAATACATCAATTCTCAAAAAATCGTTGCAAGGATTTCAACTAAAATTGCCAAAAACAGATTTAATTGTAGCAGACTGGTTTATTTTTTTTCAATTAATGTTCAAAAAAAAGATAAAGGCTATTTTTACCTCTGAAACTACGACATTTTATAGACAATATTCAGAAAACATCTCTACTATGAGTGAAAATAACAAACAGAGGATTGAAAAAAATCTAGAAATAAAACAACAACATTATCTGGCACTTCAAAGTATTGGGTATAATGTTACAAAATACCTTAATGATTTAAAGACACAAAAGAGCTCAACAATCAATGAACCTCATCTTTTTTGGTGGGAATAAACACTCAAAAATATATAAAAACGTGAAAAAAATAAAATTAGGCAAAGTTGAAGTTGGAAATTACTTAAAGCCTTATATCATTGCAGAAATTGGGGCCAATCACAATGGTGATATGAAATTAGCCAAAGAATTGATTTTAAGCGCTAAAGAAGCAGGAGCGGACTGTGTAAAATTTCAATCTTGGACCCCTTCATCACTTATCGCCAAAGAGGAATATGATAAAAATCAGGTGTATAATGATGGAGATGGCGGTAAGAAGCATTTTGGCTCTTTAAAAGAGATGGTTGAAAAATATGCCTTGACAGAGCAACAACACATTGAATTAAAAGAGTTTTGTGATAAAAAAAACATAGCATTTGCTTCATCGCCCTTCTCCAAAGAGGAAGCTGACTTATTGAACAGACTAGGTGTTGATTTTTTTAAAATAGCATCTATGGATATTAATTATGTAGACTTTATTCATTATGTTGCGTCATTCAAAAAGCCAGTTATTTTATCTACCGGGATGGCGACTTTAGCTGAAATAGAATTGGCTGTACAAACGTGTTATAAAGCAGGAAATCAGGATGTAATTTTATTACATTGTATTTCAATTTACCCTCCTGAATACAAGGACATCCATTTAAATAACATTAAGATGTTACAAAATACTTTTGATCTTCCTGTAGGATTTTCAGACCATACAATCGGGATATCAATTCCTCTCGCTTCTGTAGCTTTGGGAGCTTGTATTATTGAAAAACACTTTACTCTAGATAAAAATATGCCCGGATGGGACCATCAAGTTTCAGCAAGCCCGGAAGAAATGCGGTTGATTTCTCAAGAAAGTAAAAACATAACAAGATCTTTAGGTAATCAAAAAAGAATTGTATCCGAAGCCGAGGAGAGCAAAAAACTCAAGTTTAGAAGAAGCTTAGTTCTCACAAGGAATATTAAAAAAGGAGAAATTCTCAAAAAAGAGGATTTGACAGCAAAAAGACCTGGCACTCACATACCTCCAGACGAGTTGGATTATGTTGTAGGGCGAACGTTAATTAAAGATTTAAAACAAGATGAACTTTTAGCATGGGAAAACCTGATTTAATTTCACAATTAATAATTCACAAAGAGGAATTTTTAGTTAGCGGTCTCTCTAAGATGAATACCATTAGAGGTCTTGACACTTTGATGTTGTTTGTGGTTGACGACAATAATAAAGTTTTAGGCACACTTACAGATGGAGATATAAGAAGACATTTGGCTGAAAGTAAGCCAATTGATGTGAAAGTGGGCGAAATTTGTTTTAAAGATTTCAGGTTTGAAACAGCCAGTAATGATTACATAAACTTATCAAAATACAGAAACACGGTTGTAAAAGTTTTACCGATACTTAATGAACAGGGTGAGTTAAGTGATATTATTGACTTGAAAAAACAAAACGCGCAACTCCCTTTAGAATGTGTCATTATGGCCGGAGGAAGAGGTAAAAGGTTAAGCCCATTAACAGATACTATTCCAAAACCCATGTTACCCTTAGGCCAAAAGCCTATTATTGAGCATAATATTGATAGATTAATTAGTTTTGGAATCAAAAAAATCTATATCTCAGTAAAATATTTAGGAGAGCAGATAAAAGCATATTTTGGAGATGGAGATTCCAAGGGAATTCAAATAGAATATATATGGGAAGAAAGTCCCCTAGGCACTGCAGGGGCATTATCCTTATTAGACAACTATCAGTCTGAACATTTACTTTTAATGAATAGCGATCTGTTTACCGATGTTAATTTTGAGGACCTTTATCTTGATTTGATTCAAGAAGAGGCAGATATGGTAGTTGCATCTACGCAATACAAAGTAGATATACCATTCGCAATATTTGAGGAAAATGAACGGCAAGTTAAAAGCTTTAAAGAAAAACCAACTTACATTTATCATTCAAATGCAGGAATATATATTTTTAAAACAGAATTAATCAAAAAGATTCCTAAAAACCAGTTTTACAATATTACTGACCTTATGGAAGAACTGGTAAAGGAGGGGGGAAAACTTATCCACAATCCTATACTTGGATACTGGATAGATATTGGTAGCCCCGCAGATTATAAACGCGCTCAAGAATTTGTTAAACACTCTTAAATGATAGCTATTATTCCGGCTAGAGCAGGCTCTAAGGGTTTGCCAGGTAAAAACATTAAATTATTAAATGGGAAACCATTAATTGCTTATACCATTGAAGCTGCCCAAAAATCGAAAAATATTTCGCGAGTTATTGTTAGTACAGACGATAATAACATCGCTGAGATATCAAAAAAGTTTGGAGCAGAAGTGCCTTTTCTGCGCCCAGACCATTTAGCAAGTGATACAGCCTTATCAATAGATGTTTATGAATATACTGTTAAAAGATTGGAGCTTGAAGAAAACATATCTATAGAAAGCTTTATAGTTTTGCAGCCCACAAGTCCGCTTAGAACCTCTCAAAATATAGATGATGCACTAAAATTATTTTCCCAAAAAAATGCCTTTTCTGTGATAAGCTACTGTCAGGAGCATCACCCCATAAGTTGGCATAAACACATAGACAAATCTGGAAAGATAGTGCCAATATTTGAAGATAAGCTTCTAAACAGACAGGAAATCAAACCAACCTATTTCCCCAATGGGGCGATTTACATTCTAAATAAACAAGTTTTCCAAACAAGAAGTTATTATGGAGAGAACTCTTTTGCCTATTTAATGCAGCGAAGAAACTCTGTTGATATTGACACCTTAGATGATTTTGAATGGGCAGAGTTTTTACTTTGTAAACACAAAACTTAACTTTCTGGTTTAAAATGAAAAGCAGCTATTTGGTAAAGGGTTTTGCTAACTTCAACAATTAATTAGACAGAGAGTAAAAGGAACAAAAAGAGAAGAAAGATATCAAGGGAACAGCCATAATTAAATAATTTAAACAACTAAGAGACAAGTTTATTAATGCAAGTTAATCTATCATCATTTTCAACAAATAAGATGATTTCATTGTTTTTTAGATTATCAGCAATGGGTTCTAAATTTGTGATGTTTACTTTTTTATCAAAATATTTTGATGAACCTACTTATGGAACCTACACCCTGCTAGCAACAATGGTTACTGTGGCTATTTTTTTATTGGGGTTTGATTTTTACAATTATTTAATTAGAGACATACTTGTAACTAAAAATGAAATAGCCTCAAAAATCTATTCGTCTTTTGTCCTTTATATTTTTGTTTATGTTTTTTTTAGTATTGTTGGCTATTTAGTATTCAAAAAAATCGATTATTTTTCTCAATATGCCGGACTATTATTAATAATATGCATAACAGAACATTTAAATCAAGAAATTTACAGACTACTTATTGCTTTTAAAAAAGTATATTTAGCTAATTGGTATTTGTTTTTTCGGGTTGCAGGATGGACAATATGGGTTCTTTTTCAAATAATTTATTTAAATCAAAATCCAAGTCTTAACGAAATCTTGTTGACGTGGGCGCTTTTTAATTTTATTACATTAATTTTTGTTTTTCTAAAGTTTTTTAAAACTATTAAAACTCAGATTTTCTTAATAAAAGTCAACAAAAAATGGTTGCTTAAAGGAATTAAAATAAGTTTGGTTTTTTATTTAGCAACAATTGCCCTTAAAATAGTTGAATATTCAAATAGGTTTATTGTGGAGGATGTCTTAGATACTGTTTCTGCAGGAATTTTTTCTTTTTATTCAAACTTTTCCATGATTACCGGTATTTATGTTAGTACAATAGTTGTTTCTTATGAACTTCCAGATTTAATTGAAAGCTCAACTTCAGAAAATTTTAAAACCAAATTAATGAGGTTTAAAAAATTACTGTGGCAACACTCTTTTATTGCAACTCTTTCAGTACTCTTAATTATTTATCCAGTTTTGTTGTGGCAAGGTAAGAGCACTTTTATAAGTTACTGGCCCTTAATTCTATTACTTTCATTAGGAATGTTTTTTATGAATATATCCTTAATTTACCATTCCTATCTTTATATTTGGCATCGAGAAATGAGGTTATTAAAAATTGTGCTATGGTGTAGCGTAGTAAATGTTGTTTTAACCTATTTATTAAGTTTTTATTTAGGCCTTTACGGTGCAGGATTCGCATTTTTGATAACGGCAATACTTATGTTTATTTTAAGAAAAACGTCTATTAGCAAAAAAGAAATTGAAATATGACACACCTTTTTGTCGCATTAGGTCAAAATCATATTATTAAGTTTGAAAGCTTAATAAAGAATGAATATGTTGAAGATGGACAAAAAATCCTGCTTGGGGGTTCAAATGTTACTGTAAACAAACAAATTTGGGATAAAACAATACTTTCTAAAACGTCTTTTAATAATAATGCTTCTTCCTTTTTTGAGCAGTTTGTGACTATAAAGTCAAAAATAAAATCATACTCAGAAATAATAAACCAATTGAATGAATATAAAAATGATGATATTACTGTTTATGTAAGTTATATTGAGGATGTTTTAAGCAACTTTATATTTTTAAATTTTAATAAAAACAGCAAAGGCGTTGTCGTTGAAGACGGAACACTAAATTACTATGACCATTCATTCAAAAATATAAACAAGGTTAAGTTTTATTTAAAAAAAATCATTTCTCTTTATTATAAAATAAAATTTCAAAAATATCAAGGACATTCTTCCGGGGCAGACTATAGTCACGTATGTTCTAACTTTTTAACCTTTCCGGAACACGCATTTGTTGCAAAAAACGCCAAGCCCTTGCCTTTGAAAAAGGAAATCATTTCTAAACCAATAAATGCATTATACATAATAGGTCAAGAACCTTTTGGAAACGTATTAGGTTTAGAAAAATTTTATAAAGTGCTTAATGATTTTTTTTGTACACTTAAAAATCAAACTTTTTATGCTGATATAGAAAAAATATATTATAAACCTCATAGAAATGGAGTCCAACTAACAGAAGCTTATTTAAAGAGTTTTTTTATAGAAAAAGAGCTGAAAGTAATCTATTCTGAAAAAACTTCAGAGGAATTATTTTTTGAAGAAATTACTTGTATATACATTAGTTCATTTAATTCAAGTTCTTTAACAACAATTTATTCAAAATTACCAGAAAATGAGAAATCAAATTTTAATTTTTATGTATATCCAATAATAAATAATGAACTAGCTAATTTGTTTCAAAAACTTAATTTTAATTTTTTAAACAATAAACTAACAAATTAATAATGGGTCTTTACGTCAACATATTAATGTTTTTATTATTTATTGTTTTTACTTTATACTATGTAAAGAAAAGTTTCTTGCTAACTTTTTTATACGGACTTGTTTTTTATCAAGCATTTTCAATATTACCCTCCCTAATTTATATTGAGCAAGGAATTTTAATTAACGAGCAAGGTAGGTTTAGTTTTTTTACAGGAGCAACAATTCTTGCAACATTCTATTTTATTTTTACTTTTTTAATTATTGCAATGTCTTTTAAAACATTCAATAAAAAACGACTTCCAGTTTTTCATCTAGCTTTTAAAGGTGAAAATATTGATCTTAAAATTGTAATTTTTATTGTTTTAATTGCCCAAGGAGTACTACTAATCAATGCCGCCTTGTCACCGTTGCCACTTTTTGATAGTTCAGTGTCTAGATTTACTTATTGGCAAAGCTCAAGATTTCCTTTCTTAAACACTTTGCTTGGTAATACAGCTATTTTCATACCGTTTGGGCTGGGCATTATATTTCCCAAGTATAAAAAATTCGCTGTTTTAATGATGCTTGTTTTCTTTGTTTATAATTTTTTAATAGGACAAAAATTTTCGCCAATTTTTGGTGGATCTTTTTCTTTTCTTCTACCAATTGTTTTTTTTTACAGAGAAAATATTTTTCAAATATTAAAGAAAAATATTTTACCTCTTTTAACCTCTTTTTTGCTTCTTTTTGGGTTCGTTTACTACATAACTTACATAAAATATGAGGAGACAAGACCTTTTGCTAATATTAAAATTTATGAACCAAATGAAGCAATTTTGTATAGAATTTTTGGTCTTCAAGGGCATTTAATGTGGGGGGCAACAGATCGATATGTTGTAAATAGTGACTACCCAAAATCTTTTAATCCCGCAGATTTATTGTATGGAATGAGAGAAATGATGGATGATTTTGCTTATAATAGAGCTAATGTTCTATCAGCAAATACAATAGGAGGATATAATTTTACAAATGCCTATCCTGGAATTTTACTTAAAACCTTTCCTATATCAATAGCTATTTTTGTCCATACCTTTTTAACAATCTTTTTCTTAGCTTTAATGGGGTGGATTCTCAAAGAACTTTTAATTCAAAGATCAATTTTCTTTTCTGTCATTGCCTATCAATTGTTTAATTGGACTGTTTATGCCTTTATTATGGGCTATTTTCATAAACTTTACCCAGTTATCTTCTTTATGATATTTTATGGAATTTTTATCTATCTAAGAAAACCTTCAAATGATCTCACAAGCCAAAAAATTAAAAGATAATTTAATCACTTACACCTTTCTGGGGCTTTTTTTTATACTTGCTGCTTTTGGGTCATTATTACCGATAGCATTAGGGTTTTTAATTTTATTTTGTATTTTGAATAAAAAAGTACAATTATTTTTTAAACTTAAAAGTTTGGGTTTATTTTTAATTGCGAGCATCTTTTTAATGTCAGCAATAAGCATATTATACTCAATAGATCCATCATATTCTCTAAAGAAATCAATTAAACTTATTTCTTTTCTATTAATTCCAATTGCCTTTATCTTAACAAACCCCAACACAATTTTGATAGAAAAAGCAAAAACTTTCTTTATTTATGGTTGTATTACACTTTGTTTATTTTCTTTAAGTAATCTAGCTTATAATTATTTTGTCAATTATGAGATTAGTCATTGGTATAATTTTGTTCAAACTTCAATGAATAGAGAATATATGCCTGAAGATGCAATGTTTTTAAATACAGCCTTAATTTTTTTACTCTTTGGTAATTATTCAAATTTGTTGAAATATTTTTCAGCAATTTTATTTCTTGCGGTAATCATTTTATTTGGCGTAAGGCTAGGGCTTTTTTTAAATATACTTATAATTTTGATTTTTATTATTTTAAACTTCAAACAATTCCTTTCGATAAAAAAAATTTTAATTTTTGCGGCAAGTATTTTAGTATTATTTATTCTAACACACCAAAACTCTTACACACAGGATAAGCTTTATGATACACTATCAAAAATTGGTTTTAACACAAAACATAAGGTTTCTGATATTGGTCAAGATTATCATAAAATTAGCTTACGGTCAATGATGTGGGGTTCGTCAATTGACTTAATCAAAGAAAAGCCTTTATTTGGTTATGGTGCTGGAGTAGAAAAAATACAATTAGAAAAACAATATGAAAAAAGAGGATATCAAATACCAGCTTATAATGCTCATAACCAGTTTCTATCTACTACAATTCAATTTGGATTAATAGGGTTGATTATTTTGCTTTCCATTTTTTATTTTTTATTCAAGTGTGCCATTATCGACAAAAGCCAATCTACTTTTTTGGTTACTCTCATAATGCTTGCTTCAATGTCAACAGAAAGTTATTTAGAAATACAACAAGGTAGTTTTTATTTTGCCATATTTGCATCTCTTTTAATAATTGAAAACAAAAAAAATAAAGTAATTGAAAATTAAGGTTTTACATATTTTACATGCAGTTGGAGGAGTAGATGTATCACTGAGATTAATACTCTCAAATATAGATTCATCTAAATTTGAAAATGTTGTTATACAGGGAAAGACAGACAATGACTCAAAATATCTCAATAATGTAAACAACCCTGTGAAAAGCTATAAGATTAATATAATTAGAAATATTAATCTGTTTAAAGATGTTTCTGCAATTATTAAATCTTACAAAATAGTAAAAAAAGAAAACCCCAACCTTATTCATGCACATAGTGCAAAAGGGGGTGTTATAGGCAAACTAGTTGGTTCTCTAACAGGAATACCTGTCCTCCATACTCCTCAAGCATATTCTTATCTAAGTACAGAAAAACCCTCTAAAAAATTTATTTATTTAAGGATAGAAAAAATACTCTCAAGGCTAAACAACAAAATATTAGCATCATCAAATTCAGAAAAAAATAGAGCTATAAAAGAAGTTGGGTATAAAGAAAAGAGAGTGATTGTTTTTAATAATGCCATAAACCAAATTGACAATATACCTGATTTGAGTATCCCCAGAGTGTGGCCAGAAAACTATATCTGCTCGGTAGGCAGGCCATCTTATCAAAAGAACATTGAATTGATGATTGACGTTCTAATATCAATAAAGAAAGAAATGCCAAATATTCACCTCGTTCTTATGGGGGTTGGTTATCATTCCCCAAACTTATCGGTAATCAATAGTAAAATAAAGAACAATAAACTAAAAGAAAATATAACACTACTTGAATGGACATCAAGAACAGATGTTTTTAACATAATTAATAACTCAAAGCTTTATTTATCCACAGCTAGATATGAAGGGCTTCCCTATTCAGTCATCGAAAGTTTAGCACTTCAAAAGGCGTGCGTTGTTTCTGATGCAGATGGCAACAGAGATTTAGTCCAAAATGGATATAATGGATTTGTAATTTTTAACAATGATGTAGAACAGTATAAAACTCAAATAATAAACCTATTGAAAAATGAAGATTTAAGACAAGAACTTGAATTAAATTCAAAAAAACTCTTTAATGAGAAATTTAATATAGTTAACACAATTACTCATTTGGAAGAAATATATATTAAGCAATCTAAACAATGAAAATAGCAGTAATAGGAACAGGGTATGTAGGCCTTGTAACAGGCACTTGCCTGGCAGAAACCGGAAACGAAGTAGTATGCGTCGATATCGATGCCACTAAAGTACAACGCATGAAAAATGGTGAGGTACCTATCTATGAGCCCCACCTCGACGTCCTTTTTGAGCGCAATATAAAAGCAGGAAGACTGAGTTTTACCACCTCACTCGATGAAGGTCTCGCTCACGGCGAAATCATCTTCCTGGCACTTCCCACTCCCGAAGATGAAGACGGCTCAGCAGACTTAAAATATGTACTTGGCGTAGCAGACGAAATCGGTCAAAAAATAACATCTTACAAAGTAATCGTTGATAAAAGTACCGTTCCCGTTGGAACTTCAGACAAAGTAAAAGCCGCTATTGCCAAAAATGCTAAAAGCGAATTTGATGTGGTCTCAAACCCTGAATTTCTTAGAGAAGGATTTGCCGTTGACGATTTCTTAAAACCCGAGAGAATTGTCGTTGGTTCCAGCAGTGAGCGTGCCACTGCTTTGATGAAAAAATTGTACGGTCCGTTTGTGCGTTCCGGAAACCCCATCATCATTATGGATGAGCGCTCTGCAGAATTGACCAAATATGCATCCAATGCCTTTCTCGCCACAAAAATCACCTTTATGAATGAGATTGCCAACTATTGCGAACTCGTGGGCGCAGACGTTGATAAAGTGCGTATAGGCATGGGAACAGACTCCAGAATTGGAAAACGCTTCCTCTTTCCAGGAATTGGGTATGGAGGCTCCTGTTTTCCTAAGGATGTAAAAGCACTTTACAAATCAGGTAAAGATGAAAACCACGAATTTAAAATCCTCAATTCGGTTCTTGAAGTCAATAAAAAACAAAAAACAATTCTTATTCCAAGAATAGAAAACTATTTTGATGGAAGCTTAAAAGGTAAAAAAATAGCCATCTGGGGGCTGGCCTTTAAACCTGAAACAGACGATATTAGAGAAGCGCCGGCTCTGGATATAATTGATGCGTTACTTGAAAAAGGAGCCTTTGTAACTGCATTTGATCCTGAGGCTATGCCCAATGTTCAAAACAAACTAGGCAACCAAATTGAGTTTGCTGCATCTATGTATAAAACCCTTGAGGGAGCAGATGCTTTGGTAATCTGTACCGAATGGAGTATTTTCAGAACACCAGACTTCACCAAAATAAAATCATTATTGAAAAATCCAGTGATTTTTGATGGAAGAAATCTCTATGAGGTTAACGAAGTTAAAGATCTTGGCTTTGAATATTTTTCAATAGGACGCCCATGAAAAAACGCATTTTAATAACCGGAGCTGCCGGTTTCTTAGGTTCCCATTTATGTGATCGGTTCATCAAAGAAGGGTATCACGTTATTGGCATGGACAACCTCATTACCGGAGATTTAAAAAACATAGAACACCTTTTCAAGATTTCCGAATTTGAATTTTATCATCACGATGTAACCACTTTTGTTCACGTTCCCGGAAAACTGGACTACGTTATGCATTTTGCATCCCCCGCTAGTCCTATCGATTATTTAAAAATTCCTATTCAAACTTTAAAAGTGGGTTCTTTGGGCACACATAACCTTTTGGGTTTAGCCAAAGAAAAAAAAGCTCGCATATTAATCGCTTCAACATCTGAAGTATATGGCGACCCCGAAGTACACCCTCAAACAGAAGATTATTACGGCAACGTAAACACCATTGGCCCACGAGGTGTCTATGACGAAGCCAAGCGCTTTCAAGAGTCCATCACTATGGCTTATCACCGGTATCACGGTCTGGAAACCCGCATCGCCAGAATTTTCAATACGTATGGGCCCAGAATGCGTTTAAATGATGGCAGAGTGATTCCGGCGTTCATTGGACAAGCTTTACGTGGAGAAGATTTGACCGTTTTTGGAGATGGAAGCCAAACAAGGTCTTTCTGCTATGTTGATGATCAGGTGGAAGGACTATACAGGTTGTTGTTAAGTGATTATTCAGACCCTGTAAATATTGGAAACCCTGATGAGATCACCATACTTGAATTCGCTGAAGAAATTATAAAATTAACGGGGACCAATCAAAAAATTGTTTATAAACCTTTACCACAGGACGACCCCATGCAAAGACAACCCGATATTACCAGGGCAAAAAATATACTGGGATGGCAACCCAAAGTCTCCAGAGAAAAAGGAATGAAAATCACTTATGACTATTTCAAAGGACTTTCAAAAGAGGAACTGGAAAAAAGCGAACACAAAGATTTTTCTAAACACATACGAAAATAAATGT
Organism: Flavobacteriaceae bacterium; assembly: GCA_040880345.1. Lineage (GTDB taxonomy): Bacteria > Bacteroidota > Bacteroidia > Flavobacteriales > Flavobacteriaceae > Planktosalinus. Next base: position 264,839 of record JBBDIQ010000035.1, read on the forward strand.
TATTTAAAAGGGGACGATATTCAGGGCTTTTAAGACCCATATCCTATACAATTGACCTTGTTGTGATTCAGGCAATGGCATATCTCCTTTTTTTCAACAAAGAAATCAACCTCAATTTTCTAATTTTTATTTCTGCGGTTTGGATTTTTGTTTCGCTAAAATCAAATTTTTATGAAATATACCGCTTCACCCAGGTTGTAAAAATATTCAACCTGTTGGGGAAACAAATGGTGTTGTTTATACTGGTGGTTTTTGCTTTTTTTGGGTTTTATAATGAAATGAGTGTTCATTACAACACTGTTTTTAAATATGTTCTTTTCACTTTCCTATTGATTTCAGTTTTTAAGCTTACAATTTATTACTTGCTTAAAAAGTACAGAACAGTTCTGGGAGGTAATTTCAGAAAAACGGTTATCATTGGTAAAAACAAAAAGACAGATCAACTCGAAAAGTTTTTTAAAGACAACCCGGAGTATGGGTACCAATTGCAAAAATCATTTGACCTTAGAGGAGATCATAAAGTTGAAATAGAAGATTGTTTTGAATATATTCAAAAAAATGAAGTGGATGAAATATACAGCTCTGTAGCTGAACTGACAAATAAGGAGATTTTAATGCTCATCGATTTTGCGGATAACAATCTTAAAATACTTAAATTTTTACCGGATAACAAAGAGATATATACTAAAAAGCTAGAGTTTGACTACTATGGCTATTTACCTATCCTATCCCTTCGAAAAATACCCATTCAAGAGCCTTTCAACCTTTTTATAAAACGCGTTTTTGATATTTTCGTTTCGCTTTTTGTTATCGTTGGGGTATTGTCCTGGCTTACCCCCATTTTGGCAATATTAATTAAACTCGACTCAAAAGGCCCGGTATTTTTCAAACAAAAACGCAATGGTTTGGACTATGAAGAGTTTTATTGTTATAAATTCCGCTCTATGAAACCCAACCCGGTAGCAGATTTATATCAGGTCACCAAAGGAGATCAGCGCATTACAAAAATGGGCAAATTCCTTCGCAAAACGAGTATTGACGAACTGCCACAGTTCATAAACGTCCTCAAAGGCGATATGTCTGTTGTTGGTCCGCGACCGCATATGGTAAGCCATACCCATATGTATGCAGAGCGTATAGACAAGTTTATGGTGCGACACTTCATTAAACCAGGCATCACTGGTCTTGCCCAAGTGAGTGGTTATCGAGGTGAGGTTGAAACAGATGATGACATCATCAATCGTGTGCGACTCGATATTTTTTACCTTGAAAACTGGTCGCTATTACTGGACTTAAAAATAGTATTCCAAACGGCCTATAATGCTCTCAAAGGAGAAGATAAAGCCTATTAAAATGACAACAGCAAGCCCACTTATTTCCGTTGTAACACCGGTTTATAATGCGGCTTTATTCCTGGAAGAAACAATCCAATCTGTTATAAACCAAACCTATTCTCATTGGGAACTCATCCTTGTTGATGATTGCTCAACAGACACTTCCATTGAAATTGCTAAAGGGTACAGCGAAAAAGATTCACGCATAAAAACCTTTCAACTTTCGGAAAATCAAGGAGCAGGAATTGCCAGAAATCGGGGCATTAAAGAGGCTGCCGGAAGCTATATTGCTTTTTTAGACGCAGACGATCTCTGGTTTCCTGAAAAACTCCAAAAACAACTGGACTTCATGATAAATAACAACTGCAACATTTGTTATTCCAGTTACCAACTAATGAATGAAGACGGAAGTTTACAGCCCAAACTCATCGAAGCACTTCCCAATCTTACCTATAAAAAACTACTCAAGTCAAATTACATTGGCAACCTCACCGGAATCTATAATGCAGATGCGCTTGGCAAAATCTATGCGCCAAAAATCAGGAAAAGACAAGATTGGGCGCTTTGGCTTTCTGCTCTGAAAATTGAAAATAAAGCATTGGGAATCAAAGAACCACTGGCTTATTACCGGCATAGAAAAGACTCGATTTCCAAAAACAAAACAGCTTTGCTGAAGTACAATTATGCAGTTTACAATAAAGTTTTAGGATTTAGCACCCTGAAGAGCTTGTTTATGATGACCGTCTTTTTGTGGGAACATTTTATTGTAAAATCACGGCAAGAGAAATCAATCTGAAATTAAAGAAGTAAATTGTTTTAATTTTCCCCGCCGGCTTCTGTCTAAGGTTTCAATACGTTTTAATATCAAATTTAGACCCGATTCCAAGTAGGTTTCCATAGCTTTTTGGATTTCCATTTCTTCATTTTTAGAGAGCGTTTTCTCAGAAACATAGTTGATTTCAAAAACGTTTTTTTCTGTTTGAATAACGACAAACTCCTTTACATTTCCGTCGTCTTCAATGATGCTTTTGGTTATGTAATAAAAGGTCAATCCGGGCACAGATTTTCCGCTTGGCAGCAGAGCCACGTCGTTTGTTCTTCCGATAAGTTCTTTTAAAATGGGTTTTTGAAGTGTGCTGCTTTCAGAAAAACAACCCGTGTCGCCAATATCATATCTAATGAAAGGATGCGCCTTGTTGTACAATGAAGTGATTACTATTTTTCCGGATTGACCGTTGGGGACCGGATTATTATTTTCGTCAAGAATTTCAACAAAAAGGCTTTCATTATTGACGATAAATTGATTTTCGGTATTTGTATAAGCAATTAAATCGAGCTCTGAAGCACCATATTCATTCACCACGGAAACACCAAACTGAGACTCCATTAAAGTTTTATCTGTTTCAAAAAGCATCTCAGAAGTCACCATACATACTTTTAAAGTGGGGCACACTTCTTTTAAGATAACGCCCTTTCTCTGTAAATATTTAGCAAAAAGCACAATCGAACTCGTGTAACCATTGATGTAGTCAAAAGGAGTGCTTTTGAATTTTTGAAAAAACTGCTCTAATTTTTTATCTGAAAGATCAAATATGGGAAAACGATAGCGACTGCTAAGACGGTCTTTTAAACGCTCTTTTTGATATCCAAAAGTGTCCAAAGGAATCCCATAAAACCGCGCCTGAAGTGAGGTGTTCAAATCGATGCCGTGCCAGGCAAATCGATTTTTAATCATCGCCCAGGTAAGCGCGTGTGAAAATTTATCTTTTGCAAACACAAAAGGATGCCCACCAGAACCCGAGGTCTTGTTAACATAGACACTCTTTTTTGGATAGCCTTTCGAAAGCCTATTTATAAGCGGCTGTTGCAAATCATTTTTTGTCAAAACAGGCAACAAATTCCATTCAGAAATAGAAGCATTTTTTGCTAGTTCAGCATAAAATGTGTTGTTGGCCAAATGAAAAGCTGTGATTTCCTTTTTTTGATTTTCGATATAAGCTGTAAAATCAGAATCTGAAAAGCTTTGTATTTCCACCAAATGCCTTGTGGCTTCCCCGATGGGGAAACCTTTTAAACGCAGTGTAAGATCAAATAAATTCACGGCTAAAAATTAGTAGGACAATTTACAAACAATTATTTTTGAAGTCGCAATCCATTCCTTAAAAATAGTTTTATGAATATCTTGATACTTGGCTCCGGCGGCAGAGAACATGCATTTGCTCATCAAATCGCCAAAAGCACTCACTGCTCTCAACTCTTCACAGCGCCCGGAAACGCAGGAACTGCGCAAATTTCTGAAAATGTTGCCATAGGGGTCAACGATTTTGAAAAAATAAAAAAGTTTGTCATTGAAAAACAAATTGAACTAGTTGCTGTGGGGCCTGAAGATCCACTTGTAAATGGGATTGTAGATTTTTTTGAGGGTGAAAGTGAGTTAAATAATGTTATGATTATTGGCCCTTCCATGGAAGCTGCTAAACTGGAAGGAAGTAAAGAGTTTGCCAAGGAATTTATGAAGGAATTCAATATTCCTACAGCGGCCTATCAAAGCTTTACCAAAAATGAAATTATCAAAGGCCTGCAATATATTGAAAGCACATCACCACCTTATGTGCTAAAAGCAGACGGTCTAGCCGCCGGGAAAGGTGTAGTAATTCTTGATAACGCCAACGACGCAAAAGCAGAGTTGCAATATATGCTGGTTGAAGAAAAATTTGGAGCAGCCAGCAAAACAGTGGTGATTGAGCAATTTTTAAAAGGGATTGAACTTTCAGTTTTTGTGCTTACTGACGGAAAAAATTATAAAATATTACCTACTGCAAAAGATTACAAACGCATAGGCGAAGGAGACACCGGTTTAAATACCGGTGGTATGGGAGCGATTTCTCCTGTGCCTTTTGCAGATGAGGTTTTGATGCAAAAAATAGAAGAAAAAATTGTAAAACCCACCATTGCAGGCATTCAAAAACGAAACATGAATTACAAGGGGTTTGTGTTTATCGGCTTGATAAAAGTGGAAGATGAACCCTATGTCATTGAATACAATGTGCGCATGGGTGACCCTGAAACAGAGGTTGTCTTGCCTCGCATAAAATCAGATTTAGTGAGTTTATTAAAAGCAACATCAAATCAAAGCCTGGATAAAGAGGAGCTTATAATTGACGAAAAAGCAGCCACAACGGTCATGCTCGTTTCAGGCGGTTATCCTGAAGGCTATGAAAAAGGAAAAGAAATTTCAGGAATTGAACAAGTTGAGGGATCTGTCATTTTTCATGCAGGAACCACAGAAAAAGAAGGAAAAATAGTCACAAATGGGGGAAGAGTTCTTGCCGTTACTACACTTAATAAAAACTGGAGAGAAGCTCTGGAAAAATCGTATGTAAATGCCCAAAAGATCAATTTTGAAGGCAAGTATTTCAGAAAAGATATTGGTTTTGATTTATAAAACAACAAACTCCTTACGCCACCGCTAAAGCTTTAGCGCATGCGGTTGCAGTGGACGGAGGAGGACTAGCCCAAATAAGAATGAGAAGTTGAAGAATAATCTTCAGTTCCTTCTTGATCGTATTTTTTTAGCTCTTTAAGCCAATATATCAAAGCCGCAAAACCGATAATGACAAAAATCCAGTTTAAACCATTGGCCATAGCCCAACTGCTTAATTCCAGCTCGCGAATCCCGTCAAGCGGACTCAATAAAATGGCATCGGTAATTGATTCTATTCCTTCAAATAATGCTTTCATGGGATGAACTTATTATATTTACAATGCAAAAATAGAAAATTAAAAGATGCTAACAAGCTTTTTTAGCAAATCAAAACCGGTAAATTATTTATTAGTTGGCATTTTTATGGCGCTGTTTTTTGTGGGGCATTATTTTATTAGTTCAGATAAGGATTTTACTATAGGAAAAGTTGCTTCCCAGACACTGATGCTGTTTGTTTTTTTACTGTCTATGTTACTGGTTGATTTCATTTCCAGAAAAAACAATTTAACAAATAATAACACCTTCAAAATCTTATTGTTTGCAATTTTTGTGACCACGTTTCCTGCAACATTTTTATATACTGAAGTGCTGATAGCAAACTTTTTTATCCTGCTGGCACTAAGAAGAATTATTAGTTTAAAGACCAACAAAGACATCCAAAAAAAAATCTTCGATGCCGCATTGTGGATTGCGCTAGCTTCTTGTATTTATTTTTGGTCAATTCTTTTTATGGGGGTCTTATTTGTATCAATTGCTCAATATGCAGGAACAAACTTTAAAAACTATTTGATTCCATTTATAGGTGTAGCAGCAATCATCATTTTGTCAAATTCCTATACCTTATTTGTTCAAAATGCCTTTTACCTGCCAATAGATTGGGTGAGAACTTCAGGTTTTGACTTTCAGGTTTACAATCACCTGCAAATTTTATTTCCATTAAGCTTTTTTCTTGGGGTTTTACTTTGGTCAATAGTTGAATTTTATTTGGACAGAAAACACAAAAGCAAAAAAAAGAAACGCACAACAATGTTAATTAGTTTTATTTTAGCCACTGCTATTTGTACGATTGTTTTTACGCCAGAAAAAAACGGTGCAGAACTATTGTTTATGGCGATGCCTTTTTCAGTACTCACCGCAAATTATTTTGAAAAAAAGGGAGATTTTATTTTTAAAGAATTCATTCTTTGGTTGCTACTTTTGATGCCATTTGTGGTTTTATTTTTGTGATAATTAAAATATTGAACTAAGTAGTAGTTTGATAAGTTCAGTTTAGAAAATTAAACCATTAGTTTATAAGAATGATTTTGTATTTTTGATAAAAGTTTAGTAATGAGAACAATTCAAATAAACATACCAGACAATCTTGATTTAAATGATTATGACTTTTCAATGATTGTTGCCACCAAACTATATGAGGATGCAAAATTAACGGCAGGTCAAGCAGCTACAATGGTGGGGCTTTCAAAGAGAGCATTCATAGAAATTTTAGGAAAGTATGGGGTTTCTGTTTTTAGCTCAGCTGTTTCAGACTTACATACAGACATAAAAAATGCCTAAAATTGTAATTTCAGACACCAGCACTTTAATTCTTTTTCATAAAATTGAGGAGTTCAACATTTTGGAAAAAGTCTATGGAGAATTAATAACAACCCCTCAAGTTGCTCAAGAATTTGGAGAGGAATTACCAAATTTCATTAAAATACAACAAGTTACAGATAAAAAATACCAAGATTTCCTGGAGTCTCAAATTGATAGTGGGGAAGCAAGCGCAATTGCATTGGCTACAGAATATGACGATGTATTACTTATTCTCGATGATTTGAAAGCTCGAAAATTAGCTTTGCAATTAAAATTTAAAATCACAGGAACGCTTGGTGTTATACATAAAGCAAAACAGATGGGTCTCATCAATAATGTAAAGCCATTAATTAACAAATTGATAGCCACCAATTTTAGAATTTCAGAAACAATCGTGGATGAAATTTTAAAACTTAATAATGAATAATTCAAACCCTTAAAAAAGGAAGAAAACATCTTTTCATGACGCCGCCTTTTAAAGTGCTCACCGCAAATTACTTTGAAAAAAAGGAAGATTTTATTTTTAAAGAAGTCGTTCTGTGGTCACTGTTAGTACTGCCATTTATCGTCTTGTTTTTGTAATGAATATAAACTTGAACGACATAGAGACCCAACTCAAAAAACGCTGGCAGTACAACTACAAATGGCTCCAAAAACAAAACAATCTCTGGGACAGCTATACCAATTTCATTTATTCAGTTTCAGACTGGGACTGTTTGGTGGAAGCAATTGCAAAACTTGTTCAGGAAAAAAAACTACCGAAAGAAGCCACTTTCTATTATGCCATAAACCGTTGGTATAATTACTGGAGTTCGGTTGCGGTTGAACATATTTTTTGTTCCCATCCCCAAGTGGAACCGGCTAAAAATGAAAAAGACAAACAAGTTGATTTTTATATAAACGAGATTCCCTTTGACCATAAAACAACTGTTTTTCCAAAAGGATTTGGCAAAGAGCTCGCTTACGCGAAAGCAAATAAAACCGAATTGCTCTACTGGCTCTACAACCACCAAAGCCAGCAAGGCAGAAAACACCTCGCCAACAGATTGTTTATCATTGTTCACAACAAAAATGGAAAACACTGGAAGCTCAAAGCAGAAATATCACTTTTACACGAAGCAATTTCCAATTATGTCACTACTTTTGAGCCCGGCCAATTAACAAAACTCAATTTTCCGGAAATCAACCAGCCACTCTCAGATGCTATTTGGGTAACACAATGAATTACATCGGCTCCAAACACAAACTCAACCCCTGGATTTTAGAAAGCATTTCTGAAACGGTAAAAACGCCTTTACACGAAACTGTTTTCTGCGATCTTTTTGCAGGTACCGGTGCCGTGGGACGAAATTTTAAACCGCTGGTAAAACAAGTAATAGCCAATGATATAGAGTTTTACAGTTACATTTTACTAAAAAACTACATTGGCAATTACAAACCATTGGATTTTGAAAACTTCATTGAAAAACTAAACGCGCTTACGGGAAAAAAAGGCTTTATCTATGAAAACTATTCAGAAGGCGGTTCCGCCGGAAGGCTTTATTTTTCAGAGCAAAACGGTCAAAAAATAGACGCCATTCGCACAGAGATTGAACAATGGAGGACAAATAAAAAAATAAGTGAAGGCTTGTATTACTTCCTCTTGGCATCACTCATAGAAAGCGCAGACAAGGTGGCAAATACCGCTTCAGTGTATGGAGCGTATTTAAAAAAAATAAAAAAATCGGCTGCAAAAAATTTGGTGTTAGAACCTGCTTTATTTGACACAACAAAACAACCACATCTCGTTTTTCAGGAAGATGCAAATACCTTAATTAAAAAAATTGACGGGGACATTCTTTACCTTGACCCGCCATACAACGCAAGGCAATATGGAGCCAACTATCATCTGTTGAATACCATTGCAAAATATGATACCTTTGTGCCTCAAGGGAAAACAGGTTTGCGTTCCTATGAAAAAAGCAACTATTGCAAAAAAGGGGAAGTAGCTAAATCCTTTGAGGAGTTAATTAAAAACGCACAATTTCAATGGATATTTTTAAGTTATAACAACGAGGGCTTAATGACCGAAGAAGAAGTAAAAACCATTATGAAGCGCTATGGAAATTACACACTAAAAACAAAAAAATACCAGCGCTTCAAAGCCGATAAAACCGAAAACCGAAACCACAAAGCCAATGCTACTTTTGAGTATTTGCATATTTTAGAAAAATAAAAGTCCCCTCTAAAAAGAGGGGATTTAGGGGTGTGTAAAAAGCAATAAAATAATTTTAACAAATAACAAAACGTCATGTTTACCGATAAAGCCAATAAAATATTCCAAGAAGTCATAAGTAAATACCACATCATCAACACGGTTGACCAGCCATTTACAAACCCTTATGACAAAAATGCGCAGTTGATTGAGCACTTGCTCTACAGAAAATCTTGGATTGACACCGTGCAATGGCATTATGAAGACATCATCCGCGATCCCCATATCGACCCGGTTGCTGCCTTGAAACTCAAACGACAAATTGATGCATCCAACCAAGACAGAACAGATACTGTGGAGTATATCGACAGCTATTTTCTGGACAAATACAAGAATGTGGAAGTCAAGAAAAATGCAAAAATCAATACCGAAAGCCCTGCCTGGGGAGTTGACCGTCTTTCCATCTTGGCATTGAAAATCTACCACATGGATGAAGAAGCCAACAGAGCAGATGCTTCACCCGAATACAGACTAAAATGCAAAGAAAAACTCGATATCCTTTTAGAACAACGCATCGATTTATCAACTGCCATCGACCAGCTTCTGGAGGATATCGCTCAAGGCGAAAAATACATGAAGGTCTATAAACAAATGAAAATGTACAACGACGATGAAATGAATCCCGTGCTTCGGAAAAAATAAAAAGCACAAATTTCAAATGGTTCTGCGAGATTCTGCGCGATCTGCGGGAGACTTTTCAACCTGAAAACTCGAAACTTGAAACCTAAAACAAAAAACCTAAAACACCTCCTTGTCATCCGTCTCTCAGCTCTGGGAGATGTGGCGATGAGCGTCCCGGTATTGCGGGTGTTGTGTGCAACGTATCCTCATTTGCAGATTACGGTCTTATCAAAACCTTTTCACAAACCACTTTTTGATGAATTGCCCAATGTGAGGTTTTACCCCGCTGAGGTTAAAGACAAACACAAAGGCATTACCAGACTCTTAAAACTGGCCCGCACATTAAAAAAAGAAGGAATAGACGGTGTGGCAGACCTTCACAACGTGTTGCGTTCTCAAGTGTTGGGTTCTTATTTTAAATTTAAAGGTATTCCCGTTGCTAAAATAGACAAAGGCAGAGCCGAAAAAAAAGCCCTCACTAGAGAAAAAAACAAAGTTTTTAAACCCCTAAAAACTACTGTTGAAAGATATGCCGAAGTTTTTGAAATGCTGGGTTTCCCCATTGATATGGAACAACACCGGTTCCCGTTAAAAAAGGAGATTCCCGGAAAAGTAATCCCCCTTTTTGACAATACATTTAAAAAACACTTAGGGATCGCTCCTTTTGCTGCACACAAGGGAAAAATGTACCCAATAGAATTAATGGAAGAAGTCATTGCAAAGCTTGATGCAGAAAAGCAAACACAAATCTTCCTCTTTGGCGGCGGAAAACAGGAAGAAGAAACCCTGAATGCGCTTGCTAAAAAATACGATTCAGTAACAAATCTGGCCGGGACACTTTCTTTTGATCAGGAATTAGCCATGCTGGCAAACCTCGATGCGATGCTTGCCATGGACAGTGGAAATGCACATCTGGCCGCGATTTACAATGTCCCCACCATCACTATTTGGGGCGTCACACACCCTTATGCCGGCTTTTATCCTTTTGGGCAACCGAAAGAAAATGCTTTACTTGCAGACCGAGAACAATTTCCTTTAATTCCCACTTCAATTTATGGAAATACTTTTCCAAATGGCTATGAAAATGCCATTAAGAGCATTACACCACAACAAATTTTAGAAAAAATAAAAGAAGTTTTGTAGAACCCTTTAAGGGTTGATAGCGCATAAAAGTCTGTTGTCTAAAATCTATAATCAAAAGTCCATTGTCTATTAAACATCATCATAATCCACCTTCAAAACAGAGGATGTAGGCTGTGCCTGACACGTTAAAATCAAGCCTTCTGCAATCTCATCGTCGGTGAGAATTTGATTTTTACGCATTGTTGCGGTGCCCTCTTTGAGGCGCGCAATACATGTGCTGCAGATGCCTCCTTGGCACGAATAAGGCGCATCAAGGTCGTTTTCTAAAACCACCTCAAGTACTGTTTTGCTTTGGGGCATCACAAAGCTTGTTTCTTCGTCATCCAGCATGATGGTGACAGCTGTCATGCCGTCTTGCAAATCTTCAACGGTTTCCGCCTCAGCTGATGTTGAAAAAAGTTCAAAAAGAATTTTTTCATTTGAAACACCGTTTTCAATGAGTGTTTCTCTAACTTCATCAATCATCGGTTCGGGACCACACAGATAGTAAGATGAAGGGTTTAAATTTTTGTATTTATTCTTTAGAAAATAATTTGTAATGGCTTTGCTAATACGTCCAAACTGGTAATCATCAACTTCTTTTCTGCTGAAAACAAACTCCAGAAAAAATCGTTCGGGATGCGCTTGTTGCAAGTCCATTAGCGCCTTCATAAAGATGGTGTCTTCGGGAGATTTATTTCCGTAAACGAGTAAAAAGCTACTTTTAGGCTCTTGTTCTAAAGTAGTTTTGAGGATTGACATGATTGGGGTGATGCCACTTCCGGCAGCAAAGGCCACATAACTGTTTTCATTGCTTTCTTTTGGTTCAAAAACAAAGGTGCCTTCCGGCGGAAGCACCTCAAGGGTGTCACCTTCTCGCAAGTTTTTATTGGCATAAACCGAAAAGCTTCCACCCTTTACCTCTTTAACAACTACTGAAAGCAGTTCATCTGCCGGAGTTGAGCAAAGCGAATAGGCTCTTCTTACTTTTTTTCCATCAATAGTTGTTTCTAAAGTGAGATATTGCCCGGCCTGAAACCGAAAAACGTTTTTTAAATCTTGAGGAATTTCAAAATGTATTGAAACGGCATCCGGGGTTTCTTTAAGGATTTTCTTAACGGAAAGGCTGTGAAGTCTTGACATACTTTTTTTTGCAAAAATACAATCTTGGTTGAGAATGAAACAATTCTTAAAAGAACTTTATGTTTTTTTATGAACTCACTACTAGCGTCCCTAAATTCAAATTTTAAGCGCTCTTTTCGATTATTTTCAAAAAGAAACGTATTTTTACACCTTCTAATTTTTTTTACATACTAAATACTAAGATTTTTAGTTAGTTATCATATAAAAACATAAATAGATTTGAAGGGCATATATAAATTTTCAGCACTACTCCTTGTCTTGATTTTGGTAGCTTCTTCCTGCTCCAGAAAGAAAAGCACTTTTATGACAAGAAACTATAGAGCAATCAATGCAGAATACAACGCTTTATACAATGGGAATCTGGCTTTGGAACAAGGCAAGCGCAGTCTTGCTCAAACAATGAAAGATGATTATTTTGAGATTCTTCCGGTGGAACGTATTCAGGTAAAGGAAGAAATCCAATTACCGGGCGAAACCAGAAACACCGATTTTGAACGTGCCGAAGATAAAGCCGTGCTTGCAATCCATAATCATTCTCTTTACTTTAACGGAAAAGAACACAACCCTCAAATTGACGAGGCTTACATGCTTCTTGGCCAAGCGCGCTATTTTGAATCGAGATTTATCCCGGCCCTTGAGGCATTTAATTTTATACTCCACAGATATCCCACAAGCAACAGTATTAATACTGCTAAAATTTGGCGAGAAAAAACAAACATTAGACTTCAAAATGAAGATGTAGCTATTGAAAACCTAAAAAAGTTATTTGAAGAAGCAAATCTAGAGGATGAAGACTTTGCAGATGCTTCTGCAATGATGGCACAGGCTTACATCAATCTTGAATCCCCAGACAGTGCAGTGGTTCATATTAAAAACGCTGCTAATTTTACTAAAAACAATGAGACAAAAGGAAGACTCCTCTACATAAAAGGGCAACTCTATAATCTCCTAAATGAAAAAGATAGTGCAAATTTGGCTTTTGAGGAAGTCATTGAACTCAATAGAAAATCTCCCAGAGCATATATGATTAACGCCAAAATGGAAAAAATCAAAAACTTTGATTATGAAAAAGGAGATAAAGTGATGCTTGAAGAACATCTCATAAATCTCGCTGAAGACAGAGAAAACAGACCTTTCCTCGATATCATTCATCACCAAAGAGGAAAATTTTATACAAAAACTGATGAAATTGATGCTGCAATTGCGGCATACAACACATCAATCAAGGAATTTAGACAAAATCAAAAACTCCAGGCCTTTAATTATGAAGCTCTTGGAGATATTTATTTTGACAAAGCAGAGTACAAAATGGCTGGTGATTACTTTGACAGTACCCTCCAGCGTCTTTTAGAAAACACCAAACTGCACCGCCAGATTAAAAAGAAAAGAGACAATCTGGAAGACGTCATCAGGTATGAAACAATTGCAAAAGTAAACGATAGTGTGCTCAATATTGTCAAAATGAGTGAAGGAGAAAGACTCGCTTATTTCACTGCTTATACTTCAGAACTAAAAGAAAAAGCCATAGCAGATTCTTTGGCGCAAATAAAAGAAGAAGAAGGATTTAGAAGTAATGAATTTTTTAAAGGAGGACGAAAAGGCGACGCTACAGAGGCAGGAGGCACATTTTATTTCTACAATACAACTGCAGCAGCCTTTGGTAAGCAAGAATTTAGAAGACAATGGGGAGACAGAAAACTTGAAGACGATTGGCGCAGGTCAAATAAAACAGTTGTTTTAGATTCTGGTGATGCAGATGATCAACTGGCAGTAGCTAAAAAAGAATTTACAACAGGTGAGGCCTTTTTGCCCGAAACCTATTTAGCACAAATTCCAAGTGATCAAAAAGTGATTGACAGCATCACAAGAGACAGGGATATGGCGTATTACCAATTGGGACTCATTTACAAAGAAAAGTTTAATGAATACAATCTGGCCATAAACCGCCTCGAAACCTTACTTTCTTATCAACCTGAAGAGCGACTCGTGATACCTGCAAAATACCATTTGTATAAAACCTATGAACTTTTAGGAAACAATGCTAAGGTAGAACAGTACAAAAATGATATTGTTACAAACCACCCGGACTCCCGTTATGCTGAAAACATAAGAAATCCCAGTGCACAATTGGCAGCTGATGAAACAAGCCCTGAATATAAATATTTTGAGCTTTACCACCTCTTTGAAGACCAACAATATGGTGAAGTAATTTCGAAGGCAGATCAGTACATCAATATGTATGTGGGAGATCCATTAGTGCCAAAATTTGAATTACTTAAAGCAACTGCAATTGGTCGTCAAGATGGATTTGAAGCTTATAAAAATGCAATCAATTTTATTTCATTGAATTATCCTAATTCTGAAGAGGGAAGAAAAGCAAATAATATTTTCCATGCTCAGTTACCTAAAATTGAAAAGTTTGATTTTGAAGCCAATAATGACTCAGAACGATGGAAACTCATCTATGAGTTTGATCGTTCATCCAGAGAGGATGCTTTGGCTCTTAAAGAGAAACTGGACGCGGCAATTGACGAACTAAAGTTCAATTACCTTGACACCTCAATTGACTATTACAATGCCTCCAAAGTGTTTGTGGTTGTTCACGGTCTTTACAGTAAGGAAGGCGCCAAAGGATTTGCAGAAACACTGAGAGAAAACAAAAAATACAAACTAAACCACCCATACATTGAAATATCCTCACCCAATTATGCCGTAGTTCAAGTGCATAAAAATTTGGAATTGTATAACGACAAAATCAATTAAAATGTTCACAGACAAAAAATCCAAAGCCCCCGCCATTGTTGGAAATCAACAAAACAGAATAACCGAAGGAACCTCAATCACCGGCGACTTGATTTCAAAATCAGGGATGCGCATTGATGGAAACGTACAGGGCAATGTGAAAACACCCTCAAAAGTTGTTCTGGGCGAAACAGGTCATATTAAAGGCACCTTGGAATGTGAAAATGCTGATATTGAAGGAAAATTTTCGGGCAATATGACCATTTCGGGAACCTTGACGCTAAGAGCTACTGCTCAGGTTGACGGCGATGTAGTTGCGGGAAAACTTGCCATAGAACCGGGTGCTGCTTTTAATGCAACCTGTGTGATGAAAGGCTCTGTAAAACAAATGATTGAAAAAAAGGAAGAAAATCAGGAGTCGATAAAATCTCAAAACCACCTTTTTGAAAGACAAGAAAGAAGTACAAAACCAAAAACAGAGCAAAGCGTTTAACAGCTATGCAGTTTATTCAGGCATTGCTTTCCAAATGATAGCAATCATAGGTGGCGGCACCTATTTAGGAAGCCTTCTTGACGATTATTTTGAAACACAAAAACCCATACTCACCGCCGGGCTCTCACTTATTTCGGTTTTAATCGCTATTTTTGCCGCTATTAGACAACTAGTGTCCATTTCAAAAAAAGATACTGAATGAATCCGTTATTCTTAAAAAGAGAAGCTACATTTGTGATGCTTCTGCTCCTCTTTACCTTGTTATTGTTTGGAATACATTGGTATATTTCTTTTCATTTTATGGAAGGAGTTAATCTCATCATACCACTTTATGCTATCTATGGATTTCACTTTATCACTGTTTTAATTGTCTATACCATTGTTAATTTTAAACATGCAACAGGTAAAAACCAAATCTTTCCGCTTTTTATGGGAGCAACGCTTTTTAAAATGATACTTTGCATCGTTTTTTTACTTCCGGTTCTATTAAAACCTAATGAAAATGCTACCTTGGAAGTGCTTAATTTCTTCATCCCTTACTTTCTCTATTTGGCATTTGAAATCGTCAACATTACCCTTTTTTTAAAAGAGAAATAAACCTTCATTTTATTGTTTGCCATTTCATTAAGTAGTACTATATTTGCACCGATTTTCAGGAACGCATTATTATCTTATTGAAAGCAATGAAATTAAGCGCAGTTAGAACTCTGTTTTTAGGCATTTTTTTAGTTACGTCTTTTGCTTCCTTCGGGCAAGATGAAGGCACTATAGTAGAAGAAACGCTCCTAGAGGAAAAAACCGAGGATAGAAAGTTTGATCCCAAAAAAATGATCATGCATCACGTAAAGGATGCTTATGGCTTTCATATCATTGATATAGGAGAAAACCAATACTCTATTCCACTACCGGTAATCCTTTGGACAGACAATGGTTTAACAACCTTCATGTCTTCAGAATTTCACCACGATTATGACGGAAAAGTTGTTGTTGAAAAAAACGGTGGCAAATTTGTAAACTACCACGAAAAAGTATACCAACTGGATGCAGGTGCTGAGACACTCCAGTTAGGCGAAGACGACTACCCGGTTAACGCTGCAAAACCCCTCGATATTTCCATCACCAAAAACGTTTTTATGATGTGGGTTTCGGTATTGGTACTGTTTTTAATCTTTATCGGTGCGGCCAGAAAATATAAAAAATCAGAAAGTTTTGTACCTAAAGGAATCGCAAGTTTTGTAGAGCCTTTGGTTTTGTTTATTAGAGATGACATTGCCATTCCTATGATTGGGGAAAAGAAATACAAAAGGTTCATGCCTTATTTATTGACCATTTTCTTCTTCATCTGGATAAACAATATCTTCGGATTGATTCCCATTGTGAATGGTGCCAACCTTTCGGGAAATATTGCTTTTACAATGACCCTGGCAGTATTTACTTTTATCATCACAACATTTAGCGGAAACAAAAGCTACTGGAAACACATTTTCTGGATGCCGGGAGTACCTGTTCCCATGAAGATATTTTTAATGCCCATCGAGATTGTGGGGATGTTTACAAAACCCATCTCGCTAATGATACGTCTTTTTGCAAACATAACTGCAGGGCATATAATAATACTGGCATTGATGTCACTTGTGTTTATTTTCCAGACGGTAGCAATTGCACCGGTTTCAGTGGCATTTTCACTCTTTATAATATTAATTGAAATTGTGGTAACCGCAATTCAGGCTTATATATTTACCATCTTGTCAGCCCTTTATTTTGGAATGGCAACAGAAGAACATGAACACCATTAATTAATTTAAATTTTATACTATGACTATTACAGGAATTGCAGCTATTGGAGCTGGTTTAGCAGCTATTGGAGCTGGAATGGGTATCGGACGTATTGGTGGGTCGGCTATGGAAGCTATGGCTCGTCAACCTGAGATCCAAGGTAAGATTCAAACATCTGCACTAATTCTTGCAGCCTTCGTTGAGGCGGTTGCATTATTTGGTGTTGTTGTTGCCTTGCTACAAGGTTAAAAATCAAAAAGCACAGAAGTAACGGTTGGTTGCTTCTGTGTTTTTTAAAAATTTAAATGAATTAGTAAATACAAATAGAAATGGATTTAGTAACTCCCGGATTTGGACTCGTATTTTGGACGGCAATCACCTTCCTCATACTCCTTTTTATATTGAAAAAATTTGCCTGGAAACCCATTCTTGGCGCCGTTAGTTCTCGTGAAGAATCTATCAAAGACGCCCTTGCTGCTGCAGAAGCCGCTCGTCGCGAAATGGAAAACCTTCAGGCTGACAATGAAAGAATACTTCAGGAAGCCCGCGCTGAACGTGAAGCCATGTTGAAAGACGCACGCGAAATGAAAAATAAAATGATCGCTGACGCGAAAGACGATGCAAAACAATCAGCAGATAAAATGATTGCCCAGGCTCAGGAAGCCATCCAAAGCGAGAAAAAAGCAGCCATAGCCGAACTAAAAGGACAGGTAGCTTCACTTTCTTTAGAGATCGCAGAAAAGGTTGTGAAACAAGAGTTATCTAACAAAGGCCAGCAAGAAAAACTTGTGGAGGATATGTTAGGAAAAGCCACATTAAACTAAGCAACTCATGAGCAGAGCAGCCATAAGATATTCAAAAGCAGTTTTAGACCTTTCATCACAGAACGGAACCTCTAAAGAGGCTTTCAATGAGATGAAAGATGTGTTAAAAACCCTCGAAGGCAGCAAAGAATTGGAATTGATGTTGAAAAGTCCTTTGGTCAAACAGGAAGATAAGCGCGCTGTTTTAAAAGAAGTGTTCAGTAATTATTCTGAAACGCTTTTAAGCTTGATGGATATATTGATTGACAACAAACGAGGAAGTCTTTTGGAAAAGGTTGCCGAAAATTATATCTCCCTTTACAACACAAGTATCAATGCTGTTGAAGCTATCGTTACTACAGCAATAGATCTTGATGATGCGTTGGAGCACAAAGTATTGAACAAAGTAAAAGAACTCACAGGAGCGACACAAGTGACTCTAGTTAACAAAGTAGATCCTGCAATTATTGGAGGGTTTGTTTTACGAGTTGGCGATACACAATATGATGCAAGTATTGCAAATAATTTTGAAGAATTAAGAAAAGAATTTAAATCAAGCATATAATTATAAAAAGCCGTCTTAGACGACTTTAACTTTATATTTTAATACAATGGCAGAAGTAAAACCGGCTGAAGTATCAGCAATTTTAAAGAAACAACTTTCAGGATTTGAAGCATCAGCTTCCCTTGATGAAGTAGGAACTGTTTTAACCGTGGGTGATGGTATTGCCCGTGTGTATGGACTTTCAAATGTACAGTATGGCGAACTTGTATCCTTTGGTGGTGGTTTGGAAGGAATTGTACTTAACCTCGAGGAAGATAACGTTGGGGTGGTACTTTTAGGACCTTCTAAACTAGTTAAAGAAGGTTCAATCGTAAAACGCACACAACGCATCGCTTCTATCAAAGTGGGAGAAGGAATTGTCGGACGTGTTGTGGACACACTTGGAATTCCAATCGACGGAAAAGGACCTATCGTTGGAGAAACTTATGAATTGCCTCTTGAGCGCAAAGCTCCCGGTGTAATCTTCAGAGAGCCTGTAACAGAACCCCTTCAAACCGGTATCAAAGCGATTGACGCGATGATTCCCGTGGGAAGAGGTCAGCGTGAATTGGTAATTGGTGACCGTCAAACAGGGAAAACCACCGTTTGTATCGATACCATTATCAACCAGAAAGAATTTTATGATGCCGGTGAACCGGTTTATTGTATCTATGTTGCTATTGGTCAAAAAGCATCAACTGTTGCAAACATTGCCAAAGTCCTTGAAGATAAAGGAGCGATGGCATATACTACAATAGTTGCTGCAAACGCGAGTGACCCTGCTCCAATGCAGGTGTATGCTCCTTTTGCAGGTGCCGCAATTGGTGAATACTTTAGAGATACAGGTCGCCCGGCATTGATTATCTATGATGATTTATCAAAACAAGCCGTTGCTTATCGTGAGGTATCCCTTCTTTTAAGAAGACCTCCGGGACGTGAAGCCTACCCTGGTGACGTTTTCTACCTTCACTCAAGATTGTTAGAGCGTTCAGCTAAAATCATCAACGATGACGGCATCGCAAAAAACATGAACGACCTTCCTGAAGTTTTAAAAGACAAAGTAAAAGGTGGTGGATCATTAACAGCATTACCCATTATTGAAACACAAGCAGGTGACGTTTCTGCTTATATCCCAACAAACGTAATTTCGATTACAGACGGTCAAATTTTCCTTGAATCAGATTTATTTAATGCGGGTGTTCGCCCGGCGATTAACGTGGGTATTTCTGTATCGCGTGTGGGTGGTAACGCTCAGATTAAATCGATGAAGAAAGTAGCAGGTACACTAAAACTGGATCAGGCACAATACCGCGAATTAGAAGCGTTTGCCAAATTTGGTTCAGACCTTGATGCTGCTACTATGAACGTTATCGAAAAAGGAAAGCGAAACGTTGAAATTTTAAAGCAAGCTGAAGCAAACCCCTTTACTGTTGAAGATCAGGTAGCAATCATTTATGCGGGTTCTAAAAACCTGTTGAGAAGCGTTCCTGTTGATAAGATAAAAGAATTTGAAGTACAATACCTCGAATTCCTGAATGCAAAACACAGAAACATCCTTGACGATATCAAAGCAGGTAAATTAACCGATGAGGTTATGGACACACTTGCCAATGTCGCCAAAGAGCTTTCAGCGAAATACAATTAGATTTGAGTATTGTGTATTAAGAAAACAGATGTGTCTTAATACTCAGTACTTAATACTTGATACCTATTTAAAATGGCAAACTTAAAAGAAATACGCAACAGGATTACATCGGTATCTTCAACGATGCAGATTACCAGTGCCATGAAAATGGTATCTGCTGCAAAGCTGAAGAAAGCGCAAGATGCAATAACCGCCATGCGTCCTTATGCTGATAAATTAACGCAGTTATTACAAAGCCTTAGTGCAACATTGGAAGGCGATAGCGGAAGCAAATATGCCGATCAACGCGAAGTAAAAAGTGTTTTGATTGTTGCCATCACTTCAAACAGGGGACTTGCCGGTGCCTTTAACTCAAACATTGTCAAGGAAGCTAAAACCATTGCTGCCGGTTTTCAAGGCAAGAAAGTGGATTTCTACACTCTGGGTAAAAAAGGGAATGACATTTTAAAGAAAACCCATACCATTGCTGAAAACAACAACGATATTTTTGAGGACCTCAACTTTGAAAATGTTTCTGTCATCGCAGAAAAATTAATGGAATCGTTTACTTTAGGAAAGTATGACAAAATCATTTTGGTGTACAACCAGTTTATAAATGCGGCGACTCAACTTGTTGCTAAAGAACAATTCCTGCCCATCGTCCCTATGGAAGCCACTGAAGAAGTGCCTTCAATGAAAAATCAGGATTACATATTTGAGCCTTCAAAAGAAGAAATCATTGAGCAGTTAATCCCAAAAAGTTTAAAAACACAACTCTTTACCGGTATCAGGGATTCTGTAGCCAGCGAGCACGGTGCCCGTATGACGGCCATGCACAAAGCAACAGACAACGCTACTGAGCTCAGAGATGATCTTAAATTATCTTACAACAAAGCTCGTCAGGCGTCGATTACCAATGAAATCCTTGAGATTGTTGGTGGAGCGGAGGCATTGAACAAGTAGGCGAGAGCAAAATTTTTATAAGATTTATTCAACCCTCTCAGGGTTTAAAACCCTGAGAGGGTTTCTTTTTCTTTTAAACACTAAGGGTTTTTAATTACCTTTATGGCATTACTTTTGAAATTGCTCATAAAAATGATAACGATGCGCCCACTTACTTTTTTACTCATCTCAATATTTACGTTTTCCTGCAACAGCAATAAAATGGTGCTTCAGGAAAATCCGCCATTTGAAGTGGCAGAGGCAAGTTTTCAAAAATGGTTTGGAGGCATTCAAGAGGCCGGAAGAGGAATGCATTTCACACTCATTTTTTCGGAAATTTCAGAAGATGTTATGGTCGAAAAAATTTACTTCAGAGGAAAAGAAGAAACTCTAAAACAAAACGCTCAAAATAACAAAACCTATCTGGCGACTTTCGTTGACAAACCAAAAGAGGATGTCATTTTAGACAGCAATCCTGTAAAGGAAATGGACAATCCAAGACCCTCACTTACTTCTGAAATCCCCTTTGAACTAAAAGCAGATGAAGCCCTTGTTCAATATCAAAAAGGCAATAAAGCTTTTTATTTCAAAATCATGAACATCACCGAAAAAGAAGTAATCGCCTACCCGTCTTCAAAACAGGAAGATAACTAATGCCCAAAATTTTGCGCAACTAAGTCGTTTTAAATACATTTATCGTTTCTAACAACACTGCTTTTGACGGCTTTAAAAAAACTCTTTCAACACACTTTTATTTACGGTCTGGCAACGGTGTTGCCCAGAATGCTGAGTTTTCTTTTAGTGCCGCTTTACACCGCTGTGCTACCTACAAGGGAATATGGCGAAATCTCCATCATTTTCTCCTGGATCATACTCTTTAATGTAATCCTTGCTTATGGGATGGAAACAGCTTTTTTTAGGTTTTTTACCAAAGAAGAAGGTAAAAAAGCAGTCGTCTCAACAGCAACCATTTCCCTGATTTTTACTTCGCTGCTGTTTTTGGTGGCGGCACTTACATTCAGAAACGGCCTTTCAGCAGTTTCAGGTATTCCCGTGGAATATATCACGTTTACCATTTTTGTGTTGACGCTCGATGCACTCGTGATCATCCCATTTGCGTGGCTTCGTGCGAATGAACAACCAGTGCGCTATGCCGTGATCAAAATTCTCAATGTTGTTGTGAATTTAGGATTGAATGTTTTTTTTCTCGTGGCACTTCCTCAAATGGCTTCTGATGATTTCTTAGGAAAGTTGTACATCGCAGACTATGAAATCTCCTATATTTTTATTTCGATGGTGGCAGCAAGTGCTATCACCTTCTTGCTCTTGCTTCCGTTTTATTTTAAAACCATTTATAAATTCAGCAAACCCCTTTGGAGGGAAATGATGAGGTATGCCGTTCCCGTTTTAATTGCAGGGATTGCTTTTGCAATTAATGAAGCTTTCGATAGGATTCTTTTAGGGTGGTTGCTCCCGGCTGATGTAGCTGAAGAAGCTGTAGGAGCTTATGCCGCCTGTTATAAACTGGCCATTTTTATGACACTATTCGCGACAGCTTTTAGACTGGGCATTGAACCTTTCTTTTTCAGTCAGGCAAAAGAGAAAAATGCTCCCGAAACTTATGCGTTGATAACCCGCTATTTTATTGCTTTTGGAGCGGTTATTCTACTTACAGTGGTTGTCTTTAGTGATGTGCTGAAAATTATTCTCATTCGCGACAGCGATTATTGGGTGGCGATGCAAATTGTTCCTCTGATTTTACTGGCTAATTTTTGCCTGGGCATTTATCACAACCTTTCCGTTTGGTATAAAATCACAGACCGCACTAAGTTTGGAGCCTATATCTCTATTGTTGGGGCAATCATTACACTTGCAGTAAACTTTATCCTCATTCCCACGATGAGTTTTATGGGCTCGGCAATAGCAACTGTCGCGGCTTATGGAAGTATGATGTTGCTTTCCTACTATTTTGGGCAGAAGTATTTTCCCATTCCGTATGCAATTAAAAAAATAAGTTTGTATTTCTTCGGTTCTATCATTGTATCAGCAGTTTGTTTCTATGTTTTCAGAAATACTTATGAGATCACCATTCCGTTATGGATTGCTTTTTTAACTTTGGTACTTGTTCAGGAAAAACAAGCAGTATTACAAGTTTTAAGAATTAAAAAATAAAACGTACGCATTTAAGTACTTTAAGGTATCTTTGCAGCATGGAAACAGTAAATTACACAGAGTTTAGAGCCAATTTAAAACATTGGTTTGATAAGGTTGTCAATGATGTGAGTGATGTTGTTATCAAGCGAAAAAAAGGCAAAGACTTGGTTTTGATTTCGTTGGATGAGTACAATTCATTGAAAGAAACTACCTATTTGCTCACCGGAAAAAACAGGGATGTTTTGTTAAGCTCCATCAAAGAACTTGAAGAAGGGAATGGTATTCAAAAAGACCTTCTGGAAGAATGAGGTTAATTTGGTCATCAACATCCTGGGAGGAGTATTTATACTGGCAAAAAGTTGACAAGAAAATAGTGAAACGCATCAATGAATTAATTAAAAGTTCTATGCGCACACCTTTTGAAGGCATTGGAAAACCGGAAGCTTTAAAAGGCGATTTACAGGGGTATTGGTCCAGACGAATTACTACTGAACATCGATTGGTATATAAATACAAAGAAAATGAATTGCTCATTGCCTCCTGCAGATATCATTATGGAAAGTAATCAAAGCTGTTCAACACATTTTACGACTTAAAAAATGACGATAAAGATCATTAACAAATCAAACCACGAGTTGCCCCATTATGAAACCATCGCCTCTGCGGGAATGGATTTACGCGCCTTTATACAAGAGCCTGTAACGCTTCAACCTTTGGAACGGGCGATTATCAAAACGGGACTCTTTATAGAGCTTCCCGTGGGCACAGAAGCACAGGTAAGACCACGAAGTGGCCTGGCAGCAAAAAAAGGAATAACGGTCTTAAACGCCCCGGGAACCATTGATGCAGATTACCGAGGGGAGATTGGTGTGATTCTTGTCAATCTTTCAAACGAAGCCTTTACCATAGAAAATGGCGAACGCATCGCCCAGCTAATCATTGCCAAACATGAACGTGCAGAGTGGATGGAGGTGGAAGCACTTTCTGAAACCTCACGAGGGGAAGGTGGTTTTGGAAGCACAGGAGTAAAATAAAAGTCTTATGTCTAACATCTCAAATCTAATGTCTAAGAAATGAAAATAATTGTACCCATGGCTGGCCGCGGAAGCCGTTTGCGCCCTCATACACTCACTGTTCCAAAACCATTAATTCCGGTAGCCGGAAAACCCATTGTACATCGTCTGGTGAAAGACATCGCCAAAGTGTTGAACAGGAAAATTGAAGAAGTTGCCTTTATCATTGCCGAAGATTTTGGAAAAGAAGTGGAAGAAAATCTTCTGGAAATTGCAAAAACAATGGGCGCCAAAGGCACTATTTACTATCAGGACAAACCCCTGGGCACCGGTCATGCAATTATGTGTGCCAAAAACTCTTTGAGCGGACCCTGCGTGATTGCCTATGCAGACACCCTTTTCAGAGCTGATTTTCAATTGGATCAAAATGCAGACAGCGTTATTTGGGTTAAAGAAGTAGAAGACCCATCACAATATGGTGTGGTGAGTTTGAACGAAAACAACCATATCACCGGGCTTGTTGAAAAACCACAGGAATTTATTTCAAACCTCGCTGTCATTGGGATTTACTATTTCAAAGAAGCTTCGGTTTTAAAAGACGAATTGCAAAAAGTGCTGGACGCCAATTTAACACACGGCGGTGAATATCAAATCAACGACGGCATCAAAGCCATGATAGCACAAGGCAAGGTTTTTGTGCCCGGAAAAATTGACGAATGGATGGATTGTGGTAATAAAAACGTCACGGTAGAAACCAACACCCGAATGCTGAATCACCTTTCAAAGGAAGGCACACCATTGATTTCAAGCAATATTAAAGAAACAAATGCAACAATCATTGAGCCTTGTTATATTGGTGATAATGTCACTTTGAAAAATGTGACTATCGGCCCCAATGTTTCATTGGGAGATGGCTGTGTGGTCGAAAACAGCACCATCAAAAACAGCTTGATACAAGCCAACAGCACAATTAAAAATGCCAGTTTAGACAATGCAATGATAGGAAATCACGTTATCTTTGACGGGAACTTTACTGCAGTGAGTTTGGGTGATTTTTCTGTGATAGAATAAATTCAGCTTTAGTTTAAACACAATACATATTGAATACAAAACCTTTTTACGTGTCGGTATTGTTTTTTGGAATGTTTATCATTCCTCAATTTTCTTTTGCCCAGGAAAAAGGTGAAGAAGAAATCACTGATGAGTTGGGCGTGGTGACAGACCGTTTTCAAGAACACTTTTTTGAAGCCCTCAAACAAAAAGGCATAGAAAACTATGATCGAGCTCTTAAATCACTGGAAAAAGCAGCTCAAGAATCACCTGATGAAGTGGTCATTTATTTTGAAATGGCTAAAAACTATGGACACCTTAATCAGTGGGGCAAAGCAGAAGAAAACTATAACAAAGTCCTTCAAATGAAACCCGGAATGCCCGAGGCTTTTGAAGGCCTGTATGATGTTTACTACAACACAAACGAGTATCTAAAAGCCATCGAAGTTGTAAAAAAACTCATTCCGTATGACAAAGAATACAAAGAAGACCTTGCCAATCTTTTTGAACGAACAGAACAATATGACAAAGCCCTGCAACTGCTGGACGAACTGGATCAGGAACTGGGGAATAATGACTATCGCAACACGTTGAGGCAACAAATCTATTCAAAAAGTGATGATGCCGGAAGTCAGATTTCAGACCTGGAACAACGCATAAATCGCACCCCTGCAAACGAGCAGGATTTTCTCAATCTCATCTTTCTTTATAGTGAACAAAATAACAAAGAAGCCGCTTTCGCTACAGCGAAAAAACTCATTGAAGTAAATCCAAATTCAGAACTAGCTCATTTGGCACTGTATAAATTTTATCTTGACGAAGGAAAAACAACTGAAGCGATTCATTCTATGAAGAAGGTATTTGCTTCAGATGAAATTGATCAGGAAAATAAATTCAAAGTGCTCAATGATTTCCTTCTCTTTGTAAATGAAAATCCCACTTTTGAAAAAAATCTGGAAGAAATGGTCGCATTGTTTTCAGAGGAGTCAAATAATAATCAAGTATATAAACAGCTTGGCAGCTATTATTTAGAAAAAGAAATGAAAGCTGAAGCCCTTCAGTATTTTAAATTGGGTCTAAAAGACAACAGAACCGATTATAATTTGATAAAAAGCACGCTTCTCTTGCAGCTTGATTTTAATAAGTTTGAGGAAGCTGAAGAATTAAGCAGAAAAAGTCTTGATTTATTTCCCTCTCAACCTTTTCTTTATTTAATCAATGGTGTTGCAAACCTAAACCTTGAAAACACATCAAAAGCAAAATCGATGCTGGAAACAGGACTTGATTTTCTCATCGATGACCTTCAAATGGAGCTGGACTTTTATTTACAATTGAGCAAAGTGCACGAGAAAGAAGGAAATGCTTCAAAGGCAACAGAATATGAGAATAAAGCGAAACAAATCCTTGAAAAAAACTAAATCCCAGAATGAACTTAATTAAAGCTGCTACGTTTATTTTTCTAAGCACACTTCTACTCTCTTGTGGCACAGCTAAAAAAGCTTCAACAGCCATCGATGCCGGAATGAGTGCAAAGGATTTGATAGACCTGCATAAAAAAAGCGAAGCACGCTTTAAAACACTTGCATCACGGATTCAGGTGAATTATGACGACGGCGAAAGCTCACAAAGTGTCACTGTAAGTTTACGAATGCAAAAGGATGAAACCATTTGGGTAAGTGCCTCCATTTTAGGAATCACAATGGCAAAACTGCTCATCACTCCAGAAAAAGTAAGCTATTATGAAACCATCGACAAAACCTATTTTGATGGAGATTTCAGCTTATTGAGTCGATGGCTGGGAGTGGACATTGACTTTGAAATGGCACAAAATATTTTATTGGGTAATGCCGTTTTTGATTTGAATGATAAAAATTATTTGGTTTCAGTAACCGATACTCATTATAAGCTTACGCCAAAAAAACAACAGGAATTGTTTCAACATATTTTTTTGATAAACACATCAAATTTCAGAATGGCATCACAACAAATAGCACAACCAAACGAGCAACGTGTCCTTACTGTTGACTACAGTTCTTATCAGGAAGCCGGAAACCATATATATCCAAAAGAAATTAGGTTAAATGCCATAGAACAAAGCAAGCAAACAAGAATAGTACTTGATTACAGAAACATTGATGTAAACCCCGTGTTGACTTTCCCGTTTAACATTCCTCGGGGATATCAAGAAATAAACTTAGATTAATGAGTGCAGTTATAAGAGTTTTTTTGATTTTCGCGATGCTGTTTTTAACGGGGCAAATGCTTTTGTCTCAAACTGACAAACAAGCCGAACTTGAACAAAAACGCTTGCAAATACAGGAGGAAATAAAACAAATCAACAACTTGCTTTTTTCAACAAAAAAGAAAGAAAAGTCTGTACTCACTGAAGTTGAAAACATTTCCAGCCGCATTCAAGCCAGGGAAAATTTGATAAAAGTGACCAATCAGCAAGCCAATCTTATTTCGCGCGAGATTAACTCTAATATGTCAAAGATTGACCAATTGCGAAAAGACCTTCAAACTTTAAAAGATGATTATGCAAAATTGATTGTGAGAACGTATAAAAGCAAATCTGATCAAAGCAGGGTGATGTTTTTACTTTCTTCTGAAAGTTTTTTACAAGCCTATAAACGGGTGCAATACATGCAACAGTATGCCAATCACAGAAAAAAACAAGGGGAGGAAATACAGCAAAAAACACAAGAACTTCAGGAATTAAATCAAAACCTGATTGTTCAGCAAAAGGAAAAACAAGTACTTATTGAAGAAAACAGAGTTGCCCGCAATCAATTGCAGGAAGAGCGAAAACAACAGGAAGCTTTGATGAGCACGTTGAAAAAAGACGAAAGCAAATACACAGCACAAATTAGACAAAGGCAACGTGAAGCAGCCGCAATCGATAAGCAAATAGAAGATTTAATCAAAGCGGCAATAGCAGAATCAAACAAAGCTACCGGAACCACCCGAAAAGAAAGAACAAGCACTACTTTTGCAATGACGGCAGAGGCAAAAGCCCTCGCGGCAAATTTTACAGGCAACAAAGGAAAACTGCCTTGGCCTGTTGAGCGCGGTGTGGTTGTCACACGATTTGGAACCACACAACATCCCACGCTGCCAAATATCAAGACGTACAGCAGCGGAGTAGAAATAGCCACCGATGAAGGGGCCAAAGCCCGTGCTGCTTTTGACGGCGAAGTGCTGGCAGTTACTGTGATTAGAGGAGCCAATAAGGCAGTGCAAATAAGACACGGTGATTACATCACGGTGTATCAAAATGTGGATGAGGTGTATGTAAAACGCGGAGACAAAGTCACTACCCGACAAGAAATTGGAAGGGTATATACCAATCAAACAACCGGAAAAACTATTTTAAAGTTCCTGATTTTTCAAAATACAAATAAGTTAAATCCTGCAGATTGGGTGTTTAAGATGTAATCAGACAGGTATTACTTCCAGCTTTAAGAGTAAATAAAGTGCTCGGTTAATTTGGCGAGAAATTGGCTGGATGCTGGGTGCTGGGTGTTGTGATGATTGGGAGAAAATGTAAAAACTGAAATGATAAATTTGAAATTTAATTTCAGGTAAGACCTTAAGGACATTAAGAATTGCTTAATGAAACCCTTAATTTTCTTAACTCCTTAATGGTTCAAGGTATTTAAGGTGAACAATTATTTTAAGCTGTTGTTTTTAAATTGAAAGAAAATTTCTAAATCTAGTACTCAAACTCCAGACAATCAATTTACACAAACAAAGCCTTTAACTCTGTAGCATCTTTAGGTTTCATTTTTCCGGCGAGGACAAGGCTGAGTTGCTTTCGCCGTAAGGCAGCCACAAAGCGTTCTTTTTCTAAATCGGTTTCAGGGATAATCTCGGGAACTTCCATTGGAGAGCCCATTTCATCAACGGCAACAAAAGTATATATTGCCTCGTTTGCTTTAGACCTGTTACCACTTTCGCGGTCTTCTATCCATACATCCATATAAACTTCCATCGAAGTTTTAAAGGCACGTGATACTTTTGCTTCAACAGTAACAACGCTTCCCACGGGTATCATTTTATTAAATGCAACGTGGTTGACGGAAGCTGTAACCACAATGCGTCTGGAATGTCTTCTGGCACTTATGCTTGCTGCACGATCCATTCGAGCTAGTAATTCGCCACCAAACATATTTCCAACAGGGTTGGTTTCACTGGGCAGCACCATATCTGTAAGGATGGTAAGTGTTTCTTTGGGTGTTCTGGATTGCATAACTAAATTTTTTATGCAAAGATACTGCCTTTTAAAGTTTGATAAAGTAAAAGGGGCAAAGAAGTGGTTTAAACTTTTTCCAATTGGCTAAAAAAATGCTCTTTTTGCCCTCCAACACGCCATCTGGCTCCTTCACTAAAAACAGCCGCTGGCTGTTTTCTTAACGTTCGGCCCTGTCTTTTTTTCGTTCCGTCCGCCTGAGGTGGATGCAACTCAAAAAAGCCTTCATATGGAACAAAAATCATCATTTTTCGCTTCAATCAAAAAAATTTAAACCACTTCTAAATTTAAAAGGAAAAATAGTGTCGATTAGTCCAACTCCTGAACCAACAACCAAGCGTCTTTGTTGTCTTGAAGCTTTACTTCGCGAAGTGATTTGAGAGCGTCATCTCTACTTTCAAAACTATTGTAAACCACTTGATGAAGTCCATATTTATTGATCCCAATAGTTCGTGCAGGATATCCTTTCTCCTTAAGTTGATCAATTTTGGTAAGTGCATTTTCTTCCATTCTAAAAGCTCCTGCGATAAGGTGATAATTGCCGGCCGGTTTTTTTACCTCAAGGGTGAGGGAAGGAAGTGGTGTGTTTACCACAAAAGTGGCTTGCTGGATTTGATTTTCCACCAATGAATTTGCCTTTTGTTTTTCAACAATATTATGCTGGGTTACTTGGGTATTGTATAAATAGACACCAGCCATACTTGACAACCCAATGGCGAGTAGCCCAATGGCTGCATATTTTAGATAAGGAATACTTCTTTTTTGAGGTGTAAAAAGAAGGGCAGGCTCTTCCTCTTTTTTCTTTTGGATTTCTCTGCTAACTTTTGAGGAAACAAAGGAACTTAATCCAAAAGCTTCGGTAAGGAAATTTGTTGAAGTTTCAGGGATAAATTCAAGGTTCGAGTTCCGGGTGGTTTTAAGTGAACCAATTGCCGGAATTGAGATTGTTTCTCCTTTTTCTAAATTACTTTTGAGCGTTTTTACTTCCGCTCTAAGGCGAAAAAGTGCCGCTTCATAAGTGATATTTTCAGTTTTGGCAATATGATTTGCCAGCAAACCGTCATTGGTCTGTAAATGTCTGTTAAAAGAGAGGGTTTTAGCGGGAGGAAAAAATGTATTTGTTTTGTCATCAATATATGCCGGCTTATTTTGGGTTAAAAAAGCACCCAATCCCGGCAGAATGATACATTCATACCTGTAAAGTAAATCGCTTATGTAATTAGATAAATTCATTTTAAACAAATTTACTGTTTTTTTCCACTTTCAAAATATACAATTGCATAAGTTTTTAACAATTCATTTTTTCTTGTACTTTTATAAATAACTTGGTTCTATAATTATTTTTGTGAAAATTTTGAATTTGAAAAGATAATTAATTTTTTGATGTAAAGGGCTGGGTGTTGGATGAGGGAAGCTGGATGCTTACCTAACCAAGATTTATTGGAAGCAGGTTTGTTTATCTGTTTTAAAATTGGTAACTGCAAAATTATCCCGCATCCCGCACCCAACCTCTTAACTTTTCAAATGATATCTTATCAAATTTATTACCCACAACTTTCGTGGTAGAACAAATAACTTAAATTGATATTGTGACAAAGGACGATTTATTTTATACTCTTGTTTTGCAAAAAGTGCCCAATTTGGGAGATGCCTCAGCAAAGAAATTAATTCAAAAAGCGGGAAGCCCTGAAGCTGTTTTCAAGGAGAAAAAAAGCAATTTGATTAAAATAGACGGAATAGGGGCCTTTAAGCTAAGGGATTTGGGAAACAAAGATTTTTTTGCTTCCGCGGAAGAAGAAATTCACTTCATTGAAAAAAATGAAATTAAAACCTGCTTTTTTAAAGACGATGATTACCCTGAAAAACTAAAGCACTGTATTGACGGGCCCATACTCTTTTTTCAGCGTGGAAACATCAATCTAAATAAAAAGCGAATCATCAGTGTGGTGGGAACCCGAAAAGTCACAAGTTATGGAAGTTCCTTTTGTGAACAATTGATGGAAGAATTAGCACCTCTTGACCCCATTATCGTCTCTGGTTTTGCTTATGGGGTTGATATAACGGCACACAAAGCGGCGGTTAAAAATAGTTTACAAACCATCGCTTGCCTGGCTCATGGATTGAATCAAATATACCCAAAAACACATCAGAAGTATGTCAAAGAAGTGGAGCACCACGGTGGTTTTATGACAGAGTTTTGGAGCAGTGATGTTTTTGACAGAACCAATTTTTTAAAACGCAACCGCATTATTGCCGGAATTTCTGAAGCCACTATTGTAATTGAATCTGCAGAAAAAGGAGGCAGTTTGGTTACTGCAGAACTCGCCAATTCATACAACAGGGATGTGTTTGCTGTGCCCGGAAGGGTCAATGACAGTCAAAGTAAGGGTTGTAACAATCTAATCAAAACACAACGAGCCAATTTGCTAACCTCTGCAGCAGATTTAGTCTATATTTTAAACTGGAAACTGGAAGATAAAAAGCCCAAAGTGATTCAAAAACAGCTTTTTGTGGAGCTTAATGGCGACGAAAAAGTGATTTTTAACTATTTGAAGGAAAACCCCAAAGCCCATCTCGATGCCATTGCTTATGATTGCAAAATGCCCATTTTTAGGGCTACTACATTACTTTTTGACCTGGAGTTAAAAGGGTTAATAAAACAATTGCCGGGCAAAACATTTGAATTAAATTAAAAATATTAAGAACTAAAAGAAATATTTATTACTTTTACTCTTATTAATTAAATATTTAAACATTATGAAAAAAATTACTTTATCTTTATTTTCTTTGGCAGTATTGACTTTTACTGCTCAAATGACAGCTCAGGTAGCAGAAAATGTTACCGAGTACAACCCAAACCCCACAGAAGTATCTGGTGAAATCCAAGACTTTAGTAACAACAATCAGACAATGGGTGTCGTTATTTACAGTAATGGACCTTATTTTAATGTTGCTGGAGGTGGCTTTGGTGGAGCAGACCTTAGTTTACTGGAAAATCTTTCCGTTGGGAATACTACCTTAGGAAATAATCATTCTACTTCTGGTGGTTTTAGACTTGCTGATGATTGGGTGGTTACAGAAACCGTTGAGGTTACTTCAATTGATTTTTATGCATATCAAACCGGTTCAACAACCACTTCAACATTCCTTGGAGGTACAATTGTTGTGTGGGATGGTGAGCCTGGAGTTGGCACTGTAATTTATGGTGACGATGCCATCAGTGCAATGGTTAACACAGAATGGAGTGGGGCATACAGGGCTTCTGAAAGCACACCTCAAAACGCTGACAGACCTATAATGAGAAATACTCTTGAAACTCCTGGTCTTGTACTAACCCCGGGCACATACTGGATTGATTGGGATGCTGATGGTTCTTTAGCTTCTGGACCTTGGGCACCACCAATTGCCGCTCCCCTTGGTACAGGTGCTTCAGGAAATGGAAAGATATTTAGCGGTGGGGCTTGGGGTGATGTCCTTGATGGAGGTTCTGGAAATCCACTTGGCTTTCCTTTTGACGTGACCGGTACCGTGTTAAGTTTAGTAGAAAACTCTTTTGAAGGGTTTAGTTACTATCCAAACCCTACAACAGATATTCTTAATGTAAGCGCTAAATCAAATATTGAAAACATCACACTTTTC
Source organism: Flavobacteriaceae bacterium (assembly GCA_040880345.1). GTDB lineage: Bacteria > Bacteroidota > Bacteroidia > Flavobacteriales > Flavobacteriaceae > Planktosalinus. The sequence goes on from JBBDIQ010000035.1 coordinate 297,404, forward strand.
AATGTTTTGGGTCAGCAATTAATAAGCGTGACTCCAGACAGCCTTTCTGCTAAAGTTGATATTGCAAACTTAAGTGCAGGTATGTATGTAATGAAAGCGACTGTTAATGGTACTGTGGGAAGTTTTAATATCGTAAAGAGATAAACACTCAACCCTTATTAAAATTAAAAACCTCTTAGTGAAAACTAAGAGGTTTTTTTTATTAATTTAATAGCCCACTTTTTTTCTAACTCTTAATAAAACTTCGTTTGCAACTACCGAAGCTTTTTTTGAACCCAGTTGAAGAGCATCTTCAAGCTCCTGTTTATTTTCCATCAAATAGGTAAAGTGTTTTCTTTCTTTTTCAAATCGTGAGAGCATAAGATCAAATAAGGCTTGCTTGGCGTGGCCGTAACCATAATTCCCTGCTTTATAGTTTGCAGTCATTGTTGCTATTTCTTCTTTTGAAGCAAGCAATTTATACAAAGCAAATACATTGCAAGTATCAGGGTTTTTGGGTTCCTCTAGTGGAGTACTGTCTGTTTCAATACTCATAATTTGCTTTCGCAATTGTTTTTCGGGTAAAAAGAGGTTGATAGTATTTTCTTTTGATTTGCTCATTTTGGCACCATCTGTTCCGGGAATATACATACTTTCTTCCTGCACTTTGGCTTCTGGCAAAACAAAGGTTTCGCCATATTTTGCGTGAAAACGAGACGCTACATCTCGGGTCATTTCAAGGTGTTGAAGTTGGTCTTTTCCCACGGGAACAAACTCGGCATCATACAATAAAATATCAGCCGCCATCAACATGGGGTAGGTAAATAAGCCTGCATTGACGTCTTCAAGACGGTCTGCCTTGTCTTTAAAGGAGTGAGCCAGAGTGAGGCGTTGATAAGGAAACATACAACTCAAATACCAGGAAAGCTCAGTCACTTGAGGAATATCGCTTTGTCTGTAAAACACGGTTTTATTGATGTCTAGTCCAAAGGCTATCCAGGCAGCAGCAACACTGTAAGTGTTTTCGCGTAAAGTTGAAGGATCTTTAATTTGAGTGAGAGAATGCATGTCTGCTATAAATAAATAACTGTCATTATCAGGCTCATTAGCCATTTTTATAGCGGGAGCAATGGCTCCCAGTATGTTCCCCAGATGCGGAGTACCCGTGCTTTGTATGCCTGTTAAAATTCTTGCCATGGTATTTTATATCTTAAAAAAGAATTGAAACAAAGGTACTTTTTTTGTTTGAACTCATCTTGACTTTTTTGATTGAAGTGAAAATTAGCTATTTTGAGCCTGATTGAGGAATTTTTTGAGTTGCATAGCAGGGCTACGGAAGGAAAAAATGACTAAAAGCAGGCTCAAAAGAGCAATTTTTTAACCAATTGAAAAAAGTCAAGAGGAGTTCATTATATGGCTCAATACAATTATGTATTTTTGAAGTCTATGTTTCTAAAGAAGTATATTTTTATTCCATTGTGGCGCATTTGGTTTTATGTTTTAATTGCTTTGGCAATTTTACTTTTACTTCCATTTCTCATAGTGAGTATCTTAAAGAAAGAATGGTATCCACAATTTTTTGTCATAGCAAGACTTTGGGCTACATTCATTTTGTTTGGAATGGGATTTTTTCCTAAAGTAAGAAAAGAACAGTATCCGGACAGAAAGAATAGCTATATGTTTGTTGCCAATCATACTTCGATGACAGATATAATGCTTATGCTTTATGCCGTGAGAAACCCCTTTGTGTTTGTTGGCAAAAAGGAATTGGGCAAGATTCCTCTTTTTGGATTTTTTTATAAACGCACTTGTATTTTAGTTGACAGGAACAATGCCAAAAGTCGCAAGGAAGTTTTTGACGCTGCACAAGAACGTTTAAAAGCCGGTTTGAGCATTTGTATTTTTCCCGAAGGCGGTGTGCCCGAGGATGAAAACGTTGTACTGGACTCTTTTAAAGACGGAGCATTTAGACTGGCAATTGACCACCAAATTCCCATAGTTCCTATGACTTTTCACGATAATAAAAAACGCTTTTCATACACCTTCTTCAGCGGTAGTCCCGGAAAAATGAGAGTAAAAAGTCATTCATTTGTTTATACTGATGCCGTTACAAAAGAGAATAAACGAGGCGTAAAGGATGTCGTTAGAAATATAATTCTTAAGGAACTGGAAAAACCCACAATACATTGAGAATAATTGAACCTAGGTTAATAATCAAAAAAAGCCACTCTTTTGGCACAGCGAGCAGCTTTTCTTTAGTTTATAATTTGCTAAACATTACAAAAACAAAAATAAACAGTCAACTAAATTAAACTTAACTTAAACTAAAATCTGTAACTAAAACCACTGTAAACCCCCAGATAATAAGGTTTAAAGTCAATATTGCTGTCTGAATAGGGATTGAGCTGGTATTTAAACATAGGCTCAAGGTTGAAGACAAATCTATTTGAAAGTTTGTAGTCAAATCCTAAGCCAACATTGGTACTAAAACTCACATTGTTTAAATTGTTTGCGCTTCCAATTTCTGTTTGAAAACCATCAGACAAAACGCTTACCTGATTGTTGTTTAAAAAAAGTGTACTCATTCCTCCAACCAGATTCACACCAAATCTTTTATTCAATAAACTGTATTTCAATTCAAGCGGAACTTCAAAATAATCCAACTCCTGTTGCATTGTTCCGGGTATAACACCATTGCGTGGGACAATTACCATCCCATCTTCGGTTATTGTCGGAAGGTTTGATGGTGGCGGCTGCAAACTTCCTCGAGTTCCAACAGCAACCGTATATTCTTTACTCTTAGAATCTATAGATTGCAGGCCGTCAGATGCAGAAGCTATTGCAAATTCGATGTCATTTGTTGAATAGCTTAAATCCACTTTATTGATTCCGGTTCTTATGCTAAGCCTGTCATTAATAGCATAACTCACTTTTACGCCATAGCTAAGATTAACATCGCCAGACTTGGAGTTTTCAGAAAACTGAGGGTCAATAGAGGAACCGTTACCAAGAGAACTGTAATAAACAGGAGCCATATTTGGAGCTACTTCCCAGCGATTTTCCGGATTTGTATTTGCAACAGTTACTGTTTCTTCATTCTTTTCAGCTATGTAATCGAGTAACGATTTTTTATTTTCTTCTTTGGTATTGGGTTGTGTATCAGTATCTGAAATTATGGATTCTATTTCAGTATCAATGGGATTTGTGTTGTTGATGTCTTTAGTTTCAGTGTTTTGTATAGGAGAAACAACTTGAGCAATTTTTTCTTTATCAGCAATATGTTCAGAGGTTGAATTTTTGATTTGTGTATTAGTGCCTTCAGTAACTGAATTTGATGTTTGTTTAGACTTTACAACAGCATTGGATAAAGAAGAAGGTTTTTGAGTTTCCTGAGAACCTTTTTTGGGTTGTTTTATTTGATTTTCAGTTTCATCAGAAGAAGCTTTTTCTATACGCTCTTCAACAACGGCATCTTGATGATGGAGCTCATTGTTTTGAATTTCTGAGGGAGAAATAATTTCAGAAGGAACAGGTGTTTCAGTAGTATCTTCTGAGGTAATTTCAGTTAAAGATGAAGGGTTGTAAAAGATGCTTCCAAGACTAAAAAACACCAAAAGGGCGGCGGCAACACCTGCAAGTTTATACCACAGGGGTACAACACGTCTAGTCTGTTTTTTCTTTTGCAAAGTAGCTGAGATATTATCCCATACAGACGGTGGAGGTGGCACCTCCATATTTCTGAATTGCTCTTTGAAAAGCCGGTCTAGTTGCTTTTTTGTGTTCATTTGATTAGTTGCTCTTTGCCTGAGCCAGTTTACTTTCTTCTATTTTGTTTTTTAAAATCATTCGTGCTCTTGCCAGATTTGATTTTGAGGTCCCCACAGTTATTCCCAGCATTTCTGCGACTTCCTGATGCGAATAATCATCGAGAACATATAAGTTAAAAACCATTCGATATCGATCCGGCAGCTCTTGTATTAACTTTAATAGATAATCAAGTGAAAAACTGCTTTCTTCAATTTCAACTTCAGGGTCTTCAATCTGATTTTCATTCACTATTTCAAAATAACGCTCTTTACGATATTTTTGAAGTACAGTATTAACAGTTATGCGCTTCATCCAACCTTCAAAAGAGCCTTTATGCTTGTATTGGCTCATACTTTTAAAAATAGTAAGAAACGCGTCCTGAAGGTTGTCTTGTGCCTCAGTTGCATTTCGAGAATATTTTAGACATACAGCGTAAAGTTTACTTGAATAAAGCGTGTACAACTCTCCCTGTGCTTTAATATCCTCTTGCTTACATTTTTCTATGAGCTCATTTAAAGCCAAACTTCCTTTTTTTAGGTGAAATAAACAGCATTGAGCTGTTAAAAAAATGCATCTACAAGATTTTCACTTAAGAATAAGGAACTTTACTTGTAGATGCAAATTAAGATGTTAGGTTGCGTTATTGTGTTTTTTTTAACTTTTTAATAAGGCAATTGCTTCTTTAATTTTTAGTTCCAATTCTTCAAAAAGCTCCGGATTGTCTAGTAAAAGAGCTTTTACAGCATCTCTTCCCTGTCCCAGTTTTGTGTCTCCATAACTAAACCAAGATCCACTTTTTTTGATGATTTCATAATCAACTCCCAAATCAATAATTTCGCCCACCTTAGAAATACCGGTGCCATACATAATGTCAAACTCGGCCGTTTTAAAAGGGGGTGCTACTTTATTCTTAACGACTTTCACACGTGTTCTATTGCCTTGAACCTCACCGTTGCTGTCTTTTATTTGTGTGGATCTTCTAATGTCTAATCTCACGGAAGCATAAAACTTCAAGGCATTTCCACCTGTTGTTGTTTCGGGGTTGCCAAACATAACCCCAATTTTTTCTCGAAGCTGATTGATGAAAATTACTGTACAATGTGTTTTACTGATAGAGCCGGCGAGTTTTCTCAAAGCTTGTGACATCAACCTTGCGTGAAGCCCCATTTTTGAATCTCCCATTTCGCCTTCAATTTCACTTTTGGGAGTCAAAGCCGCTACCGAGTCAATAACTACAATATCTATGGCGCCACTGCGAATTAAATTATCAGCAATTTCAAGTGCTTGCTCACCGTTATCAGGTTGTGATATGATGAGGTTTTGAATGTCAATTCCTAGTTTTTCTGCATAGCCTCTGTCAAAAGCATGCTCAGCATCTATAAAGGCGGCAATGCCCCCTGCTTTTTGGCTTTCGGCAATTGCGTGAAGGGTCAAGGTTGTTTTACCTGAAGATTCAGGACCATAAATTTCTATAACCCGACCCTTAGGCAAACCACCCACCCCAAGGGCAATGTCAAGCCCAAGAGAACCTGTAGAGATCGATTCTACCTCCTGAACAGCCTGGTCCCCAAGTTTCATTACAGCCCCTTTTCCATAGGTTTTATCAAGTTTGTCTAAAGTAAGTTTTAATGCTTTTAATTTTGCGTCTTTCTCGTTGCTCATTTCTAATGATTTAATGTAAATAGTTGTTGCTAAAATACTATTTCTTTTCGTGCATCACAATAGAAGAGCGCAACCTTTTTGAATATTTTTCATCTTCAATTAAAAGCACTATATTTAAAAATATAATGAGAACACTTAAGCGTAATTTAATCTTGAATGCATCTGGTTTTGCTGTTACAATTGCAATTTGCAGTAGTAGTAAAATCGATGGCGGCTGACGTTATTACTAATTTTATAACCGATATAATAAAATTTAGTAATAACGAATTAGCCGTTCGAAAAAAAGCATCAAAATCAATTTGATGCTTTTTTTGTTCAACAAAAGTGTCAATTATCTTACTTTTGCTGTCTGTTCTTCCATTTAGAGCAGCATTTTTATTAACTCACTTAAAACGTTTATAGCATGCAACTGTACAACACTTTAAGCGCAGATGAAAGAGCCGAGCTCATTGATAAAGCCGGAAAACAACGTCTCACCTTGTCTTTCTATGCCTACGCCAAAATTGATAATCCAAAAGCCTTTAGAGACGATTTATTTCTTGCCTGGAACCCTCTTGAAGTACTCGGCAGAATCTATGTTGCCAATGAAGGTATCAATGCACAACTCTCTTTACCGGCAGACAATTTTTATGAGTTTAAAAGACGCATAGAGGTGTATGATTTTATGAAAGGCATTCGCCTTAATATTGCGGTTGAACAAGATGACTTTTCGTTTTTAAAACTCACTATTAAGGTTAGAAAAAAAATTGTGGCTGATGGTTTAAACGATGAAACTTTTGATGTTACAAACAAAGGCATTCACCTCAAAGCAAAAGACTTCAATGAATTGCTTGATGATCCAAACACTATTGTGGTTGATATGCGCAATCACTATGAAAGTGAAATAGGTCATTTCAAAGGAGCCATTACTCCGGACGTAGAAACTTTTAGAGAATCACTTCCCATCATTGAAAAACAATTGGAAGCTCACAAAGAAGATAAAAACCTCTTGATGTATTGCACAGGTGGTATTCGCTGTGAAAAAGCAAGTGCTTTTTTTAAACACAAAGGGTTTAAAAATGTCTATCAACTGGAAGGAGGCATCATTGAATATACCCGTCAAATCAATGAACAGAAACTCCCTAATAAATTTATGGGTAAAAACTTTGTTTTTGATCACCGCCTTGGAGAGCGCATCACAGAAGATATTATCTCAAGATGTCACCAGTGTGGCACTCCTTGTGATGACCATACCAATTGTGCAAATGATGGCTGTCACCTTCTTTTTATTCAATGTGATTCCTGTAAACAAAAAATGGAAAACTGTTGTTCTTCAGAATGTTTAGAGGTCATTCAGCTTCCTTTAGTAGAACAAATCAAACTTAGAAAAGGACAGCAAGTGGGCAATAAAATTTTCAGAAAAGGAAAATCGCCTGCTTTAAAATTTAAAAATTCAGGTGTTTTGATGGACTCTCCTTTGGCTAAAGCCGAAAAGAAAAAAGACAAAATCATAAAAGCAGCGATCAAAAAAGAAATCGTTGGGAAAGGGCAGCATTATTACTCAAAGTCAAAAGTAGGTATGTTTCTTCTGGAACATGGAAACTTAAAAACAGGAGATACGCTATTGATTGATGGCCCCACAACCGGAAAGCAAAAAGTGACCATTACAACAATGCACGTAAACGGCACCCAATCTCAAAGTGCTAAAATAGGAGATAAAGTAACGCTTGAATTACCTTTCAGGCTGAGAATGTCAGACAAAGTGTATAAGCTTTTGAAGCATTATTAACCTGAGTTTGATTATTATCACAAAGTCAAAATCAATAAAAATATCCAGTTACAAGGCAAATTTTTGAGGAATAGCCATAGCTATTGAGAAAAGATTTAACGCAGTAAATGGGGGTTTTTATTGACTCAAATGAGAATATTCAGTTTTAAACAGCGATCTACTTCATTTTTTTAATCCGCAATATCTCAATATTACGTCATAAAAAAGTTCGTATCTCACTATTTAAAACTGTTTTGACAAAGTGAGAATAATCAAACTCAGGTTATTAACTTCTTGTCAAAAATACTATCTTTACCCTTAAAGAAAAATAGTACAAGCAACGTGATTTAGTTCACATTCAAGATATACATTTTATGGGCTGTACAAGCTGTTCAACATCAACAAATGGTCAACCCAAAGGCTGCAAAAACAATGGCACTTGTGGCACAGACGGCTGTAATAAACTTACGGTTTTTGACTGGCTCGCAAATATGTCTTTGCCCGAAAATCAAGAACCTTTTGACTTTGTTGAGGTGCGTTTTAAAAACGGAAGGAAAGATTTTTTTCATAACGCAGATAAGCTATCCCTAGCTATTGGCGACGTTGTTGCCACTGAGGCTGCTTCAGGTCACGATATAGGATTGGTTTCACTATCTGGTGAACTCGTGCGTATTCAAATGAAAAAGAAAAGGCAAAAAATTGATGAAACGCATCAAAAAGTTTATAGAAAAGCTTCCCAACGCGACATTGACATCTGGCAAAAAGCGAGAGACAGGGAAGAAACCGTAAAGGTAAGAGCGCGTCAAATCGCTATCAGACTTAATCTGAGAATGAAAATTTCTGATGTTGAATTTCAGGGTGATGCTTCAAAAGCTATTTTTTATTACACCGCAGAAGAACGAGTGGATTTTAGAGAACTCATCAAAGAATTTGCACACGAGTTTAACACCCGCATTGAGATGAAACAAGTGGGCTTTAGACAAGAAGCGGCTCGTCTTGGAGGAATAGGCTCCTGTGGCAGAGAACTGTGCTGTTCTACCTGGTTGACAGACTTCAGGTCAGTAAACACGTCTGCTGCACGTTATCAACAACTTTCTCTCAATCCACAAAAACTGGCAGGGCAGTGCGGAAAATTAAAATGTTGTTTGAATTATGAGTTGGACATGTATCTGGAAGCACTTGAAAGTTTTCCAAGTATAGACACAAAACTCCTAACAGAAAAAGGAACAGCCGTTTGCCAAAAACTGGACATTTTCAAAGGGGTACTTTGGTACTGCTATGAAGGGGAATGGATGAACTGGTTTGAAATCAAAGCCGAAAAAGCCAACGAAATAATTGCTTTAAATAAACAAAACAAAAAAGCAGTGAGTCTGGAAGCCTTTGTTGCAGAAGTCGCTTATTCAGAGGAAGCTGTCTATAACAATGTTGTGGGACAGGATAGTTTAACACGTTTTGACAAACCAAAACGTTCAAAGAAACGTCAAAAGAATCAAAAAAGAAAAAAAAGAAATCACCAAAAAAATGATTAGAAAGGCATTCTTTTTTCTTTTTTCCGGGCTCTTGATGAGTTGTCAATCAAACGAAATTCACAGTGATTTTGTCACTTTACCAAATCATTGGCCTCTTGAACAAACCCTTGAGTTTAAAGTCCCCGAGATGGACTCATTATCTGGTTATAATTTGTTTTTTACAGTTAGAAACACAAATGAGTTTAAGTACAGCAATCTCTTTTTAATTGCGGCAATTCATTTCCCAAATGGAAAAGTAATACAAGACACACTTGAGTACCAAATGGCCAATCCAGATGGCACCTGGCTGGGAACGGGAAACAGGGTCAAAGAAAATAAACTGTGGTATAAAGAAAACATTCGGTTTTTTGAGGAGGGAAATTATAGAATCAAACTGAGACATGCAATGCGCAATAACGCCTCAATTATGGGCGTTAATAAGCTAGAAGGCATTACAGATGTGGGCATAATTATTGAAAAGAGTCAGACCGACAGATAAAAAGTTATGACAAAACAAAAAACAAAAAAATCAGCTTCGGGAAACTGGAAATATATCAAATGGTTTTGGTACACTATTGGTGGCGGTCTTGCTTTTGTAGTACTTATGTTTTTACTGGCTTCCTGGGGAGCTTTTGGAGCACTGCCCACATTTGAAGAACTTGAAAACCCGGAGACTAATCTTGCCACAGAAATCGTGTCTTCCGATGGTCAAACTCTCGGTAAATTTTACCGGGAAAACAGAACCCCGGTTCAATATGAAGATCTTCCGGAACACTTAATTCAAGCCCTTATTGCTACAGAAGATGAACGCTTTTACAATCACGCAGGTATTGACGCAAAAGGTTTTGCACGTGCTGTTTTCTTTTTAGGAAAAAAAGGAGGAGCCAGTACAATTACGCAACAATTATCAAGACAACTTTTTACAGGAGTGCGTTCAAAAAATTTCCTTCAAGCCGTTATCCAAAAAATGAAAGAGTGGGTCATTGCAACCCGCCTGGAGCGTCAATATACAAAGGAGGAAATTCTCACGATGTATCTTAATAAATATGACTTTTTAAACCAGGCTGTAGGAATACGTTCAGCCTCACGGATCTATTTTGGAAAAGAACCAAAAGAGCTTACTACTGAAGAAGGAGCAATGCTTGTAGGGATGTTAAAAAACTCATCGCTTTTCAATCCCTTACGAAGAGAGGAAATGGTACATCAAAGGCGGAATGTTGTTTTAAAGCAAATGGAGAAGAATAACTTTCTTACAACTGCCATGAAAGACTCATTGCAACAACGTCCTTTAGGACTAAACTACACTCCCGAAGGGCACGACGAAGGATTAGCAACTTATTTTAGAGAATATGTGAGAGCTGCCATTCAAAAATGGATTGATGAAAATCCAAAAATGGATGGAAGCAAATACAACATATACCGTGATGGATTAAAAATCTATACCACCATCGATTCCAAAATGCAAGAGTATGCAGAAAAAGCAGTTCATGCACATCTCGTAAACCTTCAAAGAGAGTTTGACAAGCAAAACGTAAACAACAAAACGGCTCCTTTCAGAGGAATCACCCCGGAAGAAACTGAAAGCCTTCTGAATAGTTCCATGAAACGCAGCGACAGATGGCGCATATTGAAAAGTCAAGGAATGACTGATGAAGAGGTAAAAAACACCTTTTATAAAGAAACAGAAATGAAAGTTTTTTCATGGAAAGGTGATATTGATACGATTATGAAGCCTATCGATTCCATAAAGTATTACAAATCATATTTACAAGCTTCTATGATGTCTATGAACCCACAAACCGGTGAAGTAAAAGCCTGGGTGGGCGGAATCAACTACAAGCATTTTAAATATGATATGGTAAAACAAGGGAAACGACAAGTGGGTTCTACCTTTAAACCTTTTGTTTATGCCACGGCAATTGATCAATTGCATATGTCGCCTTGTGACACCTTACCCAATACCCCATACACCATTGAAGAGGGAAAGTATGGTTTGCTAAAACCCTGGACACCAAAAAATGCCGGGGATAAATATGGCGGAATGGTTAACCTCAAAGTAGCTTTAGCAGAGTCTCATAATGTGATTTCTGCAAATCTGATTGATAAAACAGGACCCGCTCCTGTAATCGATTTGGTAAAGAAATTAGGAATAGACACTTCAGAAATGGCTACCGGACCAGCAATTGCTCTTGGAACTACAGATATCAGTGTGTTTGAAATGGTTGCAGCATATAGCGTATTTGCTAATGAAGGTGTTTATGTAGAACCTGTAATGGTTTTTAGAATTGAAGATAAAAATGGCACCGTTTTGTTTCAACATGTTCCCAATACCCGCGATGTGATTAGCGCAGAAAGTGCTTATGTAACAACCAGTTTACTGGAAGGGGTAACTCAAGGAGGCTCTGGTGGACGATTGAGAAGAACCTTTTCAAATGAATTTTATGATAAGGTAATGACCGGCTACCCTTATGCCTTTACAAACCCAATAGCCGGCAAAACCGGAACAACACAAAATCAAAGTGACGGCTGGTTTATGGGCATGGTTCCAAACTTAGTCACCGGTGTATGGGTGGGAGGAGAAGACAGATCTGTTAGATTTCCCACACTCACTTATGGACAAGGTGCTACTATGGCTCTTCCCATCTGGGGATATTATATGAAGATGTGTTATGAAAACGAGAGCTTAGAGGTCTCTAAAGAGCCGTTTAAAAGACCAGACAACCTCTCAATAGAAACAGATTGCAGTAAATGGAAGCAAGGTCAGGAAAAGGATGAACTTCTAGATGAATTTAGTTTTTAAAATAGGAATATGATACACAAAGAAATTTCAGGAGTTGAAGAAGCATGTAAAGATGTTAAAGATGGCATGACCTTGATGTTTGGAGGTTTTGGATTAAGTGGTATCCCGGAAAACGCCATCGCCCATTTGGTAAAAAAAGAAGTTAGAGACCTCACTTGCATTTCAAACAATGCAGGTGTAGATGATTTTGGACTGGGATTGTTACTTCATAAAAAACAAATCAAAAAAATGATTTCTTCTTATGTGGGCGAAAATGCAGAATTTGAACGACAAATGTTAAGCGGCGAACTCGAAGTAGAATTGATTCCACAAGGCACATTGGCACAGCGTTGCCAGGCTGCCCAAGCAGGTTTTCCCGCTTTTTATACCCCTGCAGGATATGGAACCGAAGTGGCTGAAGGAAAAGAAACAAGAGAGTTTAACGGTAAATGGTATGTACTAGAAAAGGCCTTTGAAGCAGATTTTGCTTTTGTAAAAGCCTGGAAAGGAGACACCGCCGGAAATCTAATTTTTAAAGGAACCGCCAGAAACTTTAACCCCAATATGTGTGGCGCTGCAAAAGTGACTGTCGCTGAAGTAGAAGAACTGGTTCCCGCCGGCGAACTCGACCCCAACCAAATTCATATTCCCGGAATCTTTGTACAACACATTTTTCAGGGAGTGAATTATGAAAAGAGAATAGAGCAACTCACAGTAAGAAAAAAAAATAAAAGTTAGAAGTACGAAGTACAAAGTTAGAAGTAAAGACTTTGTAATTCAAACTTCAAACTATTAACTTTATAATTATGGCATTATCTAAAGAACAAATCGCACAACGCATCGCCAAAGAAGTTAAAGACGGTTACTATGTCAATCTGGGTATAGGGATCCCTACGCTGGTAGCAAACTTTGTGCGTGATGACATTGATGTGGAATTTCAAAGTGAAAACGGGGTTTTAGGGATGGGACCTTTTCCATTTGAAGGAGAGGAAGACCCTGATTTAATCAATGCAGGGAAACAAACCATCACAACATTGCCCGGTGCGTCTTTTTTTGATTCAGCTATGAGTTTTTCTATGATTAGAGGACAACATGTTGATTTGACTATACTCGGCGCTATGGAAGTGGATGAAAATGGCGACATCGCAAACTGGAAAATACCCGGTAAAATGGTGAAAGGAATGGGAGGCGCTATGGATCTTGTGGCTTCCGCCGAAAATATTATTGTGGCGATGATGCATACCAACAGAGCCGGTGAATCCAAATTATTAAAAAAATGCTCACTACCACTCACGGGAGTAAAATGTGTTAAGAAAGTTGTCACAGACCTGGCCGTTCTTGAGATAACCGATAAGGGTTTTAAACTACTGGAACGAGCACCGGGAGTTTCTATCGAAATAATTCAAAAAGCAACTGAAGGAAGATTAATTATTGAAGGTGATGTTCCCGAAATGAAATTCTAAAATAAGACTCTACTCAAAACCATAAGCTCTCATAAAGGGAGCTTTTTTTATGCCTAAATGAGGGAAAATACCACATAAATGTTAAAATAAAGTGTATTTCATCGAATAAATATGTTTTTTATCGTTTTTATGTGAATTTTGTTCGCATATTAGCAGTCCCAAAATCAACCAGCTTACTTAACCTAAGCTATGTGAGTTAGAAAAGTAAAATAACAAAAGGATTGAAAAGATGGCTAAAGTCAAAAAACATTTTCAAGCATTGCACAAAAAAGTTAAACCTACTTTAATTTTAGTTAATAGTGTGCTTTACATTTCCAAAAAGGTTTTTTTATTGATGTAACTTAAAATAAACCCCGAATCTGTTGACATTTTCAGATTTAAAGGTCAATCCCGCTCTTTGTGAGGTTAGAGCGGGATTTTTTTATACCCTATTCTCGCGAATGCGGGAATCTTATTATTTAAGTGTAGAATTACATTCCCTTAGGAATGGCCTCAATCAACTTTTTAGTATAATCTTTCAATGGATTGGCATAAATTTCATCTGCTTCTCCAATTTCCTCAATTTTTCCTGCATTCATCACCATAAGTTGGTCTGCCATAAATTTTACAACTGCCAGGTCGTGAGATATAAAAAGGTAGCTGAATCCATATGTATCCTTTAAATCGTTTAAAAGATTTAACACCTGTGCCTGCACAGAAATGTCTAGCGCAGAAACCGATTCGTCACAAATGATCAATTTGGGCTCAACAGCAATAGTTCTTGCAATGCCCACACGCTGCCTTTGGCCTCCGGAAAGTTGATGTGGATACCGATAATAAAACTCAGCACTCAAGCCCACTTGATCTAAAAGCTCGATGACCTTTTCTTTTCTCTTTTTATCACTGTAATGAAGTTTATGAACTTTCATAGGTTCCAGGATGGCTTCACCTATCAAGACGCGCGAGTTGAGAGATGAGTATGGATCCTGAAAGATAATCTGGATCTCCTTACGGTATTTTTTAAAATCACTTTCGCTTAAAGCGGAAATGTTTTTCCCTTTGTAAAAAATGCTTCCTGCAGTTGCTTTGTCAAGCTGAAGAATGGCTTTACCCAAAGTGGATTTACCACAACCCGATTCACCCACAAGACCCAAAGTTTCGCCTTCATAAAGCTCAAAACTAACATCATCAACTGCTTTGGTGACTTTTTTATCTCTAAAAATCCCAACTGAAGAATAGTAGTCTTTTTTCAGGTTTTGAACCTTTAGCAACGGTGCTTGACTGTATATTTTCTTATGTTTTGCAGCCCGTTGAGATTCTGAAACAAATTTTGAAGAGACTTTGTTTTCTAAAAAATCCTGAATAGTCGACAACTTTTCCCGTCTTTGTTTTAAACTGGGGCGGGAATGTATTAAAGCCTTTGTATAGGTGTGTTTTGGGGTGATAAAAATGTCATTAACAGACCCCTGTTCTACAATTTCACCTTGATACATGACCAAAATTCGATCTGCAATTTCTGAAACTAAAGTGAGACCATGTGAGATAAACAGAATGCTCATTCCGGTTTCTTTCTGAAGATCTTTTAAAAGTAAAATAATTTCTTTTTGAACGGTCACATCGAGCGCTGTTGTAGGCTCGTCGGCGATTAATATTTTGGGCTTACAGGCTATGGCCATTGCAATCATCACACGTTGCATTTGACCACCACTTATTTGATGGGGGTATTTATTAAAAATTTCTTCAGGATAAGGAAGCTTTACTTTTTCAAAAAGACTGAGCGTCTCTTTTTTTGCAGCAGAATTAGATAGCTGTTTGTGATTCATAAGAATTTCGGCAACTTGATTTCCACAACGCATCGAGGGATTTAGAGCACTCATGGGCTCCTGAAAAATCATAGAAATTTCATTACCTCTCAATTTTTGAAATTCTTTTTCAGTTAAATGTTGGATAGGCTTCTCGTTGTAAATAATTGAGCCTGAAGTCACTTTTGAAATATTTTTGGGAAGTAATCCCATAATTGAAAGTGTGGTGACCGATTTTCCTGAGCCAGACTCTCCCACAATTCCCAAAATTTCATTTTTATTCAGCTCAAATGAAATTGATTTGACAACTTCATTTTCTACTTTTCCCGAATAAAAGGATATGGATACATCTTGAATGTCTAAGAGGGAATGCTTATTCATATTCCAAAGATAGCGGTTATTTAAATGGTTTTCAAAGAAAAACTAAAACTTGATATTAAGAATTATTTAATAAACTTATTAACAATAAATGCATTTCATCGATTAAAATGCCGCCTAACCAATTATTTTTTTAAATTTAAACTCATTTTTAACAATATTCCAACTTTAAAAGTGAACTAACAAACCCTTTATTGTTTAATTAATCCAAATTTATTTTATGAAAAATTTTGTCTCAATGAGTAAAATAGCTCTTTCTGTTTTACTCCTTAGTTGCACTGTTGTTTTTTCCCAAACGAAAGAAGAACAGGAATTAATAACCTCGCGTTATGATTTACAAAAGTTAAATCAATTGGAAAGTTCATTTACAAGCCAAGCCTTGCAGCAAAAGCAAGCGGCTCTTCAATTTGCTCAGCAAAGAGGAATTGAAACTAGAATTATCCTTGAAGATGGCGGCTATGCAGAACTTCAGCGTGTTGATCCTGATGGAAGTTTAATCTATTATCGCACGTTGAACGTTGCGGCAGCACTTTCAACCAGAACCAATCATTTGAACTCCGGGGGATCCTTAGGTCTAAACCTGATGGGTCAAAATATGAGAGCTTATGTATGGGATGGTGGGCACGCCAGAGCTTCTCATCAAGAATATGATGGTGCAGGTGGCACAAACAGATATAGTGTAGCAGATGGTGCTACCTCTTTAAATTTTCACGCAGCCCACGTTACAGGAACGATTATGGCTTCGGGAGTGGTTGGAAATGCAAAAGGAATGGCTCCACATGCGCTCGTTTCAGGTTATGACTGGAACAGTGATTTATCTGAGGCCACTACAGCTGCCGGAAACGGAATGTTAATCTCAAATCATTCCTATGGGTTTCGTTCAGACTTAGTGCCAGATTACTATTTTGGAGCATACATTACCGATTCCAGAGACTGGGATGCACTTCATTATAATGCACCTTATTATCTAATGGTAGTAGCTGCCGGAAATGACGGCACAACAAATTATAACGCTGCTCCATTAAACCCCAGTTTTCCTCAATATGACAAACTAACAGGTCATTCTACTTCAAAAAATAATATGGTGGTCGCCAGTGCGCAAGATGCCAACGTCAATAGTAACGGTGATTTGATTTCAGTAAATATCAGCACTTTCAGTAGTCAGGGACCCACAGACGATTATCGCATCAAACCCGATATTACCGGAAACGGTCAAGGGGTTTATTCAACATACCAAAATAGCGACAATGCTTACAATACCATTTCGGGTACCTCAATGGCATCCCCCAATGTGGCGGGTTCTTTGCTTTTGCTTCAGGAGCACGCTAATAATGTCAATGGAAACTATATGCGTTCTGCTACTCTAAAGGGATTGGCACTTCACACGGCAGATGATGCCGGGATGACCGGCCCCGATGCTATTTTTGGCTGGGGATTGATGAATTCAAAACGTGCTGCCGAAGCCATTTCAAACAATGGAAATGAATCTCTTATAAGTGAGTTGACTTTGTTTCCGGGACAAACGTATACCATCGAAGTTGACAGTGATGGAGTGAATGCCCTTATGGCTTCTATTTCCTGGACTGATCCTGCCGGTACTGCGACTACAGCGACAAACAGTACCACTCCTAGATTAGTTAATGATTTGGATATTAGAGTAACACAAGGTGGCAACACTTCTTTTCCATGGAGACTCACAGGTGTAAATACCAATAATCAAGGAGATAACATTCGTGATCCTTTTGAGCGAGTGGATGTTGCCAACGCTTCGGGAACATACACAATTACTGTAACTCATAAAGGAACCCTTTCCGGCGGAAGCCAAAATTACTCATTAATTATTACCGGAATCTCCAGTGAACCGGTAGCTTGTGAAGCAACTGTACCCTCAGGCTTAACGCCCTCTGGTGTGGGAACTACATCAGCAATTTTATCTTGGAATGCTGTTGATGGTGCTTCTTATGATTTGAGATACCGTGTTCAAGGCACCACAAACTGGACCACAGTAGCTGTCTCAGGAACGACTACAACGCTTTCCGGCTTGGCAGCAAACACCTCTTATGAAGCACAGGTGAGAAGCAAATGTCCTGATGGATCGAATTCAAATTTCTCTTCTTCAGCGACGTTCACCACACAGGAAGTTCAGTTAGAATATTGTGCCTCTCAAGGAAATAATGTGAGTGATGAATATATCAGCCGGGTTCAACTCAATACGATTAATAACCCATCAGGTTCCGGTAACGGATACTCAGACTTTACAAACATTTCTACAGATCTAACTGCCGGAGATTCATACACGATAACAGTAACTCCTACCTGGACAGGTACCGTTTATGCAGAAGGGTATGCTGTTTGGATTGATTACAACAACGATGGTGATTTTACTGATGCCGGTGAACAGGTCTGGACGCAATCTCCAACGACTAACAGCCCAGTAAGTGGAAGCTTTACAGTGTCTGCCGGAGCGCTAGAAGGAGCTACCAGAATGAGGGTTTCTATGAAATACAACGCAATTCCTACTTCCTGTGAAACATTTACTTGGGGTGAAGTAGAGGATTATACGGTAAATATTGTTGCAGAAGGACCAGACACACAAGCACCAACAGCCCCAACAAATCTGGCAGCTTCAAATATCACACAAACCACAGTAGATTTATCCTGGAATGCTTCTACAGACAACGTAGGCGTTGTGGGATATGATGTTTATATGGGAAGTAATTTGTTGGGAACAGTAACAGGAACCAATGCAACTGTTACCGGACTCTCTGAAAGTACTTCATACAGTTTTTCTGTAAGAGCAAAAGACGCGGCGGGTAATATTTCACCTTCAAGTAATACCGTGACTATTACAACGCTAGATCCACCAGATACACAAGCACCAACAGCTCCAACAAGTTTAACAGCTTCTAATGTTACTCAGACTACGGTAGACTTATCTTGGAGTGCATCGACAGATAATGTGGGTGTTGTGGGTTATGATGTGTATATGGGAAGTTCAGTTTTAGGAACTGTAACCGGAACCTCAGCTACAGTTACAGGGTTGACTGCAAACACAACTTATAGTTTTTCAGTAAGGGCAAAGGATGCTGCAGGAAATGAGTCGCCATCAAGCAATGTTGTTTCGGTAACAACCCTTGGAAACACGATTACATATTGTACCTCTCAAGGAAATAACTCAAGTGATGAGTGGATTCAACGAGTGCAATTGGGTAGTATTAATAACAATTCCGGTAACAATGGTGGCTATGCAGATTTTACAGCGCTATCAACTACTTTAGTTAAAGGAAGTAGTAATACAATTACCATTACTCCGGCTTGGTCAGGAAGAACTTACAGAGAAGCTTATCGGGTGTGGATTGACTACAATCAAAATGGAAGTTTTGATGATGCGGGTGAATTGGTTTACAACAGAAGCCGCACCACAGCAACTCCTGTGGGCGGTAGTTTTACCGTTCCCACTTCGGCTCTTGATGGCGCAACCAGAATGCGTGTTTCCATGAAATACAATGCCTCTCCAACTTCCTGTGAAACATTTACCTGGGGTGAAGTAGAAGACTATACCGTTGTAATTTCATCAAACGGTGGTCAAAATTATGGACAGACTTCTTTTACTGATTCTTTTGCCGAATTTGTTATTTATCCAAACCCGGTTAAAGGAAGTGTTCTGAACTTACAACTTAAAGAGGCCGTTGGAACTGAACTAAAAGTATTGAATGTCTTAGGCCAAATAGTAGCAATACAGGCTTTTGATACTAAGCTGAATGTTTCTCAATTAACCAGTGGCGTCTATTTTGTTGAAGTAAAAACAGAAGACGGACAAACCTTGAGAAAACGATTTATAAAAGAATAATCATTTGTATAACTAAAAGAAGAGCCCGCTATTTGCGGGCTTTTTTATTTATACAGAAATAATTTCGTCTGGTGTTAAGATATCTTCATTACGCAATCTTAGGAAAACCTGTGCGACTGCAACAGTATCTTTTTCACAGTAGCGAATAATGCGGTCAATATCTTTTTCTTCATAATAAACCCCTCGCACTTCGCTGCCATCAATATCATCTTTAGGTGAGGGAATATCGAGTATATGTGTCAGCAACTTTAAGGAGGTAAAATGTTTATAATCGCCAAACTTCCACAGTTCCAGTGTATCGAGGTGAGGTACTTCCCAGGGTTTTTTTCCGAAGAGGTTTAATTTGGTGGGAATTTCAATACGGTTAATGATCATGCGTCTTGCGATATAGGGAAAGTCAAATTCTTTTCCATTATGAGCGCACAAAATATGTTGGGGTTTATTGAAATGGGTGTCCAGCAAGTTTTTAAAATCTTTGAGGAGTTGGATTTCGTCACCTGAAAAGGAAGTCACCCTGAAGTTTCTGATGTCGCCTTTTTGCACAAAATAGCCCACAGAGATACAGATGATTTTTCCAAATTCTGCCCAGATACCGGCGCGTTCATAAAAATCTTCAGGCGTGTGTTCATCGCGACGTTGGTATTCAGTCTTCTTTTCCCAAAGTATCTTTAAGGTGTCATCAACTTCATCAAAAGACTCATGAATGGGTACCGTCTCTATGTCGAGAAAAAGGATGTTTTCTAAATTGATTTTATGTACCATAATTTATTGTTTATTTCAACATCTCAAACGCTTCTTCCATATAAATCACAAAGTTTTTAGGATAGGTTTCAATACCGTCAGTTTCACCTTTTGAGTGGCCTAAACGCACTACAATAATATTTTCCTCAGGAAAAACAATCACATATTGCCCCAAGTGACCGCGCATCGCAAAGTAATTTTTGCCTTGACTTTCCCCCAACCAGAATCCATATCCATAAGGTGCTCCTTTAAAGCGTGGCGTGATTGATTTTGCAACAAAAGCAGAATCGAGGAGTTGTTGATTTTGCCATCTGCCATAGTCCTTATACAACTTGCCAAAACGGGAAAAATCCCGTGCATTTGATGCAAAACAACAATAAGCTTTTACCATTTCATTCTCCTTACTGTCCACTTGCCAGAGGGCATCGTGTTTAGCTCCCAGCGGTTTCCAAAAGCTTTCAGAAAAGTAGTCGGCGATTTTTTTACCGGATGCTTTTTCAATGACCATAGCAAGTAGTTGGGTGCTTCCGCTGAGGTATTTGTATTCTTTGGCGGGTTCCTCAACGATGTCAAGCTCAAGCATCATCTCATCAAGATCGTCATAAAAATAAGCCTTTGTTGTTATTGAAAACGGACTGTAATAGCGTTCATCCCAATCAAGGCCAGATGCCATGGAGGATAAATCACCCACTGTGGTTTTTGCTCCTTCATATTTAGGGAAGAAATCACTCAAGGGTTGGTCAAGGCTTTCTATGTAACCATCCATAATCGCTTTGCCAAGCAAGCCCGAGATAAAACTTTTTGCCATCGAAAAGGAATTTGTTTTGCTGCTTTCATCAAAGTTGTCATAGTAGGTTTCGTGCCAAATACTGTCATTTTTAATGATGAGATAAGCGATTGTTCCGGCTTCCTGGTGTGTTTTTAGAAGTTTTTCTGTTGGCTGAACCGTGTTGTAGTCTTGATGATTGGGCCAGGGAATTGTTTTGTCACCTGCTTTTACAGTCACATTGTCAAAGGCTTTATAGTCTTCAAGAAAGGCTGTGGTGTGACCTTTTAGATAAATGGTGCGCACGGCTTTTAGAACATAATCAACATTAAAAATATAGGCCAAAGCAATTGCAATGAATACCAAAGAGAGTAAAAAAATTAAAAAGCGTTTGAGAATTTTCATAAGAGTGGAATAGTTTTTATAAAAGTAACAAAAAATGTTAAGTTAAGCCCATACTTAAAACAAGGAAGTTTGAACCGGTGGATTTTCATGTTCCAGCAACCATTTTTTGCGCCACAAACCACCGGCATAACCTGTTAAAGAACCATCTGTTCCAATAACACGATGGCAGGGCACAACGATCCAAAGCGGGTTTTTGCCATTGGCGGCAGCGACTGCTCTGATGGCTTTTTCATCACCCAGCTTCTGCGAAAGTTTTAAATATGTAGTCGTTTCCCCGTAAGGAATTTCTAAAAGCTTTTCCCACACTTTTTGCTGAAAGGGAGTGCCTTGAGGGTTTAGTTTTAATTGAAACGTTTTGCGCTTGCCGGCGAAATATTCTTTGAGTTGTTGAACAGCATCGGTTAATGGAGCAGGAACTTTTGATGAAAAGTCAATTTTTTCATTTAGAATAGAAATTGATACAAGCCCAATTTCATCTCCTTTTATTTCGGCGATTCCAAGTGGGGTTTGCAAAAAAGCGATTTCCATGTTTAAAATTGATCTAAAAACTGAATGCGTTTTTCAATGGGAGGGTGGGTAGTAAAGAGTCCGCCAAGGGTGCCAAAAAAATTGGCTGAAGTGTCTTTTGGAGTGTTTTCAATGAATAGTTGTTGCACTTCTTCGCTTTTTACTTTTACGTGGTGATTGGGTGCTATTTTTTTTAAAGCAGAAGCCAGTGCCCAGGGTTTTCGGGTCATTTCTGCGGCACCGCTGTCTGCCATGTATTCTCTTCTTCGGCTTAAGGAAAATTTAAAAAGCAAGGAAAACAAGTAAGCAATAGCAGCAACAATTAATATAATAATCATCAATTTACCCGAGTCTCTGTTGTTTCTTCTGCTTCCCAATCCGCCATAAAGAAAACTTCTGAAAGCAATTTGAACCACAAAAGTAAAAATCCCAACAAATATGATGCTTACCACCAGCAAACGCACGTCTTTGTTTCTGATGTGCATTAATTCATGAGCTATTACACCTTCCAGTTCATCATCCTCAAGTGTGTCAATAATGCCGCGGGTGAGGGTCACTGTGTAGTCTTTTTCCTTGATGCCGCTTGCATAAGCATTGAGGGCGTCACTTTCTATAATTTGTACATTTGGCATTTTCATGCCTACACTCATACACAAGTTTTCAACCAGATTATAAACCCGCATATTTGTTTTTCGCTCGAGGGTTTTGGCGCCGGTAGCCATGGAAATCATTTTATTGTGAGCGAAGTAGGCAATGAGAAACCAAACCAAGACAATGGAAGTTACAAAGGGTATAGCATTCAAAAAGAGATCTACAGCTTGTTCTGTATTAGGGTTTCCAAATTCGTCATAACTCAAAAAATAAACCACAGCAAACACCGAAGCCAAAACCAATAAAGGAAAGGCGATCAGCAGAAGAACAGATTTTTGATTGTTTCTTCTGATTTGTTGTCTTATACCAACAAACTTCATGCGCTTTGAGATGTTATAATTTGAGAAAAAACCGAAATCCTCCTATTGGTTTAAATAGGTTTCTTTTCTGGATTAAAATTTAATTTCAGGAGCTTTATCCAGTTGTTCTCTTTGGGTATCGCCCAGGTCAAACATTTTTTCGGTTTTAAAGCCAAACATTCCTGCGAAGAAGTTGTTTGGGAATTTTTGAACGGCGATGTTGAGTTCTTTTGTTGCGGCATTAAAGAAGCGTCTTACGGCTGCGAGCTTATTTTCAATGTCTGCCATCTCGTTTTGAAGTTGCATAAAGTTTTCGCTTGCTTTTAAATCAGGATAGGCTTCAACCTGAATGTTCAGTCCTTTCAAAGCAACGTTGAGTTCTTGTTCTGCATCTATTTTTTCATCAACTCCCTGTGCATTCATAGCACGAGTACGAGCTTTTGTGATGGCTTCAAAGGTGCCACGCTCATGCTCCATATACCCTTTTACTGCACCCAATAATTGGGGGATTAAGTCGTGACGCTGTTTGAGTTGTACATCTATATCTGCAAATGCATTTTCTCTGTTGTTTCTTAAACTTACAAGGCTGTTGTACATTCCGGCGAGAAAAAGGCCTAATACAACTACAATTCCGAGGATTACTAATAATGTCATCGTGATAAATTAATTGGTTTCTTCAAATATAGATATTTTTGAGATACCTTGAGGAACATTTTATATTCAAAAATAGTTACTCGGTTTCTGAGTCATTTTTAGGACTGATAATACCCAGGCGTTTTGCTCTTAGTTCCCAGTTTTTTCTGGCCATAGCCTGCATGTCGGCAACGTTGTCGCTTTCGTCCATAATTTCAAGACCCAAAAGGGTTTCAATGATATCCTCCATGGTAACAATTCCAATAGGGTTTCCATATTCATCAGAAACGATGGTGATGTGGGTGCGTTTTTCGATAAGGATATCAAACAACTCAGGGATGGGGGTATCGCTTGATGTGGTGAGGACTTCTCTTTTTAAGGAGCTGAGTGGCTCAGGCCCTTTTTGATCAATCATTTCTTCCAGCACATCGTCTTTTAAAATAAAGCCTGTGATGTTGTTTGATCGATCTTTATAAATGGGTATGCGGGAATGCTTTAAATGTTTGTTTTCTTCATAAAATTCCTCAATACTGGTGTCTTCATCTTCGGTAATAACAACTGAAAAGGGTGTCATTACGTCTTTAGCCTGAACTTTTTTGAAAACCAAAAGGTTTTTGATAAAAGCGGTTTCATTTTCTTCAAAAACGCCTTCCTCTTCGGCGGTATCGGTCATAGCAATAAATTCTTCTCTACTAAAAGTATATATGTGAGCAGATTTTCCAATTAATTTTGTGGTCAAGGTTAAAAACCAAATAATCCCTGTCCATTTTAATGGAAAAATTAAAATTGCTAATGAAATGGCAGTAAATGAACCCAGTGATTTCCAGTAGGAAGCACCGATGGTTTTAGGTATAATTTCAGAGAGTACTAAAATTAAAAAAGTCATTATTGCTGAAACAATCAAAACTGAATTATCACCACTTCCAAAGGATTTTTCAGCTTGTACCCCAACCAGTATGGCACCCACAGTATGCGCAATGGTATTAAAAGTGAGTATGGCCGTTAAAGGAACATCAATATCTTTTTTAAGTGCAATTAATTTTCTTGCATAGGGTTTCCCTTCGTCCATTTTCATTTTTAGGAAAGAGGGGCTAAAGCTAAGAAGTGCAGCTTCTAGAATGGAACACAAAAAAGAAAAGAAAATTGATACTGCTGCGTATACAATTAATAAGGCCATAGTTGTTTTAAAAGTTGGCACAAAATTACTTAATTATTCTTTGATGTTTCTAATTATTTCTATAAAATTTAAAAATGCTCCCTAATGCATGCTTGTTCTATTTTATTAAAAACCAAATAAATAAGCGGGCTTTAAAACCCGCTTTATTTCTGTTTATTTAAAACCCGCATTATGCATTAGAAAATCTATTCCGGCTTGAAACTACTGCAAAATATACCGTTTCACTTTGTTTTTTAATTTAACCGTAGCGATGCTATGCTGAAATTAAGAAAACAATATATTTTATTGTATTTTCAACCCTCATAACGAAGTTCTAATGCATAATCCGGGTTAAATTGTTTTGGATTAAAGTTAACCAGCTTGATGCCTCATTTACACTTGCAAGAGGTTCCATTCCAACCTCATCATCAAAAAAGATTATTTGATGATTTTTTCGTTCTTTATCCAGGAACGTAATTTCAATAGCTACTTTTTCAATAGTACTTGCTTTAGGTTGTCCCGGTTTTGGAGTTTGAATTTTTAAGAGATTGCAAGCCTTGACCTCATTTAGCGGAAATACATCGATATGCTCTTCTTTTACCGGAACAGTTGATGTAACTAGAGTTTTAGAGTTCTCATCAATCCCGATAAAAAGTGTGTGAAAAATTGCCGATGATGTAAGTTTAATTTGATTTGCTCCGCAGAGGGCTTCTACTTTTTTGATAGTTTTCTTTTCCTTGCGGGATTGATTGGTGACGGCGTATACTATGGGTACAACAAACAGTAATAACATAGCAATGCCCATTTCAATTGATACTGAATCCATTTCTTTTAGATTTTAAATTTTTTAATTTTTTTTGTATAATGTTTCGATACTGATTTAACAGCAGGATTAAAATGACGAGATGTCTTTAACACTTTACAAAAAGAAGTGGAAAGGAAAGATTTGAGTAGTCAAAACACTTCTGAAATTGATGAGGTAATTTGATTCCTTTTGAAACTTTTCGTTTTTTTCTGAACTATAATATTCAAAAAGAAACCCTTTGTTTGAAGAGTCAAAAGAAATAATAAGCTCTGCTGAGGCGACAACTTGTCCCTGAACAACAATCGCTTTGGCATTTTGAGTTTTGAGTAAAGCAAATTCTTCCTGAGAATTTACAATCTCTGAAGAAACAGTTGGAACATGGCCAAAAGATACCAATGGTTGCAGGAAAACCAGCAACATGATAAGAATTGGGAACCAATTATTTTTATACAGTTTCACGATGCAAGATTACAACAAAAATTGATTCGTAATACATAAAGGAAAGGTAATTATTTTAGGATATTAATTTTACTACATCTTTAGCGAAATAACTTGCTATAATACTCGCTCCAGCCCGTTTGATGGCGGTCACTTGCTCCATCATCACGGCATCGTGGTTGAGCCAGCCTTTTTCAGCAGCGGCTTTGAGCATGGCATATTCCCCGCTTACCTGATAAACTGCCACAGGTACTGTCACGGCATCTGCAATTTCTCTTACAATATCCAGATAGCAAAGCCCCGGTTTTACCATCACGATATCGGCGCCTTCATCGATGTCCATTAAGGTTTCCCTGATGGCTTCCTGTCGGTTGGAAGGATCCATCTGGTAGGTTTTTTTATCTTTAGGTATGTCCGTAACATCCACAGGAGCAGAATCCAAAGCATCGCGAAATGGCCCATAAAATGCCGAAGCATATTTGGCACTATAACTCATAATACCAGTGTTGTGAAAACCCTCGTCCTCCAGCAGGCTTCGTATTTCAAAAATACGTCCGTCCATCATATCGCTGGGCGCTACAAAATCGGCACCGGCTTTTGCGTGGGACAAGGACATTTCGGCTAAAATGGAGTTGGTTTCATCATTTAAAATTTCACCGTCATGAATGATCCCGTCGTGGCCATAAATTGAAAAAGGATCCAAAGCCACATCGGTCATCACCAGCATTTCCGGGCAGGCATCCTTAATGGTTTTGATGGCACGCTGCATCAGTCCGTCAGGATTTAAGGCTTCAGTACCCTTGTTGTCTTTGAGTTTGTCGTCCACTTTTACAAACAGCAACACAGACTTTAAACCTAAATTCCAAAGCTCTTTAACCTCTTTTGAAAGATTGTCCAGACTCATTCGGTAATAATTGGGCATGGAAGCGATTTCTTCTTTAACACCTTTTCCTTCCACAACAAAAAGTGGTACCAGAAAATCATTGGGGGTAATAATGGTTTCACGCACAAGGCTTCTGATGGTTTCAGTGGTGCGGAGTCTTCGGTTTCTTCTTAGTGGGAACATTGGGTTTTAGGTTTCAGGTTTCAAGTTCAATTTAGTTGTTGGTCGTTTTCGATCATTGTTTCCCAGCCATCATAAAATCCGTTGTATTTTTCAGCAATCTGGGTAAACTGTTCAAAATAAAAATTAAAAGTATCTTCATTGATGGGTTCGATGCAAAATACAATTAAAAGTAATTTATCAAAATTCTTTCTAATTTTTTTGTCTTTGTATTGGGTTTTAAAACCAATCTCGTTGAGGTGGGCTTCACAATTTTCCAGGTCATTTAGATTTTCAAAATAAAACCATTGGGTCACCTCTCTCTTTTTATAGAATCGGTCACCAAACACTTTTAAAATCTGTATGATTCTTCTATTAAACCTTTTCATTTTTTTTATACCCAATCTTTAGGGTTTTTTAACACCCCCAGCAATTTTTCTTCTTCACTTCCGGGTTCCGGATGGTGGTCATATTTCCACTGCACGGTGGGAGGCAAACTCATTAAAATGCTTTCAATGCGGCCGTTAGTTTTCAATCCGAAAAGGGTGCCCTTGTCGTGCACTAAATTAAATTCAACATAGCGGCCGCGACGTATTTCTTGCCAATTTCGGTTTTCAGGAGTATAAGATAACTCTTTTCTTTTTTCTACAATAGGAACATAAGCTTCTAAAAAGCTGTTACCCACTTCGGTGACAAAAGCATACCAGTCTTCCATTGACATTTTATCTGTGGCTTTGCAATGATCAAAAAACAACCCGCCAATACCGCGGCCTTCTTCGCGATGGGAATTGTAAAAATAGTCGTCACATTTCTTTTTGTATTCCGGATAAAAATCAAGGTTGTGTTCATCACAGGCTCTTTTGCAGATGCTATGAAAATGTATGGCGTCTTCTTCAAAAAGATAGTAGGGCGTTAAATCCTGTCCGCCGCCAAACCAGCTGTCGATGACATTTCCTTGTTTGTCATACATTTCAAAATATCGCCAGTTTGCGTGAACCGTGGGAACCATTGGGTTTTTAGGGTGCAGCACCAGGCTTAAACCGCAGGCAAAAAAGTCGCAATCTGTTGCATTGAAATATGCCTGCATTGCTTTGGGCAAGGCTCCGTGAACTGCCGAAATATTGACGCCGCCTTTTTCAAAAACATTTCCGTTTTCAATCACACGGGTTCTGCCACCACCGCCTTCAGGCCGTTCCCAAAGGTCTTCCTGAAAGGTGGCTTTTCCATCCACTTTTTCCAGCTTGGAAGTAATGGTGTCTTGTAGTTGTTGTATGTAGTTGTAAAATGTATCTTTCATTTCCTTACCCCTGCGAAGGCAGGGGTCTTATTATTTAATGTTCAAATCCTCAAGATAAACAAATTCGCGTTTATGTTTTTCTATTTCTTGAATAGAACTCACTTTCACAGCGGATTTCATTTTTTCTTTTAGTTTTGAAATGATTTCAGTTGCATCACTATTTTGTAATTGCTCTTCAGCGAACATATTTCTGCCAATTTCATTATTGTGCAAATCCATTCTCATTTCCAATTTGGTATTTGGTGCTAGTTTTTCGTGTAAATCCGTTATTTTTTTTGCCCATTCCACTGATTTTTCAACGGAATTATTTTTTTGATATACATTTTTTGCAATCAAAATATTCCAAAGCGCATGTCTCAAGGCATTTGTTTCATTGTTTTTATGATGTGCTTTTCCAAAAAGGGTATCACACATCTTAACCGCCTTTAAAGTAGCACGATGTGTCGGAACAAAATACAGCGGATTAACAATAAAAGTTTTCCCCAGCAAAAAAAGCTGTTTGATGCTTAGACTTTTAATGCGATTCCAGATTGCCATTGTCCTCCCCCTAACCCCCTCCTAAGGAGGGGGGTTGTATTGGTTAATTTTTTAATTAAAATATAATATTATATAAACCTCCTTTAAGTCCCCCTCCTTAGGAGGGGTTAGGGGAGGAATACTCTTTTACTGCCTCAATAAATGCACCTGCATTTTCCAAAGGAATATTGGGTAAAATACCGTGCCCTAAATTGACAATGTATTTGTCTTTTCCAAATTCGTTGATCATTTGGGTGACCATTCGTTTTATTTCTGCCGGTGGCGAAAACAAGCGTGTGGGATCAAAATTTCCTTGTAAGGTAATGTTGCCACCTGTTAAATAACGCGCGTTTCTGGGCGAACAGGTCCAGTCAACCCCCAAAGCCGATGCGCCTGATTTTGCCATCACATCCAGCGCAAACCAGCAACCTTTACCGAAAGCAATCACAGGCGTTTCACCTTTCAAAGCGTCAATAATTTGTTGCATATACTGCCACGAAAATTCCTGATAGTCTGTGGGCGAAAGCATCCCGCCCCAGCTGTCAAATAGCTGAACGGCATTGACGCCGGCTTTTACTTTTTCTTTTAGATAAGCAATTGTGGTGTCTGTTATTTTCTGTAACAAAGCGTGTGCAGCCAGCGGTTGTGTAAAACAAAATTCCTTGGCTTTATCAAAGTTTTTGGAGCCTTGCCCTTGCACACAATAACACAAAATGGTCCACGGCGAACCTGCAAAACCAATTAACGGAATTTCGTTATTTAGTTTTTCCTTGGTCATTTTAATGGCATCCATCACATAACCAAGTGTTTCTTGAATATCAGGAACAATCACATTGTCCACATCTTTTTGGGAACGAATGGGATTGGGCAACCAGGGTCCCACACCGGGCTTCATTTCCACGTCGATGTTCATTGCTTGTGGAATCACCAGTATATCGCTGAACAAAATTGCGGCATCCATACCATACCGGCGTATGGGCTGCACAGTAATTTCTGAAGCCAGCTCAGGCGTTTGACAACGGGTAAAGAAATCATATTTGGCTTTGATTTCCTGAAATTCGGGTAAATAGCGCCCCGCTTGTCGCATCATCCAGACGGGTGGGCGGTTGACGGTTTCACCTTTTAAGGCACGAAGGAACAAATCGTTTTTTAAGGATTGGTTTTTCATAATTAATCTGTGTGGATGCGTAATATATTACGCATCTACATTTTTGTTTTTATTGAAATATTTCACCACCTGCACAATCACATTTTCAATCGTGGGTTTTGTGGCAATTTTAATTTTGTCTGTATGTTTTTCAGCTTCCGCAGCAGTGGTTGTACCGATGCAAAAAGCTGCGGTGTTTTCCAATTTGTTTTCTTTCGTAAAACTTTCCACTCCACTGGGGCTAAAAAACAACACCCCGCCAAAGCTGCGTTCAAATTTTTTGGGCTTTAGAACAGTTTTGTATACTTCAACTTCCGTAAAACTTACATTATTTTCTTGTAATAGTTCCGGTAATTCATAACGCCTCAAATTTCCGCAAAAAAAAGTAAACTTTTTGTCTGAATATTTTTCAACGATAATTTCAGCTAACTCATTGCCATAATCTGTTATTGTTATCACTTCATAGCCGTTAGTTTCCAATAGCGCTTTGGTTTTTTCGCCCACACAAAAACAATTTTTTATCTGAACTTTTTTTTCAGTCAATGCTTTTACGGTATTCTTGCTTGTTACGATGGCATTTTCAATAGTGCTTTCCACATCAAAATCCAAAAGTTTAACCGAAATAGCATCATATTCCACCAAACCAATGCCGGCCTGCAGCAACAGATTTCGCTGGGGTTCAGATAGTTTTTTTGTGGACACTACTGTTGGCATATCAATATCTCCGTCCCCAAGTCAACTTGGGGAGGGTCTAGTCATTTTTAGTTCAAAATCTTCTTAATTTCCTCCATCAACTCCTTCCCGCCATTGGCCAAAAGCTCCTCTGCACATTTTCTTCCCAGGCCTTTGCTTTCTTCAACCGCTACTGTTTTTTGAACGGAGAATTTTTGTTTTCCATCAAGGCTTAATAAATTACCTTCAAAGTGAAGTTTATTCCCTTTAATTTTCGCGAAAGCACCAATGGGTGCCGTACAGCCACCTTCCAAAACTTTTAGGAATTCGCGCTCAATGTGCACACAAATTTCAGTTTCTGTATGGTTGAGTTTGGTCAAAGCTTCCCGAATGTGGGTGTCTTTCTCCATGGCAACAACCAGCATGGCACCCTGGGCCGGTGCGGGCAGCATCCAGTCAAGAGATAAATAGTCTTTTGGTTTCAGATTGATACGTTCCAGTCCGGCTTCAGCAAAGATGGCTCCGTTCCAGTTGTTGTCTTGTAATTTTTGCAGGCGTGTGTTGACGTTTCCGCGCAGGTCAACTACCTGATGGCCGGGATACCTGTTCAACCATTGAGCCTTTCGGCGTAAGCTGCCACTGGCAATGGTTCCTTTCTCTTCATTTAAAAAAAAGATTCCTTTATGAAGAAGAATGTCTTTGTGTGAGGCGCGTTCCAGAACGGCTGCTTCCACAATTCCCTTGGGTAACGTTGTGGGCACGTCTTTCATGGAATGCACGGCGATATCCACCTTGCCGGTAATCATGGCAATGTCGAGGGTTTTCGTAAAGATTCCGGTAATGCCCATTTCATAGAGCGGCTGGTCGAGGTTGAGGTCGCCTTCAGATTTTACAGGAACGAGTTGAGTTTTGTAACCTAAATTTTCTAATGCAGATTTTACTTTATTGGCTTGCCAAAGGGCTAATTCACTATCTCTTGTTCCTATTTTAATTGTTTCAAGTTTCAAGTTTCAGGTTTTTTAAAATAGGATAATTGGAAAACGTCCTTATTTTTTGGTCAAACAATTATTCTTTTTCAGAGAAAGTTTCATTTTCCAACAGAAACACTTTTTCAATCAGGTCTATGGCTTCGTTAGTACTACCATTTGCACTTCTGAGGTGGTTTGCAAAATGGGTGGTGATTTTTTGAATGACACGGCTGGTGATGATTTCTGCCTGATATTCATCAAACCCTTCAATTTTTTTGCGTTGGTAATCGAGCTCTGCATCTTTGATTGTTTTTAACTTCAATTTTAGAGCACTAATGGTGGGCGCAAATTTTCTTGTTTCGTGCCAGTTATTAAAACCGTGTTTTATTTCTTCAATGATGGCCTCGGCTTGTGGTATAAAAGCTTTTCTTTTCTCAAGTGTTTCGTCGGTTACTTTTGACAGGAAATCAAGGTGGATGAGTTCCACATTTTCAAGTTCTAAGACGTCATCTGCAACATTTTTAGGAATGGAGAGGTCGAGTATAAGTAATTTTTTATCTGAATAAATAAGCTCTTTGGAAACCGTTGGGTTTTGGGCGCCCGTGGCGACAATCAATATATCAGACTTCCTAATTTCAGCCTGGAGGTCTGCATAATCTTTTACATCGAGATTGAATTTTCCGGCGATTTTCTCTGCCTTGTCTTTTGTCCTGTTGATAAGAGTTATATGCGGATTTTTAGTATGTTTTATAAGGTTTTCACAGGTGTTTCTTCCAATTTTTCCGGTTCCGAAAAGTAGGATGTTTTTATCAGCTACGTCTTCAATAGTGTTTAAGATATATTGAACTGAAGCAAAACTCACTGAAGTAGCTCCCGAAGAAATTTCAGTTTCATTTTTAATTTTTTTGCTGGCTTGAATGACAGAATTAATCAGTCGCTCTAAGAATGGGTTTGTGAGTTGGTGTCTTTTTGAACGTTTAAAAGCCGCTTTTAACTGACTAATGATTTCAAAATCACCTAAAATTTGACTGTCAAGTCCTGTGCCCACTTGAAAAATAAACGAAATCGCATCTTTGTTTTTATAAAAATAAGCTACTTTTTCAAATTCCTCAACGGTGCCGTTGGTATTATCACAAAGTAATTTTATAAGCTGGTAAGGGTGGTTTGCAAAGCCGTAAATTTCAGTACGATTACAGGTAGATGTTACTAGAACAGCTAAAATGCCTTCATTTTTAGCTTGAGTCAACAACGCTTCTTTGCCATCATCGTCAAGGCTAAATTTACCTCTTACTTCTGCGTCTGCTTTTTTGTAGCTTAAGCCAATGGCATAAAATGAAGTTTGTTTTGCAGTCTCGTTATTCATGAAAGTATTTTGCAATAGATGTGCAAATGTAAACGAACAAGAAGTTAAAAAACAACGCTAAAAGTACTTTTTTTGTCGTTACACGTTAAAATCACCTTAATTTGTATCAAACAATGATATTTGTCATATTTTTGTAGCAAATACTGGTGTTTTGAAGACTCTATTTTAGAATCATTCTAAATAAAACTAAATACAAATAAAATATGATCATCGAGGAAAATAACGCTAAAAGTTCTTTAAAAACCATTGCCTTTGAAGATGGGTTTACCGTTATGTATTTACAGAATGAAACGACTGAAAAACAGCAAATTGAAAAGCGCGTTGACAGTAGTTTTATTCAGTTTCACTTTTGTGTAAAGGGGCAGGCTACCTTTATTTTTAATGAAGGACGTTATACGTTGCCATTGCTTGATGAAAAATCATTGTTACTTTACAATCCGCAACGCGAATTGCCGATAAACATATCAGTCGCTCCAAAATCGTGGGTGGTTTCTGTACTTGTTTCCATCAAAAAATTTCACACTTTGTTTTCTGAAGACGCTAGCTATGTTGATTTTTTAATGGATGAGAACACAGACAAAAAGTACTATCAGGATGGAAGCATCTCGCCTTCGATGGCGGTGGTATTGAGTCAAATATTAAATTTTAACCTGAATACTTCTGTTAAACACATCTATTTAAAAGGAAAAATTTATGAACTTATCGCGCTCTACTTTAACAGGCCCGATGAGGTTGATGTAGAGCAATGCCCGTTTTTGGCTGATGAGGATAATTTGCGAAAAATTAGAAAGGCCAAAGAAATCATCATCAAGAACATGGCTGAGCCGCCCAGTTTACAAGAATTGTCAGATGAAATAGGACTGTCACTCAAAAAACTGAAAGAAGGTTTCAAGGAGGTGTATGGCGATACTGTTTTTGGGTTTTTACTGGACTATAAAATGGAATACGCCCGAAAATTGTTGGAAACCGGTTCCCACAATGTCAACGAAGTGGGGCTCAAAGTGGGCTACTCAACATCCAGTCATTTTATTGCGGCTTTTAAGAAGAAATTTGGGACGACACCAAAGAAGTATTTGATGAATTTAACGACCGCCTCCTAATATCAAAATTGTTTATGGAACTATGTTTTAAAACTAAATCACCTCAAATAAAAAGGCATCAATAAAATTGTATTTTTGTATTGAAAAAGAAAAAAATGACAAAAAAAGGAGCACTATTGGTCAATTTGGGTTCGCCGGATAGCACAAATCCCAAAGATGTAAAAAAATACCTCGACGAGTTTTTAATGGATCCCCGCGTGATTGACGTGCCTTACTGGTTGCGATCATTTATTGTAAGAGGGATAGTACTAAACACCCGCCCCAAAAAATCAGCTGAGGCCTACAGCAAAATATGGTGGGAAGAAGGCTCACCCCTCATTGTGCTTTCTGAACGCTTACGCGAAAAAGTGGATAAGCACACCGGAATCCCAATTGCTTTAGCCATGCGTTATGGGAGTATGACCATTAAACAAGGGCTTCAGGAATTGAAAGACAAAGGAGTTACTGAGGTTTTAATCGTGCCTTTGTATCCCCAATTTGCAATGGCTACAACAGAAACCATTATGGTTTTAGCCGAAGAATTGCGACAGGAATTTTTCCCCGAAATGACTTTTTCATCCATTCCCGCATTTTACAACAAACCCGAATATATTGAAGTGCTCTCAAAAAGCATCGCCGAAAAACTGGAAGGGCTCGATTATGAGCACTTGCTTTTTAGTTATCACGGAGTACCCGAAAGACACATCAAAAAAAGAGACATTACCAAATCACACTGTAAAATAGATGGGCAATGCTGTGTCACTCACTCTCCGGCACATCAGTTTTGTTACCGTCATCAATGTTTTGAAGTCACCAGACTGGTGGGAGAAAAACTGGGTCTCAAACCGGGAACCTTTAGCACTTCTTTTCAATCGCGTTTGGGTTTTGATCCGTGGTTACAGCCATATACAGATAGAACAATTGAAAAATTAGGTCTTTCAGGAATCAAGAAAATGGCGATAGTCACACCGGCTTTTGTGAGTGATTGCCTGGAAACACTGGAAGAAATCGCTATGGAAGGAGAAGAAATTTTCCACGAAGTGGGCGGAAAAGAATTCACAACCATTCCCTGCCTGAACGACCGGGAAGATTGGGTGCGTGTTTTAAGTGGATGGATAGACAAGTGGGCAGTTGTTGATGTTGAAACGGCGATTGCTTAATGTTTAAAGCTGGGTGATGGATGCTGGGTGCTAGGTGTTTTGAAATTGCTCTTGACGTACTTAATTGAAGCGCCCCATCGTTTTAAAAACTTTTTGAATATTTTTTAACTACTAGATTGAAACAAATATCTCATTCAGAAAACTTAGGCACAAAACCCATCGGAAAACTTCTGATACAGCAATCTGTACCGGCTTCCATTGGGATTTTGGTCATGTCCCTGAACATTCTGGTGGATACTATTTTTGTGGGCAACTGGATTGGTTCTATTGCGATTGCTGCTATCAATGTGGTGCTTCCGGTTTCATTTTTTATTGCGGCACTCGGTATGTCAATTGGAATTGGTGGGTCTTCCATAATCTCAAGAGCGCTTGGTGCTAATGATAAAAGCAAAGCGCTCAAAACTTTTGGAAATCAAATTACCATAACCCTTTTATTGACCACCTTGCTGGTGGGTTTTGGGTTGTATTATATCAATGATTTGATTCCCGCTTTTGGCGGAAAAGGGGACATTTTTGAACCCGCTAAAATCTATTATCGCATTGTGTTGTATGGAGTGCCCTTACTGGCACTCTGCATGATGGGAAACACAGTAATCAGAGCTGAAGGAAAACCAAAATTTGCAATGAACGCCATGATTATTCCTTCAGTGAGTAATTTGGTTTTGGATTATGTCTTCATTTATGTGTTGGATATGGGAATGCACGGCGCTGCCTGGGCTACCACGATTTCTTATGCGATGTGTTTTGGGTATATACTGTGGTTTTTCCTTTCGAAAAACTCTGAGTTAAAGATTCAATTTTCTCATTTTGGACTGGATTTCCCAATTTTAAAAGAGATCACATCTCTTGGGTTTGTGACCCTTTCGCGTCAGGCGGTGGTGAGCATTACATACCTCATCATGAACAATATTTTATTTGATTTGGGCGGCGAGTCATCGGTTGCTGTGTATGCCATTATTGGTAGGATGTTGATGTTTGCTTTGTTTCCTGTTTTGGGTGTTACCCAGGGATTTTTGCCCATAGCAGGGTATAATTATGGCGCCAATTACCACGAGCGTGTGCGTGAAGTAATTAACAAGGCTATACTTTATGCGGCATTTTTGGGTCTTTTTGTGTTTGGTTTTATTATGTTTTTTGCAGAAGAAATCGTGAGCATCTTTACAGACGATGCACGTGTGATTGCTGACACTCCCAACGCTATGAGATGGGTTTTTGCGGCGATTCCCATTATTTCTGCTCAGCTGATTGGTGCAGCTTATTTTCAGGCGATTGGGAAAGCATTGCCGGCCTTGTTGTTGACATTGACCAGACAGGGGTTTTTCTTTATTCCATTGGTATTGATTCTACCCAATTATTTTGGTGAATTGGGCGTTTGGATATCTTTTCCCATAGC
Organism: Flavobacteriaceae bacterium; assembly: GCA_040880345.1. Lineage (GTDB taxonomy): Bacteria > Bacteroidota > Bacteroidia > Flavobacteriales > Flavobacteriaceae > Planktosalinus. The sequence goes on from JBBDIQ010000035.1 coordinate 333,396, forward strand.
AGATATTCTCTCCACAATTGTTACTGCTTATTATTTAAACAGAGAAGTAAGATTAAATTTAAAATCCCATTCTTCAAATGGTTTATAATTTGTAATTTTAAAGTTCAATCCTTAGATTAAATACATGCTCTATAATTATATTAAAGCATTGCACCTCATATTTGTGATTACGTGGTTTGCCGGGCTGTTTTATGTGGTACGCCTTTTTGTTTATCAAATTGAAGCATTTCACAAACCTTCACCAGAAAAGGAAATACTGGGCAAACAATTGAAACTTATGACCCGCCGTCTTTGGTATATCATTACCTGGCCTTCGATGATACTGGCTGTTGGTTTTGGAATTTGGTTGCTTTCCATAAGAGCCGTTTTAATCACAGATACCTGGATGCAGGTCAAACTGGGCTTTGTGTTGTTTCTCATTATTTATCATATTATTTGCCACCGTTACTTTAAGCAACTCCAAAATGATATCGTAAAACACTCTACAAATTATATGCGAATCTTTAATGAAGGTGCCACAATTGTGCTGTTTGCAGTTGTTTTTTTAGTGAATTTCAGATACTCTATTGACTGGGTTTATGGAACGCTTGGTTTGATTGCACTGGCAGTCATACTTATGTTAGGGTTTAAAGTGTATAAACGAATTAGAGATAGATCAAGCTAATTGCAGCCGTGGCTTGTTTTTTGATGATGATCAAATTATAATCAATAGTTATGTTGAAAAGTATCCGCTCGTTGCGAACAAAAATATTTTTAGCAATGATTTTGTTAGTGCTGGGAGCTACAATTCTCATCGCTGCGGCTACGATTTATCAATACAGCGAAGATGCTTTAAAATATCATAAAGAAAGACTGGAGCGTAAAGAAGATCAAATCAAAGCAAACATCAGCTATGAATTGAGAAAAACATCTTATGAAGTTACAACAGAAAACATTCCATTAATTTTTAAAGATAAAATTTATGAAATTCAGGACATTCACAACATGCAACTACTGTTGTTTGACCTGGACGGAGCTATTTTAAAATCCTCAAACGCATCCTTTTTTGAAAAGCCTTCAGATTCTATTCCAAAAGAAATTTTAACTCAATTAAAAAACTCACCAACAAAAAAGCATACCATCAGGTTTAAACAGGATAATAAAAAATACAGATCTTCCTATTCATACATCACCGACAATTATTTTAAACCGCTCGCTATTTTAAATCTACCCTATATTGAAGAGGATGATTTTATAAGTCGTGAACTCGAGAGCTTTTTGTATCGTCTGGCACAGGTGTATCTGTTTATGATGGTTATTGCTATTTTATTATCTTATTTTTTGTCAAGACAGATTACAAAATCGTTAAAAACAATTAGTGAAAAAATCAAGGAAACCAGACTTGACAAAACCAATAAAAAAATAGAAATAGGTCAGGCAAGTGAGGAAATATCAACACTTGTGAGTGCCTATAATAATATGATAGATGAACTTGAAAGCAGTGCGGCAGCACTAGCAGCAAATGAACGGGAAACTGCTTGGCGCGAAATGGCAAAACAAGTGGCTCACGAGATAAAGAATCCATTGACGCCCATGCGCTTGACTGTACAAAGCTTTGAACGAAAATTTGATAATAACAATCCCAATAATTCTGAAAAAGTAAAAGAGTTTACCCAAACTTTGACACAGCAAATTGACACTATGAGCGCTATTGCATCAGCATTTTCAACGTATGCCAATATGCCTGCCCAAAAAGATGAAACCCTCGACCTTATTGAGATTACAAAACTCGCCTTAGATATTTTCAATGAAGAGTATATTGTTTTTAATTCAACCGAAAAGGAAATTATCGTCAAACTCGACAGAGTACAACTTATAAGGGTTGTTACAAACCTTGTTAAAAATGCCATACAGTCTGTAGATGAGCAACAAAACCCCAGAGTTGAAGTCAAACTGTTTTCTAATAAATTGTCAGCATTTATTCAAGTTTCAGACAATGGAGTGGGCATACCGGATGAAAATAAAGAACGAATATTTGAACCCAAATTTACAACTAAGTCTAGCGGTATGGGACTGGGACTTGCCATGGTAAAAAGTATTATTGAAAACTATAAAGGGAAAATCTCTTTGAAATCTGAAATCAATAAAGGGACGGTTTTTACAGTAGAATTTCCTAAATTTAACAATTCAAACACTAAATAATATGCTAATGAATTTTGAAAATATTCTTACCTCAACACAAGACGGAATCACAACAATCACGATCAACCGGCCCTCAAAGCTCAATGCATTAAATTCTCAAACCATAAAAGAATTGCACACTGCACTGAAAACTTTTGAGCTTGATAAAGAAACTAAAGTGATTGTTTTAACAGGAAGCGGGGAAAAAGCCTTTGTTGCCGGAGCAGACATCAGTGAATTTGCTTCATATTCTGTTAAAGAAGGAAAAAAACTGGCTGCATTGGGCCAACAGCTTCTTTTTGATTTCCTTGCAAACCTTTCTACTCCGGTTATTGCAGCTGTAAACGGTTTTGCCTTGGGTGGCGGACTTGAACTTGCCATGGCGGCACATTTTAGAATTGCAAGCGACAATGCAAAAATGGGACTTCCGGAAGTCTCTCTGGGTGTCATTCCCGGATATGGAGGCACTCAAAGATTGCCTCAACTGGTTGGCAAAGGAAGAGCGATGGAAATGATTATGACCGCCGGAATGATTGATGCTAAACAAGCACTGGACTATGGCTTGGTCAATCATGTTACTACTCAGGAAGAATTGCTCCCGTTGGCACAAAGTATTGCACAAAAGATTATGAAAAATTCAACAGTAGCTATCGCTGCGGCAATAAGGGCTGTAAATGCAAATTACAAAGATGGAGTAAACGGATTTACAGTTGAAATTGAAGAATTTGGCGGTAGCTTTGGAACAGCAGATTTTCAAGAAGGAACTTCCGCATTTTTAGAAAAACGAAAAGCAAATTTCCCCGGCAAATAATCTTGGTTTTCAGAATTATGGCTTGTTGGTTTAAGAAAATATTAACTATAACCCGTTGGGTGAAATTGGATAAAACAAAAAAAGATATTGGTTAAGATACT
>JBBDIQ010000036.1:0-68667 GCA_040880345.1 Flavobacteriaceae bacterium
CTTTTAATAAGATTTTAGGATGCAATCTTATGGAAAAAGTATGCATTCGCCTTATCTTTGCACCAGATTTAAAAACAACAAAAAACAATAAAATTATGGCATTAGTAGGAAAACAATTTCCCAACATCGAGATTGATGCAATGGACGAAATGGGAGACACTTTCAAGCTGAATATTCGCGAAGAAGCGATCAAAAACAAAAAAAAGGTATTGCTTTTCTGGTACCCAAAGGATTTCACTTTTGTATGTCCCACAGAGCTTCACGCTTTTCAGGAAGCCTTATCAAAATTTGAAGATAGAAATACGATGATTATAGGTGCATCATGTGATACCCCTGAGGTGCATTTTGCGTGGTTAAACACCCCAAAAAATGCCGGAGGTATTGAAGGTGTGACCTATCCCATCCTTTCTGACACAAACAGGAACCTTTCCAACCGTTTGGGAATCCTAGATATCGTTTCAGAAAGATATGATGAAGAGTCAGACAGTATGATTTATGAAGGCTCAAACGTGACCTATCGCGCTACTTACCTCATTGATGAAGACGGTAAAGTGTTCCACGAAAGTGTAAACGATATGCCTTTGGGCAGAAATGTAAATGAGTACATCCGTTTAATTGATGCCTACACTCACGTTCAGCAAAAAGGCGAGGTATGCCCGGCAAACTGGGAAGAAGGGAAAGACGCTATGCAAGCAAACAGAACCGGAGTCGCAGCTTATTTAAGCAACTAATCATGGTAACAGAACTTGAACAAGACAACCTGAAAGAGGTCGTCGCCGAAAAACAAAACGTCATCGTGCAGTATTCTGCAGGTTGGTGTGGTAACTGCCGGTTGATGAAACCGAAGTTTAAAAAGTTTGCACAGGAAACTGAAAACTTCACCTTTATTATAGTTGATGCAGAAAAGTTTCCGGAAAGCAGAAAGATGGCATCTGTGGATAACCTGCCCACCTTTGCAACCTTCAAAAACGGAAGCTTTGTCAACCAGGTACAAACCAATAAAACAGATGTATTAAAAGAATTGATCGATGAAGTTACCCGTAATTAGACATTTACAGAAAAACAATTCGCCGGAAAAGATTCAACACTGTATTGAAGTGCTTGAGTCCTTCAGTGAGTACAACAGAATCACCGATGAAGAAATGGATGTGGTGGGTGAACTCATCACCAATCTCTGTGGCGCTTCTGAAGTCGCAGAAATGATCGAAAACGGTTTGGAGGAACGCGATGCGGCCAATACTTTTGCCAAAAAAGTCTTGGGCTCCATTGACCGATAATCCTGATTGAATAATACAAGAAAAGCCTGTTTTAATCATAAAACAGGCTTTTTCAATTTAATGGGGTAATAAGACATTTTACTACTTCTAATTTTATATTTTTACTAAAAAAACTATGGCAACAATCACAATGCGGGGAAAACTTGCACAAATCAACGGACAATTACCCAAACCTGGCAAACCGGCACCCTCATTCACACTTACAAGGACAGATCTTTCATCTGCTTCCTTAAACGATTACAAAGGAAAAAAAGTAGTGCTCAACATTTTCCCGAGCATAGACACCGGGGTATGTGCACAGTCTGTGAGGAAATTCAATGAAGAAGCCTCTAAGCTGGAAAAAACAAAGGTGCTTTGTATCTCAAGGGATCTTCCTTTTGCACAAGCACGTTTTTGTGCAGCAGAAGGACTGGAAAATGTGGAAAGTCTTTCTGACTTTAAAGATGGAAACTTTGGAAAAGCTTATGGTATTGAACTTAGAGACGGGGCATTTCAGGGACTGCACGCACGTGCGGTTGTGGTTCTTGATGAAGAAGGCCACGTGGTTTACAATCAGCTGGTCCCTGATATAGGCCAGGAACCAGATTATACAGAAGCGTTAAAACACGTTCAATGAACAAAAAAAACTTTATAAAAAGCCGCTTAAGAGGCTTTTATTATGCAATCAAAGGTGCCTGGATGCTTCTCAAAAGTGAAGAAAGCATTCAGGTGCAATTGTTTGTTTCATTGGTAGTTGTGGCTGCCGGTTTTTATTTTGATATCACTGCAACAGAGTGGATGTTTCAACTTTTTGCAATCGGTTTAGTCCTCAGTATTGAAGGAGTTAATACCGCTATTGAGGAAATTGCCAACTTTGTACATCCTGATTATCACAATAAAATTGGGCTCATAAAAGACATTGCTGCAGGTGCTGTTTTTTTTGCAGCTATGACAGCGATTTCTATTGCAGTTATCATCTATTACCCGTATCTTTTTAAATGAAAAACAATTTTTAAAAAATACTCTTAAAAAAGCTTTAGTAAACAAAAAAAGGATTTTATATTTGCACCCTTATTGGAGAAATGGCAGAGCGGTCGAATGCGGCAGTCTTGAAAACTGTTGAGGGTCACACCTCCGGGGGTTCGAATCCCTCTTTCTCCGCTTAGAGCAAAGCTCAATATCTGAAAAGATATTGGGCTTTTGTTTTTTAGGAATGTTGTAAATGCAGTTTTCAAAAATGGATAAAAAACAAAAGACCAAATACCGCCAAAGCGGTATTTAGCTTTATTGTAAGGTGCGTGTGAATTTGGGAAATTAAATCCCTCTTTCTCCGCAACATTTAAATGCTTCACAACAAAGTTGTGGAGCATTTTTTGTTTTCGCAGAACCCAAACGCAGTTTGAGTGTTCGGAGAATATAAAAAATGCACCATAGGCGATAGCCTGAAGCATTTGAATGTTGTATTGGATTCCCAATTTGGAATCAACTCTGATAATCCCTCCTTCTCAATAAGTGACTTTTTCCAAAATCAATACCATATATTAACCACATATTAGTTAATGTTCTACTAAACCACTAAAAAGGGTTGCAAAATGTTAAAATTGAACGTAATTTTATATTTTTAACATCTTAAATTAAATAACAATATGAACTTTTTAAACTTAGATAAAGAAAAGACCAATCTTACTGTTAATGAATTAAATATTCTCCTGGCAGATTTTCATCTCTATTATCAAAAATTACGTAATTTTCACTGGAATATAGTTGGAAAAAGTTTTTTTGATCTTCACATCAAATTTGAGGAAATGTATGATGATACCAAGCTTAAAGTAGATGAAATTGCAGAACGCATTTTAACTCTCAGATATCAACCGATAAGCAATTTAAGTGAATATCTAAAAATAGCAAACATCAAAGAATCCAATGCCTCAATGAGTGATGTCAAGATGATTGATACTCTTATTGATGACCACGTACTTCTCTTAAAACAAATGCGTAAGGTAATTGCAGCTGCAGACAATGCCAAAGACGAAGGTACGATTGATTTAATTGGTGCCTACATAAGAGAACTAGAAAAAACAACCTGGATGCTTGATGCCTGGAGAATGAAATCAACAGAAAATCATCCTAAAGCCTAAAATTTTATATCAATTTTTCAAGTATGGCCAACTACTTTGATATCACCACAGCATTTGAAAAAGTTTTAGAAAAACTCTCAGGATGGGGAGAATCTATAATACTCAAAACACCCAATTTTATTCTCGCCATTCTTATTTTTGTGGCTTTTTGGTATGCCGGAAAATACACCAGTCATTTCATAAAAAAAATACTACTTAAAAAAGTAGGGCAAGAGTCAATTAAAGCTGTTGTGGCCAGAACCAGTTTTATTGTAATTGTCGTCATAGGTTTTTTTACAGCCCTTGCTATTCTTGACCTTGATAAAGTTTTAACCTCTGTTCTTGCAGGTGCCGGTGTTGTTGGTCTAGCAATAGGTTTAGCACTTCAGGGCACTTTACATAATACTTTTTCCGGTTTTATTTTATCCTTTTTACCTAACATCCAAATCGGTGACTGGATTGTTACAAACGATCACGAGGGAGAAGTGGTTGATATCAACCTGAGAAGTGTAATCATTATAGAGGCAGACAATAATGCAGTGGTGATTCCCAATTCAAAAATTGTTGATTCCCCATTTAAAAACTTTACCGGATCAAGCAGATCCAGAATTTTTTTGGAATGTGGCGTAGGTTATGAAAGCGACCTTGAACTTGTAAAAAAAGTAACAGAGGATGCAATTTCCGGAATATTTCCTCAAAAAAGAAATGAGGAAATTGAATTCTTTTATACCGGTTTTGGCGACAGCTCCATAAATTATTTGGTGAGATATTGGACAAATGTGAGAAATAGAAAAGACATCTTAAAAGCGCAAAGTGAAGGCATTCTCGCCATCAAGAAAGCTTATAATATGAATAATATCAATATCCCATTCCCAATTAGAACACTGGATTTTGGAAAAAATAAATTTAGGTCTGAAACAATCACCCTTAAAAATAGTGAAGAGTAAAATGTCCCATTATTATTTTTTCATTAATACATCTTATTTTTATTGGTATTTTAAGAAAATATTATTCAGACTACAATACATTTGCAAAAAACAACCCCTATGAGATTTTTAAGTTTACTATTGCTAATTCTTGTTATGCAGTCCTGTCAAGACCGCTCAAAAACCATCACTTTTACCGGAACAATTCCCGGTGCAGAAGACAAATCTAAAGTTTATTTTCAAAAAGTGAATGAAAGCAATCAACCCTATGATATAGATACTCTCGAAATTTTAAACGGCTCTTTTACATTTGAACTCGATAAAGCTCAAGAAGCAGAAGTTGGACTTTTAAATTTCAGAAACCTCAACGTCACCCTGGTTTTCTTTATAGAAAATGAAGACATAGAAGCTCAATTTGACTACAACAATTTATATGGCACCAACTTTTCAGGAGGGAGGGAAAATGAACTTTTTACTTCTTTTAAAGAACGAATTCTTGAATTTGACAAAAGAAAAACAGAAAACCAAGAGGCCATGATTGAAGCCCGCAGAAACATGTCTAATCAAGACATTGTGAGACTTCAAACAGAAGCAGCCATTTTAAGCAATGACGAGCAGGTTTTTAAAAAAGAGTTTATTGAGAAAAACACCAATTCAATCATCGCGATGATGATGCTTAACGAAATGATTTCAAAAAAAGAGATCACGCTTGCTGAAGTTGAATCCTTCCTAAAAAAACGGGACTCCAATCTTAAAGAAAATGTCTTTTATCGACTTGTAAAAGTAAATATGGAAAGTCTCAGAGGCGCTAATATTGGAAACATGGCACCTCCATTTTCAGGACCAGACCCCGATGGAAATATAATTTCGCTTCAAGATGCACTCGGCAAAGTAACCCTTATTGACTTTTGGGCTTCGTGGTGCAGACCTTGCCGCGTTGAAAACCCAAACGTAGTAAGAGTTCACAATCAATACAAAGACAAAGGTTTTAACATTATAAGTGTTTCACTTGACAGACCCGACCAGAGAGCACAGTGGTTAAAAGCCATTGAGGATGATAAAATGGATTGGTATCACATTTCAAACTTACAGTTTTGGAATGACCCAATTGCCAGAGAATATGGAGTACGGTCAATTCCCGCAACTTTTATTGTTGATGAAACCGGAAAAATAGTCGCAAAAAATCTGCGGGGTCCTGCATTGGGAAAAAAAGTAGGTGAACTCCTGGGTAATCCTTAAAAAAAACCTCGATGGGTTTCATCGAGGTTTTTAAATATGTTTTTATTATAAAAGCTCAAAAACTACCTGTATTTTTACTTTCATTTCCATTTCGCCAACAGCTAGGGTTTCTCCCCCTCCACCATCACTCATCATAACTGCTTCAGAACGATACATAGGCATTGGAGGATTGTAATTTCCTTGCTCACTAATTTGTATGGCTTTTCCTATTTTTTGATTTAAAACACTCGAGTATTCCTGTGCTTTCATCTTAGCATTGGCAATCGCATTTTTGCGAGCTTGCGATTTTAATTCTTCGGCTTTTGAAGAACCAAAAGTAATCCCGTCTATACTGTTAATCCCCTTTTGAACCAGACCTGATACCAATGGGTCATACTTTTTTAAATCCCTCAATACTATTGTAATGGTTTGCCTGGCCTGAAAATTATAGGTTTTCGTGTTATAATCATACCGTTTGTTCAAGGAAACATATTGAGTTTGAACATCCTTAGCTTCCACACCGCTTTGTTTGATGTGTTTCAACACATCATCAACTGTCTTATCATTCAGTGCTTTAAGAGCAATGACATCGTCACCCGTGTTTTCAACAGACATGCTAATGGTTACTTGGTCTGGAATAACAGTAACAATACCCTCTCCGGTTACATTCACAATGGATTGTAGTTTTTCTTGAGCCATAATTTGAAATGATAAGAGTACTAAAAGTACAGGAATTAATTTTTTCATAATGAGTTTTTAAAATTTTAATATTCCTAAAACAACAGTTATACCAAATTTATAATTTTCCCATTTTTTGCATTGAAAAAAGTAAAATAATGGGCACCGCCAGCAAAACAATAATCCATATTTGGGTTTGAAACAACACAGGAGCAAATACAAGTGTGAGAACATATCCTGCAATAGCTCCACCAAAATGGGCATCGTGACCAATGTTTCCCAATCGTTTTTTCATACCATAAATTGAATATAACATATACCCAATACCAATCACCCACGCCGGAATTGGAATGGGAATAAAAAACAAATATAAAGGCATATCAGGGTAAAAAAGGATTGCTGAATACAAAATCCCTACCACTCCACCACTGGCACCCACTGCAGTATAATGCGCCTCATTTTTATGAAAATAATAGGATAACAAATTTCCTGCAAGGAGACTAGCTACATAAATAATTAAAAAAGACGTTTGGCCTAAACTCAAAATGACAACCTCTGCAAAAAAATAGAGTGTAATCATATTAAAAAGCAAATGCATCATATCAACATGCAAAAAAGCCGAAGAAAAGTATCTAAAATACTCGCCCCTCTGAATGGAAGCAATATTGAATTTGTATTTTTCAAAAAAGGAATAATCATTAAATCCCTTCAGTGAAATAATAACATTAGCTGCTATAATGACAATGGTGATGATGCTTAAAGTACCCATAGGTATTCAAAAATTTTAGAATTACGAAATTAAACAATTAAAACTATGCAGGTAATTTATTACAGCTAAAATTAGATTTTATAAAAACCTGCTCATAAAATAACCCGTATATTTGTCAAAATTTAGTACGCTGTGAAATTAGTCCTCTTTCTGATTACCTATCCGCTGTTCTGGTTTATTTCAATTTTGCCTTTCCGTCTTTTGTATTTGTTGTCTGATGGAATGTATATCCTAATCTATTACATTATAGGTTATCGAAAAAAAACAGTGAGATACAATTTAAAATTAGCACTCCCAAATTTGACTGATCAAGAACGACTTCTTATTGAAAAAAAATCATTCAGGCATTTGTGTGATATGTTTCTGGAAATTGTTAAAACAATGACCATTTCTCAAAAAGAAATGGATAAACGTTTTAGGTTTTCCAATTTGGAAGTGTATCAAAACCTAGAAAAAAAAGGGAAAAGCATTGTGCTTCTCTGTGCTCACTATGCCAGTTATGAATGGGTCATCTCTATGAATAAATACATCAATTTTAAAGGGTATGCTATTTACAAACAATTCTCAAACCCATATTATGATGCATTGATAAAAAAAATACGCTCAAAACACAAGGCCTTTTTAATTACAACCAAACAAACCACAAAAGTTGTTGAGAACAACCAACTTAACGGGGTTCTTGGCGTTTATGGATTTGCAGGTGACCAATCACCAAAAGCTTTTAAAGCAAGACATTGGGGACCCTTTATGGGAGTTAATGTCCCTATTTATACAGGTGCAGAAATGTTGGCGAAAAAATTTGATATGAATGCGATTTTTTTAAAAGTGAAACGTGTGAAAAGAGGGTATTATGAAGCCTCATTTGAAGTGCTTTCAGAAAATGTAAAAAGCGTGCCCAATTATCAAATTACAGATACATACATTCAAAAAGTTGAAGAACAAATCAAGGAAGCACCCGAATTTTATTTCTGGACACACAAGCGTTTTAAACACGCAAAAAAAGAAAATCACCCTTCTTAATCTATTTATTTTTCTTTGTTTTTTTCAAACAAAACTGTAAGTTTTTAAAGCGTTACGCTACCTAAGTGTTAACCAAATATTAGTTTACACTCCCTAAAAATTAGTACCTTACAGCTAAAAGTAAAAAATGAAAAAACAAAAAATCGAAATCAAAAACTCAAACGGAGAAACCCTGCACGCAAACCTGGAAATTCCCGCCAATAAAAAAGTAATACAATATGCCATTTTTGCACATTGTTTTACTTGCTCCAGCGGTCTGGGGATTGTAAAACACATCAGTCGCGAGTTGACCAACTTTGGTTTTGGTGTATTGCGTTTTGACTTTACAGGTCTTGGAAATAGTGACGGAGATTTCGAAGACACCAATTTCAGTCATAATCTATCAGATTTAAAAAAAGTAAATCAATATTTGATCGACAATTTTGAAGCCCCTTCCCTACTCATTGGTCACTCATTGGGAGGTCAAGCCGCTTTGATTGCCGCTTCAGAACTTGATAACATCAAAGCTGTGGTTACTATTGGAGCTCCATCAGACCCACAACATGTGAGCCAGCTTTTAAGTAACGGCCTTGAGGAAATTAAATCACAAGGACAAGCAGAAGTAAACATTGGTGGACGACCCTTCGTGATTAAAAAACAATTTATCGATGACCTAGAAAAACACAACGCAGAAACCGTACTAGAAAACCTCAGAAAACCCATTTTAATTATGCATTCGCCACAAGATACTATTGTGGGAATTGACAATGCAGCAAAAATTTATCAGAACGCACACCACCCAAAAAGTTTTGTTTCATTAGACGGAGCAGACCACCTTTTAAGTAATAAAAAAGACAGTCTCTATGTTGCAAAAACGATTGGAACATGGGCAGAGCGGTATATCATTGATGAAATTCCTCAACAAGAAAAACCACTTTCAACCGAGGGTGAACAAGTTGTCGCTCACTGGAAAAGTGATTCCAATTTTACCACCCAAATATCAAACAACAAACACACCATCGTAGCTGATGAACCGGCTAATGTGGGTGGTGATGATTTGGGTTTTTCTCCTTATGAACTGCTCAACGCCGCTTTAGGAGCTTGTACCAATATGACCCTTAAGCTTTACGCCGAAAGAAAAGGCTGGCCCTTAGAGGAAGTTTATACGTATCTTACGCACTCAAAACAACACCACAAAGACAGCTCAGGAAAATCTGAAAACCTCGGAAAAATAGACCACATTCAAAAAACCATTGAAGTAAAAGGAGATCTCACTGAAGATCAAATTAAAAGACTTATTCAGATTGCAGCAAAATGCCCTGTTCACAAAACTTTATCATCTTCAATTGAAATAGAAACCAAATAATAATTAATTTTAAAGAAAAAAAATGAAAGCCATTTGGAACGACACCGTTGTTGCTGAAAGTGACAAAACACTGGTTATTGAAGGAAATCACTATTTTCCACACGAAGCCATAAACAAAAACTATTTTAAACCTTCCAATACAAAAACCCACTGCCCCTGGAAAGGAGAAGCCTCTTATTATCATATTGAGGCCAATGGTAAAACCAATGAAGACGCTGCCTGGTTTTATCCGGAAACAAAACATGCAGCCAATGCCATAAAAAATTATGTTGCCTTTTGGAAAGGAGTCAAAATAACAGAATGAGTTACGAAATAAACCCAAATATTTTACAGGATAATTTCAATTTCACTCGTGAAACCTCAGAAACCATCTGTGCGCCTCTGGAAATTGAAGATTACATTCCCCAACCTATGGAAAATGTCTCACCACCCAAATGGCATTTAGCACATAGCAGTTGGTTTTTTGAGCAGTTTATATTGGTGAAATACTATGAAAACTATCCGCTTTTTCACACTGATTTTGCCTTTCTTTTTAACAGTTACTACAATCATATGGGCGACCGCACCAATCGTGCAGATCGTGGTTTTATGACGCGTCCCACCGTTGCTAAAGTGTATGAATACAGAGCACATATCAACAAACACATCAACAAACTGATTGAAAGCAATCCTTCACAGGAAATTCTCAAACTCATTGAAGTGGGAGTTCATCACGAGCAACAGCATCAGGAGCTTCTTATCTATGACATCAAATATATTTTAGGAATGCAGCCCACTTTTCCGGTTTACGGAAATAAATATTTAATTCCTGAAAACAACAATACAGAAAAATTCATCAAAACAGAAAAAGGCATTTATACCATTGGTGCTGATGGGAGCCGTTTTTCTTATGACAACGAGCAACCCCAACACCAGGTATATCTTGAAGAATTTGAGATAAGCAACAAACTGGTTACGCAAGGAGACTACCTGGAGTTTATGAATGCCGGAGGTTATGAAAATTTTGATTTGTGGCACGCAGAGGCCTGGGATTTCATCAACACAAACAACATCAAAGCACCTTTGTATTGGCACAAACAAGACAAAACCTGGAAACAATATACCCTCAACGGGTTGCAGCCAGTAAAACCAAACCTTCCCGTACACCATCTTTCATTTTATGAGGCTTTTGCTTACGCCGAATGGAAAAAAATGCGATTACCCACCGAATTTGAATGGGAAGTGGCCTCAAAACATTTTGATTGGGGCACCCTTTGGGAATGGACACAATCTGCTTATCTGCCGTATCCAAGGTTTACAAAAGCAAAAGGAGCCCTTGGCGAATACAACGGCAAATTTATGCTCAATCAAAATGTCTTGAAAGGGAGCTCGGTAGCTACCACTAAAGGCCATAAAAGAAACACCTACCGAAACTTTTTTCACGCATCCTCACGATGGATCTATTCGGGTTTAAGACTCGTAAAAAACTAACTATGAACACATTTAAAAATGAAGTTTTGAAAGGACTTCAACAAAAGCCTAAAAAACTTTCGTCAAAGTATTTTTATGATGCCAAAGGAGATAAACTCTTTCAGCAAATAATGCAACTCGACGAATATTACCTTCCAAAAAGTGAGTTATCAATTATCAAAAATCACAAAGAGGATATTGCCAAAATATTAAAAGAATATGGAAATGCCATCGAAATTCTTGAACTGGGCGCCGGCGATGGCACGAAAACCGTAAAACTCCTCGAAGGCTTTGTGAATCAAAAATTTTCCGTAAAATACCTTCCTTTTGATATTTCATCAAATGTTCTAAAAATCAACAAACAAAAGATATCAGAGAAGTACAATGAAATTGATGTCGTTCCCATTTCGGGAAATTATTTTAAAACCTATCGAGATGTGCCAAAAGAAGAGGTGCAACGATTAGTCTTATTTTTAGGAAGCAATCTGGGGAACTACAACTTAGAAGAAGCGTTGGATTTCCTCAATTTTCTCAAATCGGGAATGAAAAAAAATGACCATCTCATCATCGCATTTGATTTGGTAAAACACCCCAGAAAAATTATCAGTGCCTATGACGATTCCAAAGGCGTCACCAAACAATTCAATCTCAACGTTTTAGAACGAATCAACAGAGAACTGGGAGCCGATTTTAATTTAAACTGTTTTGATCATTACCCACATTACAATCCGGTGACAGGAGTCACTTTTAGCTACCTCATCAGTTTAAAAAACCAAACAGTCACTTTCAGCTCGGGTGAACAGTTTACCTTTGAAAAATTTGAACCCATTCATACTGAGATTTCAAAAAAGTTTTTCAAACAAGAAATCATCGATTTATCTGAAAAAAGTGAACTCCCCATTGAAGATTGGTTTTATGATGAAGAAGAAACCTATTGCTTTGTGCTTTTTAAAAGATGAACTATTTTAATTAATTCAGTTTCCCTTTTGGGTGATCAGCGTAACTTTTCCCTAATAAATTGAAGAATCCGCCCATCAGTTACTTCCCATCTTGATGAAATGAAAAAATTAGACCTGACAGGTTTTAAAAACTTGTCAGGTCTGATTTTAGTTTTCTGTTTCAGTACTTTTTATTAAGCTACAATCCCATTAATCTCAGCAATAAATCGATCTGCGAGTTCATCAGCAACTTCTTGGGTTTTGGCTTCGGTGTAGATTCTAATAATGGGCTCTGTATTTGATTTTCTCAAGTGCACCCAGTTTTCAGCAAAATCAATTTTTACACCGTCAATGGTAGTCAAGTTTTCGCCGGAATATTTTTCTTTCATTTTTTGAAGCAACCCATCCACATCGAGTCCTTGCGTTAATTGGATTTTTTTCTTACTCATATAATAACTGGGGTATGACGCTCTCAGCTCACTCACTTTTAATTTCTTTTCGGCCAACAGGCTCAAAAACAAAGCAACGCCCACCAGGGCATCCCTTCCATAATGTGATTCCGGATAAATCACTCCGCCGTTGCCTTCTCCACCAATGATAGCGTTGGTGTCTTTCATCAACTTTACCACATTCACTTCACCCACAGCACTGGCTTGATAAGTGCCCCCATGTTTTTCGGTTACATCACGCAAAGCACGCGAAGAGGACATATTACTTACTGTATTTCCGGGAGTTTTACTCAGTACATAATCTGCACAGGCAACCAGTGTGTATTCTTCTCCAAACATTTCCCCATTTTCAGAAATCAACGCCAGTCGATCCACATCCGGATCTACCACAATACCAAGATCGGCCTGTTCTTTGACCACTAATGCTGAAATCTCCCCCAAATGCTCTTTCAAAGGTTCGGGATTGTGAGGAAATTCGCCATTGGGAGTGCAATAAAGCTTTACGACATGAACGCCCAGTCGGTCTAAAAGAAGCGGAATGGCAATTCCGCCGGTAGAATTTACTGCATCGACTACCACTTTAAAATTGGCGTCTTGGATTGCTTTTTCATTCACTAATGGCAGGTCTAAAACCATATCGATATGAATGTCAATATACGCATCGTTTTTTGTGATGTCACCCAATAAATCGACTTCAGCAAATTTAAAGTCTTCGGCCTCGGCGAGTTCGAGAATTTTTTTTCCTTCTTGGTCATTTAAAAATTCGCCTTTGGCATCGAGCAATTTCAACGCGTTCCATTGTTTTGGATTGTGGCTGGCAGTGAGTATAATTCCGCCGTCAGCGTGTTCTTCAGTGACCGCAATTTCAACCGTGGGAGTAGTTGACAAGCCAATGTCAATCACATTTATTCCCATTCCCGCTAGTGTTTGCATCACGAGCTCTTGTATCATTTCACCTGAAATGCGTGCATCTCTTCCCACCACCACCCGGTAGTTTTCTTTGTTGCGCTGTTGTTTGACCCAGCTGCCATAAGCTGCAGCAAATTTTACGGTGTCAATGGGCGTTAAATTTTCGCCCACAGCACCTCCAATGGTGCCTCGTATTCCTGAAATTGATTTTATTAAAGTCATTTATAGATATTAGATTTTAGACATGAGAATTTAGACATTAGATAATTGTATTTAGATTTAAATTGAAAAATCATAAATTCAAAAACTTTTATCCTCTGAAGCTTCAGCGAAAGAGGACATAAACTATTTCACAAATATACAATTCAAAAACGGGAATACTTCAAAGTGAATTTGTAAATTGGTGGTATGAATTTTTTAGCCCACATATACCTTTCAGGAAACGACACTGATGTGATTATCGGAAACTTTATTGCTGACGGTATCAAAGGAAAAAAATATAAAAAGTTTTCCCCGGGCATTCAAAAAGGAATTTTACTGCATCGGGAAATTGACACTTTTACGGATGCACACCCCATTGTTAGACAAAGTACCAAAAGGCTTCACGAAAATTATGGACATTACAGCGGAATAATCGTCGATATTCTTTACGACCATTTTTTAGCAAAAAACTGGTCGAAATATAGTGACGAACCACTAAAAGAATATGTTGAAAACTTTTATCAATTGCTCAGAGATTCTTTTGAAATTCTTCCCACTCGCATTCAGAAAATGATGCCTTATATGATTGCAGACAACTGGCTTTTGAGCTATGCTACCATAGAAGGAATTAGTAAAATTCTTTTTCAAATGAATTACCGCACACAAAACAAATCTAAAATGAACCTTGCAGTGGCAGAACTTGAACAATATTACAACGAATTTGAAACAGAATTCACTACTTTTTTTGATGAATTAATTTTATTTTCAAACCAAAAATTACAAGAACTATGCGCTTAATTCCATTTTTATTACTGCTCCTTTTATTTTCGTGTAAAACAGAACAACAACCCACCAAAAAAACCGGACTCATTGCTGAAAATGCCATGGTTGTTACAGCTCGTGAAGAAGCCTCAGAAATTGGGCTTTCCATTTTAAAACAAGGTGGCAATGCCTTTGATGCGATGGCTGCTACAGAACTTGCGCTTGCTGTTGCTTTTCCGTTTGCAGGAAATATTGGTGGTGGCGGATTTATGGTCTATCGCACACAAGACGGGCAAACCGGCACACTTGATTACAGAGAGAAAGCGCCTTTGGCAGCACACAGCGATATGTATCTCGATGAAAAGGGTGAAGTCATTCCCGGAAAAAGTATTTTAGGGGCTATGGCAATTGGCGTCCCCGGAACCATCGCAGGAATTTTTGCTGCTCACGAGAAATTTGGCAGTTTGCCCATTGAAAACATCATTGAACCGGTAATTTCGCTTGCGCGAAAAGGAGTTGTGGTCACATCGGTTCAGGAAAGAAGTTTAAATAGAGCTCGTGATTTAATCATACAAACTAGTGGCGAGAACACCCTTTTCTCAAAAGTTTACAAAGCCGGAGATACTATTAAGCACTTGGCTTTCGCCGAAACACTCACCACTATAAAAAACAACGGTCGTGATGAATTTTACAAAGGCGAAACTGCCAAAAAAATAGTTGATTTTCTAAAACAAAACGGAAGCATCATCTCATTAGAAGACCTCGAAAAATATGAAGCCAAATGGCGAAAACCCGTCACTTTCAATTACAAAGATTTGAAAATTATCTCTATGAGCCCGCCTTCAAGTGGTGGTGTTTGTTTAGGGCAAATACTAAAAATGATCGAACCTTATGATTTAAAAAGCTATGGGCACAATAGTCTTGAATCTGTTCAACTGATTGCTGAAGCTTCTCGTCGAGCCTATGCAGATCGAAGCTACTACCTGGGCGACCCCGATTTTGTCGAAATCCCACTAGATACGCTTTTAAGTGAAACCTATTTATCCCAAAGAATGTCAAATTTCACTTTTGAACAAGCCACCCCTTCATCCTCTGTTAGCCACGGTAGTATAAAAATGAGTCAGGAATCAAATGAAACCACCCACTACTCGATTGTTGACTCATTTGGAAATGCGGTTTCAGTTACTACAACGCTCAATGGGGCTTATGGTTCAAAACTATACTCTGAAGAATTGGGATTCTTTTTTAATAATGAGATGGACGATTTCAGTTCCAAACCCCGTGAACCCAATATGTTTGGGCTTATTGGCGCAGAAGCAAATAAAATCGAACCTGAAAAAAGAATGTTGAGCTCTATGACACCCACCATCATAGAAAAAGACGGCAAATTGTGGATGGTGCTTGGCACTCCCGGCGGATCGAGAATTATCACCACAGTCTTACAAACCCTTTTAAATGTGTATGAATTTGAAATGACAATGCAAGAAGCATCAGACGCGCCCCGTTTCCACCACCAGTGGCTGCCAGACGAAATTACATTTGAAGACGGATTTTCAAACACCCTATTTGAAAAATTAAAAACCAAAGGCTATACCACCACTCAAAATGAAGCCCAGATTCTTGGAAGTATTACTGCTATTTTAGTTTTAGAAGACGGAAAATTAGAAGCCGGAGCCGACAAAAGACGTGATAATAAAGGGCTAGGTTTCTAATCGTAAAAAGATAAAAAATCATTTTTGTAGGTTTTTTACTACCATTTGTAAGAATTTTATGTAAATTAGCGGGCTTGTTAACTAGTAAATAACTAATTAGAAATTAAACAGTAAGACTATTGGGGATTGTTTTTACTGACTTTTTTACAACAGATATCTATTGCCGGCACTGCTTTATAGAGTTTGTATTTCTTGTAAGAAAATCATAAGTAAAACACACATATAATGAGTAATCTGTCATCATTTTTAATGATGCTTCAAATTCTCCCCTTCTTTTACTGGAATGTTTTAAATGGGAAATAAATCTTTTTTTAAAGATATAGGATATCTCCTTCCGCTTATTTTAAGTGGGCTGATTGTGCTATTACTCAGCATTTATTTGTGGAGTAATGTACAGTCTAACCCGGATATTTTAAGTACTATTCTCAGTGTACTCGACATCACCATGATTATAAGTGGTGTTCTTGCTACAGCTATCATGTTTTATCTTGCTACAATCGTCATTAGCCTCAGAAACAAAAGAAACAGTATTGTATCAGATTTGGATAATGTGACTCAAAAAATGCATAGTTTCAGAAACATCATTGATTTGCTGTATCGCTCAAAAATGTGGTTACCCGGTTTGAGGCAATACCTTGATGAAGAATATACAAACCTAAACTTTTTTGAAGTTAAGGAGTTTTACAAAGGATATTCAAAACTAGCAATCGAATTTTTACAAGAAAATCACCCATATCAAGATACTGAAAATCTGTACCTTGAATTTAAAGCCTTGTTAATTACCTCCCCAAACGAAAAAATTGTTCAAGAAAATATAAGATACCCCAGGCATTATGATAATGCCATCGTTGAAAAATGGCTGGAACATAAATGTGGTTCCGGATTATGGTATTACTTTGGATATAAATTTACAACCTATAAAAGTGCTCTCGATCTGGATTCGGTCTTTGAACGCCATCAAGACAAAATAATGACTCTGGCACAATCTATAGACAGTGAAACCTTTGAAGATTCCTCATTCAACGAAGTATTTCTATCAAAACTGGGAGAGTATATGAATAAAGAAGTGATTCCAAAACTTCATCAATTTCAAACATTTGCTGCTCAAAAATTACCTAAAATGGTAAATTCAATTTTTAGTTTGTTTATTGTTCTCGTGAGCTTTGGTGTATTGCTTCCTTTACTTTACTTACTTTTAAATCTAGATACAATTTTTGCTATCATAAGTGTATCAATGACTTTAGGTGTTTTATTTTATATTATGACATCTTTTTATCAATTCCTTACCAAAGAAATAGAGGTTTAAATGCCTTGTCCCTTAAACTTATTTTAACAATCTCGATACAACTCACATAGTAAATTCTGCTTTGAAATAAGTATCTTTGCAGCTATGGCAAAAAATGAGGATTTTATCACTGTTTTGGGCGCGAGAGTCCACAACTTGAAAAACATTGATGTTAAAATTCCGAGAGAAAATCTCGTTGTAATTACAGGACTTTCGGGCAGTGGAAAATCATCACTTGCTTTTGATACCATTTATGCAGAAGGGCAACGTCGTTATATTGAAACATTTTCGGCATATGCCAGGCAATTTCTGGGAGGACTTGAACGACCTGATGTAGATAAAATTGACGGCCTCTCCCCTGTCATTGCCATCGAGCAAAAGACAACCAGTAAGAGTCCGCGTTCTACCGTGGGTACCATCACAGAAATTTATGATTTTCTAAGACTACTTTATGCCCGGGCGGCAGATGCTTACAGTTACAACACCGGTGAAAAGATGGTGAGCTATTCTGATGAGCAAATAAAAACATTGATTGAAGAAGATTATTTGGATCAAAAAATTACCATTCTCGCTCCTGTTGTTCGCTCAAGAAAAGGGCATTACAGAGAACTCTTTGAACAAATTGCCAAACAGGGATTTATAAAAGTAAGAGTTGATGGCGAGCTCATGGAAATAACAAAAGGGATGAAAGTGGATCGATACAAAACCCACGACATCGAAATTGTGATTGACAGACTTCAACTTACCAAAGGTAAAGAACACCAAAACCGTCTTCAGGAAGCCATTAAAACAGCCATGTATCACGGTAACGATGTCATGATGCTCATTGAGCAGGAAAAACAAGAAGTGCGTTACTTTAGCAGGGCATTGATGTGCCCTAAAACCGGTATTTCCTATCCCTTGCCGGAACCCAATAACTTTTCATTCAATTCGCCAAAAGGTATGTGTCCCCATTGCAATGGCTTGGGACATTTGTATGAAGTGAATGTTGATAAAATTGTTCCTGATAAAAAACTTTCCATCAAGCAAGGTGCCTTAGCTCCACAAGGACCACAAAAAAACAACTGGATTTTCAAACAACTGGAACTCATTGCAGAACGCTACCAGTTTAAACTCAGTGACCCTTTTGATACTATTACTGAAGAAGCGGTGCAAATGATTTTATTTGGCGGAAAAGAAAAGTTTGACGTAGAAAGTAAAACACTGGGCATCACACGAAGCTATAAAATTGATTTTGAAGGCATCGCCACATTTATTCAAAATACCTTTAACAACAATGAATCCACTTCATTAAAACGTTGGGCCAAAGAATTTATGAACCACATCGTTTGCCCGGAGTGTGAAGGAAGCCGATTAAAAAAAGACTCGCTATTCTTCAAAATCAATGAAAAAAATATTGCTGATTTGACTGCAATGGATATTGACGAACTCCAAAAATGGTTTTTGTCACTTCCCAAAAACCTATCAGAAAAACAATTACAAATCGCCGAAGAAATTTTAAAAGAAGTCAACACCCGCATACAGTTTTTAACAGATGTGGGATTGAATTACCTGTCTTTAGGGCGTAGCTCAAAATCCCTATCGGGTGGTGAAGCACAACGCATCAGGCTTGCTACTCAAATTGGTTCTCAACTCGTGGGTGTTCTTTATATTCTTGATGAGCCCAGTATTGGTTTGCACCAAAGAGACAATGAACGACTCATCAAAGCGCTTATGCAATTGAGAGATTTGGGAAATTCAGTTATTGTAGTTGAGCACGATAAAGATATGATTGAATGTGCAGACCATATAATTGATATTGGTCCGGCAGCAGGAAAGTTTGGCGGTGAAATTATTTCAGAAGGAACACCTGCTGTTGTAAAAACACACAATACAATGACTGCTCAATATCTCAACAACGAAAAGCAAATTGAGATTCCAAAAAAGAGACGAAAAGGAAATGGAAAATCCCTCAAACTCACCGGAGCAACAGGTAATAATTTAAAAAACGTCACTCTTGAAATTCCGTTGGGAAAAATGGTGGGCGTCACAGGCGTTTCAGGAAGTGGAAAGTCAACGCTCATCAATGAAACCCTCTACCCTATCTTAAATGCACATTATTTTAACGGTGTTAAAAAACCATTACCTTATAAAAAAATTTCAGGTCTTGAACACATCGACAAAGTGATTGACGTAAATCAAGCACCTATTGGCCGGACACCTCGTTCAAATCCTGCAACATATACCGGTGTTTTTTCTGAAATAAGAAATCTGTTTGCCAAAATGCCCGAAGCGATGATTCGCGGCTATAAACCGGGACGATTTAGCTTTAATGTAAAAGGTGGCCGCTGTGAAACCTGTCAGGGAGGCGGCTTGAAAGTTATTGAAATGAATTTCCTGCCGGATGTGTATGTAGAATGTGAAAGCTGCCAAGGAAAACGGTTTAACAGAGAAACATTAGAAATAAGGTACAAAGGAAAATCCATTTATGATGTGCTTGAAATGACCATTAATGAAGCCGTTCCCTTTTTTGAACACATTCCTAAAATAGTTCGAAAAATAAAAACCATTCAGGATGTAGGATTGGGATATATCACTTTGGGACAACAATCAACAACCCTATCGGGCGGTGAAGCACAGCGCATCAAGCTTGCAACGGAACTTTCCAAACGAGATACCGGAAACACCCTTTACATCCTTGACGAGCCCACCACCGGGCTGCACTTTGAAGACATTAGAGTATTGCTTTTAGTATTGAATAAACTCGTCGAAAAAGGAAATACTGTGGTCATTATTGAGCACAATATGGACGTCATAAAAACAGTTGACCACATCATAGACATTGGGCTTGAAGGCGGAAAAAAAGGTGGAAAAATTATAGCCACCGGTACACCTGAAGAAGTTGCAAAACACAAATCCAGTCATACCGCAAGATTCTTAAAAAAAGAGTTATTTTAGCAAAATATCAGTAGGATAAAAACAGTTTAACTTGTTACAGTAAAAGAAATATATGAGAAAGGATAAACACAGCAGAGAGTGGAATGAAGTAAAAACCAACGACTCGTGGGCTATTTTTAAAATCATGGGCGAATTTGTCAATGGTTATGAAAAGTTAAGCCGCATTGGCCCTTGTGTTTCCATTTTTGGCTCAGCCAGAACAAAGCCAGATGAAAAATACTACAAGCTCGCTGAAAAAATCGCACAAAAGATAACTGAAAGTGGCTATGGAGTCATCACTGGCGGAGGCCCCGGTATTATGGAAGCCGGAAATAAAGGAGCACATCTTGCCGGTGGAACCTCGGTGGGATTGAACATTGCGTTGCCTTTTGAACAACATGACAACCCATACATAGACAGTGATAAAAGCCTTGATTTTGATTATTTTTTTGTTAGAAAAGTGATGTTTGTTAAATACTCTCAAGGGTTTGTCGTGATGCCGGGAGGTTTTGGAACCCTCGATGAACTTTTTGAAGCTTTGACTTTAATACAAACCAATAAAATCGACTCCTTTCCCATTATTTTAGTGGGAAGTGACTACTGGTCAGGTTTGCTGGATTGGATTAAAAAAACACTTTCAGACACCTTTCATACAATAAGTCCCGATGACATCAACTTGATTCATCTGGTTGACACAGAAGATGAAGTGTTAAAAATACTCGATAGCTTCTATGGTAAATTCAACCTGAGTCCAAACTTTTAAATAATTTTTTTTATGCAACTTAAAAAAATATTTTTACTCTCTTTATTTTTATTGGTTCAGGGCGCATTTGCTCAGGAAACAATTAAAACAATGTTTTACAATGTTTTTGATTTTCCTTCAGCACCTCCGGCCAATAAAACAGAACGACTAAAAAATGTCCTTCAGTTTTATGAACCCGATATTTTTATGATTTGCGAATTAGAAAATGACTTAGGAGCTGACCTGATTTTAAACAATTCCCTAAACTTTGATGAGGTCTTATATGAAAGAGCTCCTTTTATACCCAATCAATCGGGACCTGCAGAAATTCAACAAATGATTTACTTCAGGTCTTCAAAATTTAGCCTAGAGACTGTTGATGTCATCCAAACAACGGTGAGAGATATCAACCGGTATCAATTAAAACTCAAGTCTGATGATCAAGGCACAAACCCATTGTTTATCGATGTATATGTTGCTCATTTAAAATCCAGTCAGGGCACCGCAAATCAACAATTGAGATTGCAAATGGTCGCAGAATTAATCAATTACCTCAACAATGTTGACCCGGATTCATATGTAATTTTTGCCGGTGATCTTAATCTTTACACCGCTTCTGAACCTGCATACCAATTTTTACTCGATCAAAACAATTCCATAACTTTTAAAGACCCCATAGATGAACCCGGCTCCTGGAACAACAACGCCAACTTTGCCTTTTTACATACGCAAAGCACACGCTTGAGCAATGGAGGTTTTGGAGGAGGTGCAGGTGGTGGTCTCGACGATCGGTTTGATTTTATTTTATTGTCTGAAAACATGTTTGATAATGAGGAGTTGATGTATGTCGAAAACTCCTATAAAGCATTTGGAAACAATGGAAACTGCTTTAACAATCGAATAGATTCTTCAGATTGTGATGGTGACTTTGGTGCCGACTTAAGAAGCGACCTCTATTGGATAAGTGACCACTTACCTGTTGTAATGGAATTACAAACAGATAGAGTTCTCAGTACAACTACAACAGCATACTCAGAGCTAATAAAATTTCCAAATGGGAATATGACTGCTAATTTTTTACAAGTTCAGGTACATCCCAGTATTCAGTATGATGTTGATTTCAATGTATATGATGTTTTGGGACAAAAAATTCTATCCATTCCAAACAATGGACAAATTAATTTAAGTATTGACATTTCAGCGCTTTCAAAAGGACTTTATTACCTGACCACAACAACCCAAGACAACAAAACCTTTAGGATTATAAAAAAATAACAATTCCCCATTAGTGAGGAATAGAATATGATAAAAGCGATTACATCTGTTTTCTGTTTGATTTCCTGCTTACTTTGTGATGGCTTGTTTTCGCAGCACAATATGAGTATCAATGCTGAACTCGACACAAAGGAGCACCTCATACAAATTAGACAAAAAATTGTCTATAACAACACCTCAAATTCAACACTTGATACCATTTACTTTCTGGACTGGGCCAATGCTTTTTCAAAAAAAACCACACCCTTGGCAAAACGCTTTGCAGAAAACTTTCAAAGTAATTTTCATTTTGAAAGAAGTCACAATCGCGGGCGCACCTTCTTTCATTCTATTTCAAATGATGCGTTTGAAACCCTCCAATGGAAAAGAGGTGACCAACTGGATATTATAAAAGCAATTCCTGAAAAACCCATTGCGCCAGGTGAAAGCTATACGTTTCATTTAATTTATGAAGTCAAACTTCCAGACGCCAAGTTTACCCGATTTGGTCATTTAAAAAATGGAGATTACAATCTAAAGCACTGGTTTATAAGTCCGGCAGTGTTTGACGGAAGCTGGAAACAGTACAGCCACAAAAATCTCAACGATTTTTATATGCCGCCTTCTGCGCTAAACATTCAGTTCAAAGCTCCTGAATATTATCAATTAACCTCAGACCTTAATGTAGAAGATGAAGTGACTGGAAATGGATTTAAAACCACTTACCTACAAGGGGAAAGTCGCAATTCGGCTACCATCTATCTTCAGCAGGAAAACGCTTTTGAAGTCATTATTACAGATGATGTTGAGGTTCATTCAAGTATTGATGATAAAGGTTTATATCCGCCTCTCAAAGCCATTCAAATTGACCGCATCATCAAATATCTCGAGAGTGAATTAGGGCCATATCCTTTTGAAAAGATGGTGATTTCTGATGAAGATTATAAATTAGACCCTGCTTATGGTTTGAATCAATTACCAAGTTTTATAAGACCCTTCCCCGATGGTTTTCAATATGACATTGAACAGTTGAAGACCATAACCGGCGTTTTTATAAAAAACTCCCTTAACATAAACCCCAGGGATGAACACTGGTTTTTAAGTTCATTACAAATTTACCTGATGATGAAATACACTGATATCTATTATCCAGATATGAAAATTGTGGGTAATTTAAGCAGGGTTTGGGGTTTGAGATGGTTTCACGCTGCTCAATTAAACTTTAATGATCAATACCCTTTTTTATATCTCAATTCAGCAAGATTAAACCTTGACCAGGCTTTAACAACACCTCGTGACTCACTCATTAAATTTAATGCTGAAATTGCTTCCGGCTATAAGGGCGGCGTGGGTTTAAACTATCTAAACCAGTATCTGGGGCAAGATATACTTTCTGAAAGTTTAAAAGAGTTTTATCAAGAAAATGCTTTAAAATTGGCTTCCGCCGAAAGGTTTAAAAACATTATTAAATCAAAAACAGATAAAAACATCAATTGGTTTTTTGATGATTATGTGGGCTCAAACAAAAAGATAGATTACAAAATTAGTCACATCAAAAAGGAAAACGATTCTATTCAGGTAACCATAAAAAACAGGAGTGAAAACTCCATGCCCTTCCCTTTATTTGGAATGAACAAAAAAAGCATTATTTACTCACAATGGCAAGAAGGTTTTGATAGCACAAAAACATTCACATTACCTGCTTATGGAGTTGACAGATTTGCCATCGATTACAATCAAGTCATTCCTGAATACAACAAAAGAAACAATTACAGAAAAGTTTCAGGTCTTTTTAAAAAACCCATACAATTTAGACTTTTGCAAGATGTAGAAGATCCGGAATATGCCCAGCTATTTGTCATTCCAATTTTTGAATACAATCTTTATGACGGGTTAACTATGGGCCCCAGATTGTATAACAAAACTGTTTTAGCAAAAAATTTCACTTTCAAGCTGGATCCTCTTTATGGCTTTACTTCAAAAACCATAGTGGGTGGAGGAAGTTTGAGGTACTCTCTGGATTTTCAAAACCAGAATTTATATTTTATCAATCTAGGTTCTTCTTACAACAGATTTTCTTACAATCAAAATTTATTTTATAACAAATTAAGTTTTTGGAGCACCTTTGCTTTTAGAGAAAATAACCTGAGAAATAACAAAAGAAGATTTATAAATCTTAGAAATATAACAGTAAATAGAGACCTCGATCTGGATGTTGTTATACCGGAAGAGCCCAATTACAATGTCTTAAATTTACAGTATGTATATTCAAATGCAAATTTAATTGATTTTTTCAGGTTTGAATTTGATTATGAAATCTCAGATAAATTTCAAAAAGTACATAGCACTATTGAATACCGTAAATTATTTTTAAGCAATCGTCAACTCAATTTAAGGCTTTTTGCCGGTGCCTTTTTACAAAATAACGACCGCTCCGGATCAGATTTTTTTAG
This sequence comes from Flavobacteriaceae bacterium, assembly GCA_040880345.1. GTDB lineage: Bacteria > Bacteroidota > Bacteroidia > Flavobacteriales > Flavobacteriaceae > Planktosalinus. Next base: position 24,400 of record JBBDIQ010000036.1, read on the forward strand.
TTTTGCCCTCGACCGGCCCACAGATTATCTTTTTGATCATAACTATTATGGAAGATCTGAAGATACCGGGTTGTTTAGTCAGCAGTTAATCATAGCAGAAGGTGGTTTCAAATCAAAATTTGACACTGCTTTTGCCAATCGGTGGATGACAACCCTAAACGCAAGCACAAACATTTGGAAATGGATACTTGTCTATGGTGATGTGGGTCTGGTTAACAATAGAGATTTGGGCACACAAGCCTTTTTTGATTCAGGAGTTAGACTCAATTTGGTTGCAGACTATTTTGAATTGTATTTTCCCATGTATTCCAGTAACGGTTGGGAGCCAGGCTTGGATCGCTATGACCAAAAAATTAGATTCATAGTGACTTTAAACCCTGATACCTTATTCAGACTGTTCACAAGACGGTGGTATTAGAACTTATCTACAAGTACTTTGTAAGTTGGATCCTCGAGTATATTCACTTCGATAATCTCATCTGCATTTTTCAAAAGTTTTCTACAATCAGCACTTAAGTGTCTCAAGTGAACTTTCTTTCCTTGCTTTTGATACCGCTCTGTAATTTTATTTAGTGCCTCAATGGCAGACATATCCACTACCCTGCTTTCAGAAAAATCGATAATTACTTCATCCGGGTCAGCCAAAACATCAAATTTTTCATTAAATGCAGTAACGGATGCAAAAAATAGAGGGCCAAAAATTTCATAGTGTTTCACACCTGCCTCATCAATGTATTTTCTGGCTCTAATGCGCTTTGCATTGTCCCAGGCAAATACCAATGCAGAGATAATAACGCCAATGAGCACAGCAAGTGCCAAATTATGAAGAATTGCCGTTACTAAAGCAACGAGAATCATGACAAGTACATCAGATTTTGGCATTTTATTTAAAGTGCGTATGCTTGCCCACTCAAAGGTACCTATTGCGACCATTATCATTAGACCTGTCAATGCGGCCATTGGTAACAATTCAATCACACCAGATCCAAACATTATAAAAATTAGCAGCATTACAGCAGCCACTATTCCTGAAAGCCTTGCTCTCGCACCAGATGAAATATTAATCAAACTTTGTCCCAGCATCGCACAACCACCCATCCCTGAGAAAAAACCTGAAGCAATATTGGCTGCTCCCTGAGCAACACATTCCTTATTACCTCGCCCTCGAGTTTCAGTGATTTCGTCTATGATGTTAAGGGTCAATAGACTTTCTATCAATCCCACACCTGCCATAATAGCTGCATAAGGCAAAATCAATAGTAAGGTTTCCAATGTGAATGGAACTTGTGGAATATTAAAGGGAGGAAATCCACCTTTAATTGATGCAATATCACCTACTGTTTTGGTGTCAAATCCAAAAAAGAACACCACACCAAAAACGACTAAAATAGCAACAAGTGAAGACGGTATGGCTTTGGTCAATTTTGGTAACCCCCAAATTATAAACATCGTTAACAAAACCAAACCTAACAACAAATAAAGCGACCCGCCGGTTAACCAGTTTCCGGCATCATCTTTAAATTGATCCAATTGTGACATAAAAATGATGATGGCCAGACCGTTTACAAATCCAAAAATTACGGGGTGTGGAACGAGCCTCATCAATTTACCTAACTTTAAAAACCCTACAATGGCTTGCATAATTCCGGCTAGGATGACTGTTGCAAAAATATATTCAGGTCCGTGAGATACTGCAAGACTAATGATAATCACCGCAATTGCTCCGGTTGCTCCGGATATCATACCCGGTCTGCCACCAAAAATAGAAGCAACAAGACCCACAACAAAAGCTGCATACAAACCTGTTAATGGAGAAAGACCTGCTATGAGAGAAAAGGCAACGGCCTCTGGAATTAGTGCCATAGCAACGGTTAATCCGGCTAAAATTTCAATTTTGTAATCTACTTTTTGCGAAAAGTCAAAGATGTTGATGTATTTTTTGTACCTCACTTTGTTGTACATTTTCTTTGAACTGTCTTTGAGGTTTGAATAAGCTCCCATTGCTATTGGATTTGTTTAGGTTAAACAGAATAGGCAGTTATTATAAATACCTTGCTGAAAAAAAGTGCAAAAATAAGAATAATAGAAGGATTCTAAAGAATAAACTTTAGTTAAAATTAAAGCAATTCAATCCCGTCTTCTTTTATAGAAATCATCTTGTCTTTATAGAGAGCGCCAATTGCTTTTTTAAATAGTTTTTTACTTAGACCCAATTGGTTTTTAATTTCTTCGGGGCTTGTTTTGTCGTGAAGCGGTAAAAATCCTCCGGCAGCTTTTAGTTCTTCGTATATAAACTCGGCATTTGGCTCAATACTCTTATAGCCTTCCGGTTGAATGACGACATCTATTTTTCCATCATCGCGCACTTTTTTAATATAGGCTTCCATTTTATCACCGGTGCGAATGTCTTCAAAAATGTTTTCGATGTAAATCAAACCTTCATGCTTTTGATTGATGATTACATTGGCACCCTTTTCGGTTAAATGGGTGACTAGTATATCTACTTTATCATATTTTTGAAGTTCAATTTTTTCATTTGAAAGATGCTTTCTGGTTTTACTGGAACCTACCAACCGATTGGTTTTATCATCCAGATACATATATACGATATACCAATTCCCTTCTTTCATGGGTCTGGCTTGTTCTTTAAAAGGAACAAATAATTGTTTTTCAAGTCCCCATTCCATAAAAGCACCAATTTCATTGACGACCATACATCGCAGGTAGGCAAATTCATTGAGATTAATGTAAGGTTTTAAGGTTGTAGCTACCGGCCGCTCCTCGTGATCGAGATAGACAAAAACATCAAGGGTATCCCAAATTTTAAATTCTTCTGGAACATATTTGTTTGGCAACAGGATTTCATTTCCGGCTTCATCTGCTAAGTAAAGACCTTGAGGAGTCTCTCTTATAATATCCAGTTGATTGTATTGACCAATTTTAATCATCTTGCTTTTTTGGCAAAGGTAAACTAAAGTCATAAAAAAAGCGCCTTAAATTAAGACGCTTGTATTTTTGTTTAAATCAGTCTATTTATATACCGATTCTTTTTTGAAGTGTTTTGCCAATAAATAATAAACTACTGCACGGTGTTTGTTTCTTTCTGATCTACCGTATTGTTCCATAACAGCATCAATTGCTTTGTCGAGTTCGGGGCTGTCTTTAAGACCTAGTTTTTTGATCAGAAAATTGTTTTTAATAGTATCCAACTCACTCTGGTCAGTACCGGCTACTGTTGCAGCATCGGCATTATAAATTGAAGGACCGCACCCAATGGTTACTTTGGTTAAGAAATCCATATCAGCATTTACATTGCATTTTTCTTTTAAATCTGCTGCATACTTTGCAATTAATTCGTCTCTTTTACTCATTTTTTTATTTTTAATATTAATATTCATAAAGTTACAAAAAAGATTTATTGCGTAAAAGAATTTTCCTTTAAGATTTCGAAAAATTTAAGTCAATTCATTGAAGTAATTTAGTAGAATACTATCGTTTTCTGTTCTGGGTGTTTTGATTTCTAATAAAACAGGTTTTTCAGATTCATTATAGAGGTTGGCTAATTGAGATTCTAATTCCTTTTCATTTAGTGCCAATCTGTAATCAATCTGGTGCATTTCACAGAGTTGTTTAGCGGAAACATCGTGAATCGTTTCAAAATAAGTTTCAAAATTTGAAGTGTTTTTTTCACCCGGTAAAATCCTGAAAATTCCTCCTCCACTGTTATTGATGAGAACTATTCTAAACGATTTTGGAATATAATTATTCCAAAGTCCGTTTGCATCGTAAAAAAAGCTTAAATCCCCTGTTATAAAAGTCACCGCTTGTTTACTTGCCACTGCTGCACCCACAGCTGTTGAAGTACTTCCGTCAATGCCGCTGGTTCCTCTGTTACAAAATACGGCAAGTGATTTGTCAAGAGAAAACAACTGGGCATACCTCACAATCGCACTATTGCTTAATTGCAAAATGGTGTTTTTTGGCAGTGCCTTTAAAATGTGCTCAAATACTTTTAAATCTGAAAATGGAGCATTTTCAAGATATACTTTATGCTTATGTTCTCTGACTTTTTTAATGGAAAGCCATTTTGTTTGAAAGTCTGATGGTACAGATTTTACATTTTGTAAAAAGGATTCAAAAAAGACTTGCGGACTCACCTTGAAGTGTTTGCTTAAATAGAAATAAGTATCATAGGCTTTTTTCTCATCAATGTGCCAATGGTGTTTTGCAGGAAATTTTCTTAAAAAAGCTTTTACCTTTTTTGAAATAACCATGCCACCAAAGCTTATCAAAATATCAGGTTGAAGTTTTTTAAATTCTTCATCTTTTAGTGGAGCAATGAGTTGATCTATGGCATTTATAAAATTGTTATGATGAAGATTTGAGGTGGTCTCCGTAAAAACCAAAACGCTTTCATCACTTGCAAGCTGGTTGACAATGTGATGTTCTAAGGAGTCTGGCGATAAAACACCAATAAGAATTAATTTCCGGCTTGAACGATTCCATAAATTAACAAATTCTGAAAGATCTTCATCAACTTTATTTTTAGTAATCCTCACTGGCACATTTTGAGGAGCTACTAGCAATTGGTTTGTTTTTTCATAAAGGGGCTCTTCAAATGGCGCATTGATGTGAACAGGTCCTTTTAACTCTTTGGCAATATTTATGGCACTGTTGATTTGGATTTCGTTGTCATTTTGATGAATTTCTTCGGGTTTTAAATTAGCCGAATAAAGGATATGCTTCTCAAATATATGTTCTTGTCTAATGGTCTGTCCATCACCAATATCAATGAAATTTGAAGGTCTGTCTGCTGAAATTACAATCAGTGGAATATCACTGTAATACGCTTCTGCAACAGCGGGGTAAAAGTTCAAAACCGCAGAGCCCGATGTGCATATTACAGCCACGGGTGTGCCAGTTTGCTGTGCAATGCCTAATGCAAAAAATGCAGCTGCACGTTCATCGACAATGCTATAAACATTAAAAAAGGGGTTTTCGGTAAAACCTATGGTGAGTGGTGCATTTCTGGAACCCGGACAAATAACAATATTCCTGATTTCTTTGATGGAACAAAGCTGAGTAATCGTTTGAGCTAAGGGAATTTTTGAATAAATCATAGGTATTACAAAGGTACCTAAGAATTTCTGCTTTTGGATAGAAATTAAGATAATATTTGCATCATAGTATCAGCCTTAAAGACTGTTTCCTTCCACTCATCATTGGGAATTGAATCCTTTGTAATTCCTCCTCCAACAAACAAAGTGGCAACATCTTTATTGATTTTCATACACCGTAAATTTACATACAAATCTGCACAGGAAATATCTACAACGGGCGTCTTTTGATAAATCTTCTCATTCAGATTTATTTCACCTAAAAAGCCTGTGTAAAATTCTCTGTCATAATTTTCATGTGACTTTAAGAATTGTGTTGCTTTGTCTTTTGGCAAACCACAAACTGCCGGAGTGGGGTGAAGTCTTTTTATGAGACATGGGATATCACATAATCTCGTGTTAATGGTGCCACCAATATCAGTTTTTAAATGAATGACGTTACCTGCTTTGAAAGTTGTAGGTTTAGAAATCATTAATATGGGAACAACTTTTTCTAAAGTGTTTTCCAAAAATTGAGTCACTAGTGACTGTTCTTCCTTATCCTTATCACTCCACATCACTTTTGACTCTTCAGTAAATCTTTGAGTGCCGGCAAGAGCCATTGTGCGGAATGTCTTTTTTTCAAGAGAGAATAAGCTCTCTGGTGTTGCGCCCAACCACAAGCCTACAGAAGGGTGATACCAGCAATAAACAAACGCTAAGGGATGTTTGTCTAATAATTTTTCAAATAAGTTAATGATGGAATCTCCGGTTGTTAATTCTTTAATTTTTACCTCTTCTTTTCTTGACAACACAACTTTTTTTAATTCCCCATTTTTTACAGAGTCAATACCTTTTTGGATTAATTCAATATGAGTATCCTTAAAATCTTTGTTTTCCGGGGTTAATTTTGAGACTTTGGGATTTTCCGAGAGTTCATTTTTTTGTAAGAAAAAACCCGAGTATAACTTACATTTTTCAAAAGGAAACAAGATAGCATTTAAATCTGTGTCAAAAGGCGAAAAGACAAAACCACTTTCTTTGTAGTTTGAGGTCACATAAAGTTTGTCATCTTTTTGAAAGAGTCCCCTGATAATCTCTTTACCGGGCTTCCTGTAGACAACAAAAGGAAGTTCCTCAGCATAATGCTGCTGAACTTTACTGAACAAGATGTCTAAATCCATGAGGCTAAGATTTTTTGGTGGGGATGGTTATGGTTGTAAGCTTGACTAAAGATACTAATTCTTTTTTAGAATTTAAAATTTTGATTTGCCACAATTGTGTGGTTCTTCCTTTGTGAATAATTGTGGCAACAGCATCAACATACCCATCTTTGACAGACTTCACGTGATTTGCTGAAATCTCAATCCCTCTAACTGCTAAGTTTTCGGTATTTAAAAAAATAAATGCACCGGCACTACCTACACTTTCAGCTAAGGCAACAGAGGCACCACCGTGTAAAACACCATCCGGTTGATGAACTTTTGAATTGACCGGCATCCTTGCTGTTAAAGAGTTTTCATCAAAATCGATAAAGGTAATACCCAAGGTTTCCATCAAGGTATTTTTACTCATTGCATTACATTGACTTAAAATTTCTTCTTTCCTGTTTGTCATAGCTTTAGTTTACCTTTGTAAAGTTACGAAAAACGATAGATTATGAACCAAACTGAAATAGAAGTTTCTTATAGCACGATTAACACTTACACCACAAAAAATAAGCTCACAAAGTCAACAGAAAATATCTGGATGGCATTTCACGGCTTGGGATATTTGAGCCGCTATTTTATAGAAAATTTTAATGATTTGGACAAGACTAAAAACTATATAATTGCTCCTCAAGCGCCATCCAAATACTATCAGGGACAAGGTTATAAATATGTGGGAGCCTCCTGGCTCACTAAGGAAAACACACTTTTAGAAACACAAAATGTTCTCAATTACACAAAAGCTGTTGCTGAAAATGAAAACCTCTCAAAACATTCTGAACAACTTATTGTTTTTGGATTCTCGCAAGGAGTTTCAATAGCCTTAAGATGGATAGCTGCCTATCAAATTTCGTGTAAAGCTATAGTAATTCATTCAGGAGGGATACCCAAAGAACTCACCGCAGATCGTTTTTCTTTTTTATCTAAAACCACTCCCGTGTATCTCATTTATGGAACACAAGATGAATACCTTACAAAAGAGCGAATCAAAACCGAAAAAGAGTTGGCTCATACGCTTTTTGGCTCAAGACTTAAAATTTTGACTTTTGAAGGAAAACACCAGGTAAACAAAGAGCTCATCAATAAAATTTCTTCTCTAAATATTGAATAAGCGTTTTATCTGAAATATTTTCTTACTTTTTTTATGCATTTCATCGAATATATTTGCAATTTAGCTTAGTAGTGTTGTACATTCGTTTTATACTTTAAGATTTAATCCCAAATTAATCTACTTATGAAAGCACTAACCGCACTGATTGCCTTATGTTTTGCGTTTACCGCAACAGCTCAAATTTCATTAACCGAAAAGCAAGCACTTATCGATTTATTCCACAGTACAAATGGTACAGAATGGGACACAGTGTGGGATTTGGAAAAGCCTGAAAGTACCTGGTGGGGTGTTGAAATTAAAAACAATACCGTTGTTGGGATTGAATTGGGCTTCAACAATCTTCAAGGAGAATTGCCTTCTTCAATTGGTGATTTAAAAAATCTTGAATCGCTCAAATTGTTTTTCAATCAAATTGGCGGAAGTTTGCCTGATGAATTGTTCACATTAAAAAATCTTAAAACACTGGACTTAAACAGCAATCTTATATCAGGTTCTATTCCATCATCAATTGGTGATTTGAAAAATCTGGAAGAGCTATTGCTAAGCAGTAATAATTTAACAGGAATGCTTCCATCAGAAATGGGAAATCTCAATGAGTTGAAAACCCTTGTTGTTTTTGACAACCACTTTTTTGGAGATTTTCCTCTTGCCATCTCAGGAATTGAAAATCTTAATGAAGTTGTGATAGCCAGAAACAATTTCAATTCTGAAAGTTTAAAAACCTCGGTTGCCCAAATTATTTCTAATGGTGCTACTGTTGATTTTGACGAAATAAAAACACACTCTCAAAATTCTGAATTTGCAATTCTTGTTATGGATGATGAGAATTAATATAAATAATATACAATAAAAAAGAGCGACTCAATTGAGTCGCTCTTTTTTGTTTATAAAACTTTAATAGATTACTTGACTTCTTCGAAATCTACGTCTTCAACATCACTGTTTTCTTTTTCAGTTCCGTTGCTGGATGTATCTCCGGAAGGTTCACCGCCGGGTGCTCCACCTTGTTGCTCTGCTTGTGCTTTGTACATTTCTTCTGAAGCGGTTTTCCAGGCTTCATTAATCTTGTCTAAAGCAGGTTGAATCAAGGCGATGTCCTTAGCATCAAAGGCCGTTTTTAATTCAGCCAGTGCATCTTCAATGGGCTTTTTCTTGTCGTCTGATAATTTATCACCAAATTCTTTCAACTGACTTTCAGTTTGGAAAATCATTGCATCAGCCTCGTTGAGTTTGTCTGCTTTTTCTTTGGCAGCTTTATCGGCATCTGCATTGGCTTCAGCATCGGCTTTCATCTTTTTGATTTCTTCTTCGGTTAAACCGGAAGATGCTTCAATTCTGATGTCCTGAGATTTGTTTGTTGCTTTATCTGTCGCACTTACTTTGATAATACCATTGGCATCAATATCGAAAGTCACTTCAATTTGAGGGGTTCCTCTTCTTGCAGGTGGAATTCCGTCAAGGTGAAAACGACCGATGGTTTTGTTATCTGTTGCCATAGGGCGCTCTCCTTGCAACACGTGAATCTCAACACTGGGTTGATTGTCTGCTGCTGTTGAGAAAACCTGTGACTTTTTAGTAGGAATGGTTGTGTTTGCTTCAATGAGTTTTGTCAAGACACCACCCATTGTTTCAATCCCTAGGGAAAGTGGGGTTACGTCAAGAAGCAATACATCTTTCACATCTCCGGTCAATACACCTCCTTGAATAGCAGCTCCAACAGCAACCACCTCATCAGGATTCACTCCTTTGCTTGGTGCTTTGCCAAAGAATTTTTCTACGGCTTCCTGAACTGCAGGAATACGGGTTGATCCACCCACTAATATAATTTCGTCAATATCGCTTTTAGATAATCCTGCGGCTTTTAGTGCTTTTTCACAAGGAGCGATTGTTCTTTTTACCAGATCTGCAATCAATTGCTCAAATTTTGATCTGCTCAACGTGCGCACCAAGTGTTTTGGTCCGCTTGCTGTTGCAGTCACATACGGCAAATTGATTTCGGTTTGAGTGGATGAAGACAATTCAATTTTTGCTTTCTCTGCAGCTTCTTTCAAACGTTGAAGTGCCATAGGGTCTTTTCTCAAGTCCATATCTTCTTCAGACTTAAACTCATCGGCCAGCCAATTGATGATTTTTTGATCGACATCATCACCACCCAGGTGCGTGTCACCGTCTGTTGAAAGTACCTCAAAAACACCATCTCCCAACTCAAGTATAGAAACATCGTGAGTTCCTCCACCAAAGTCAAAAACGACTATTTTTTGATCGGTTCCTTTTTTATCCAAACCATAGGCCAAAGCGGCTGCTGTAGGCTCGTTGATAATTCGCTCCACTTTAAGACCTGCAATTTCTCCGGCTTCTTTTGTTGCTTGACGCTGTGCATCATTAAAGTAAGCAGGAACTGTAATTACTGCTCTTGAAACAGATTGTCCCAGATAGTCTTCTGCTGTTTTCTTCATTTTCTGAAGAATCATTGCTGAAAGCTCCTGAGGAGTGTACATTCTACCATCAATATCAACACGGGCAGTATCATTATCTCCTTTTACTACTTTATAGGCAGCATTTTCTGCTTCTTTAACAGATTCAGAATATTTATTACCCATAAATCGTTTTATGGAAGCGATGGTTTTTGTGGGGTTTGTAACCGCCTGACGTTTTGCAGGGTCACCCACTTTAATTTCTCCACCTTCCACAAAAGCGATTACAGAGGGTGTTGTTCTTTTTCCTTCGGCATTAGGAATAACCGTTGGCTCGCTACCTTCCATCACGGCTACGCAGGAGTTTGTTGTTCCTAAGTCGATTCCAATTATTTTACTCATAACTTTTATTTGATTTTACTATTTATTCAGTTTTTCACTACCAAATAGACAATGATTGTGCCAGCTGAAAGTTTATGACAGGATGTCACCCTTCGACAAGCTCAGGGTGACCGTCTGATATTAGAACTTGGAATTTAGCTACCGCTCAGTTCGGCCGGTGGCCTCGTGTGGTGCTTTGTGATTTGGAATTTACTTTTTAGGAATATTCTCCAAAATCTCCAACACAAACTTCCAGTATTTCTGCGCTGAGGAGATGCTCGCTCGTTCATCCGGAGAGTGGGCGCCTTTGATGGTGGGCCCAAAGGAAATCATATCCATATCGGGGTAATTTTGACCCAGTATTCCACATTCCAGTCCGGCGTGGCAGGCGGCAATATTGGCTTTTTCACCGTTCATTTTATAATAAATTTGATCCAAAACTTTTAAAATGGCACTATCCGGATTGGGTTCCCAGCCGGGATAATCACCGGACAATTTGACTTCACAACCCATCAATTCAAAAGTGGAACGCAGGCTGTTTGCCAGATCCATTTTAGAACTTTCAACTGATGAGCGGGTTAAACAACCAATATGAATACTGCCGTCCTTCACTAAAATGCGTGCTACATTGTTTGAAGTCTCCACCAAATCAGCGATCGCCGGACTCATTCTAAAAACTCCATTGTGTGCTGCATAAACCGATTTCACTAAAAGCTCTTGTGCATCAGCATCCATCACTTTTTCAGGTAGTTCGGATGTGTTTATTTCAATTTTCAGTGCCGGTTCCAGGGTTTTAAATTCGGCTTTGATGTCTTGTGTTAAGAGTTGCATTTCAGCTAAAAACGCTTCCTTATTTGTGTTTGAAACAACAATCACTGCATTGCTTTCACGGGGAATTGCATTGCGAAGGCTTCCTCCGTCAATGGAAGCTATTTGTACACCAAACTCCTCGGTGGCTTTAAATAGCAAACGATTCATCAGTTTGTTGGCATTGCCCAAACCTTTGTGAATGTCCATACCGCTATGTCCTCCTTGAAGGCCTTTAACGGTAAGTGTGTATGCACTACTGTTTTCTTTTGGATTTTCTGAAGTGTAATTTCTGGTGGCGGTGACATCAATCCCACCGGCACAACCAATGCCTATTTCGTCGTCTTCTTCGGTATCTAGGTTAAGCAGTATTTCGCCGTTTAGCAAACCGCCTTCCAGTCCCATCGCGCCGGTCATCCCGGTTTCTTCATCGATGGTAAACAAGGCTTCCAAAGCCGGATGTTTAATTTCTTTGCTTTCCAGGATAGCCATAATGGTCGCGACTCCCAGACCGTTATCTGCTCCCAGTGTGGTGCCTTTTGCCCGCACCCAATCGCCGTCGATTACCATTTCTATTCCTTGAGTATCAAAATCAAAGTTGGTATCGTTGTTTTTTTGGTGCACCATATCGAGATGTGACTGCATCACGATGGCTTTGCGGTCTTCCATTCCGGGGCTTGCAGGTTTTCTGATGATAACATTGCCCACTTTGTCAATATGGGTTTCAAGGCCCAGGCTTTTGCCAAAATTTTTTATAAAGGCAATAACGCGTTCTTCTTTTTTGGAGGCCCGTGGGACTGCATTTAAATCTGCAAATTTGTTCCAAAGGGCTTTGGGTTCTAAATTTCTTATGGCTTCATTCATGGGTTTTGGATTTTTGCAAAGGTAGAGAAATGGTTTTGGTTCGGTATTTTAACGAGGAATTTCTTTTTTGATACAAAAAAATAAAAGAAAAAATCAGAAAATAGATTCATAAAAATTATCTTTACAAAGATTCAAAAAAAAGTAGCATATTTGAATGCAAAATAAACCTAACTAATAAATAATCAATACTAAAAACAAATGAAATTAAAGCTTTTTATTGCTGTATTACTGGGAATAGTTACCACTGCTTCAGCACAGAGAATGAAAGTCGAGTCAGGAGATTTTTCCTTTTTAAAAGGTCAAACTGAGCTTAAGGTTGTTATGGATTACAGTAAATCCACTTTCTATAAAGAAGAGATGAGTCAGGAAGCGTATGTCGCTAAAAGAAAAAAGGAAATTGGTGATGATAAAGGAAAAAATGAAGCAGAAAAATGGGCGGCAGACTGGGAGCACTCCAAAAAAAACACATTTATAGAAAAATTTCTTGCTTCTATGAACAAGAATATGGATATCAAAGCTTCTGAAGATGCTGATTCTAAGTATACTTTGATTGTAGAGACTGTTTGGATTTACCCGGGTTGGTTTGCTGCAGTGATGAAACAACCGGCAAAAGTGACAACGCGTTTGAAATTTGTGGAAACAGCCAATCCTTCAAAAGTTTTATTGGTGATAAACAGTCGAAATGCACCCGGCGATAGTTTTGTAGGAGTTGCAAACAACAACGATCGTATCGCTGAAGGCTATGCAAAAACAGGAAAGTCACTTGCGAAAATGATTAGTAAAAAAGTAAAATAATCTATAAAAAATGATTGAATATAAATTCAATCAATAGAAAGCTTTAAACGGGGACTAGATCCCCGTTTTTTATTTGACATCCTTAAAATCTCTGGTTTATACTCTAGAAATGTGAAAAGAAACTCTTTATACCTATCGTTTCACCACCTTAAAGGTTTCTCTGTTATTTTGATATTCCACTCCAATAAAGTAAACACCTGAAGCATATTCTTCCAGAGATATTTTTTGATTTTCATTTGGCTTTTTTGTGAGCAAATAGCCTGCAGTATTGTAAATTGTTACAGCAAAGGATTTCTCGTTTGGATTGTTGATGTACACAAAGTTATCTGTTATTGTGGAATAGACGAATATCTGATTTGCTGTTATATCAGCGGTGTTTAAAACTTCCCAACGGTCTTCGGCTTCAGGGCCGTTCCATATTTGAGTGGCTAGATAGGGATTGTCAATAAAGGGATTCCTGTTTCCTTGAATTGAACTTACAATTTCATTGCGCTGGATTTCAACTTCAGAAACGGGATCCTGAGCATTCCAGATTAAAAATACATCGGGCATATCGCCAAAATTTGAGTAGGAAGTTGAACCCACTCCCACAGCGGTTGCTGCACATTGGGTAGGGTATCTCACATACATATACATCATCATTCTAGCCACATCACCTCTCCACTCCTCCCCGGGAAAAAAATTGCCGCTTGAAGTGATATAGGAAGCCATCCCGGCACCTTCTTCAAAAGGTCTGTTGCTTCTTGCGCTGTTCATTTGACTGTCAGCAGGTCTTAAACTATGGGCATCGGCGCCTGCGTTATGAGTTCCCAAATTTGGAGTCCCCAGAGATTTTGGAAAAACGTGTTCGCGGTTCCAGAAACCAAAACAACCGGACGTGTGACAAGATAAATCTTTATCGCGGCTACGGTCAGTTTGACTTTGTCCGTCAGCATCATTGTAGCCATATACCAAAAGTACATTGTTATTGTTTTGAGGATCCAAATCTGATACTTTGAGAACCTGCCAAACTTCAGGAGTATAAATTAAATTTACTGTATGAGTTTCAGAAATTAAGTCTGTGAGTTGAATTTTTAATTCGTCACCTGTCTGTAAAAAATCAATATTGGTGTAATAGTCCGGAATTTGGGCAATACAAAAGAAAGGGACTAAGAGAAGTAAAACTAATCTTTTAATCATTGGGGAGCAATTTGGGGTATGCTAATATATAAAAAAATAAATAAAAATGTCTGAAAAAATTACTTAAAGACTAACCGCTTAAATGAGATTAGTGGTTTAAGATTTGCTTTTTTCAGACATTCTTAAATTTTAGAAAAGAAAGCTTTGTTATTTAGCTCCCCATTCTTTTAGTGAGTCTTGGTTCATTTTTACGTAATCTGCATTCCCTGCTTTTTGGGCTGCTGCAAGAGATTGACGAGCAGCTGCAATGGCTCCTGCTTTGTCGCCGGCCCGGGCATAAATGAGTGATTTATTTCTCAATTGCCAGAAGGGTGGGTTGTCGTTACCGGCCATCGCTTTATCTATCCATTCTTTCGCTTTAGCAATATCTTTTCCTTCATCATAATAATACATCGCCGCTGTATAGTAGTCTGCAGCTGAAGGTCCGCTCATTGCTTTGTCTATATTAGCCATAACGGCCTTATCTGTGGGAACCGTGAAATTGATTGGAACACGGGTTTTTTCCCAAAGCAAAAATAAGGTAGCTCCGTTGTTTGAAACATTAGCAAGTTCCATAGTGAAAGACTCTCTTGCCATGGAAGTTACAAGTGGTGTCACTTTAAAACGCGCAGCAACCTTGCTTTCATCCAGTTCACGGGGAGCCCCGTTTGCTTGATATTCTGTATATAAAATAATCTCCCACTCTTTTTGTCCCGGAATCGTAAACAATGCATAGGTTCCTTTCTTAAGTTCTTTGTCGTGAATAGTGATGTCCTCACTAAAGGATATTTTGGTTCGGGCATTGGCACCGGTGCGCCACAACTTGTCATAAGGAACCAAATCTCCAAAAATTGTGCGACCTTTCATACTAGGTCTTGAATACTCAATGGTGACGTCTGTAAGCCCCACTTGTTGTTCAATTTTTGATGGCGGACTCGCCACCGGAGCACTGATTTGTGCATAACTGAACGCTCCTAGAAATAAAAGCGAAAATAAAAGTGTACTGTTTTTCATTATCCTGTTTTTTAATTGTTTATTTAATTCACTAAAATACTTAAATCATTCTAATTTTGATGTTAACAAAAGCTTAAATACCTATACTATTGTTTAACTTATTTTTATATTAATTAAACAATAATAAAATTACTTTTGCTTAAAATTGTGCTATGAAAATATATTCTTTACATACCAAGCAGAATCTTCCTATAACTATTGATGAAGCCTGGAAATTCTTCTCAAGTCCTGAAAACTTAAAAACCATCACTCCGGAATACATGGGATTTAATATTCTCTCAGGTGCAGACCGACCGATGTATCCCGGTCAAATTATTCAATATATAGTAACCCCTGTTTTGGGAATTAAAACCAAATGGGTTACAGAGATAACGCACGTAAAAGACAAAGAATACTTTGTGGACGAGCAGCGTTTTGGGCCTTATGCCCTTTGGCACCACAAACATTTTATCAAAGAAATTCCCGGGGGTGTTGAAATGGAAGACATTGTGGATTATAAAATTCCGATGGGAATTTTAGGGCAATTGGTGCATCCCATTTTGGTAAAACCAAAACTAAACGAAATATTTGAATATAGAAAAAACAAGCTCATCGCTCTTTTTGGTGAGTACAAATCCTAAACTTATGAGCAAAAACATACTTTTAATTGGTGGTTCTTATGGAATCGGAAAAACCATCGCAGAAACCTTAGCTAAAAATAACCACATCATTGTTGCATCTCGCAGCTCTGAAGGGTTTGAATCTGAAAACATCAAACATCTCACTTTTGACGCCACCAAAGATGATCTGTCTGAACTCGATTTACCCGAAAAGATTGACGGATTTGTATATTGTCCCGGAAGCATAAACCTCCGCCCTTTTAAAAATTTAAGAGAAGAGACCTTTGAAGAAGATTTTAGACTTAACTTTGTTAGTATGGTTAAATCACTGAAAGGAATTCTGCCCAATCTCTTAAAATCTGATGATGCGAGCATTGTGCTTTTTAGCACGGTAGCGGTAAAAATGGGCATGCCATTTCACACCAGTGTAAGTGCCTCTAAAGGCGCGATTGAAGGTTTCGCCAAAGCTTTTGCGGCTGAATATGCTCCAAAAATAAGATGCAATGTGATTGCACCTTCATTGACTGACACTCCTCTAGCTGAGCGTCTTCTCGGCGATGAACGTAAAAAAGAAAATGCAGCCGAAAGACATCCTTTAAAACGCGTTGGAGAAACCAAAGATATTGCGGCAATGGCTCGTTTTCTTCTTAGCGAGGAAAGCAGCTGGATTACCGGACAAGTTTTTGGGGTCGATGGTGGAATGTCCACTTTAAAAATATAATATGTGTCTAAATAAATTTGTAACGAAAAATCCTCGTTTTTTGCCTCTTATCCTAAAGGATGAACTAGGATTTTTTCCATTTCACCCTTTAGGGCGGGGAAAAAATGTAAAAAATCTCTCTAAATGAACAAAAAAGTAAACATATTCTGGTTCCGAAGAGATTTGCGATTGGATGACAATGTGGGGTTTTACAAAGCCCTTAACGGAAAATTTCCGGTGCTACCCATTTTTATTTTTGATTCCGAAATTTTAGAGCAACTTCCCAAAGACGATGCGCGTGTTACTTTTATTTTTGACAACTTGCAAGCCATGCGCAAAAAGCTTCAGGACATCTATGGAAGCAGCATTGCAATCTACCACGGCAAACCGCTGGAGGTTTTCAAAGAAATCATCCAGGATTTTGAGATACAAAACGTCATCACAAACCGTGATTATGAACCCTATGCCCTGAAACGGGATCAGGAAATCGAAGAATTTCTTTCCAAAAAAGACATCGACTTTTACACCTTCAAAGATCAGGTGGTTTTTGAAAAAGATGAGGTGGTCAAAGATGACGGAAAACCTTATCTGGTCTATACGCCCTATATGCGAAAATGGAAAGAAAGGTTTAAGGAACATTCGCTTGAAGTCTATGAAACCAAAACCCTGCTAAAAAATTGTATTGAAAACTCGCGACTGCCCAACCTCTCTTTAAACGATATGGGTTTTGAAAAATCAAAAATCAAAGTTCCTGACTATGACCTGAGCAAAACGATGATTCAGGATTATGAAAACACCCGAAATTTTCCCGACAAAGATGCCACTTCCCACCTGAGTCCGCACCTGCGGTTTGGCACGGTGGGTATCAGGCAGGTGGTTAAAAAGGCTATCGCCGAAAAAAACGAAACCTTTTGGAACGAACTCATCTGGAGGGAGTTTTTTATGCAGATACTCTGGCACTTTCCTGAAACCCAAACGGAAGCTTTCAAGAAAAAATACGACCGCATCGTTTGGCGCAACAACGAAGCTGAATTTGAGAAATGGAAAACCGGTACCACTGGTTATCCACTGGTGGATGCCGGCATGCGGCAACTCAATGAAACAGGCTGGATGCACAACCGTGTGCGCATGCTCGTGGGGAGCTTTCTTTGCAAACACCTGTTGATTGACTGGCGCTGGGGTGAGGCTTATTTCGCAGAAAAGCTGCTTGATTATGAAATGTCCTCCAATGTAGGCAACTGGCAATGGGTAGCCGGTTGTGGTGTGGACGCGGCTCCCTATTTCAGAATTTTTAACCCCACCACCCAGATTGAAAAGTTTGATAAGGAAAAAACCTACATTAAAAAATGGATTCCGGAATTTGGTTCCAACAGCTATCCCGATGAAATGGTCAACCACAAAGAAGCTCGGGAACGAGCGTTAAGCACCTATAAAGAAGCTGTGAGCTAAATATGCATTTCAAGTTACTTCACTTATTTTATGCACTTTATCGAAAAAAAGTGTATTTATATCGATATTAAAAATATAATATTGTTTATTTGTTAATACCTATATGTTTTTAACTGAGTCCATAACCCCAAATTATGAACCGCTATGGAAATCTACGAAAACGTTTTCACCAATGGTGAAATCAGAGTCACTTACGACCCTAAAATTTGCATTCACGCCGAAAAATGTGCTCAAGGACTTTCTGATGTTTTTAGAACAACAGTAATTCCCTGGATTGACTTGGATGGTGCTGAAACCAAAAAAATTGTTGCACAGATTAAAAAATGCCCATCAGGAGCTCTTCAGTGTTCTTATGTAAAACAAAAAGTGGCTGTTTAATATCAATTAATTCACTTTTTATACAATTATTTCTCAACATTTTTGTTGTATTGGGAAACCTATCTTTTAAATTAAATTTTAAGATGCTTCAAAAAAATACGTGCACCATTTTTATTTTACTATTCTTTGCCACTTTTGGGTTTTCTCAAACTGAAAACACCCTTGAAAATCTGTTTGATGAAGTGTACAGCCGTTCCAATAACTATCAGGAATTCAAAGTTGTTAAAAGGGCTGATTTAAACAGTCTCAAGAAAAGTACACTTGACAGCATAGAGGTGTACAAAAATGCCTTAGTCCAAATGCAGAGTGAATTGGAGTCCCAACAAATTGAATTAGGTCTCATTCAATCGAACTTAACAGAAACCAATGAAAAGCTATCAGCAGCTGAGCAAAGGGAAAATGAAATTTCTTTTTTAGGCATACAAACCACAAAAGCAGCTTACAATAGTATTGTTTGGACTGTTATAATTCTTCTGGTAATAATCCTTTTCCTTTTTATATATAAATTTAGAAACAGCAATGAAGTCACTCGTGATACAAAAAGAAAACTCGATGAACTCGAAAAAGAATTTGAACTGCACCGGCAACGCGCCCTCGAACGCGAGCAACAACTCAACCGCAAGCTGCTGGATGAGATTAATAAAAACAAATAGTTTTTAAAGTCAGTTTAAGGCAGCAGATCAAAACTTTTCTAAAACAGCTAAAACATCCTTTTTATAACTTCTACTGATAGTTAAAGCTTTATTAGCAATAATTATTTCTTCATGAGTGAAAGATGAAATATGTTTTAAGGCAATAATAAATGACCGATGGATCCTCAAAAACCTTTTGCCGGGCAATTTTGCCTCAATAGCACTAATGGTTTCCCTGGTAATAATGGTTTCAGTGGCCAGATGAATTTTAAGATAGTCACCGTAACTTTCGATATAGATAATATCATCAAAATCAATCTTTATCATTTTTCTGTCTGACCTGACAAACATAAATTCATGAGCTTGAGCTGTTTTGATTTCATTCTGATCTACATCAAAAAAGATTTCGTGGTAAATATTGACTGCTTTTAAAAACCTTTCAAAGGAAATGGGTTTTAGCAAATAGTCTACTGCCTGTAATTCAAATCCTTCAACAGCATAATCCCTGTAGGCTGTCGTGAAGATAATTTTGATGTTTTTATTGATGGACTTTGCAAAGGAAATACCTGATATGTCGGGCATATTGATATCAAGGAACACCAAATCGATTGTGTTTTCCCGCAAACAATTTAAAGCATCAATCGCATTGTTATAACTCCCCATAAGCGTAATCCCAGGTATTTTAGACAGATGCGTTTCTATGATTTCCCTTGCAATGGATTCATCATCAACAACAATGCATGATATGGATTTTTCCTGTGCCAATTTTTATTTCAGGTTTAATGTTAAAGCAACTTTGAACAGCTCACTTTCATCTTCAATGTCTAAAATATATTGGTTACAATATAATAAATCCAGGCGCTTTTTAATATTTTCCAGTCCAATCCCTTTTTGAGAGTTGTGAGCCCGGGAATGGGTGTTTTCGATATAAAAAAACAGGGTTTTGTTTTCGCAGCTCATGTCAATTGTTATTTTGAGTTGTTTGTTTCTAATGAGACCATGTTTAAAGCTGTTTTCCACAAAGGGCAATAAAAGCATGGGGGCAATTTTAAAATCTTTGGTGATGTTATGGGTTGTGAATGAAATATCCAAGGCATCGTGAAAACGCATTTTCTCTAACTCAATATAATCGTGAATATGATTTATCTCTTCCTGTATTGACACAAAAGGCTTGTCTGCCTGATACAGTAAATAGTCTAACAGGTTTGAAAGTTTTAATATCATTTCCGGGGTTTCATCTGCCTTTTTCAATGCAAAACCATAGATTGTATTTAAAGTATTGAATAGAAAATGCGGGTGTATTTGGATTTTTAAATAGTTCAATTCCTGTTCTTTTAATTTCAGCTGGGATGCTAAAATTTTATGCTCCAACTTTTTGGTTTTTTCGGCATGCTTCAGGTTAAGTTGCAATAACTTAAAAGCACTTACCAAAATAACCACCAAATAAACCGAAACGGCTACAAACACAATATTTCTGGTAACAGGAGCCATATGGGCATATTCAAACTCCGATAGGTACACAAGCCCGAAAAAAACGGAAATGACTATTAAATAACCTGAAATAATCAGCGTATAAAGTGTATATAACCCAAAAAGGAAATACCGTTTGGTGATTAAGTAACCGGGAATTAATTTATAAATAGAGACGTAAGTCGTAGCGATGGTAATGGGCATTAAAAATAAGGAGAAGGATAAAACATAATTAAAATCACTGCTGTCCACACCAAAAAAATAGGTATAAAACAACAATACCCCACACCAAAAAGCGGTATGAAGCAGGATTTGCCCTATTTTCTTTACTATGAATCTTCCAAACATAAACAATACCTTCTTACAATAGTACTGCTTTTTTTAGACCCGGTTTTATTTTGTAGATGAATGACGGATTTAGCAGGTGTTTCTCCATTAGGTTAAAAAAGTTGCTAAAGAAGTCATCTGTCGCATTTTTAGTTTTGGATGACATTTGAAGCGTAGGTTTGTAGTATGTTTAACCAAAACCAAAAAATATGACAGCAATAGCACTTGTTCAAAACAGAAGCATCTTTAGTGAATTATCAAACCGCTTTAACGAAGGCGGGCCTTTTTTTATGTCCCTTATTTTAATCTGCTTTATACTCGCCTTGGTCTTTCTGGTTCTTGGATTTGTATATTTAAAAAAGAACCCTAAAAAGTCCGAGAAAATGATAAACCTGACATCAGAAGTAAGCATACTCGGTCTGGTTATTGGACTTTTAGGGTCTATTATCGGGTTGATTGAAGCTTTTGACACTGTTGAGGCCCTGGAGAATATCAGCGTGATGGGCAGCGGATTAAAAGTATCTTTCTTAACCACTTTATTCGGAAGTATCACTTTTATATTGCCTAGAATAGGCATTATTATCTTAAAAGGAATTAAGAAAACTGAAGAACCTATGGATTAGTTATTCCTGTTTGGATACTAACCTTTTATACCCTCTTTTTTTTACAAACCTCCCTTAAATTTCTTACTGTTATTAATTTTTTTATTTACCGATAACAAATAAACACTTGTATATTAACCTTTTTTCATACATTTATACTGCCTCAAGTCGTTTTAAATTATTTAAAAAGGCTTATGAAAAAAATTACTTTATTAATCATCCTTCTTTTTCATTCCCTTTCTGTTATTTCTCAAAAATCAGATGAGAAACAATTAGATTCAATATTTTTATGGTTGGAAATCCATTCTAAAATTCCTGCAGACTCTACACAACTTGGTATTAATTCCCATAAAGCTATTTCTCTTTCCAAAAATTTGAATGACCAAAACGCGCTTGCCAAATCCTATTTAAATCTTGCTTATTATCACAAAGAATACTCAAAATTAGACTCTGCATTGGTCTATACGCTGAAGGCAAAAGATATTTATAAAGCGATGGAAAATGAAATGGAACTCGCCAACTCACATCTGGCGCTCAAGGAAATTTATTCCATTCAAACCGAATACGGCAAGGCAACAGAAGAAACCTACAAGGCGTTAGAAATTTTTGAAAAAATTGACCATCAAAAAGGAATTGCCATTTGTTACTCACACTTGTGTGATTTACTATACTATGAAAACAGATATACCACAGGCATCGAGTTTTGTGACAAAGCCATTGAAATTCAAAAAAAACTTGGCGAAAAAAAAGACCTTGCCCTCTCCTATCGTTACAAGGCAAACAGCCAATTGTTTTCGGGTGATGATTTGAAACACGCTTTGAATAGCATCAATAATTCTATAGAACTTTACAATGAATTGGGTGAGGACGGCATCCCATATATGGCATCGATCAACTGGCGGGGAAATATCTATAAGTATTTGGGAGATTATGAAGCTGCTATTGCCAATTATCAGTACAATTTTGACAAATCAAAAGAAATGGGACTTCAGCGTTACCTCATCCCCTCTATTGCAAATATTGGCCATGTTTATTTGATGCAAGGCAAATATGAAGAAGCCCTTCCCTACAATCTGGAAGCGATTGATATTATGATCAAAACCGGGCGCATAAGAAGTCTTTGGGAAAATTATATGCATGTATCTTCTATTTATGAAAGCATGGGCGATTATAAAAATGCGTTGGAATACAACAAGCTCTATGCAACAGAATATGTTGGAATTAAAGACCGCGCCATTCAAAGTCTGGAAGGAGAATTGCAGGCAAAATATCAAACGGGGCAAAAAAACGCCACAATTTTATTTCAAAATGAAAAAATTTCGCAGCAACGCAAAACACAAACCCTCTACATAATACTTGTTGGATTGTTGGCTATTATACTTTTTGGCTTGTTTTACAATTACAAAAAGCGTCAAAAAAGAAATAAAGAGTTGATAGAACTCAACAACCAGTTAGACCTCAAAAACAAACAAAACGAACTCCTCCTTAAAGAAATTCACCATCGGGTAAAAAACAATCTGGAGTTGGTGAAAAGTTTGATCTCCTTGCAATCTGCTCAGATGGAAGATTCCCCCACTAAGGAAGCCATGATGGCCAGTCAAAACAGGGTACAATCCATGGGCATCATTCATCAAAAACTGTATCAGGGCGAAAATCTGGGCAGTATTGAAATGAAAGACTATTTTCTCAATTTGGGTGAAGGTATTTTAGATACGTTCAACGCTGAAGACAAAGTAAAAATTGAATGCGCCATGGACAATCTGGAGCTGGATGTAGACACCGCTGTGCCCATTGGGCTGATTGTGAATGAATTGCTTACAAACGCCTTAAAATATGCCTTTCCAGAGAACACAAATGGAACCATACAAATAAGTTTATCACAATCCACTCCCGAAACCCTCATCTTAAAAGTTGCCGACGATGGTGTGGGAAAAATTAAAGAACTCGCTCCCAGAGGAACCGGTTTTGGGTCTCAACTCATTCAGTTATTAACACAACAACTCAACGGAACCATGCTTGAAAAAGTAGAAAAAGGCACAAGCGTTGAATTTCAGTTTAAAATAAAACCTGCAGCCTGATGGATGTTCCTGTAAAAATATTGATAGTAGAAGATGAAATGATCATCGCAGCCAATATTTCATTGCAACTTTCCGCTTTGGGATATGAAGTCACCGGAATCATTCCACGCGGTGAAGAGGCCTTAGAACACGTCAAACAAAACAAACCCGATATCGTTTTAATGGATATTCAGTTAAAAGGAGAACTTGATGGTATTGAAACTGTGAGGTTGATGCAGCAGGTACAGGATATTCCTGTTATTTATTTAACAGCCAATGCAGATGACGCCCATTTCGCTAAAGCGAAAGACACCCACCCCTTCGCATTCATTCCAAAACCGTTTAAAAAACTGGATTTACAACGCGCTATTGAGCTTACCATCAATCATATTCAATCTGAAAAAATTGAAACTTCCATTTCTAAAATTCAATCGGGATCTCCTTTTGTGTTGAGTGATTGTATTTTTGTGCGCCATCACGAAAAAATGGTGAAAGTGATCATAAAAGACATCCTTTATATTGAAGCAGAGCGCAACTACTGCCGCATCCACTCAAACGACAAACAATACTTATTAGTCACGACCCTCAAGGATATGGATGAAAAATTACCCGAAAAACATTTCATAAGAGTGCATCGCTCCTTTATTGTGAATGTATCTCAAATTCAGGAAATAGCAACGAGTCACATTGTTATCGGTAAAAAAGCCATTCCCGTGAGTAAAGCTCTTAAAGAAGAACTCCTCAACAGACTACAAACCATTTAAGAAAAATCCACCCGGATAAATAAAACCCTTGCTTCGGACAAAGAAACTTCCCCTTCGTCCTATTTTGCTTTTTATATTTATTGAATATCAGTTATTTAGAGGTAATAATCACTATTTATTAACCAATTAACTAACTTTTATTATGAAAACAATGAACAAATTATTTACAGCAATGCTGTTAGTATTAATCAGCACCGCATTTTTAAATGCACAAAACCAGTTTTACAGAATTCATGTAGATCACGTCTATCCCTCGAGTTCTGAAGCCTATGAAAAAGTTTCCAAAAGACTTGCAACCCTGGCCAAAGAAAATCAGGAAGAAGATGGATGGAATGTTATGTGGACTACTGACAACAGAGTAATCAGTATTGATCCTGTGAGTGGCTGGGAAGATTTAGGCAAGGAATTTATGCCCAAAACACGTGCTAAAATAGGCGATGAAAAATTTGCAGAAATATTCAGTGAATTTGACAAGCATTATGACCATCATAACGATTACACCCTCATTTTAAGCGGAGACCTCTCGTATATGCCTGATGGTATGACCACCACACCGGCAAATAAAAATTACAGAAAAAATATGGTAATGTATCACAAAGCAAGAGACCGTCAAAAAGTAGCTGAAATCGCAGAAAAGTTTAAAGACCTTTATGCAAAAAAAGGATCAAAATCCCACTATCGTGTATATTTCAGTGGTTTTGGAAATCCGGAAGCTTATATCATGGTAGCAAGCGCCGCAGAAAACGCCCTGGAGCAAGCAAAACAGGCTGATGCAAATAACAAACTTCTCGGTGAAGATGCCAAAAAGTTATGGGATGAACTTTCACAGTACATCACAAAAATAGAATATTTAGAAGGAAACATGATGCCCGAGCTATCCTATAATCCTTCTAAATAAAATTAAGAGGTCAAAACCTGTAAACAGCATAGGAAATAGTCTATGAAGCCTCTAAAACATTTTGCAATCATATTTGTAACTGCACTCCTTTTTTCTACAGGAGTGCAGGGGCAAATGAATGAGAAGCTTTCGGTTGTAAAAAATATTTATGAAGTAATACAAAAAAACAGCACCACTTCAGAAGAGATTAAAGCATTGACCTCAAACATACAGCGGGAAAAACTTACAAATACTAATAAAGTAAATGAAAGATATACCATCACATTGTTGGCTATTCTAAAAAATGAATGGCGGGGAATCTCTTTTCAAAAACTGGAATTTCAGGAAATTGAAAGGAATAAAATTATGGTTTCCGGAACCGTTTCCGGCAGACAACCCACAGAATGTGAGGGCGTCACAACAGCATTTCAGCATCTTTGGACGCTCAAAGATGGCGAAATAATCAATTTTAACGAATACTAATTTAAAAACCAACATTATGAAAAAAGTAATTTTAATGGGACTTGCAATCGTCCTATTTACAGCGTGCAATCAACAGGATACACGCTACACACAACAATCACCTGAAATCGATATTGTAAAAAAAGTCATTCAAGACTACAATGAGAAAGAATATGCTATGAATGATTTTGCAGATACCAGCAAAACCTATTTCAATACAAAAACCGATTTTCTAACCACTGACAAATTAGTGGAATACCATAAAGGCAATGATGCCAACTACAGTTCAAGAAAATTTTTAGATGCGGACCAGGAGTATGAAATGGTAGTAACAGATGAAGGACATACGTGGGTAAATGTCTGGTTAGACTGGCAAGCTACCATTAAAGAAAGTGGAAAAGTCATAGATATGCCGGTTCACCTGACGTATCGTTTTGTGGATGGTAAAATCGTTACCACATATGGCTATTGGGATCCCACAGAAATAGTTTTGGAACTTCAGGAAATTGAAAGAAAAGCGGCAGCTCAATCAGCAGCAGAAGTAGCAGAAGAATAAAAAATAACAGGTACATTTTCTATTAGGAGAATTCCGGCAGTAGTCAACAAGTGATTTTTCATGTTTAATGGTTATTAGACAATTAGCAAAATCTACTGCCGGCTACCTGTTTTTTAGTAAAGGTTTGAAGAAATTTTAACTTAAAAAAGACACCGGGTTTCCCGGATGGGAATTATGAAAAAAGTAGGTATCATAGGTGGTTCAGGCTTTATAGGAAGCTATATCACCAAGCAATTTTTAAAAAACGGATTTGAAGTCAAAGTCTCTGCAACCGATATTTCCCGCGAAGACAAATATGAGCACCTTATGGCGCTCAACAATGCTGAAAACCTGTACATCAGCGAACTCAATGTCGAAAACAAAAGCGCCTTAAAAGATTTTGTAAAGGATTGTGATATTGTGATTCACTCGGGTACACCCTTCCAACTCAATGTAGAAAATCCGCAAAGAGATTTATTCGACCCCACCATCAAAGGCACCGAAAATTTTCTGGAAGTCATCAACGATACACCGGGCATTGAAAAAGTAGTTTTAATCGCTTCTGTGGCAGCCTGGAACACCGACTTCCCTATGCCTGCCGGTGGAAAAAGTTTTACGGATACCTTCGACGAAAGTGATGAAAGATTCTTCAGTGAGCACAGCCATCCTTATGCACAGGCAAAATATCTGGCGCATCAGGTAGTGGAGAAATTTATAAAAAACAACCCGCAGCTTTCTTTTGAAATCACCACCGTTTCGCCCGTGATGGTGATGGGAAAATCTCTGTCAAACCGGGAAGACTCCACCTCTACCGGCATACAGTTTCTCATAAAAAACATGATTGCGCCCGATGATTTCTTCCAAACACTCTATGACAATGATGTGGCATTTACCGTGGTAGACGTCGCCGATGTGGCAAATGCCACCTTCAAGGCTGCAACCTCAAATGGCTTGCACGGAAAAGACTATCTCCTGACCAGTGAAACCTACAAAGTCTCAGACATTCATGAGATGCTCAATCATCGCGAACCCAAAAACAACCCACAGATTGTCTATAAAAACAATAGGGCAAAAACCGATCTGGGCGCACAATTCAGGCCCGTAAAAGAAACTTTAAACACATATTAATCATGGAAAAATCAAATCAAAAACCCGAATATTTTTTACTACGTCCCGAAGTTGAAAAAGCTTATGGCTATTCACACGCTGTCAAAATTGGTAACCACATCAAAATTTCCGGAGCCGTGAGTATGGACGATGAAGGCAACCCCACCGCAGTGGGTGATATGGAACAGCAAATGAAAAATTGTTATTCAGACCTGGAAAAAGTGCTGAAACATTTCAACTGCACTTTTGATGATGTGGTGAAGGAAGATGTCTTTACCACCAATATGCCCAAGTTTTTGGAAGTGGCAGGTTACAGAACTGAAATCTACAAAAACCATTTCCCTGCCGGCACCTGGCTGGGTGTAAAGGAACTGGCACTGCCTGAGTTTATGATTGAAATTGAGATGGAAGTATATAAGAGTGAGTAATAAAAAAAAATAAAAATTATGGATTTAGGATTAAAAGGAAAGCACGCTATAATAACAGGAGGAAGTAAAGGAATCGGTAGAAGTATTGCTTTAACCCTAGCCGAAGAAGGCGTCAATGTAGCCATTTGTGCCCGTGGTAAAACAGCATTAAAAAAGACTGAAAAAGAACTTCTTAAAAAAGGGGTTAAAGTGTATGCCCAAACTTGTGATATTGGTGAAACGGAGCAATTAGAAAGCTTTCTGGACAATGTAAGAAAACAGTTCAAAACCATCGATATTTTAGTGAATAACGTTTCAGCTTTAAGCTTGGGCGATGACTATAGCGACTGGGAAACTTCCATCAATGTAGATCTGTTAGGTAGCGTCAAAGCGACCAGAAAAGTCATTCCCTGGATGCTTGACGCCGGCTATGGAAGTGTTTTGTTTATTTCATCAGGTTCCGGTCTCGAAGCGGGTTCGCCACCTGCTTATGCCGCAGTAAAAGCAGCTCTTATCAGTTATTCTAAAACAATGGCTATTCAATTGGCACCAAAAAAAATTAGAGTAAACACCCTTGCTCCCGGTTCAGTAGAGTTTCCGGATGGACTGTGGGAATTAACCAAAACGCAAAATCCACCTTTATACGAATGGGCACTCAATTCTATTCCTTCCGGAAGATTAGGCACACCAGACGAAATAGGCAAAGTTGCCGCATTCATAGTGTCACCATGCGCAAGTTGGGTCACCGGAACTTGTCTTGCAGTGGATGGTGGTCAACACAAAGCAAATTTGTAACCATAAAAAAATAAACTAAAACTAACTTATAAAAATCAACATATCATGAAAGTATCAGCATATGCGGCCAAAGGCCCTCACGAAAAATTAGAAGCCTTCTCCTACGAAATGGGAGCAATCGGTCCGGAACAAGTGGATGTTAAAGTTCTCAATTGCGGGATTTGTCATTCAGACCTTAGTATGATGAACAATGACTGGGGTATGACCACCTACCCCATTGTTCCCGGTCATGAAATCATTGGCGAAGTAGTAGCCACCGGCAATGCTGTTAAAAATGTTAAGGTTGGAGATAAAGTGGGTGTGGGCTGGTTTTCCGGCTCCTGCATGTCCTGCCATGAATGTATGGACGGCTCCCATCACTTGTGTGCTTCTGCAGAATTCACTATTGGCGGCCGGCATGGAGGCTTTGCAGATTATATACGAAGTCATTGGTCCTGGGCAATTCCATTACCCAAAGGCATCAACCTGGCAAAAGCAGGTCCGCTGCTTTGTGGTGGCATCACGGTCTTTAATCCCATACTGATTGCAGGGGTAAAAGCAACAGACAAAGTAGGCGTTATTGGCATTGGAGGTTTGGGACATATGGCGCTCAAGTTTCTCAATAAATGGGGTTGTGAGGTGATTGCCTTTAGTTCCAATCCCAGTAAAAAAGAATCCATTTTGGCTATGGGAGCGACCAAAGTGGTGGACTCCACAAATCCTGAGGAACTGGAGAAAATCGCCGGCACTTTGAATTTTATTCTGAATACGACCAATGTAACCCTGGATTGGAATGCTTATTTGGTCGCACTAGCACCTAAAGGAAAATTTCACAATGTGGGTGCGGTTTTGGAACCATTGGCCATTCCGGCATTTACATTACTCACCGGACAGAAATCAGTCACAGGAAGTCCGCTTGGGAGTCCGGCATTGACAAAAACCATGCTGGAATTCTGCGTTCGTCATGACATCTACCCCATTACCGAAGAATTTCCTATGGAAAAGGTAAACGAAGCCCTAGAACATCTGGAATCAGGAAAAGCGCGTTTCCGGATAGTCTTGAAAAACTAAAAAATCATTTTAACCTTAAAAATCAGAAACAATGAAAACAATTAAACAACAATTAGCAACAATTATGATGGTATTGGTTAGCCTTACCGCCTTTAGCCAAGAAACCATCAAAAATGAAAACGTGACCATTATAGACGGTCTCTACAAAGCCTTTTCAGTGGGGGATGTTCCTAGCGTTTTGGGCGCTATGGATGCCAACATCGTTTGGAACGAAGCCGAAGGCAATCCCTATGCAGATGGCAATCCATACATCGGTCCCGATGCGGTTTTGAATGGTGTTTTTGGCAGAGTGCTAGCCGATCACGAATACTTCACCTTAGAAGATATTGAATTGCACGAGATGAGCAACAACAAAGTCCTCGCCACCCTGCGCTACAATGCCAAAAACAAAGCCACCGGCAAGGCATACAACGCGCAAGTTGCCCACCTATGGACTTTAAAAGACGGAAAAATCACTGCTTTTCAGCAGTATGTAGATACCAGGAAATTAGTGGATGCAGAAACAAATTAAAATATCACACTAGAAACCATAACCAATGAAAAACAAAGTCGCACTCATTACCGGAGCAAGTAGTGGAATAGGAAGAGCAACGGCCGAAGCATTTGCTGAAAAAGGTGCAAAAGTCGTGGTCGCAGCACGCCGAAAAGAAGAATTGGACAGCCTGGTCGCTTCTATAGAAGCAAAAGGCGGAAAAGCTTCGGCAATCAAAACAGATGTTTCTGATGCAAAAAGCGTCGAACAGATGGTCGCACATACGTTGAAAGTATTTGGTCGATTGGATTTTGCCATAAATAATGCAGGTATAGAAGGCCAACTTAGTATGATCACTGACCTTGAAGAAGACGATTGGGACCAGGTTCTGGACATCAATTTAAAAGGCGTATTTCTCTCTATGAAATATGAGGCTAGAGCGATGTTGAAACTAGGTCATAGTGGTGCGATCGTTAACGTAGGTTCTGTCAATTCATTTCTTGGTTTTCCAACAGGCTCGGCTTATGTCGCTTCAAAACATGGGTTGATAGGCTTAACAACAAGTGTGTCTGCTGAACTTGCACCACAAGGCATACGTGTCAACTTATTGTGTCCGGGTGCAATAGTGACTCCCATGCATCAGCGATTGCGAGGAATTGTTGGTGATGACTTGTATGATAAAAACTTGTTGCCAACTGTACATTTGAGACGTGCAGGCCTTCCTGAAGAAATGGCAAAGACCATTGTATTCCTTTGTTCAGAGGAAGCTAGTTATATAACAGGAACCACACTCACAGCTGACGGTGGACTTACTTTAACGATGTAAAATAATATCAGTCTCAACAGCTGATTTTAAACATGGATTAATAGTAAAACCTTATAAAATGAAAAAATCAATACTATGTATCGCCATCGCTTTCATAAGTATACATCACTTATCTGCTCAATCCCATACTTCTGAAAGCTCACAAAAAGAACTTGAAATCGCTTTCGCCAAAATGTGGGCAAACACATCATTTTCAAATGACTATGACTATTTTAAATCAGAAGTTTCTGACAATTATTTAACCATTAATACAGAGGGTATCAGCCAAACCGAGGAAGAATTAATTGTGGAAATTGACCAACTTAAACTATCGGAAAAGGCAACATTCGAATTCTTTGATCAAAAAATAAGAATCTATGGCGACTTCGGCGTAGTTAAAGGACGATCTAAAGCTCATTTTGATGGAGAATATGTGGCCGAATTTTTATACACAGCCCTATTTGTAAAAGAAAATAATGAATGGAAATACGCAGGCTGGAAAGGAACCTATTCAAAAAATTCACCTACACCAATACTTTCTATGCAGAAGAATTGAAGTAAAAATTTAAAACTATATGACTTTAAAAACCCACCGCATCCAGTCCATAGATTTTTTAAAAGGCTTTGTCATTGTTTTAATGGCTTTAGACCACGTACGGGATTATTTTCACATTGATAATTTCTACTTCGACCCCACTGATGTAGAACAAACGAATGGCTGGTTGTTTTTTACACGATTCATTACTCACTTTTGTGCTCCGGTATTTGTTTTACTCGCCGGTACGTCAGCCTTCTTTGTACAACAAAAAATAGGAAAAAGTGCCGTAAGCAAATGGCTTTTAAAAAGAGGTGTATGGCTAATCTTTTTAGAAATAGTTGTGATTAGCTTTGCCTGGCGATTTCAGTTTAATTTTGATACCATACTGTTGCAAGTGATCTGGCTCTTGGGTGCCTCCATGCTTTTTCTGGCTTTGTTTATTCACGTACCCAAAAAACTGATGATTGCTATTTGTTTGATTGCCATTTTTGGACACAATGCTTTGGATGGTTTTACAACTAGTTCCTTTAATGAGATATGGACAGTTTTGCACGTAATGGCCCCTTTTCAACTTACGGAACAGGTGAGTCTTTTTATAGCTTACCCTCTCATTCCCTGGATTTTTGTCATGCCATTGGGCTATTATCTGGGTGACTTGTATAAATCGGGCTTTGATACCGCAAAACGCCACCGTTTATTGCTGGGCATCGGTTTTTCAGCTATCGTGTTGTTCTTTGTATTGCGTTTCGCAAATGTCTATGGTGATTTGGTGCCCTGGACCACTTATGAAGATTTCTCAAAAACAGTGATTTCTTTTTTTAATGTAACCAAGTACCCGCCTTCATTGTTGTTTTTGTTAATCACATTAGGGCCCTCTTTAATTGTGCTTTCACTGGCCGAGAAGTTTCAGGGAAAATTATATGAGGTAATGATTCTTTTTGGCAAAGTGCCCATGTTTTTTTACATCATCCATCTTTACTGGATCCATCTGTTGGCCGTTCTGGCCGTATATCTAACCGGCTATGACCCCAAGCTAATGATTATTGACGTGTGGATTGGTTTTGTAACAGAACTGCAAGGCTATGGCTTTTCGCTGGCTGTTGTGTACCTGATATGGCTATTTGTGGTCGTAAGCTTATACCCTGTGTGCAAATGGTACTGGAATTTTAAAAAGAACAACCGGCAGTATGGATGGCTGAGTTATTTGTAAGGATATCAGTAGTATATAATGCATACTCATAAAAAAACATTAAATTTAATTCGCTAAAAACCAACAAAATAATTTTTATACTATGAAAAACAATCACAAAAACTGGACAAAAGAAGAGCTAAAAATTTACATCATGCTTTTATGTGCTAATGCTGATGGAAAAGCCAAAGATGAAGAACTTGAAATTATAAAATCAAAAACTTCACAGGAAACCTTTGATAAAATCCACGAGGAGTTTAAAGGTGATAAAGAGAAAAAAAGGTTGAAAAAAATTGATACAGCAATCGGTTATCACCATTATGGGGTTTTAGAGCTCGTTGAACTCAGACGAGAACTATTTAAAATCTATATGGCTGACAATGAATTTTGCAAGAAAGAAAAATACTTAGACAACATTCTGGACAACATCATTTATTGATGTGCTTCTTTCTTGTAACTAGTTTTCTTTAATATAAAACCAACCAAAAACCCTAAAAATGAAAATTAACAAACAGGAAAACCTGCTGCGCACCATTGGTGTGTTTGGGCTTTCATCAAACATTGTCAATGTCATCATCGGTTCGGGAATTTTTGTGTTGCCGGCCATAGTTGCTGCCGGCATGGGTGCCTCCGGTGTGTTTGCCTATTTGTTTTGCGGGATCCTGATCGCTTTGATCATGCTATGCTTTGCCGAAGTGGGAAGTAAAATAACCACCACAGGGGGTCTTTATACCTATATTGAAACGGCTTTTGGCAACTATGCCGGTTTCTTATCCGGCAACTTTTACCTCGCTACAGTTTTATTAGCTGATGCGGCAGTTTCAAATGCTTTGGTAAATATACTGGCTGCAGCATTTCCGATACTTGAATCTGAAGTGATCAGATTGTTGTTTCTCTTTGTTGTTTTCTTTGGATTTGCTTTTATCAATATATTGGGTGTCAAGGAAGGCGTCAACCTAATAAAATTATTGGTTATTGCCAAAATCCTTCCGCTGCTTGTACTCATTGTTTTAGGACTGCCCAAAGTCTCCATGACCAATTTATCCATTGAAGCTTTACCGGGTTTTGAACAACTGGGAGCGACTTCCCTCATCTTGTTTTTTGCCTTTATTGGCGGGGAAACAGGCCTGAATGTAAGTGGTGAAGTAAAAAAGCCCAACAAAAACATTCCCAAATCCATTTTTATAGGAATCAGTGCAGTCTTGATTATTTACATCCTTATTCAACTGGTTGCTCAGGGAGTTCTGGGCGATGCACTGGCAGATCAAAAAGCCCCCTTGGCAGAAACGGCCCGGACTGTATTTGGCAACACCGGGTTTGTAATTTTAACTGCAGGAGCTGCTGTTTCTATGTTTGGGTACTTGAGTGGAGCCATACTAAATATGCCCAGGGTGCTATATGCTCTGTCCAGAGACCGTGTGATACCTGTAAAAGCCTTTGGTACTATTCATTCTAAATTCAAAACACCCCACCTGGCCATTCTTGCTTATGCATTGACGGGATTTATTGTGGCGTCATTAGGATCCTTTGAAAAGCTGGCTGTGATCGCGACTGGGGGTATTTTATTGCAGTATCTGGGTGTTTCATTAGCAGTCATAAAATTGCGTTTTACACAAAAATCAAAACCCGGCGAATTTAAAATTCCCGGTGGTTTCACTGTTCCCTTACTCTCAGCGGGGATTATCATTTACTTCCTTTCAAAAATGACTGTTCCTGAAGCCATAGGTACGCTTGTTTTTACAGTCTTTTTGACGATTGTTTATTTGATTAATAGAAAAGTAACAAAACAGCAGGATGATGATTAAATTCCTACGCAACATCCGCAAAAAACTCATCGAGCAACATAAAGTTCGTAATTACATATTTTACGCTATCGGCGAAATTTTACTCGTGGTTATTGGGATTTTGATTGCGCTGAGTATTAATAACTGGAACGAAAATCAGAAAACTTCCGCAAAAATTAAAAGCATATTGATTGCCTTGCAAAGTGATTTGGTTCAAGATACCATTTTAATAAATAATAAACTACCGGGAATTATACAACAACTTGAATTAAATGAAGCACTTAGGTCTCGCGTAACTACCCCAGAAGCTACTTTAGATACATTAGTAAAAATTACACGTTTTGAGTTTAACCCAAATTGGAGCAATCAAATTGTCTATAATACCAATGCCTATAATAGTCTTAACCAAACTGGATTAATAGAAAACCTTTCAGATTCATTAAAGTCAAACATTAAGAATTTTTATTCCAATAAATTAACTCTAAATCTGAGAGTTGAAAGAATTACTATCGATTACAGAAATAAAGTAGCCTCTTTTGTAGACACCTATAGTTTTGGTTCAACAGAACTTCACGACCAAGGTGAGTTGATTGATAGTTTAATTTGGAAAGAAATTGATGCAAGCGATTTAGCCGCAAAATTTCAAGGTATTACAAATTTCAAGAGAATTCAGTTTAGAATGACTAGAGAAGAATTAGAATATTCATTAATCCACTCAAGAAATTTACTAAAACAGCTCGATTTATATATAAAATCCTTATGATAAAATTCTTCCGCAACATACGCAAAAAACTCATAGAGCAAAATAAAGTTCGCAACTACTTTTTTTACGCTATTGGAGAAATCCTGCTTGTTGTGATTGGGATTTTGATTGCTTTGCAGGTCAATGACTGGAATGAAAATCTGAAAAACAAAAATAAAGAGCAATTAATACTTAGAGACCTTCATATAGAATTTCAAAAAAATAAAGAAAAGCTACAATCAATAATACTTCATCATCAGGAAATTATTAAAGCTACAACAGAGGTTTTAAATCTGATCAAGGAGCCTGAATCTGTCATTTTACAACACAACATTGATAGCTTGTTATATCTTACTATCGATCACTATGATTTTAGCCCCAGTGAATCTGCAATATCTGAGTTGATTTCATCAGGAAAACTAAACCTCATTAAATCAGACAATTTGCGCTTGTTGATTTTTGACTGGGTGAGTGCAATGGATGAAAAAACAGAGGGCTATGAAACCATGGACGAAATTAGCCAAACACTTACCCTGCCCTACCTTACTAAAAACGGGTCGATAAAAGACATTGACCAATATGGGATTGTAAAAATTGGGCCGTCAAAATTTGAAGCTATAAATTATAAACTCTTCCAGGAAAGAGAGTTTGAAAACCATATGGATAACCAAATTTGGGGAGTTACCAATTACATGTTAAAACTTGAACGTCTTGAAGTTATCATTAGCAATATTCTAGAAAAAACAAACACAGAAATTTAAATTTGATTAAATACCTATGAACCAACCAAAATGAACACTAAAAAAACAGCAATAATTACCGATATAAAAAAAGTTTATGAGCAGATCATTGCTATATTCTTCTTCGGAAAACCATCAGAAGAGCTCACAACACTTTTTCATCAAGATTTTATGGGGTATGGGACCGCTGCTCACGAGTTTTTGTCCAGTTTCAACGATTTGATAAAATTGACCGAAACCCAATCGGCGCAATTAAAAACCCATCCCTTAACCATTACTCGTAAACCTATTTATGAAAAATTTCTGGTCAATAACACCTCTTATCTCATTGTGGAAGAATTAAATATGCACGACGAGCAGAATGATTATAGATTTACCGCGAGACTTTCTGTTATTTTAGAAAACTTTTCAAGCCAATGGCTGGTGACTCATTTTCACGCTTCAACGCCCGATACCAATGTAGATACCGATGAAGCCTTTCCTATGGAAGGACTTCGTAAAAAAAACCTGGAACTAGAAGCAAAAATAAAAGAGCGTACCCGCGATCTCGAAATTGAGGTAGCTTTAGAACGCGTGCGTGCTAGAACCATGGCAATGCAACACTCTGACGAATTACAAGAAGCTTCTTTTATACTGGACCAACAAGTGAGAGCTTTAGGCATTAAAACCTGGGGTTGTGCCTTTCATATTTATGGGGAAAAAGAATCGACAGAATGGTTTGGAAATGAAGCCGGTGTGCTCCCCACATATACTGTTCCTAGAGAAGGTATATTTAAAGATTATTATGACAAAGGTCAAAAAGGAGCATCCTTAGTCATTCAAGAATTTTCGGGTAATGCTTGTACCAACCACTATGAATATATGAGTTCACTGCCTGTAATTGGTGATGTCTTAAAAGAATTAAAGAAAACCAATAAAGGCTTTCCAACCTATCAAATAGACCATGTGGTTTATTTTAGATATGGTTATTTGCTATTCATTACAAAAGAACCAGTTCCTGAAGCCCATGATATTTTTAAGCGTTTTACAAAAGTATTTGAGCAAACCTATACCCGCTTCCTCGATCTGCAAAAAGCAGAAGCACAAGCCCGTGAAGCCAAAATAGAAACCGCACTCGAAAAAGTGCGTTCCCGAACCATGGGCATGCAAAAGGGTGATGAACTTCAGGAAGTGGCCGTACTTTTATACAAAGAACTCATCGCACTGGGTGTGACCAATTTCGTGACCTGTGGCTATGTGGAAATTCACGAAGATATCAAAAGACAATACACTTGGGTTACCGCACCCGGCGGAGATACTTTAGGCTTATTTTACCTGCCCTTAACAGGCGATGCCACTTTTGATGAACGCTATGCGGCCTGGAAACGCCAGCAACCCATCTTTCACCAAACAGTCAAAGGCAAAGAACGCAGTAAGCATCTTGAGTTTGCCATCACTACTTTCAATTCTAAAGAAGCCGAAGAAATGGTTCGGCATCAATTTCCTGACCCTACTATATTTTATTGCTTCAATTTCTCACACGGATACCTGCACCTCGTTGGTGGTTCCTATTTAGAAAAAGAAGAAGAAAACCTATTGGCCAGATTTACCAAGGTGTTTGAGCAGACCTATACCCGCTTTCTCGACCTGCAAAAAGCAGAAGCGCAAGCCAGAGAAGCTCAAGTTGAAACATCCTTAGAACGTGTGCGTAGTAGAAGTATGTCCATGCAAAACAGTAGCGAACTTTTAGAAGCTGGTGAATTATTATGTAATGAAATTACTAAACTTGGGATCGAATGTTTTACTAGTGGATATGTTTTAATGGATGAGAGTGAAAACATTGGCTGGAATTACACACCTAATCCTTCTACTGGAAAAATTTTAGATCAAGCCATCGGCATTCCACATAAGGAAACACCACCTATGCTGAAAATTACAGCAAGCTGGAAAAAACGAGAAACTTTTTGCGTCATCGAATTGAACAGAAAACAGACCATTGCACATCAAACATTTGTGGCAGAACGAGGTACCAACTTCCCGTTTTCAGCAAAACAATTGGTTGAAATTTCACCCAAGGAAATAGTTGTACACACCTTCAATTTTAGACAAGGTTATTTATTGATTGTTGGTGGTAAAAAACTGTCCCAAGAACAGATACAAGTCATGTTGCGTTTTACCAAAGTGTTTCAACAAACCTACACCCGCTTCCTCGACCTTCAAAAGGCAGAAGCACAAACCAGAGAGGCACAAATAAATCTGGCTGTCGAACGTGTAAGAGCCAAAGCCCTATCAATGCATAAATCTGAAGAGATTTTGGACGTCGTCGCCAAACTCAAAGACGAAGTGATGGGCTTGGATATCCCTGATGTCGTAGCTGCCACTATTTTTCTGAAAGAAGGTAAAGACAAAGTGCGCATGTGGGATTTATCTACTCTAGAAAAAGACAAGAACGGCTATCAAATTCCTTTCGATATTACTTTTAAACTCAAAAAAACAGATCCGTATTTATATGTAAAACGGGTTTGGGAAAACCCGGAAAATTACTTTCTGGAAAAACAGGAAACGAAAGATTTAAAAAGAATCATTGGGTGGCTAAAGGAAAACAATCAAGCAAAAGTGGCAGATGAAGTTGAAACCTTCATTAATGAAACCCAACTAAAATGCCTACATCACGCCGTAAAAAAATTAAATAATGGGAAGCTTGTCATAGACTTGTTGGGTGAACCATCCGATGAAATGGAAACCATTCTCACTAAAATGGGTGCCGCTTTCGATTTGGCCTACAAACGTTTTGAGGATTTGCAAAAAGCCGAAGCCCAAGCACGTGAAGCACAGATTGAAGTTGCTTTAGAACGCGTTCGGTCTAGAAGTATGGCCATGCATAAAAGTGAAGAGCTATTGGATGTAATAACTGTTGTTTCGGAGCAATTAATTGCTCTAAACTTTAAATTCAATCATGTAAGTTTTGCACATAATAAAATAGATGAGAATTATAAATTTTGGACATCTGCAAAAGGCAAAACGCAACCTATGAGGTTTATTGTTCCTTATGCTGATATTACTATATTTAATAATTTAAAAGTTGCTCAAAAAAAATCACTTTCGTTTTTTACAGATATCCTCACAAACGCCGAGCATAAAGAATGGCATAATCATTTGCTCAAGCATGATAATCGGGCTAAAGTTTTTACAAAAGAAGATAATGATTATATAATGAGCAAAGGAATAGCAAGATCTATTGCTATCAATCCAAATACCATGTTGATTCTTGCCAATTATGCCTCAATTCCTTATACAGCATCCGAAAACAAAATTATTGAACGCTTTGGAAAAGTATTCGAACAAACTTATACCCGTTTCCTCGACCTGCAAAAAGCAGAAGCCCAGGCCAAAGAAGCCAAAATTGAAGCCTCCCTTGAAAAAGTGCGAACCGTAGCACTTTCTCTTAAAAAGTCTGATGACATGCTGGAAATTGCTCAGGTTTTATATGAGCAATTATTGGAACTTGGTTTTACCGATATTCGAAATGCAATTATAGATATTCATAACGACGAGAACGAAACCTTTTTAGACTACGACTATTCTCACGATATGTCAAGCGCAGTTACAGAATTCTCGTTCTATGGTGATCCGGTTATTGAGCAACAAATTAAAAAAGTGCAATCCAGCAACGATGCTTTTTTTGAAATTGAACTGAAAGGCAATGAGCTTGAAGAACTCATTGAAACGCGACTAAGAAATGGCGAAAAAGACGATCCACGCTTGCACAAAACAGACCATCTTACCTATAATCTTTATTCCTTCGGAAACGGGGCTATTGGAATCTCCAATTTTGGGATTTTAAGCAATGCTCAAAAAGAAATATTAAAACGCTTCCGTAATGTATTCACATTCGCCTATAAAAGATATACCGATCTGGCAAACGCCGAAGCACAAGCCATGGAAGCAAAAATTGAAGCTTCATTGGAAAAAGTTCGTTCTGTTGCGCTTGGTCTAAACAAATCTGACGACATGCTTGAAGTGGCCCAGGCATTGTATGAGCAGTTGTTTGCTTTAGATTTTAATAATATCCGGAATTCAATAATCGATATAGATAATGGCGATGGTTTAACCTTTTCAGATTATGATTATTCGCACGAAATGGGTGGTACCGTAACACAAATGTCCTACAAAGATGACCCTAAATTAAAAGAACAGCTGGAAGACATTATGGCAACCACCGATGGGTTTTCTGAATTGATCTTGGAAGGAAAACAATTGCAGGACCTTATAGAAATGCGACGAAAAAATGGCGAAGCCGATGACCCCCGCTTACTCAATACCGATAGTCTCTCCTATATTTTATATGCATTTGGTAAAGGTGCCATTGGAATCTCAAATTTTGGTGTATTGCCCGATTATCAAAAATCAATCCTGAGTCGTTTTCGCAATGTGTTTACATTTGCCTATCAGCGCTATACCGATCTCGCTCAATCTGAAGCGCAAGCCAAGGCACTTCTCGCCGAAAAACAACAATTGGAAAAAATCCTCACAGATTTAAAAGCGACCCAAGCCCAACTCATCCAACAGGAAAAGCTCGCCAGTTTAGGCCAACTCACCGCAGGTATCGCCCATGAAATCAAGAATCCACTGAATTTTGTTAATAATTTTTCAGAACTCAGTAATGAACTCATCGATGAAGTATTTGAGGAGTTAAAGAAACTAGATGATTCAGCAATCAAGGCTGAAATCAAGGCCATTCTTGACGATGTAAAAGGCAACCTCACAAAGGTTCATGAACACGGTACCCGAGCCGATAGCATCGTAAAATCCATGCTGCAACACAGTCGCGGTGGCAGTGGCAAAATAGAATCCACAGATTTGAATGCCCTGATTAAAGAATATGTAAACCTCGCTTTTCACGGGATGCGCGCCAAGAAAAACCCCATCAATGTGACCATCGATTTGCAACTCGACCCAAAAATCAAATCGGTTTCTTTAATTGGTGAAGATTTTAGTAGAGTCATTTTAAACTTGTGTAACAACGCCTTTGATGCCATGCGCGAAACTGCTGATACACAACCTGCAAAACTGACGGTGCGTTCGAAACAAGAACCAAACGCCATTCACATAGAAGTAGAAGACAACGGTCCCGGTATCCCGGATGCTATTCAAGATAAAATTCTGCAACCGTTTTTTACTACAAAAAAAGGAACAGAAGGAACGGGGCTTGGGCTAAGTATTACCAATGATATTATAAAGGCACATGCTGGAACCTTAGACATTGAATCAAAACCCGGAAGAACTATTTTCAAAATCCAATTATCCGTTTAGCTTATGAAATCAATACTAATCACAGGAAATTCGCCGGCTGAAATAAAAAAAACTCTTGATGAAAGCACAGGTAAAGGCTTCAATCCAACCCTTGCAATTATTACCTTGACCACTATTGAACACATAGAAGGTTTACGATCCATATTTGACCGTAATGGTATTGCGATTTTCGGAATCACTGCACCTCATAAATTTACAGAACAAGGAATTTCAGAAGTTGATATCATAGTTATGCTATTGGATATGAAACCCGAACATTTTAGCATTGTTTTGAACGATTACGGCGATTCGTCTGTATATGAGGCCGGACATAAGGCGGGAATCACCGGAAAGAACTTATTTGCAAATCCCGGCTTCATCATTTCCCCCATAGATTTCAAAATGTCAGGAGATGAATTGATCAGGGGATTGACAGATGCCGCAGGTCAGGAGGCCACCATTATGGGCGGTGTGGCCGGTAACCCCAAAGATTTTTCAGGTACCTTATTCACCAATACGGCATCCAGTACAGGTGGTTTATTGGCACTCATTATTGACAAAGACAAAATTTTGATCAATGGATTGGCCGTTTCCGGATGGAAACCTGTTGGTACAACTAAAAAAATCACAAAAAGTGAAGGTTCCTGGGTTTTTACGATTGATAACGAACCGGCAATGAATGTGATCAGACGATTTTTGGGAGATGAAATATTAGTTTCTACCAATCAAGCGAGTGGGTTGCTTCCCACAGATCTGGGCTATCCATTGCAATTTGAGAGGGCATCAGGAAATGCGATTATGAGACCGGCACTCTTTTTTAATACAGACGATCAATCCGTAATGATAGCCGGTGAGGTGAATGAAGGAGATCTTTTTCGATTTTCCCTGCCACCCGATTTTGATGTGATAGATAAGGTGGTCGAAAGCACAAAAACCATTAAAGAAAAAGAGATGCCCGAAGCAGATGCAATGCTCATTTTTTCCTGCGTTGGCAGGCTGGGCACCTTTGGGCCTATGATCAGCACAGAAATAGAAGGGCTTGCCGCAACGTGGAACAAGCCAATGCTGGGCTTTTTCTCATTGGGTGAATTCGGAAAACTGGATAAAGGCCGCTGTGAATGGCACGGAACTACTGTAAGCTGGGTAGTATTGAAAGAAAAATAATTTAGCAAGAATCATAGAAACTATGAAAGCAAAATCAATTAAAGGAAAATCGGCGGAAGCCATTTCAACCGAATTAGAAAAAGTAATTTCTGATGAATTCAAGCCAACATTAGCCATCGTCTTTATGTCATTTAAACGGGATATTGATGCTGTGTGTCAACTATTGAATAAGGAAGGGATTCAGATCTTTGGTTCCACATCTTCCGGTGAATTTATCAATAGTGACATTGAAGAAGAGAGTATTGCCATTATGCTGCTGGATATGAATCCGGCATATTTCAAAATATTCTTTTTGGATTCAGGGAATAGTAACGAGTATGACATAGCAAAACAACTCGGTCAAGAAGGAAATAAAACGTTCGCGAATGCGGCATTCATCATTGCATCCGGTTGGAGTAATGAAATGGATGGCGAGGAAATCATAAAAGGCATTGAAGATGGATTTGGAGGTGGGGCCACCATTTTCGGCGGTATGGCCGGCGATGACCTTACTTTGACCGGACCCAAAGCGTTCACCTATGGCAAAAGCAGTATCAAAGGCCTGGTGGCTCTCCTTATTGATGGTGACAAAATCGAACTATCCGGTGTCGCCACCTGTGGCTGGAAACCAATCGGAATCACTAAAACCGTCACCAAAAGTGAGGGGAATATCGTTTATACCATTGATGATGAGCCCGCACTCGATTTGGTCATTAAATACCTGGGGCTTAACCTGGACGATCAGTTTAACAACACCGTCTTCAATCTGGGAGCCTATTATCCGCTGCAATTGGAAAGAGAAAACGCTCCCGCGGTGATGAGAACTGCACAAATGGGAAATATTGAAGACAGATCACTGATTTGTGCAGGTAATGTTCCACAAGGTTCAAAAGTACGGTTCTCCTTACCCCCTGATTTTGATGTGATTGACACCGTTGTTGAAGAGTGTACGGAAGTCAAAGAAGAACAGCTTCAGGACGCCGATGCACTCATTATGTTTTCCTGCATCAGCCGGTATTTGTCATTCGGTGTAATGACCAGCGAAGAAATTGAGCGGGTCCAAGCGGTTTGGAATGCTCCGATGATTGGCTTTTTTACTTATGGAGAGTATGGAAAATCCAAACGGGGAAAACATGAGTTTCACAACAACACCTGTTGTGTAGTGGTATTAAAAGAAAAATAACCCTTGGACAAGTTCAGGATAACAAAAAAACAACTATGAAAGCAAAATCAATACACGGTTCATCAGTTTCAGACATTGAAAAGGCCTTATCCAATGCCATGGCAGACGGTTTTAAACCAACTGTCGCAATCGTTTTTATGTCCGTAAAACAGGACAGAAAGGCCATTAGAAAATTATTAGACTCCAACAATATAGATGTCTTTGGAGCCACCTCTTGCGGAGAGTTTATAAATGATATTCAAACTGTAGGCAAAATTGCTGTTTTGCTTTTAGAATTATCAAAAGCACATTACAGTATTCTATTTGAGAATATTGTTGATAGAAGCCTGGATGAAGCCGTTTCTTCTTTAGCTAAAAAAACACTACAACAATTTAACAATCCATCACTTATAGTTTGCAGTACAGGCCTCAGTAAAAAAGGCGAATTTTTTGAGGGAGATAAAATGGTAACCCATCTTAAACAACACCTGGGATTGGAAAAAATATTTTTTGGTGGTATGGCCGGTGACGATTGGGAGTTAAAGGGAACTTTTGTGTTTACAAACGATGAAGAAACAGATATTGGTATAGTCGCTTTAGTATTGGATGGCGATAAAATCAATTTAAAAGGAATGGCTATTACAGGATGGAAACCATTAGGAATCACAAGAACAGTTACTAAAAGTATAGACAACCTACTCTATGAAATTGATGGAAAATCTGCTGTGGAATTGTACCTGAAATACCTTGGGAAAGAAGATAAAATCAACCAAAACAATTATAATATATTTGAAGAATTATCCTTTGAATATCCTTTTATTGTTAAAAGAGACGAAAATGAAACCATTCTAAAATCACCGATGAAAATTGATGATCAAGAAAAAGCGTTGGTGATGGATATGCCCATGTCTGAAGGTACCAAATTTTGGTTTACCAATCCACCGGATTTTGATATCGTTGAAGAAGTTATCGAAAAAGCCACCGAATTAAAACAAAAGACCAATGAAGAGGCAGATGCCTTATTGATTTTTTCATGTGCAGGAAGAGAGCCCATTCTTGGTCCTATGGTCACCGATGAAAATGACGGACTTGCCGAAGTCTGGAAAACACCAATGGCCGGTTTTTTTACTTACGGTGAATTTGGACGTGTATTAAATGGCCAACAAAATTTTCATTCGGGAGCTTGTTGTTGGGTGACTTTAAAAGAAAAATAGAACTAAAAAGATGAATACAATAATAAATAGTCATAAACCAAATTTTGTTCCCTTTAGGGTTAGGGCAAACAAAATTTGTGAATTTGGACGTGTGTTAAATGGCCAACAAAATTTTCATTCGGGAGCTTGTTGTTGGGTGACTTTAAAAG